>NZ_JBLIAI010000015.1:0-54888 GCF_047634455.1 Maritalea sp.
GTTTGCAGGCGGCTCGCTTGGGGCAAAAGCCTGGGAAAATGACGAGCCATTTGAAAATGCGACGGGCTTAAAGGCCGCTCAGCGCGAGGTGGATCTGCGCCTGATCAGGTTTTGTGGTCAACTCACCGAACAGGCTTTGAAGAAAGTGGTTAGGTTATTGCGCTATGACGAGCCATTGGGCAATGTTTTGCCCCATCTGTTCCAACATCAAATTCATCATCGTGGCCAAGCACATGCCATGTTTGCTGGCACATCTGTTGCGCCGCCGCAACTGGACGAATTTATGTTCCGAGCAGATCACACAGAGCGCGTTAAGGACTTGGATGAACTGGGATTGCTCGAAACGGATTTGCCCGCCTACTAAACTGTGGCTCTAATTCACCTGAGGACAATTATGATCAACCCCGATATTTCAATTGCCCATCAAAACCCTGCGGTCGACGAATATTGCGCCATGCGCATTGCCGCCGGTTTGAGCGCCAAATCCAAAGAAGCGGCATCCATTGGCTTGCCCAATTCGCTTTTTGCTGTGTGTATTCGAAATGGAGCTGGCGAGTTGATCGCCATGGGCCGTCTGATCGGCGATGGCGGTTGTTTTGTACAGGTGTGCGATATTGCAGTGCGCCCAGACCATCAGGGGCACGGCTTGGGCCGCAAAGTGATGCAAGAACTGATGGACCATATCGACCGGACTATCCCGGCCGGTGCTTTCATTAGTCTTTTCGCAGATGGCTCAGCGAACGAACTTTACAAGAAATTTAGCTTTGGCGAGACCGCGCCAGTTTCTTTGGGCATGGCAAAATATGTCAAATAAAAAGCCGACGGGCGAACCCGTCGGCTTCAAGTTTCCCAACAAATTTGGCACAACTAAAGTGGGGACGTGTGCCAAACCCAAAGGAGTTGAGATCTCTTAATTTCAGTTCAACTAGAACTGTGCCGTTTCAGTTGATTCAGCCATTGCAGTTGTTGAACTGGTGCCTTGGCTAACCGCCATGGAAACTGCATCAAAATAGCTTGTGCCAACTTCGCGCTGGTGGCGGGTTGCAGAAAAGCCACGGCTTTCAGCACCAAATTCAGCCTGTTGCAACTCTGAATATGCCGCCATACCGCGATCTTTATAGCGGCTTGCCAGATCAAAGGTCGTGTAGCTCAAATTATGGAAGCCAGCCAATGTGATGAACTGGTATTTATACCCCATCGCACCCAATTCGGCTTGGAATTTGGCCATTTGGCTTTCATCCATATGCTTGGCCCAGTTAAACGATGGCGAGCAGTTATACGCCAACATTTGGTCCGGGAATTCGCGTTTGATGGCTTCAGCGAAGCGGCGGGCATCATCAAGGCTTGGCGTCGATGTTTCGCACCAGATCAAGTCAGCATATGGTGCATAGGCCAACCCACGAGCAATCGCCGCCTCAAACCCGCCTTTGAGGCGATAAAAACCTTCTTCAGTACGCTCGCCAGTAACATATGGTGCATCATATTCGTCAACATCTGAGGTGATCAGGCGCGCGGCTTCCGCGTCTGTTCGGGCCATAATCAGCGTTGGTACACCCAAAACGTCAGCGGCCAAACGAGCCGCATTCAATGTGCGCACAAAAGTCTTTGTTGGCACCAAAACTTTACCGCCCAAATGGCCGCATTTCTTTTCAGACGCCAGTTGATCCTCAAAATGAACGGCAGCAGCACCCGCCTCAATCATACCCTTCATCAATTCAAAGGCATTCAATTGACCGCCAAAACCGGCTTCCGCGTCCGCAATAATTGGCGCAAAAAAATCAAGGTCGGTGGTTTCTTCACCAGAGAGCTTTTCCATGGTTTGAATTTGGTCAGCGCGCTGCAAAGCTTTGTTGATGCGTTTTACAACCGCAGGCACACTGTCCGCTGGGTAAAGGCTTTGGTCTGGATACATGTTGCCAGAATTATTGGCATCCGCCGCCACTTGCCAACCTGACAGATAGATGGCTTTAAGGCCCGCTTTGATTTGTTGCACCGCTTGGTTGCCGGTGAAGGTACCCAAAGTTGGCACATAGTCTTCAGTGTGCAGCAAATCCCAAAGCTTCTTTGCGCCATTTTCAGCCAATGAATACTGAATTGGCAACGAACCGGCCAATTTTTTGACGTCTTCAGGGGTGTAAGTCCGGGCAATATTGTCCCAGCGGTCCGGGGCCCATTCTGGCGTAGCGAATTGACTTTTGTTGCGGTCGAGCATGGCGATGTTCCTGTATGTCTTGGATTTGTTTTAATGCTCCGCCGACCCTTGGCAAGTCCATTATGGTCTTGCCAAAGAGCGTTGGAGGGTTTTCGAAGGGAGAGAGCATTAAAAAGCTCAGTGGCGTTATTGCGCTAAACTGCGTCTAAATGTGGCAGAAATCATTGGGTTGCCATCAAACATCTCAATGGTTGTTTCGCCGCCATCAGCGAGCGAGAATTGGTGCTTGTCGACGGGGCCCACAATCGCAAAGCCCAACTTATCAAGTCCTTTGGCTTTAAACTGGCGCATCGCGTCTGCAACGGTACGCGCAATAATTGTGATATATTCGTCTTGCGTGTTCTGCCGGTTATCGATTGTGTGTGTCATTTTTTCCTCCGTCTCCCGGAACCGTTCCGAGAAGTGATGATGTAAAGATTTGACATTTGGCACCAAAATGCAAGATAATTCGATAAATCAAGGTGTTAAGCTGTAAAGATCAGTAAAGCGCATCGGTCAATTTTGTAAAGTCTTGTAAAGTTTACAAACAATCTTGGAGGCCCATATGGAAAAGTCAGGCCCGCAAATTGGCGGTAAAATCAGGCGGTTACGCCGGCAAAAGCATGTGTCCCAGGCCGATTTGGCGTCAGCCCTAGGCATTTCTGCCAGCTATTTGAACCTGCTTGAACACAATCGGCGCAACATCACCGTGCCGCTGCTTTTTAAGCTGGCCGGGCATTTCGGAATCGAGCCAGGCGAATTGGTGGAAAGCGATGAAGGGCAATTGGTCGGCGATTTAATGGAATTGTTCGGCGACGATATTTTTGCTGATACCGATCTGACCAACCACGAAATTCGTGACCTGGCTTTTTCCAATCCGTCGGCGTCCCGCGCGATTTTGCGCTTATTTGATAAGTTCCAAGAAACCCGTTCATCAGGCGCTGCGGGGAATAGCAATGATTTGCCCGAACCCTCAACTACTGGCTACCACATGGCCACAGAGGCGATTTCGGACTTTATCCAAGAAAACGCCAATCATTTCCCAACCCTTGAAGCTTCAGCCGAACGGGTGCGTCACGACGTCGATCACGCCTCAGACAGTTTCGAAATGGGCCTTAAAGCCTACCTAGCCAATGTGTTTGGACTCGACTGCAAAATGGCGTCTTTGCCTGCTGGCATTGCACAAAAACTCGATGAGGCGACCAACAAGCTTTATATCTCAGACATATTAAGCCCAGAATCCGCACTGTTCTCGATGGCGCATCGCGCCGCTTTGCTGACCGCAGAGCATGAGATTGAAGCAATCGTCGATCAATCCAACTTGCCCGAAGGCGATGCGCCGATCTTGGCCAAAAACGTGCTCGCATCCTATTTTGCAGCCGCTTTGGTGATGCCTTACACGCCGTTTTTGGCCGCATGTCGTGACTATCGTTATGACGTGGAGCGGCTGTCGCGTCGGTTCAATGCTAGTTTTGAACAAGTGTGCCACCGCATGACCACGTTGCAACGCCAAGGTGCGCAGGGCATTCCCTTGCATTTGGTGCGCACCGATATTGCGGGCAATATTTCCAAACGCTTTTCCCTATCCGGCATTCATATTCCCCGCCATTCGGGTGCCTGTCCGCGTTGGAACATTTATTCAGCGTTTTTGCAGCCCGAAAAGATCAATATTCAGATTTCGCAGATGCCAGACAGCGAAACCTATTTTTGCATTGCAAAATCAATCGCCAAGGGTGGTTATCGACACAATGCCCCGCGTCGTCACTTGTCAATTGGTTTGGGATGCCACATTTCCCACGCCAAAGAGATGATTTATTCGGAGGGCGTGGACCTTAAAAACTTAAGCCAAGTGGTACCGATCGGTGTTGGTTGTCGTATTTGCCCGCGCCTAGAGTGCGGTCAGCGCGCCCACCCGCCTGCCGATCATCGTTTCCAAATTGATAGTGCCACCAAACCCGAAAACCTTTACGCTAAGATGACTTAATGTATCGCAGCAGAAAGTTGGTCACGTGAACAGATTTACATTGGTGGGTTCTCTGGCTTGGTTGTCATTGCTGCTGGTCACAGGTTCTACCAAGGCCAGCAGTTCAGATGCTTGGGACGAATTTCGCGAAACCCTGGTGCAAAAGTGCCGCGCTGCCGCTAATGCAGGCGATGATAGCCTTGTCCAATTTGAACCGTTCGGTAGCGCTAGTTACGGCGTTGCGATCATCTATACACCACGTGGCCGTCAGGTCTGCGTGATGGATAAGCAAAGCACTGAGCTGGAAATAACTGAGCCATTTTGAGATCAGCTTGTCTGCCCGCACAAGTGGCGATTGCAACCCATCGTCGCATCGCATACAATTTTCACATGAGTTGCGGCCAACACAATTGGCATTGGGGTAGTTGTAGATGTCCATGTTCGATCTAAAACCGCGAGAATTGGCGCCTGTTCATCGCCGTCCCAAGCGCTGGTATGAACAGTTTTTTCCCCTGACGGGCACACAAATTATTGGCTCCAGCATAGCCGCGTTGGGTCGCAACGAGCGCGTGGAGCGAGAGCGAAAAGACCCAGCTTCCTTGGCGCAGATTGGCTCGCTTGAAGTGCGCATCGCGCAAACCGCCAGCGAAGTGCGGCGCGCGCAACAATTGCGCTATGAAGTTTTTTACGAAGAAATGTCGGCCAAACCCGACCCGCGCGCGTCCCGCACCAAACGAGATGCAGACGAATTTGACCCGATTTGCGACCACATTATCGTCGTCGACCATGATGAAACCGAAGGGCTCTCAGCGCGGCCAAAAATTGTGGGTACTTATCGCGCTTTGCGGGCAGATGTGGCTCATGCCTGCAATGGGTTTTATTCGTCCGCCGAATTTGACCTTAAATCAATGTTGGCCAAAAATTGGGAAAAAGGTTTTTGCGAGCTTGGTCGATCCTGCGTTTTGCCGCCTTATCGCGACCGTCGTACCATGGAAGCACTGTGGGTCGGGCTTTGGGTGTACGCCATCCTGTATGATATTGACGTCTATTTTGGCGTCGCCAGTTTTGAAGGCACCAACCCTGACGTGCATTTGGAGGCACTGAGCCTGCTACATCACACGGCAAGCCCGCCGCAAAATTGGTCTGCCTGCGCCCGGACAGATGTTGGCGTCACGATCCAATATCTTGAGCAAGATTCATTAAACCAACGCCAGATTGTCCAAGACCTGCCGCCTTTGATTAAAGGCTATTTGCGCGTTGGCGCATATGTGGGCGACGGGGCGTTTGTGGACCACCAATTCGGCACCACCGATGTCATGATCGTTACATTGATAGATCAAATCCCAGATCGCTATAAACAGCACTTTGTGCAAGCCACGGGCCTAGATCGCAAAAACTAGGTAATTCGCAACGCTTTATTGTTGGCACCATGGACGGGTTAGCCTAGTCTTGGCTT
The DNA here is from genome assembly GCF_047634455.1 of Maritalea sp. Lineage (GTDB taxonomy): Bacteria > Pseudomonadota > Alphaproteobacteria > Rhizobiales > Devosiaceae > Maritalea. The sequence goes on from NZ_JBLIAI010000015.1 coordinate 5,611, forward strand.
TCTGATTGCGGACTGATCCGGCTAAATAAATCACAATGAACGACAAAAATATCCAATATGCCCAGCCAAGTGATGACATTGACCAAGCCCCGCTAAAGGGTGAGGCACCGGACGATCCTGCGCAAATTTCAAAGCCCGCTTTAAAACCAGGTTCCCCGGCGCAGCTCACGCCAATGATGACGCAATTCTTTGAAATTCGTGCGGTCAATCCAGGATATCTCTTATTCTATCGAATGGGCGATTTCTACGAATTGTTTTTTGACGATGCCGAGATCGCTTCTCGCGCCTTGGGAATCGCGCTGACAAAACGGGGCAAACATCTGGATCAGGATATTCCGATGTGCGGTGTGCCTGTGCATGCGGCGCAAGGTTATTTGAAAAAACTCATCGCCTTGGGACACCGTGTGGCGGTGTGCGAGCAAATGGAAGACCCGGCGGAGGCAAAGAAGCGCGGATCAAAATCTGTGGTGAAACGAGATGTGGTGCGGCTGGTGACGGCAGGCACGCTGACCGAAGATGATTTGCTCGACAGCGCGGCCAACAATTATCTGGCGTGCCTGGCAATGATCCAGCATGGGGATGCGGATTTTGCCATTTGCTACACAGACATTTCTACCGGTGAAATGTTTTTTTGTGACGTGAGTGCCGAACAATTGACCGACGAACTGGCGCGCATCGAACCAACCGAACTGGTTGTCACAGCGCAAACCCATAGTTTCATTACCCAAAATAATTTGCTGCCCCTTGCGTTTTCCGGCCAGTTGGCAGTCCAGCCCCCCGAATTGTTCAACTCAGAAGCCGCCGCAGATGTGTTGAAATCAGCGTTTGGTGCCGCAGCGGAACCACTTCTAGGGCAGTCACGCATCACACGTTCGGCGCTTGCAGCAGCTGTTGCTTATATCGATCAAACCCAAAAAGGGGCAAAAGTGCCGCTCCGTTTGCCCCAACGCACCGGCGATAAGTTGATGCAAATCGATGCGGCCACGCGGATGTCGCTCGAATTGTTGCGCACCAACCGGGGCGAGGCCAATGGGGCATTGCGCACCACCATCGATAAATGCGTAACGTCTGCTGGATCACGGCTTTTGTCAACGCGCATCAGTGCGCCATTGTGCGATCCAGCAGCCATTGTTGAACGTCACAATATGGTCGCAGACTTTGTTGACAACAGTCTGGTCACCTCGCTTGTTCGCGAAAAACTAAAGTCAACCCCCGACATTGTTCGAGGCCTCACAAGGTTGGCGCTTGCGCGCGGCGGCCCACGTGAAATGCTAGCCATTAAGGCTGCAATAAATGTTTCCTCAGGTCTTGCCGCTGAATTGTTAGCACTTGAAAGGCCAAACGACGGCAATAAGCATTTGCTCGACAATTTGATCGCCGCACCGACAGAATTGGCCGCACAAATTGCTGACCGCTTACAAGACGAAGTGCCCATATTGCCGCGTGACGGTGGGTTCGTGCGCCAGGGATTTGATGCGGAACTGGATGAATTTCGCACCCTTGCAACCCAAAGCCGGCAAATCATTGCCGCATTACAAGCCCGCTACGCGGATGAAACGGGCATCAAGGCCATCAAAGTGAAGCACAATAATGTGCTGGGCTATTTCATCGAAGTGCCCGCCAGTCATGGCAATAAGTTAATGGCGGAACCACTCAATCAAACCTTCATCCACCGCCAAACGTTGGCAAATGCGGTGCGGTTCAATACCAAAGAACTTTCTGAATTGCAGGGTAAAATCACCCATGCCAGCGATGCGGCACTGGCGATTGAGTTGCGCATATTTGAGCAATTGCGTGAAATGATCTTGGCTGAAACCGCCGCACTGCAAAGTCTGGCGGATAGTTTGGCAAAGCTGGATGTTACCACAGCGCTTGGCCAACTGGCGCTGGAACAAAACTACTGCCGACCCAAAATCGACAACAGCAACGCTTTTGACATCAAAGACGGTCGTCACCCGGTGGTCGAGGCGATGCTCGCCAAAGCAGGGCAAATTTCCTTTGTGGCCAATGATTGTGATTTATCGCCAATCGGCGAAGAGGTAAATGGTGCACTTTGGTTGATCACAGGCCCCAATATGGGTGGAAAGTCGACTTTCTTGCGACAGAATGCGCTGATTGCCATCATGGCGCAATTGGGTTCCTTTGTGCCTGCAAGTGCGGCTCATATCGGTGTGATTGATCGGGTGTTTTCTCGTGTGGGTGCCGCAGATGACATCGCCCATGGCCGTTCAACCTTTATGGTGGAAATGGTTGAAACCGCTGCCATTCTAAATCGCGCCACCGCTTCGTCGTTGGTTGTGCTGGATGAAATTGGCCGTGGCACTGCGACATTTGATGGCCTGTCGATCGCCTGGGCTGCGGTGGAAGCATTGCATGAAAACACAAGCTGCCGCGCCCTCTTTGCAACCCATTACCATGAGCTCACAGCATTGTCCGAACGTCTGGATCGGGTTTCCAATCACACAATGAAAGTGCGCGAGTGGGAAGGCGATGTGGTCTTTTTGCACGAAGTTGCCAAAGGTACAGCCGACCGCTCCTATGGCATTCAGGTGGCAAAGTTGGCAGGCTTACCAGCACAAGTGATTGAGCGGGCGCAAGAAGTGCTTGATATATTGGAAAAACGTGAGACCAATGACGTGACCGCTGGGGTTTCACAATTACCCCTCTTTGCTGAACGCCGACCCGCACCAAAGCCAAAAATCGATAATTCGCTGCAAAAAAGAATCCTTCAAATCAACCCCGATGAATTGACGCCCCGCATGGCGATTGATTTATTGTATGAACTGAAAAAGCTTAGCCAAAAACATGCCGCACGCTAGCCGCCCCAAATTGAGTTTCACGCTTGCAAAGGCTGATGATGCAATCAGCGAGATTTTGCATGAAATTGGTGATGAAAATCCAGCTGGACCCAAAGCAAGATCCATTGTGTTGAAAAAGGCCAAGCAAATTTTGGCCACCGCCCACCAACAAGCTGAAGCGGATTTGACCACAAACGGGCGCGGGCGCGCTTGCGCCAAAAATCTTAACAACGCGCAAGACGAACTGATCAAAATGGCATTTCGGTTCGCCTCGGAATATGTTTATCCAGTCACCAACCGAACAGACGCTGAAACCCTGTCCATATCTGCGGTTGGCGGTTATGGACGCGGCACATTGGCGCCGGGCTCCGACATCGATTTGCTGTTTATTCTGCCGTATAAGCAAACCCCATGGGGGGAGAGCGTCACCGAATATGTGCTTTATCTGCTTTGGGATTTGGGCCAAAAAGTAGGCCATGCCGTGCGCTCAATTGATGAATGTTTGCGTATGGCAAAGGCGGACATGACCGTGCGTACAGCAACGCTGGAGGCGCGGCACATTACCGGCGACAAAGCCTTGTTTGCAGAATTCCAATATCGTTTCGGTGAAGAATTGGTCGCTGGCACGGGCCCCGAATTTATTGCGGCCAAAATGGCAGAGCGCGATGAACGGCACGAAAAAATGGGCAACACCCGGTTTGTGGTTGAACCCAACATCAAAGAAGGCAAGGGCGGTCTGCGTGATTTGAACACCTTGTTTTGGATTGCCAAATATTTCTATCGGGTCGAAAAAAGTGCTGGATTGATCAAAAATGGTGTGTTTTCAAAAACAGAATATCGTCGTTTTCGTCGTTCGGAAGAGTTTTTGTGGGCCATACGCTGCCATTTGCATTTCTTAACCGGTCGCGCCGAAGAAAAGCTCAGCTTTGAATTGCAACAGGAATTAGCAAATCGCCTCAACGTCACCGGTCGCGCCGGGCTAATGCCTGTGGAACGGTTGATGAAGCGCTATTTTGCCGTTGCCAAAGACGTAGGCGATCTCACCAGGATATTTTGCACGTCGCTTGAGTTCAATCACGCCAAAGATGTGGACATGTTGGGGCGCATGCGGAAAACGTTTTCTCGACAGCGAAAAATCAAAGGCGAAACCGATTTTATTATTGATCGCGGACGTCTTAATATTGTTGATGACGACGTATTTGCCAAAAACCCGGTCAACATTATCAAAATGTTCTTTATCGCGGGCCAAGAAGGGATTTTGTTTCATCCCGATGGCCTTAAGCAGATCAACCGCTCACGAAAATTGATCGATAAAGACCTGCGCGCCAACCCAGAAGCAAATCGGTATTTTCTTGAAATTCTTACCCATGCTCCATCTGTTGAACGCATCTTGCGCCGGATGAATGAAGCGGAGGTGTTGGGACGGTTTGTGCCAGAATTTGGCCGCATCGTGTCGTTGATGCAGTTCAATATGTACCACCATTACACGGTCGACGAGCATTTGATTCGTGCCGTTGGCGTGATGGCTGAAATCGTGCAAGGCGGCCTTAAAGATGAGTTGCCGCTGACCCACGAATTATTGCCCCATTTGGCTGATGTGAAGCTGTTGTTTGTCGCACTGTTTTTGCACGATATTGCCAAAGGGCGGCCAGAAGATCATTCGATTGCTGGGGCCAAAATGGCCCGCCGGATTTGCCCACGGTTTGGACTAAGTGCGGCGGAAACCGACACTGTTGCTTGGTTAATCGAGAAACATCTCGTGATGAGTGAAATCTCCCAAAGCCGTGACGTGCAAGACCCAGAAACGGCCACAAATTTCGCGCAAATTGCACAAAGCCCGGCCCGGTTGAGCCTTTTGTTGGTGCTGACAGCTTGCGATATTCGCGCGGTTGGCCCGGGCGTTTGGACCGGTTGGAAGGGCTCATTATTGCGCGCGCTTTATTATGCCACTGAACCGATTTTGTCCGGCGGTCACTCGCAAATCAGCCATGCTGATCGCATCCTAGCGGCCAGAGAGCGGCTCGCACAAGCTTTGCGCGATTGGCCCAAGGCCCAAGCCGATGAATATTTGGATCGGCACTATCCTGCCTATTGGATTCGCTCAGAGTTCCAGTTGCAGATCGATCATGCGAACATGATTCGCAAGGCAAACCAGCTTGGCCAACCTTTTGCGGGCTGCGTGGGCATCAATAGCTTTGAAGCTGTAACAGAGATTTCAGTTTATACGCCGGATCACCCACGTTTGCTGTCTATGATCGCGGGCGCATGCACCCTATCAAACGCTGATATTGTTGGGGCGCAGATCACCTTGATGCGCGATGGTAAAGCGCTTGACACATTGCGTCTGAAACGCAGTTTCACATCCGATGAAGACGAACGCATTCGGGCCCTTAAAATCATCGATATGGTGCAAAAGCTATTGAGCGGCGAAAAACGCCTGCCCCCTGAACTGGGTGTGGGATCCAAACTCAACAAGCGCTTAAAGCCATTTAACGTTCCCACAGATATCATCATCTCCAATTCATTATCGAAGAAATTCACAGTGATTGAGGTTTCAGGGCTTGACCGATCAGGGCTTTTGCATGATTTGACCAAAACAATTGCTGATTTAAGCCTCACCATCGGGTCGGCACATATTGGCACATTTGGCGAACGCGCAATTGATGTTTTTTATGTTACCGATTTGACGGGTATGAAAGTCACTGACGAAAAACGTCAAGTAAAAATCAAAACGGCTCTAATCGCCACATTCGAGGCGAAAAATGGCAAGAAACCGACGAAGAAAAAGCCACAAGAGTTAAGCGTGTGAGCTTGATCAAGAACTTTGCCAGCGTTGGTGGCGCAACACTTTTGTCCCGGTTGCTCGGGTTTGCACGCGATATCATGCTGGCAGGGATATTGGGTGCCGGTCCGGTGGCAGACGCGTTTGTGGCAGCTTTTCGGCTGCCCAACATGTTTCGGCGAATTTTGGCCGAAGGCGTATTTAACACCGCCTTCATCCCGTTATTTGCCAAAGCTTTAGAGCAAAAAGGCGAAGCCGAAGCAAAGCGTTTTTCTGCCAATATCACGTCGTCGCTGATCTATATTCTATTTGTCCTGACCCTGGTGGCTGAAATTTTCATGCCCCAGCTTATTCTGGTGCTTACAACTGGTTTTGTAGATGACCCGGACAAGTTTGAATTAACGGTTTTGCTGGCCCGAATCTGTTTCCCCTATTTGGCTTGCATGTCGTTAATGGCGGCCTATGGTTCTATTCTAAATGGGTTGCGCAAGTTCTTTATCGCCGCGCTTGCGCCGACATTGCTCAATGTGGTGCTGATCGGTGTGCTCGGCTATTTGGTCTTTGTGTCCTACCAAACCCGCCTAGCCAGCATCATCATTTCTTCCGGCGTTTTGGTGGGCGGGATCGCCCAAATTGGCTTGGTGGCGTGGGCGCTCAAACAAACAGGCTATTTCCCGCGCCTCACCATGCCCAAATTGGATAATGACCTCAAAAAGTTTTGGGCGTTGGCCATCCCTGCTATTTTGACCGGGGGCGTGACCCAGATCAACATTCTTGTCGGCACCAACATCGCGTCGAGCCAGGAAAGCGCCATAGCTTATTTATATTACGCTGATCGGCTCTATCAGCTACCCTTGGGGATGATTGGTATCGCCATAGGCATTGTGTTGTTGCCCGAATTGTCCCGCCTCCTGAAAGCGGGCGAGCACCAAAAGGCCGCCAATGTTCAACAAAGAAGCCTGTTCTTTGGGTTAATGCTCACTTTGCCTGCAGCGGTAGCCCTGTTCCTCATTGCCGAACCGATTATCGCCACCTTGTTCCAGCGGGGCGCATTTGATGGGCAAGCCGCCAACCAAAGCGCCAAAGCGCTGCAGATTTTTGCGCTTGGTCTGCCCGCCTTTGTGTTGGTCAAAGTGTTTCAACCCTCCTATTTCGCCCGCGAAGACACAAAAACTCCGGCGATTTTCGCGGCCGTGTCGGTTGTCCTCAATATCGGTTTTTCGCTGTTACTGTTCCCACGCCTTGGCCATGTGGGCATTGCCTGGGCCACCACTTTGTCGGGCTGGGCGAATGTTTTTATGTTGGTCAGCACATTGGCCTTTTGGCGTGAATTGATGTTGCCAAAATCAACCATTGGTCAGGTTTTCTCTTTAGTGATGGTGAGTGGCGTGATGGGTGCTATTCTTTATTTCGCGAACGGCTATATGTTGCCCCAATTCGATGTTGATAATTTACCCCTCTGGTGGCGCGGCTCTGCCTTGGCGCTGCTGATCGTCTTGGGGGCTGGAATTTACTTTTTGCTCCTGCATCTATTGGGTATTCAGCGCCTCAATCGATGGCGTAATTTCATCAAATCCTGATCTCGCCCCCTGTCCTTTCGGTTTCGCTGTTTACTTTTTTATCGTGGATCGTTTAGGTAACCCCTCAAAATAATCTTCACTTGAAAGCTTGGGTCCAAACCATGACTGAATTCCAAAATCGCCTATTTTCTGGCGTACAACCAACCGGTGATCTCCATTTGGGCAACTATCTCGGCGCCATCCGCCGTTTTGGACCCTTACAGGAGCAATTTGACTGCATTTTTTGTGTCGTTGATATGCATGCAATCACTGTTTGGCAGGACCCAAAAGTGCTGCGCCAAAAGACCCGCGAAGTCGCGGCTTCTTACATTGCAACCGGTGTTGATCCGAAGCGTTCGATCATTTTTAACCAAAGCCAAGTGATGCAGCACGCGGAACTGGCCTGGATTTTCAATTGTGTAACGCGGATCGGTTGGATGAACCGCATGACCCAGTTTAAAGACAAAGCCGGGAAAAACCGTGAAAACGCGTCTCTGGGTCTTTATGCCTATCCAAGCCTGATGGCGGCGGACATTTTGTTATATCGCGGCACGCATGTGCCGGTGGGGGATGACCAAAAACAGCATCTTGAATTGACCCGCGATATTGCCGGCAAATTTAACAATGATTTCAAGAATGAAATCATTGATGAAGGCTTTGAAGATGGTCAGTTTTTCCCGATCACAGAACCATTAATTTCTGGTCCTGCGATGCGGATCATGTCGTTGCGTGATGGCTCAAAGAAAATGTCAAAATCGGATCCATCTGAAAACTCGTGTATTGCTTTGATGGATGATGCGGACAAAATTGCGCAAAAATTCCGCAAAGCCAAAACTGATCCAGAACCTTTGCCATCTGAAATCGAGGGCCTAAAAGATCGCCCCGAGGCGCGCAATTTGGTGGAAATTTACGCCGCCTTGTCCGATCAGACGTCCGAACAGGTGTTGCAAGAGTTTGGTGGTCAGGGTTTTGGTTCGTTCAAACCAGCCCTTGCTGATTTGGCGGTTGCGCATCTCAGCCCAATTTCCTCAGAAATCAGCCGCATGTTGGCTCAGCCCGATGAAATTGATTCTATTCTGCGTGACGGTGCTCAGCGCGCGCGTCAGATCGCCGAAGACACTATGAAACATGTTCGGGAAATCGTTGGTTTTTTAAGCTAAGCGTTGGCACATAGTCGCAGTTACATTTCCATCTTGGCAAATGGTGCTGCAAATGGCAGCATGCACCACATGGAAAATGCGGCACGAATGGATCGACCCAAATATCACCGCAAATTTTTGGCGGTTTTGGACGGCACCGACGAATGCGCGGTTGCGGTAACCTTTGCTGGGTGCCGGATGCGGCGCACCGGCGGTATCGTTAAATTGCTGGTGGTGATTGAGCCCGACCAGTTTCAGCACTGGATTGGCGTGGAAAATGTCATGCGCGCGGAAGCATTTGAAGAAGCCAATCGCTGGCTTGATGATGCTGAGGCGCGAATCAAAGCGTTGGGTGATATTCCGGTGGAGCGCGAAATTCGTGAGGGCCCAAAAGCTGACGAGTTGGAAGCCGCCATCGCGGAAGACAAAGACATTGCGATTTTGGTGTTGGCGTCATCCAAATCAACCGATGGACCCGGCCCATTGGTCAGCTCCATTGCGGCGCGCGGCGCAAATGCCTTGCCGATTCCAGTGGCAATTGTGCCCGGCTTTCTCACAGACGAGCAAATCGAAGAACTGTCCTAGTTTGCGATATAGCGTCGCGCTCTCGGGGAAATTACTTGCCTTTGCCCGCAAAAATACTATTTTATAATCATTCTAAAGAAGATTCCGCCCTTAATTGGGCAAGCAAGCTCGGAGTATTACGGTCATGTTTATCCAAACTGAGGCAACACCAAACCCGCAAACCTTGAAGTTTTTGCCGGGTCGCGACGTATTGCCGGGCGAACCTATGGATTTTCGCAACGAGGAAGCGGCACAAACTTCACCGCTTGCCACAGCGCTATTCACCATTGATGGGGTGACCGGTGTTTTCTTTGGTGGCGATTTTATCGCGGTGACCAAAGGCGATAACGAATGGTCCCACATCAAGCCCGCAATTTTAGGCTCGATTATGGAGCATTTCATGTCTGGCCAGCCCTTGTTGGCTGAGGGCGCACAAGACGCCAACTCAGATACCAACGACGAATTCTTTGAAGAGGCCGACAGCGAAATGGTCGAAGTGATCAAAGAGCTGATCGACACCCGCGTACGGCCTGCGGTGGCCATGGATGGTGGCGACATTATCTTTAAGGGCTTCAAGCAAGGAACGGTCTATTTGCACATGCAGGGCGCATGTTCGGGCTGCCCCTCTTCAACAGCGACGTTGAAAAACGGTATTGAAAACTTGCTTCGTCACTTTGTGCCCGGTGTCGAGGACGTGCAGCAAATCTAATGCATAGCATTGCACGCTAAATGACGCATTTCCCCATTACATTGGCCATCGATACAGCGCAGGCATGTTGCCAGTGCGCGCTGATTGATGCCGATGGTACAAGCTACACCATGTCTGAAGCGCGGGCGCGTGGACATGCTGAGTATGTGATGGACCAAATAGATGCGGTGCTCGACAACGCCCAGCGCGAGTATGATGACCTTGAGCGCATAATTGTCGCTTCAGGCCCTGGCTCATTCACTGGGTTACGTGTTGGCCTAGCTGCAGCGCGCGGATTGGCCGCGGCGCTAAATATCCCGTGTTTGGGTATCCCGACCATGTTGGCGCTCTCGTTAAGCGGACGGGAAGACAGTCCAGTGACGGTGCTCATCGACGCGCGCCGCGACCAGCATTATCGGCAAGACTTTTCCGCACCGGGTGTGGCATTGACCACGCCCTTGGCGATGGAGAACGCAGTTGCGCTTGCAGGGTTGAACAATGAAAATCGAATATTGGGCTCAGGCGCGGACTGGGCGGCGGCCCAATGCAATGCTCAAAATGTCGAGCTGTCCCGTGACCCAGAGGTGCGCACGTTTATCAATGTGGTGAAGCTGGCCGAATTTGGTCAATTGGCAGACCCAGCGGCCTATCCACCAGAACCGTGTTACCTTCGTTCAGCGGACGCAAAACCACAATCCGCAAAACATATTGCGCGCTTATGAAAATCTGGATGGCGCCCGCAGGGTTGCATATTGAACCCGCGCGCATAGGCGACGAAAAAGACCTAGCCAAATTGCATGCAGAGGGGTTTTTTCGCGGCTGGACCGTAGCCGATTTTCAATCCTATTTGCGCTCAAATGAAACCCCCATCTATGTGGCATGCGACGCCAAACACAAGATCGCGGGCTTTGCCATGTTGCGCCTAACCGGCGATGAATGCGAACTGATGACCATCGTGGTGAGCAAAAAATTCAAGGGCAAACGTCTGTCCACGGCGCTGATGCAAGCCATGATCGAAGATTTGATGATGAGCCCTGTGACCAAGATGTTCCTTGAGGTGGATGAAGACAATCAACCTGCGCGAAAGCTGTATCAGCGTTTTGGGTTTAACCAAATTGGCGAACGCCGTGGATATTACCCAAGACCTGATGGCAAAACCGCCACCGCCCTTGTCATGCAAGCTGATCTCGGATAATCCAAAACTCAGGTCAAAAACAAGACTAAACGCACTGAACCAAAAAGGTTGGGCCATGAACAAGCCGGGCGATAACACAAACCTTGAGCAACAGTGCGAAACCTCTGGTATGCGCATGACCGAACAGCGTCGGGTCATTGCCCGTGTGCTCGAAGGGGCCACTGATCACCCAGATGTGGAAGAGCTTTATCGCCGCGCTTCTGATATTGATCCAAAAATCTCGCTTTCAACCGTTTACCGCACGGTGAACCTGTTTGAAGAAGCGGGTTTGGTTGCCAAGCATGATTTCAAAGACGGCCGCGCACGATTTGAGCAAATTCCTGACGAACATCATGATCATCTGATCGACGTCCGCACCGGCAAAGTCATCGAGTTTCGTAACGAAGAAATCGAAGCGATCCAAGAAGCAATTGCCCGCAAACTCGGGTTCAAGCTGGTTGATCACCGACTTGAGCTTTATGGTGTGCCACTTGCTGACAAAAAAGAGGAAGACGATTCAAGCCAATGATTTGGAGAATCGTGTTTTTTGTGGTGGTGACGATACCATTGATGTTGGCGATTGTGCTTTGTCAGTCGATTGTGTTGGCCCTAAAACTCAAGAATTGGAATTTTTTCCCCCGTTTGGCGCATAAATTGGTGTGCTTTAATCTTGGCATTAAGGTCATTCAAATTGGCAAGCCGGCAAGCGATAAACCAACATTGTTGGTGTCCAACCATATTTCGTGGCTCGATATCCCAGCGATTGGATCGATTGTACCGATTTCCTATGTCGCCAAATCCGAAGTTGGGCGCTGGCCAATTGTTGGTTTCTTGGCCAATTTGCAAAAAACCATCTTTGTAGACCGCCAGAAAAAAACTGACACGGGCCGTGTTGCCCATGAAATGGGCGAACGCATGTCCGATGGTCGTGCAGTGGTTTTGTTTGCCGAAGGCACGTCAGACATTGGGTTGCACGTTTTGCCATTTCGCTCGGCATTGGTGGGCAGCACCCAAGCCGCCATGAAAAATGACCATGTGTCTGAAATGTACATCCAACCCATGGTGATCGCCTACACGCATTTGAATGGGTTGCCTATTTCAGCAGCGGAACGTTCCAAAATTGCGTGGATTGGCGATATGGGCATTGAGGACAATATCGGTGATATTTTGCGGGTTGGCACGAAATCCACCACGGTGATGTTTGGCGAACCGATCGCCATTGCGCGCGATGACGATCGAAAAATGATCACCAAGAACGCCGAGGAAAAGGTGCGTGAAATGCTCGTGGCGATCAATAGGCAAACCCCACTACCGCCAGCCCACCTTGGCTAAGTCGAGTTTCCTTTGCCTCACACCATTGTTTGGTGTAACAAGTCGCCTCAATCATAAATTTCAGCAAAAAGATCCGGTTTTAGCCCCATGAAAAAGCTATTCATCAAAACCTATGGCTGCCAGATGAATGTCTATGACAGTGATCGCATGGTCGACGCGTTGGCACCGTCGGGCTATGAAGCAACGTCCGACATTGATGAAGCCGATCTGGTTTTGCTCAATACGTGCCACATTCGGGAAAAAGCTGCCGAAAAAGTATATTCCGAACTTGGGCGCTTACGCATCATGCGTGAGAAAAAGGAAAAGCTGGGCGGCAAAGTAATGATCGGCATTGCTGGTTGTGTGGCCCAGGCCGAAGGCGAAGAAATTGTGCGCCGTGCGCCTGTGGTTGATTTGGTGTTTGGTCCGCAATCCTATCACCGTTTGCCCGAACTTTTGGAGCAGGCGCACACAAAAAAGGTGGTTGAAACCGATTTTCCAGCAGAAGATAAATTTGAACATTTACCAAAGCCGAAACGCGAAACAACCATTGCGCGCGGCTTAACCTCGTTCCTGACCGTGCAAGAAGGCTGCGACAAATTCTGCTCGTTCTGCGTCGTGCCTTATACCCGTGGTGCCGAAGTTTCGCGTCCGATTGCACAAATAATTGCCGAGGCTGAAAACCTTGTGGATGCTGGCGTCAGAGAAATCACGCTGCTGGGCCAAAACGTCAACGCCTATCATGGGCTGGATGCGAACGGCGACAGCGCGGGCCTTGCCCACTTGCTCTATAAGCTCGCCGACATTAAGGGCCTTGATCGCCTGCGCTACACCACGTCGCACCCGCGCGATATGGATGATGCCCTGATCAAAGCCCACGGCGAACTTGATATGCTAATGCCCTATCTGCATCTGCCGGTGCAGTCGGGGTCCGACAAAATCCTCAAGTCGATGAACCGCCAGCACACAGTTGAACATTATATGGCTTTGCTGGACCGCATTCGGTCGTCCCGGCCGGACATTGCTCTGTCGGGTGATTTCATTGTTGGTTTCCCTGGAGAAACTGAAGCAGATTTTGAAGGCACCATGCAGTTGGTGCGTGACGTGGAATATGCGCAAGCCTATTCGTTCAAATACTCAACCCGCCCTGGCACACCGGGTGCCACAATGGATAATCAAGTCCCCGAAGAGGTGAAATCGGAACGTTTGCAGCGGTTGCAAACATTGCTCAATCATCAGCAAACCGAGTTCAACAAGTCCCGTATCGGCACCACGATGAAGGTTTTGTTTGAAAAAACCGGTCGCGACCCTGGTCAAATTGTTGGGCGCTCCCCATATCTACAACCAGTGCAAGTTGATGCAGACCCGTCTCATATCGGCACAATTCGTGATGTTTTTATCGATTCGGTAGGGAAATTTTCACTTTTTGGTAAGATTGTCATAAATAATTAGGAGTTTGGCCGCAAAATTGCGCCATACTCAAATGACACTGAGTCGCAAACATAAAGGAGCTCTTGTTTGACAAAATCATGGTCACCCGAAGGCCATAAATCGGACACAACAGATTTGGAATTGGCGTTTGAAGACAATCGTTTAGCGTCCCAACTTTATGGCGAGTTTGACCAAAATCTGGCTCTGATTGAACAAAAGCTCGGCGTACGCGCCAATACCCGCGGCAATCATGTCATGTTATCTGGCAGCGCGATCAATATAGATCAAGCGCGCCGGACCCTCGAATCTCTTTACGCGCAACTTGAAGATGGTCAAGATATCTCCATTGGAGATGTCGATGGCGTTATTCGCATGATCATCACTGAGGACAGCCAACTGACCCTGCCGACCTTTGAAACAAAAGGCCGGGTTCGAATGGCGCAAATTGCAACACGTAAATCCACAATTGTTGCGCGCTCGCCCGCCCAAGATGGCTATATCCGGGCTATGGATCGCACCGAAATGGTGTTTGGTGTTGGCCCAGCGGGGACCGGCAAAACCTATTTGGCGGTTGCCTATGCAGCAACATTGCTCGAACGTGGCGACATTAGTCGCATCATCCTGTCGCGACCTGCGGTTGAAGCAGGCGAGCATTTGGGCTTTTTGCCCGGTGACATGAAAGATAAGGTCGATCCATATTTGCGCCCGCTTTACGATGCGCTTTACGATATGATGCAGCCAGAGATCGTTGATCGTTGCATTGAAAACCGTTCGATTGAAGTGGCGCCATTGGCTTTTATGCGCGGGCGTACACTCGCCAATGCTGTGGTGATTTTGGACGAAGCACAAAACACAACCGCGCAGCAAATGAAAATGTTTCTAACGCGGCTCGGCGAAAATTCAAAAATGATCATTACCGGCGACCCATCCCAGGTTGATTTGCCCCGTGGGGTGAAATCGGGCCTCGCAGAAGCATTAGACTTTTTGTCTGGCGTTCAAGGCATTCATGTGACCCGCTTTACAGACAAAGATGTGGTGCGTCACGAAATGGTCGCCCGGATTATTCGCGCTTATGAAAAAGCGGAGAAGAAGGCCAGAAATGCCGATAAATAGGTCGGAACTTTGGTAGGACAATTGTCAGATTTTCAAATTGAAATTGATGTGCTGATCCAAGACGATGCATGGGATATGGCGTTGGAAAGCGTGATTTTGCGCGCCATCAACACAGCGATTACCCACTTAGGCATTCAGCCAACGGGTCCCACAGAATTGTCAGTTTTGTTGACCAATGACGCGCATCAACATCAGCTAAATGCCCAGTGGCGTGAAAAACAATCCTCCACCAATGTACTGTCTTTTGCACAGCTAGAACCATTTGCCCCTGTTACCGGTCTTGTTGGCGACATATCTTTAGCCTATGAAACCGTTGCAAAAGAGGCGCAGCTGGAGGGCAAAAGCTTCCCCGATCACGTCTCACACCTTTGTGTGCATGGATTTTTGCACATTTTAGGCTATGATCACTTGACCAGTGAAGAAGCGGACAAAATGGAACAATTGGAGCGCGAAATATTGCGCGCCCTTGAAATTAACGACCCCTATGCCGAAATAGCACTCAACAGTTGAATATCCCTAAGGAGCAAAACCGGCCCATTGGCCGCATCGAAATGAACGACAAAGACCAACCCATCGCCGCGGCGCAACGGCCGCATCGCCAGAATGGCGACAGTGCGCAAACTCCAAATTCGCATCCCGATCACAACCATTCCATCGATAGGAAGCAGTCTCTTTGGGATAAAATTAGAGCAAAATTTGCATTCCGTGCGCCAACTTTGCGCCAAGATTTGCAAGAAGCGCTTGAAGATTCCACAAATAATGGTTTTGACGCCGCCTTTTCTGATGGCGAGCGCGATCTTATTCAAAACGTCTTGAACCTATCAAAAATTCGCGTTGAAGATGTGATGGTTAACCGGGCCGACATTGAGGCCACTGAGGTTGACGATTCCGTCTCTACGTTGATTGCGCGATTCCGCAAAGCGGGTCACTCTCGTTTGCCGGTTTATGACGATATGCTCGATAATATTGTGGGCATGGTGCACATCAAAGATTTGCTCCTAAGCCTTTCTGAGCCGCAGCAAGCCGAGGACAAAAAAACACATCCCGAAAAGTTGAAATCGGGCACATTGCGCGCAAAACTTGTCAATACAGGCCTTGTTCGCGAGGTGCTTTATGTGCCGCCAGCCATGCCTGTGGGCAATTTGCTGCAATCTATGCAAGCAACACGTATCCATATGGCGATTGTGGTCGACGAGTATGGCGGCACTGACGGTTTGGTGACGATTGAAGATTTGATCGAAGAAGTTGTTGGCGATATCGAAGACGAGCACGATGAGGTTGAAGAAATTCGGGTAAGCCAAATCGACGAAAACACGTTTGTTGTTGATGCGCGGTGTGAACTTGAAGATCTTTCAGACGCATTGGGCCCCGAGTTTGAGCCGGGTGAGCATGCCGAAGATGTGGACACGTTGGGCGGCTTAGTTACTTCGTTGGTTGATCGTGTGCCGGTGCGTGGGGAAGTCATATCCAAACTTCGTGGCTTTGAATTCGAAATCATTCAAGCTGATCCACGCCGGGTGAAAACCATCAAAGTAACCCGTCGCAAGCGGGCCCCACGGCCGCGCCCGCGCAAGCTTAAGATCGAAAATAGCGAACAGGATGAACATACAAAAACCGCCGCTGAGTAGATTTGCTTTCAACTTGGTCTTGACGAAGCCACAATCAAACGCGAGCAATGTACCTAACTGATTTGCTAGGGTTTAGACTCAATTGAACTGCTGTCCAGATCATTTCTCAATTGAGTTCAGACCCTAGATAGGTAATTGCGTTTCATGTTGGATAATTTCGTACAATGGTGTTTGTTGGTGCATGGCTGGCGGCGGGTGGTCATCGCCTTTGTGGCGGGCGCGCTTGCCGCCCTGTCAATGCCACCACTATTCGCATTTCCCGTACTGTTTGTCGCGTTTCCCATTTTGGTGTGGCTGCTTGATGGTGTTGAAACGCAACAATCTTGGCACCTAAGAATCTTCGGGCCGGCATTTCGAATTGGTTGGAGCTTTGGCTTTGGCTATTTCACCATCTCGTTACATTGGATGTCGGGTGCGTTTTTTGTCGAGCCTGACTTGTTTTTGTGGGCTTTGCCGCTGGGGCTTTTGGGCTTGCCAGCTGTCCTTGCCCTGTTCTGGGGCGTCGGCGCAGCCCTTGCCCATTTGATGTGGTCAGATTATGGGCAACGGATATTTGCGCTTGCCGCAACGTTAAGCCTGACCGAATTTTTGCGTGGCCAATTGTTCACGGGGTTCCCCTGGAACTTGCCCGGTTATGCGTTGAACATAACCGATCAAACCATGCAGCTTGGTGCGGTGATCGGCATATATGGCCTAAGCTTTTTGGTGCTAATTATCGCGATGGCACCGGCAACCATATGGCCAAATCTGGGGCAAACGAAAACCGCAAGGTTCGCGCCCCTTGCAGGAAGTGTCGCGCTTTTGGTGGTCTTGTTTGGGTTTGGCCAATTCCGGCTCAACGCCAACCCAACTCAATATCGTGACGATGTGCGGTTGCGCTTGGTGCAACCAAATATCCCACAAGCAGAAAAGTGGAAACCAGAGAACGAAATTCCAATCTTTGAGAAATTGCTTACCCTGTCCACCGAACGTTCGTCACCTCAGGATCCAGGTTTAATTGCTGCCACGCATCTGATTTGGCCCGAATCGGTTTTTCCATTTCTGGTGGCTGAGCGGCCAGAGGCGTTGGCCCGGATCGCCCGTCTTTTACCAAACGGCACAAGCCTAATTGCTGGCGCGGCGCGTAACAACACGGATCGAACGGGCTTGGGCCAAACTGAAACCGGCCTTTTGAACTCAATTCTTTCTTTTAATGATCAAGGTGAGATCAACGCAACATATGATAAATACCGCCTCGTGCCGTTTGGTGAATTTGTGCCGTTCAAGCCACTATTGTCGTTGCTTGGTATTCGCGAAATGGTTAGCGCATCAGATAGTTTTGTGCATGGCGCACGATCGAACAGGCCATTTGCGCCATCGGGTACACCGCCACTTTTGCCGCTGATTTGCTACGAAGATATTTTTTCGGGCGAACTTGGCGATGGTGTTAATCAAGCGGAATGGATGTTAAATCTCACAAATGATGCATGGTTTGCGGGTACCATCGGCCCTGCACAGCATTTTGAGCAGGCGCGTATGCGGGCCGTCGAACAGGGTTTGCCGCTTGTGCGGGTCGCCAACACCGGCCGTACCGCCATTGTTGATTCTTTGGGGCGCGTCACGGCTTCATTGGCGCAGGACGAAGCTGCGGTGCTCAATTCAAATTTGCCGCAAAGGCTTGAGAAAACTTTATTTTCGCAATACCGTCATATGATATTTTATTTGATAATTGGCGCAGTGTTGATTTCCGTACTTTTAAGGAATAGATGGCGTCGAAATTGGGAGAACTAGATTGCCAATCCCTCATCCGCGACAGCCCGATCAAATTGACCAGCATGTAGGACACCAAGTGCGCCTAAGGCGCAAAGCCCGCCATATGTCCATGAAGGAGCTGGCCCAATCTTTAGGGATCACATACCAGCAGGTTCAAAAATACGAAACCGGCTCAAACCGCATTCCCGTATCCCGATTGGCCTTTATTGCAGAATTGTTAGGCGGTTCGCCCGGTGATTTTTATGATGACGTGTCTGCACCCGCATTTGCGGAAACCCCACAGCAAGCGTTTTCCACACTGTCTTCAGAAAAACGGCGCTTGCTGAACGCCTTTGATGCCATTCCCACTGCGGTGGCCAAAAACGCCCTTTTGGATATCGCAGATCAAATGGCTGCACCCTATGTGCCGCAAAAAAACGAGTGAGATTCGCTAGATATAACGAATTCTTTATATCCATGTTGCAATTATCAACGCCACAGAATAATTGTAGAGCCAACCGGCGCGCCAAAGGCGCTGTTCAAGCTCTGAATGAAAGGTCTCACTTGTGGCAACATCGTCATATCTTTTTACCTCTGAATCCGTTTCAGAAGGGCATCCCGACAAAATCTGCGACCGTATTTCCGACGCGGTGCTTGACGCATTCTTGAAGGCGGATCCATATTCGCGTGTTGCTGTTGAAACATTGGCGACAACAAATAGGGTTGTCTTGGCAGGCGAAGTCCGCGGACCCAAGTCGATTGACAAAGCGGCGATGGAAGCGATAGCCCGCGAATGCATAAGAAATATCGGTTATGAGCAGGCCGGCTTTCATTGGCAGAACTGCGATATTGATATTTATGTGCACGAACAATCTGCCGAAATTGCCCAGGGTGTAGATGCCTCAGGCAACAAAGATGAAGGTGCTGGCGACCAAGGTATTATGTTTGGTTTCGCGGTGGATGAGACCCCCGAACTCATGCCCGCGCCAATTCAATTTGCCCATAAAATCTTGCGTTCTATGGCCACGGCGCGCCACGCAGGCGAAGTGCCACAGCTTGCCCCCGATGCCAAAAGCCAAGTCACGTTGAAATACGAGGATGGCAAACCTGTAGGCACCGCTTCGGTTGTGGTGTCGACCCAGCACATTGAAGGCATCAGCCAACAAGACGTGCGCGAAATTATCCGCCCGTTTGTGCTCAGCGCCATGCCTGATGGCTGGATGTGTCCCGAAGAAGATTTTTATGTAAACCCTACAGGCGCATTTGTTATCGGCGGCCCCGATGGCGATGCAGGCTTAACCGGCCGCAAGATCATTGTGGACACCTATGGCGGCGCAGCCCCGCATGGTGGCGGCGCATTTTCGGGTAAAGACCCCACCAAAGTCGACCGCTCAGCTGCTTATGCAGCGCGCTATTTGGCGAAAAATGTCGTTTCTGCTGGTTTGGCGAAAAAATGCGTAATCCAACTTTCTTATGCAATTGGTGTGTCCAAACCATTGTCGATCTTTGTCGATACGTTCGGTACGGGTTCGGTGAACGAGGATAAATTGGGCCAAGTACTCAATAAAGTGATGGATCTTTCACCGCGCGGCATTCGTGAAGCGCTTGAGTTGAACAAGCCGATTTATGAGCGCACAGCGGCTTACGGGCATTTTGGCCGCAACCCCACAAATGATGGTGGTTTTTCGTGGGAACGCACCAACCTAGGTGATGCGATCAGGTCGGAACTGACCTAATTCATGTCTCCAGCATCAACATCGCATCTGCGTAAGAAAGAATATGGCCTAGAGGCTGAACGCAAGGCCTTCTTTGGCCGTCGTTCAGCCCATAAGCTGCACCCCACCCAGCAAAAGCTGGCCGATGAGTTGTTGCCCAAGGTCAAGCTTGATCTGGGGGAAGGGCCATTAGCGTTAAACGCGATATTTGAACATCAAGCGCCCAAGAATTTCATTGAAATCGGCTATGGCGGTGGTGAGCATTTGGCTCGGCAGGCCAGAGAGAACCGCGATGCCAATTTTATTGGCTGCGAACCCTTCATTGGCGGCATTGGCAAAATGCTGGCGGCGATCAATGATGATCAACTGACCAATGTGAAGCTGTTTACCGACGATGCATTGCATTTGCTCAAAGCTCTGCCAGAAGCGTCTTTTGATGGGGCTTATTTGCTTTATCCTGACCCATGGCCGAAAAAACGTCACCACAAGCGCCGCTTTGTGAACGCAGTAACACTGAGCGCATTGGCAAGAATTTTGAAGCCGGGTGCTGAGTTTCGGGTGGCCACCGATATTGAGGATTACGCCACTTGGGCCCTTGGTCATATATTACGCCACGACCAATTTGATTGGCCACAAGTTGACGCGACTTCATGGCATGAGCCATGGGACGGTTGGCAATCTACCCGTTATGAACAAAAGGCCCGCAAAGAGGGTCGAAACATCTCGTTCTATTTCAGCTTCATCCGCACCTAAACTTAAGGGGTTGGCTGAAATTCAAACTTGGTGACTTTGGCTTTAAAAAAGGGAAAATAGTCGGGCGTCCCAAAATGGTTGCCCGCTTCAACCTCGCTCACAAATGTGATCCCATCAACTGTTGCATATGTATGGGCAACGCCGCCAAACGGTTGTAGTTTGAACACTTGCGATGCATTTGAATTGCTCCAGCGTTGAATAAGAAATGCTGTCGGTGCGCCACGCGCATCAATGGTGATGTCCACCGCTTGCTCTAAGCCGTGTGCCCGAACCGTTGCCCGTATCAAATTGGGTGAGAGTTGTTCCCATTGCGCACCAAACTGGGGCAGCAAAGATACCGGCGACCAAGCCGCCATTTCGGTAACCACCCGGCCAAATCCTGATCTTTGGTAATCCGAAATGCCACCGGCACGCGCAACGGGAAACACCCACAAAAGCCAAAACTTGGTCCAGGCTTCACCGGCCCAAAATGTATCGTCCCCATTCATCGCCATCAAATTATCTTTGGTCTTAAGCGACCATGTGAACCCTTGTGGGGCTGCGTTATATTGGATGCCATCGAATGCAAAGTAATTGTGCTTGTTCACGTCGCCCAAGCCAAACTCGCCCACCATTTCAATGCGATTGATGGTTTTGAGCAGCGCGCCGGGCGCAATCATAAAGCTAAAGTAGCGCTGAACCCCTTCAGGCAACCCCCCAACCATTGCGGGGTCGTAAACCCCAGTTGCGAGGTCTTTGTACTGCCAAATTTCCTTGTTGACGGCCACAAGCGCCCGCCGATCAGAATAATTGAACCACAGCCCAATCGCCACCAAGAGCGCAATAGCGGCACCCACAAAGTAGATTGCATATAGAAAATAGATCTTGAGCACGCTCGGCCACCTTTGGTTCTTATTCATTCTGGCCCATGCGCCCCATCAATTCGTTGATAGAGGTCAACTCCTCTGCGCCCCAAGCGCAGGCGGTTTGTGTCGCAAATCGCTTGCCAAAACGCGATAAGGCAAGTATACAAGCTCCAAAATCTCAAATCGAATATGAGAGTGGGCGCCTACCGGCCCCGCTCTTTTTTAATACCAAATGGGTCCAATGCACGTCGAACTAGACTTAAAAGAACAACGTTATTCTCGCGAAGCTGGCCAAGAGCAGCGCGTATCCGCAATCCTTGAACCAGTGGCGCTTGATTTAGGCTATCGCTTGGTTCGGGTGCGCTTGACGCAGGATAATGGCTGTACGCTGCAGATCATGGCCGAAAACGCCCAAGGCGAGTTTAACATTTCAGATTGCGAAAAATTTTCAAAAGAGATTTCGCCGATCCTTGATGTGGAAGACCCGATCAGCCGCGAATATCATCTTGAAGTGTCTTCGCCGGGTATTGACCGTCCCTTGGTTCGGCGTTCTGACTTTGAACAATGGATTGGTCATGAAGCCAAGATTGAACTGCAAAATATGATCAATGGACGGCGGCGTTATCGCGGCACCATTGAAGGGGTTGAAGGCAATTTGGTGTTGCTTCGTTTGCCCGATGTGCCTGAGGGGCAAGAGGCTCTGCACAAGATCGACATTGAGAACCTGGCAGACGCCAAATTGGTTATGACGGACAAATTGCTTGATGAGGCACGCGAGCGCCAAGTTGCAGCAAACCCATTAAGCGACCCAGAAATTGAAACTGAAATTGATCAGACCAATGAGTCTGATGAGAATGATGGGGACGCTTAAAAAGCGTCTCAAGTTCCCTATCGAGGAGAATGATACATGGCTGTCAGTGCAAATAGGCTCGAACTATTGCAAATCGCGGATGCTGTAGCGCGCGAAAAGTCAATTGATCGGATGATCGTCATCGAAGCGATGCAGGACGCTATTCAAAAAGCGGCCCGCTCACGCTATGGCGCAGAAACTGAAATCCGGGCTGAAATCAATCCAACAACCGGCGAGTTGCGCATGTGGCGCTTGCTCGAAATTGTTGACGAGGTTGAAGAACATGGTCGCCAGATTTCATTAGAAGAAGCCCAGCGACGCAACACAGATGCAAAGCTCAGTGATTTCATCACCGAGCCGTTGCCGCCAATCGAATTCGGTCGTATCGCTGCCCAGTCTGCGAAACAAGTGATCGTGCAAAAAGTTCGCGATGCTGAGCGCGAGCGCATGTATGATGAGTTTAAAGATCGGCTTGGCGATATCATCAATGGCACCGTGAAGCGGGTTGAATATGGCAATGTGATCGTTGATCTTGGTCGTGGCGAAGCGATTATTCGCCGTGATGAATTGATCCCGCGTGAAACATTCCGCTATGGCGACCGCGTGCGCGCCTATATTCATGATGTGCGCCAAGAACAACGTGGTCCGCAAATCTTCTTGTCACGTACTCATCCACAATTTATGGCAAAATTGTTCATGCAAGAAGTGCCGGAAATCTATGATGGCGTGATCAATATTCGCTCCATCGCACGTGATCCTGGCAGCCGCGCGAAAATTGCTGTGGCCTCAAACGATTCGTCAATCGATCCGGTTGGCGCCTGTGTGGGTATGCGCGGGTCACGTGTGCAGGCCGTCGTGAACGAGCTGCAAGGCGAAAAAATCGACATCATCCCTTGGACCGAAGCTTTGCCTGACCTTGTGGTTTCTGCATTGCAACCGGCTGAGGTGGTAAAAGTTGTGCTTGATGAACAAGCAGAGCGCATCGAAGTTGTTGTGCCTGATGAGCAATTGTCGTTGGCCATTGGCCGTCGCGGTCAAAATGTGCGCTTGGCTTCACAATTGATCGGCTGGGATATTGATATTCTCACCGAGCAAGAAGAATCAGAGCGCCGCCAAAAAGAATTCGTTGAACGTTCAGACCTGTTTATGAACGCCATGAATGTTGACGAGATGGTTGCGCAATTGCTGGCTTCTGAAGGCTTCTCATCATTGGAAGAAGTGGCCTATGTTGAACCGGTTGAAATTGCCTCAATTGAAGGTTTTGACGAAGATACTGCCGCTGAAATTCAAGCCCGTGCCGCTGAATATCTTGAGCAAGCAGAACGTGAGCGCAATGAAGAACGCGTCGCTTTGGGTGTTCAAGACGAACTTTATCAAATTCCTGGTCTAACCGCTGTAATGCTTGTGGCGCTGGGTAAGGAAGGGATCAAAACCATCGAAGACTTTGCTGGCTATGCTGCTGACGATCTAGTGGGTTGGACAGAGAAAACAGACGGTGAAGTGAAGCGCTTTGAAGGCACGTTCTCTGGGTTCCCAGTGAGCCGAGAAGAAGCTGAAGAAATGATCATGAGTGCCCGCCTAAAAGCTGGCTGGGTTACGCTTGATGATTTGTCGTCAGAAGAACAGCTTGATGAAGAAGCAACTGAAGTGCCGGTAACAGGTGAAGCTGAAATTGCGGCTGAAGCTGATGCAAAAGTCGATGCACAAACCGAAGCCGAAACTGTTGCGGGTTCTGATGATCCTGCTGCACCAGCTGAATAAGTACAAAGTCGAGGTTAGTAAAAGGCCCAATGCCGGCAAATAAAGAAATTGCGACACGTGAATGTTGCGTGACCAAGGAAATTTTGCCAAAAACCGACCTCATTCGGTTTGTTGTTGGGCCTGACACCCAAATTTTTCCAGATGTGACTGGAAAAGCAGGCGGTCGAGGCGTATGGGTAACCGCAACGGCTGTCGCTGTTGCTGAGGCGCAGAAGAAGAATGCATTTGCTCGGAGTCTAAAATCGCCGGTCAAATTGCCTGAAGACCTCGCCGGTTTGACCCAAGCGCATTTGGAAAACCGGCTGATCGGCGCGTTGCAACTGGCACGCAAAGGTGGTTTTTTTGTTATGGGCTCTGCAAAAGTGCGCAGCGCCTTAGAATCGGAGAAGGCGCGCGCGCTGATAACAGCGAGCGATGCGAGTGAAGACGGTCGACGAAAAATGATGCAATTGGTGCGGGTTTTAGAACTCGATCAGACATTGCCTCACATCGACTTGCTGGGTGGCGAACAATTGAGTTTGGCATTTGGCGGCAAAAATGTGATACATGCAGCGCTGGTAGGCGGTGCGGCAGCAAATTCGGCCATAAAGCAGTACGAAAGACTTGTACGCTATGTGGCGAAAACGTAATGGATGAATGGCGAATATATGAGTGACAACGATAAAAGATCAGATGTGACACCAGGTGACGGGGACAAAAAGACCCTTTCGCTAAAGGGCGGACCTGCAGGTGGCGGTCGTCCAGGTGGCGGTCGGTCTTCTCGGACCGTCGTGGTTGAAAAACGCAGCCGTACGTTCACACCACCCTCAACTGGTGCTGCACCTCGACCAAAAGCGAGCGAAGGCGCATCCGTTGGGCGTCCAGGTGCGCCATCCGGTCAACGCCAGCAACCGCGTCGACAAGATGGAAACCGCAATCGACCGGGTCAAGGCGGGCGTCGCCAAGAACCTGCCAATACGGGTCTAACCAATTCCGAATCTGAAAAGCGTGAACGCGCTTTACGGGCGGCCGCTGCACGTGCCGACGAAGAGCGTCGCGCTCAAGTCGAAGCTGAACAGCGCCGGATTGATGATGCTGCGCGCCGCAAGGCCGAACGTGAGGCTGCTGAGCGTCTTCTAGTCGAAGAAGAAGCGCGCCTTGAAGCGGAGCGTGTCGACAAAGTGCGTGAAACCGCACAGGCTGAAAAAGCTAAAACGGTTAAGCCAAAAGCCAAGCCGGTGCAAAACGCAGAACTTTCTCCTGCAGAACAGCCAGCACCGCCAACTGAACGCGCGATTTCAAAAAACCCAGATCAACATGCGCGCAAAAAGAGTGCGCCGCTGGTCCGTGAAGACGAACTTGAGCGGGCAAAACGTGCGGCCAAGCCGCAACCAAACAAAAAAGCGACCACTGATGATCGCCGCCAAACCCGCTTGACCGTGACAACGGCCACCCGAGGTGACACTGAGCGCGATCGTGGGCATTCATTGGCTGCAATGCGTCGTCGCCGTGCAAAACAGCGTGGCAAAGGGCCGCAAACACCCAAAGAAAAAATCTCACGCGAAGTGACAATTCCAGAAGCGATCACTGTGCAGGAGTTGGCCATTCGTATGGCTGAACGCGCGGTTGACGTGATCAAGCTCATGATGGCTCAAGACCAAATGGTCACCATCAATGACGTACTGGATGCGGATACCGCCGAATTGATCGCAACAGAGATGGGGCACAGTGTAAAGCGTGTTTCTGAGGCTGATGTGGAAACCGGTGTGTTTGAAGACGAAGGGACACGAAACCCTGAAGACCTAAAACCACGTGCGCCAGTCGTGACCATTATGGGTCACGTTGACCATGGTAAAACATCGCTTCTTGACGCTATTCGCGAAGCCAATGTTGTGTCTGGTGAAGCCGGTGGCATCACCCAGCATATCGGTGCGTACCAGGTTGAGCGAGACGGCCATAACATCACGTTCTTGGACACACCGGGCCACGAGGCTTTTACGGCCATGCGGGCGCGCGGTGCACAAGCAACCGATATTGCCATTTTGGTGGTGGCCGCCGATGATGGCGTCATGCCCCAAACCATTGAATCGATCAAACACGCAAAAGCGGCCGGTGTGCCGATTATCGTTGCGATCAATAAAATGGATAAGCATGAAGCTGACCCAAGCCGTGTACGCAATGAATTGCTTCAACATGAAGTGTTTGTGGAGACTATGGGTGGTGATATTCTTGATGTTGAAGTTTCTGCCATAAAAAAACAGAACCTCTCCGGCATTCTCGATGCGATTGTTTTGCAGTCCGAGATTTTGGAACTCAAAGCCAATCCTAAAGGCCGCGCACAAGGTATTGTGATTGAAGCCAAACTCGACAAAGGTCGCGGTGCGGTGGCAACTGTATTGGTCCAAAATGGCGAATTGGCTGTAGGCGACATCGTGGTCGCTGGTTCGCAATGGGCGAAAGTCCGTGCGTTGATCAACGACAAAGGCGAGCAAGTTAAAGCCGCCGGTCCGTCAATCCCGGTTGAAGTTCTTGGCTTCGCTGGTGTGCCAGATGCAGGCGATTTGCTTGGTGTTGTAGAGCACGAGGCCAGAGCGCGTGAAATCACCGAATACCGTCAGCGCGCTAAACGCGAAAAATCGGCTGCCGGTGGCGTAACGTCGCTTGAGCAAATGATGAACCAGCTCAAAACCGAAGACTTGGCCAAAATCCCGTTGGTGATCAAGGGTGACGTTCAAGGTTCGGTTGAAGCGATTATCGGTGCGCTCGACAAATTGGGCACCGAAGAAGTGTCAGCCCAAGTGTTGATCGGTGGCGTGGGTGGTATCACTGAAAGTGATGTAACCCTGGCAGCTGCTTCAAATGCGGTTGTGTTTGGCTTTAATACCCGCGCAAACAAGCAAGCCCGTGAAGCCGCTGCCCGTGAAGGCGTCGAAATCCGTTATTACAACATCATCTACGATCTCGTCGACGACGTGAAAGCGGCAATGTCTGGTCTGTTGGCTCCTGAGGTGCGTGAAACCTTCTTGGGCAACGCGAAGATTTTGGAAGTGTTCAACATTACCAAAGTTGGCCGGGTGGCAGGTTGTCAGGTCACCGAAGGCATGGTGGAACGTGGCGCAGGTGTTCGTTTGATCCGTGACGATGTGGTTGTCCATGAAGGCAAGCTGTCAACGCTCAAACGCTTCAAAGACGAAGTCAAAGAAGTTCACTCTGGTCAAGAGTGCGGCATGGCGTTTGAAAAATACGAAGACATGCGCGCAGGCGATGTGATCGAATGTTACCGCGTCGAATCGATCGAGCGTACGCTTTAGAGTTGTTTGGCAAATTCGCCTTTCATATTGCTCGAGCAGCACGTCCAAATTTGGTCCGGCGGACAGAAGCCGTCGGACATCATTTGTTACATTGAGGGTTGATCCATGAGTGGCGAAAAACTCACGTCGCAACGTCAACTACGTGTTGGCGAACTGGTGCGGCACGCATTATCTGCTTTCCTGTCACGCGACGAAATTCTTGATCCCGACTTGGATGGGGCGTTCATCACAGTGCCTGAAGTCCGTATGACGCGCGATTTGAAAATCGCAAAAGTCTACATCATGCCTCTGGGCGGTCAAAAAGTGGATGTGGTGGTTGACGCGCTAAACCGCAACCAAAAATTTATCCGTGGTCAGGTGGTCCCGACGCTCAAGCTCAAATTTGCGCCTGAATTTCGCTTCTTTGAAGATGAAACATTTGGTGAAGCGGGGCGGATCGACCAATTGCTACGGTCTGACCATGTGGCGCAGGATCTTCGACCCGATGAAGATGAAAACGATCCAGAAGATCAATAAGCGATCAAAAGCAAAACAATGACCCAACTCAAACGCCCTAAGCGCGCCATTTCCGGCTGGCTGATCCTCAACAAACCCTATGATATGACCTCCACCCAAGCGGTGGGGAAAATCAAATGGTTGTATGGCGGTAAAAAAGCCGGCCACGCGGGTACACTTGATCCACTGGCCACCGGCATTTTGCCCATTGCATTGGGCGAGGCCACCAAAACAGTTCCCTTTGTGCAAGACGGCGTCAAAATCTATGAATTTGATCTCAAATGGGGCAGCACAACCACCACTGACGATGTTGAGGGCGACGTGACCGCCACATCTGATGTACGGCCAAGCCAAGCTGAAGTTGAAGCCATTTTACCCGACTTTACCGGCACCATAACGCAAATCCCGCCCGCATTTTCAGCCATCAAGATTAACGGCGAACGCGCTTATGATTTGGCCCGGGCAGGGGAAAAAGTCGTGATGCCACCCCGTGAGGTGGAAATTGACGCGTTTGAGTTGCTTTTCCACTCCAACGACATTTCAACCTTCCGCGTCACTTGCCAAAAAGGCACCTATGTGCGGGCCCTTGCCCGTGATATTGCAGAAAAACTGGGGTCCAAGGGGCATGTGTCTCGCTTGCACCGCGCTGCCGTTGGTCCGTTTACCGACCAGGATGCGGTAACGATTGAAGACATTGAAGCGCTTGAATTGGCTGAACGTGATCTTGAATTGAAACCGCTCAGCGATGCGGTGGGACATTTGCCAGAAGTGTCTTTGGATGAACGCCAAGCCCAGCTTGTGCGCATGGGAAATCCCGCTTTGTTGATTGGCCGCAACGCACCGATTGCACTAGATGAAGCTTACGCGACCCATAGGGGCGAAATGGTGGCATTGGGCTTTGTTGAAAAAGGCCAATTTAAGCCCAGCCGGGTGATCGTGGCGCGCTGAATGGCACGCTTAAAACCTACCTCTTTTCATATGTGGTATTTTCCTGTATAAGCCAGCGCAACCGCCCTTATGGTCTAACCGATGGGCGGCTAATTCGGGCCAGCGCTGGACGACATCTTGGCGCATGGCGGCTTATCACTCCTTTATTTTTAGAAGGGAATTACGATGTCGATTACTGCTGAGCGCAAAGACGAGCTTATTAAAGAATATGCAATCAAAGAAGGTGACACAGGTTCACCAGAAGTACAGGTTGCGATCCTTACAGAGCGTATTTCTAATCTCACCGAACATTTTAAAGATCACAAGAAGGATAACCATTCCCGTCGTGGTCTGTTGAAAATGGTTAGCTTGCGTCGTCGTTTGCTGGATTATACCCGCAACAAAGACGAAGCCCGCTACAAGTCGCTCATCGAGCGTCTAGGTTTGCGTCGCTAGACGAAACCAAATTGGCGCGGTGGCCTTTGGGCTGCCGCGCCTTTTACAATCTAGCACAACGGCCAAGCGAGCAGGATCGTCGGTCGCTTTTGATAATTATTGAACTTGTTTCAAAAGCGTCTTGCCATCTTGCTTCACTTCTCCGTTCTGCAAAATGAATGAACGACGCCTTGTCGATTTCGAAAATGTGGCCATGAGGGACACATCCGCCAAGGCATTTTAGGATTAAAAAATATGTTTGATCACCATAAGGTGGAATTAAATTGGGGCGGCCAACCGCTGACCCTTGAAACAGGTAAAATGGCACGTCAGGCTGACGGTGCTGTTTTGGCAACCCTTGGCGAAACCGTTGTTTTGGCAACCGTTGTTTCAGCCAAGAAACCAAAAGCGGGCGTCGATTTCTTCCCGATGACCGTAAACTATCAAGAAAAATTCTACGCTGCGGGTAAAATCCCGGGCGGCTATTTCAAGCGTGAAGGCCGTCCAACAGAAGCGGAAACACTGATCTGTCGATTGATTGACCGTCCAATCCGCCCATTGTTCCCAGCTGGCTACAAGCACGAAACACAAATCGTTGTTACTGTTCTTCAGTATGACCTTGAAAACCGCCCTGACGTCCTTGGCTTGGTTGCTGCCTCTGCTGCGCTGACCATTTCGGGTATCCCCTTCATGGGCCCAATTGGCGCAGCACGTGTTGGCTATATTGATGGCGAATATGTATTGAACTTTGCCCCAGAGCAAGGCACAGATTCAAAATTGGATCTGGTGATGGCCGGCACACAGGACGCCGTCTTGATGGTTGAATCAGAAGCCAGCGAATTAAGCGAAGACGTAATGCTTGGCGCGGTCATGTATGGCCACGAGCAATCCAAAAAAGTCATCGATGCGATCATCAAGCTCGCAGAACTTTCTGCAAAAGAGCCACGTGAATACGAAGCCGAAGATTATTCAGAACTTGAAGCAGAAATGCTCAAAGTAACTGAAGATGAGCTTCGCGCAGCGTATAAAATTACTGAAAAGCAAGAACGCTACGTCGCAGTTGACGCTGCAAAAGCCAAAGTTAAAGCACATTTTGCACCTGCTGAAGGCGAAGAAGCTAAATACTCAGACGAGCAAATCGGTACGGTATTTAAGTCTTTGCAAGGCAAAGTGGTGCGTTGGAATGTTTTGGACACGGGTCTTCGGATCGATGGTCGCGACCTTTCAACAGTTCGCCCCATTGTCGCTGAAGCGGGTATTTTGCCCCGTACGCACGGATCGGCTGTGTTTACACGCGGCGAAACTCAAGCTTTGGTTGTTGCAACCTTGGGCACAGGCGACGATGAACAGTTCGTTGACAGCCTAGACGGCACCTTCAAAAACAACTTCATGTTGCACTATAACTTCCCTCCATACTCAGTGGGTGAAGCTGGTCGCATGGGCGGCACCAGCCGTCGTGAGACAGGTCACGGCAAATTGGCATGGCGCGCGATTAACCCCGTACGTCCAAGCGTTGAAGATTTCCCATATACTGTTCGTGTGGTATCTGAGATCACGGAATCAAACGGTTCATCTTCAATGGCGACAGTTTGCGGAACATCTTTGGCTCTTATGGATGCCGGTGTTCCCATGAAACGTCCAGTATCTGGTATTGCCATGGGTCTGATTTTGGAAGGCGAACGTTTCGCAGTTCTTTCAGACATATTGGGTGACGAAGATCATCTTGGCGACATGGACTTTAAAGTGGCGGGTACTTCTGACGGTATCACTTCACTGCAAATGGACATCAAAATTGCTGGGATCACCGAAGAGATCATGAAAACGGCTTTGGCGCAGGCCAAAGACGGTCGTGAACACATCTTGGTGGAAATGTCTAAAGCCCTTGATGGCGCACGTGACGAAGTGGGCGAATTTGCACCACGCATCGAAACCATGAAAATCCCAACCGACAAAATCCGTGAAGTTATCGGTACGGGCGGCAAAGTGATTCGTGAAATCGTTGAAAAAACCGGCGCGAAAGTGAACATCGAAGACGATGGCACCATCAAAATCGCCTCAAGTGATGGCAAAGCCATTGAAGCTGCGGTTAAATGGATCAAGTCGATCACAGACGAGCCAGAAGTTGGCGAAATCTACCAAGGTACGGTTGTCAAGTGTGTTGATTTTGGCGCATTCGTGAACTTCTTTGGTCCACGTGATGGTCTGGTGCATATTTCGCAACTTGCTGATAAGCGCGTTGAAAAAACAACTGACATCGTCAAAGAAGGCGAAAAAGTTTACGTGAAACTTATGGGCTTCGACGACCGCGGCAAAGTGCGTTTGTCCATGAAAGTTGTAAACCAAGAAACTGGTGAAGAGATCAACGAAGGCGAAGCCGCCGAATAATCTCTTTTGAGTTTTATCGATTTGAAAAGCCCGGCCTCAGTGCCGGGCTTTTTGTTTGTCTGAGCCAACTAAGATTTGTCGTCTATAAGTGAGATTTGGGCGTGTTTCGCGGGCAAATCCAAATCCCAGGTATGAATCACTTTCATTCCAAGCATTTCGGCAAATTCAGTTTGTTTCATGTCGTCAGTGTAGAACACGCTAGCGCCATTTACTTTGGCGATTATAGCAATTTGACGATCAAACTTTACTTGTGTCCACCCAGCTTGAGAACCAGATTTTTTGTCACCGGCCAAGATTGCTTTGCGAGTCTCATCGGCAAGCTCTATGGCACACCTACTATCAAATGGAGCAATACTGAATGCGGTTGACTCGTCTATGATCGAAAACCGCGCGTTGTATGTCTGGCACAGCAGTCAATAGTTCTGCAAGACATGGCGTAGGAATCAATACCGTTCCTTTTGCTCTCGCGATATCATCGACAACTCCTTCAACGCGGTGAGCACAGTGCGAAGCAGGAATGCCAGTAGATGGATTTGGAGTCGGTATAGTGTTTTCATTAAGTGCTAAGGAAAGAAAAGTATTGTCAAATGCAACGATCAATGGATTTGCCCACCTTTTTCCTCAACTTCCCGTATGTCGTTTAAGGGATCCTTTGGCCAAGATAGCTCTAGCTCCCTTATTCGGTTTATGGTTGCACGAAGGTTTTCGGTTTGTACTGGGGCAAAATCCGTAATTACGAATTCGTCAACGCGCCATTCACCAGAACTTGTTTTGGTCCATAGGCCGCGCCCATTGACCTTCACATTGTTGAAAAGAAAGTCTTTCAATCCAGTTGCGATTTCGCGGGTTGTACTGCAGTATACTGCTCCATAGGTACCAGTTTTAACGCGGACTTTGACATCACTTTCACTCGCTGCGAGATAATACAACTCGCCAGTAATCGTAGCAACATCGCGAATCTGCATTTGTGTTCCGGTGTCAGCCTGCTTTCCTGGAAATTGGAGCACATTCTGACCCTGTTCGCCAAAAAGTGCTCCACTAGTCCCGTCTTCTTGCAACATTTTGTTAATTGTATCATGAGCACGACATGCGTTCGCCGGAGCAGTGCCATGCCGGATAGCGTCCAATCGCCGCGTGAGTTTGCTTTCATAAATGGGATCAATGGAAAAAGAACTAGCGTGGCTACCCTCAAAGACGCCAACCAAATACAGGTGTTCAGCAACGTCGAGCATTTTTTTGATCTCGGCATAATACTCCACCAGCCGATCAAATGGTAATTGATCTGGGGTAAAGCCTTTTATTTTAAACGTGTATTTTTTTATGCTCTTATTCATAATTAGTCTCCAAGGGAGATTTTACGCGTCAACTGTAATGTTGTATAGTGGCATACATAAGACACAAGTTTATCAAACAAATGTTACTGCCCCTTACCCCAACCGATCCGGCAACACCCGATGCGGGGGCTGATGCCCATCCAAGAACGCCCGCATATTCACAATCACGGTTTCACCCATCTCAATGCGCCCCTCAAGGGTGGCCGATCCCATATGGGCGGTTAGAACCACTTTGTCTTGCCGTGCAAGGTCCAACAGCGCTGGGTTTATGACTTTGTGGTGTTCAAACACGTCTAAAGCCGCGCCTGAAATCTCGCCGCGTGTTACAGCGTCGATAAGTGCTTGTTCGTCAATCAAATTCGGCCGTGCCAAATTGACCAAATAAGCATCATTTTTCATCAGGGCCAGGCGTTCTTTGTTGATAATATTATGGGTTTGGTCCGTACTTGGGGTGTGCAAGGTTACAATATCCACAGCGGCCAACATGGCGTCCAAATTATCCCAATAATGGGCGTCCAATTCGTCTTCAACCACACCCGCTTTGCGGGATCGGCCGAAATAGTGAATTTCCAGTCCAAATGCGCGGGCGCGGCGGGCCACCGCCATACCAATCCGGCCAAGCCCGACAATGCCTAACCGTTTGCCGGCCAAACGACGCCCAAGCATCCAATTGGGCGACCAGCCGGGCCATGTCCCATCTTTCAAAAGAGTTTGTGAGCCCTCAATCAAGCGGCGCGGTACCGCCAAAATCAGCGCCATGGTCATATCGGCAGTATCATCGGTGAGAACGCTTGGCGTATTGGTGACCGTGATACCGCGTTTGGCCGCGGCGTTCACATCCACATTGTCCACACCATTGCCGAATTGGGCGATCATGCGCACATTTGATCCCAGTTTTGCAATCACATCGGCGTTTAGGTGATCCGTAATGGTGGACACCAAAATATCGCAATGCAAGGATTGCGCGATCAGTTTGTCGCTGGTTTGCGGGCGATCTTCATCGATAAAGTCCGTATTAAACAGCGCCGCCATGCGCTCTTCAATCAGCGCGGGCAGACGTCTGGTCACAAAAACTTTTGCGGTTGATCCTGTCATTGAGACCTCATATTCGCTATAATCGCCCAAACCATTAGCCTTTTGGTCTTAGCTATACCTTAAGGTGTATTTGGCTAATTGATATGTGAAAATTCTGTCGCTGGAAAGAGTATCCCCTTCGATGCAAAAAACCAAATCTTTGACCTTTCGCATTGGTCAATATGTGCGCATCCTTTGCGTCGCAATCCTAATTGCATTCACGTTTGGGCCCGTGTCAGTATTGGCCCAAACGGTCGGGGCGTCGGGCTCACCATTGCCGCGCTTCGCCTCATTAGGATCAAGCAAGATCAATGTGCGTGTCGGGCCGGGGCAAAAATATGAGGTGGCTTGGATCTTTGTCCAAAATGGGCTGACCATCGAGATTATTCAAGAATTCGATGCCTGGCGCAAAGTGCGTGATTCGGAAGGGGCGGAAGGCTGGATCCATAAAACCCTTTTGTCGGGCCGCCGAACTGCCTTGGTGACCCCGTGGCTTAATGACACGCCAAATGGCACACCCATATATGACCGCGCCGATGCAACATCACCACGTCGCGCCATATTGCAGCCCAAGGTGCTGGTGACAGTAGAAAAATGTGAAGATGGCTGGTGCGAAGTATCTGGGCGCTACAAACCCGACCCCAATTCTGACGATAATCAAAATTTTAGGGGCTGGATCAATCAAGTCGCCTTATGGGGTGTCTATCAGAATGAAAAAGTGAAATAAGCACATGAACGACACCAATTGTCGTCAACCAGGAACAGGCCTAACCCGCGCTTTTGACCCGCACCACCACATCAACATGGGTAATTTTCATCCCCTTTGGCGCGGCAGGTAATCCACTGATTTCAATATCATTTGTTGGAATATCCACCACCCGGTCTTCATCTTCAATGAAGAAGTGATGATGGTCTGATGTGTTGGTATCAAAATAGGTGCGCGCCGCATCAACTGTGACTTCGCGCAAAAGCCCCGCATCTTTGAACTGGCGCAATGTGTTGTAAACCGTAGCCAGCGACACAGCAACGCCACCAGTGGCCGCTTCGGCGTGCAATGCCTCGGCACTGACATGTCGGTGGCCGCCGCCATAAAGCATGTCCGCCAGGGCCAGCCGTTGCCGTGTGGGGCGCAAGCCTGCCATCCGCAACACGGCGGTAAGACATGGGCCCCGTGAGCCCTGCATAAATCTTTGATTACCAATATGTGCAGTCATTTGTTCGTTTTCGCGTCCATTTGATCTCTAGTTGCGAATTATAGGCAATTTCATCAATTCAAACAACTGACCATTTGTCGCGTGGTGAACGTGTGAAGCAAATTGTTGGTCTTTTGGATAATCGCACGGCTGTGCATTCAAAATTTTGTTGAATTGTTGCCGTTTTCAGAATGTGACGATGATTATCAAAAATGGGCGAAACTAGGCCGCATTTGCTTTGCGAATGGGAACAAAAATGTTATGCACGGCCAAAAGCATGTCTGGGCCGAGCCATGAATTTGTTCAAATTTGGCCACAGAGACCAAAAGATAAAGGATGTTTGGCTTATGACAGAACGTGCCAGCCAGTTTAGCTATGAAGAATTGATCCTGCATGGCAAAGGCGAGTTGCCTGGCCAGGGCGATGCGAAACTGCCAGCGCCACCGATGTTAATGTTTGATCGTATCACCAACATCAATAACGATGCTGGCGAGTTTGGCAAAGGCAGCGTCACGGCCGAGTTGGATCTAAACCCGGACCTTTGGTTTTACAAATGTCACTTCGTGGGTGATCCTGTTATGCCCGGATGTTTGGGATTGGACGCATTATGGCAAATGGTTGGTTTTTTCTTGTCATGGTCGGGTTCACCTGGCCGTGGCCGTGCATTGGGCGGCACAATTAAATTTGTTGGCCAAGCAACAAATGATAAGAAGTTGTTAACATATCATGTGGACATCAAAAAACACATGCGGTCACCTTTACCCTTTGGCGTCGCGACCGGCTGGGTCAAAGCGGATGGTGAGATTATTTACAAGGCGGAAAATTTGCGTGTGGGCCTCATCGGCTTGGAAAACAAGTAGCTTCTTTGTAAGCACCGATGGAATGCGCATTAAGAGGAATATATGAAGAGAGTTGTCATCACAGGCATGGGGATCGTTTCCTCAATCGGCAATAATAAACAAGAAGTGTTGCAAAGCCTGCGCGATGCTAAACCGGGCATTACACGGGCACAAAAGCATGTGGAATATGGTTTCCGCAGCCAAGTGCATGGCGAGCCGACCCTTGACCCATTCGCGATACTTGATCGGCGCACGACCCGCTTTATGGCGCGCGGCGCCGCGTGGAACTATATCGCCATGCAAGAAGCGATCGAGCAAGCGGGTTTGCAAGAAGACAATATTTCCAATCCACGCACCGGCATTGTGATGGGCTCGGGTGGTCCCTCCACTGAAACGCTGATCAATGCGGCAGATTTAACCCGCAAAAACCTAAATCCAAAGCGTATCGGCCCTCTAGCTGTGCCAAAAGCCATGAGTTCAACCGCATCGGCCACGCTTGCTACGGCGTTCAAGATCAAGGGCGTGAACTATACGATCACCTCCGCTTGCGCCACATCAAAGCATTGCATTGGCAATGCCTATGAGCAAATCCAGATGGGCAAGCAAGATATTGTTTTTGCTGGCGGCAGCGAAGACCTTGAATGGTCAATGTCAAATATGTTCGATGCGCTGGGCGCGATGACCTCCAAATATAATGACACGCCTGAAATTTCGTCCCGCGCCTACGACAAAAACCGCGATGGGTTTATCATCGCAGGCGGAGCTGGCGTGATGGTGCTCGAAGAGTACGAACACGCCAAAGCGCGCGGTGCGACCATTTTGGCTGAAATCGTTGGTTATGGGGCAACATCTGATGGCCACGACATGGTGGCCCCATCGGGTGAAGGTGCGGAACGGTGCATGCGCATGGCGCTTGAAACGGTCAATGTGCCGATTGATTATATCAACCCGCATGCCACCTCGACGCCGGTTGGCGATATCAAAGAAATTGAGGCCATCCGTCGCGTATTTGGCAATGAAGACAAATGTCCACCTTTGTCGGCGACCAAATCGTTGACCGGTCACTCTTTGGGCGCGGTCGGTGCGCAAGAATCGATTTATTCGATCATGATGATGAATGAAGGTTTTCTGTGTAAATCCGCCAACATTTTTGAACTTGATCCAGAATTTGCCGATATGCCGATCTTGCAGGAACGTCGTGACAACCAGTCAATCGGCTGCGTTATGTCCAACTCGTTCGGCTTTGGTGGCACCAATGCCACGTTGGTCTTCAAGCACAAAGACGCTTAGTCGCTCTCATTCCCCGCCCAAAGGTTGGCACTAGCTTTTGGCAACAATTGGCGGGGGTGCCGGGGTAGCGCCTTTAGGTGCGACGGCGGCGCGTCATGACGATTAAGGGGCCTTATGGCCCCTTTTTTGAATGCGATTCCTTAGTTAAACTTGCTTCAAGGAGACAAGATGTCTGATCCAATTTACGCCATTGGTGACATACACGGACAGTTTGAAATGTTGCAGCGGGCTCTGGAAAAAATTGAGCGTGACGGTGGCCCTGACGCAAAAATTGTCTTTTTAGGTGATTATGTTGACAGAGGCCCGCAAAGCCAACAAGTTATCCAACTCCTGATGGACGGCTCAAATGCCGGCAAAAATTGGACGTGCCTGCTCGGCAACCACGATCGCATGTTCTCGATGTTCATGGAAGATTATCCGCGCAATGATTCCCAGCTGTTGGTTGGCTATCATTGGCTGCACGACAGAATAGGTGGCCTCACAACTTTGGCATCCTACGATGTCGACGGTGCCGACAGGCAAAGGATTTACCATTTGCATGAGAACGCCAGAAGCACAGTACCAGCTGAACATCTTCAGTTTTTGAAAAACCTTGTGCCGTATCATCTCGGCGAAAAACTCTTGTTCGTTCATGCGGGCATCCGCCCCGGCGTGGCTATTCAAGAACAGACTGAAAATGATCTCGTGTGGATTCGCGAAGAATTCTTGGATGACCCGCGCGCCCATCCGTGGCTGGTCGTGCACGGCCACACAAATATCCCTGTCGCCACGCACTATGGCAATCGGGTGAATTTGGATTCAGGCGCGGGATATGGATACCCCTTGTCTACAGCCGTGTTTGAAGGTCAAAAATGCTGGCTGCTGACGGACGATGGACGAACATCCTTAAAGCCCTAAACGCTGACAGGGGTTGGCGCTGATATTGTGTCCTATTGCCAATGTTGGGCCTGCGAAAGACCGTGGCCATCATTTGACCGATAGCCACGGGATATGGGGTTCAGGTATCGCTGATTTGACACCGAAATGATGACAGAAGCGATAAAAGTGTCCCCGTACGTTCAGAGCCAGCCAGCGAGCACGCCCACACCGCCCAGTGCAAATATACCGCCGGCAATCTGAGCGATCAGCCGCCCATGGCGTCCGATAATTTTCGCCGCCCCGAGCGCAGCGAGTATGCCAACCGCGTGAAGCGTAGCGGTCGCGGTGATGAACCCAATAGCATAGCTCAGCCCACCCACAGTTTCTGGCATTTCCGCACCGTGCGAGTGCCCATGAAATATCGCAAAGAAGCCGACAAGTGCCATGGCAAAGCTGACCGGCATAGGTCGACCAAGGGCCGCCGCCCCGCCAATGACGATACTGGACAGCGCAATTCCAAGCTCAACGAACGGAACATATACTTGATTGACCCCAAGAACAAAGCCCCCCACCATCATAGAAACAAAAGCTGCCGGAACCAGCCAAATTGCCCGTCCACCAAGGACGAAAGCGAAAACACCGACGGCCACCATCGCAAGGACATGATCGATACCGCTGATCGGATGGACCAAGCCATTCAAGAAGCCAGTCGTTTCGCCGACGCCAGTATGGGCGAAGGCCATCGACGGCGTTAAAATGAGTATGATCGTGAAGATAAGTTTGCGCATAAAGCTCCTTCGTGGGACCCGCGTCCCATGGCGTTGTTGATCGACGCTGGTCTTTTAACTCTGATCCACCCAACCTTGCCAGACGTTTCTGGTGATACTTTTGGGGGGTAAAGTCATTAAAGTTGCCAGCGGTTGCAGGTCTTTTTACCGGCCATGCCGTTTCACTTTTAACGAAGCATCGTGTTGTGTATTTTATCGTTTTGCAAATCGATTACCAGCCCGAGTTCCGCCAAAATCGTCGCACATACTCAGCGTTTTATTGAAAGTAGATCGGTATATGCTGCTTCATTTGCCCAATGTCCGCCCTTAACCCGCCAACATGCCCTCAATCTTTTCCTGCACGCTCAGTGCTTCTTGGATGGTTGCTAATTTGTGCGCTTCGCCCCGCATACAACACTCGAAATGATCAAGCTGGAGATGAAGCCCGTCAATCCGGGCATTTTTCGAAGGGAACACCACTTGCTTAAACGCATCGCCTTCGCTCTCCCATAACTCGCTAAACTGTTCGACCCGAAAGCTTTTCTTGCTTCCTTTGATCACCAGCCCTTGCCTGTCTGGCTGTGCGCCACCAACGTTTGCAAACACATTGAGCGGTAAACCCTCATGGTTTGAAAGCTGGGCGGACAAGTTGGTTTCGCACAGATATTCATCGGGGAAAGTTGGATGCGCCCATTTGAGGTGGGTTGTGCCCAACAAACGTTCGGCAAAAAACACAAAATGCGAAATCACCTCGCGGGTCATCCCGCCTTCTGCCTTAAATCGCAGCCAATCGGCTTCTTGCTGCCAAACCCGTGGCCATTGAGCATAAGAAACTTCGATATCGATGCCGATTAGGTCGCCCATTTCACCCGATTGCAAAGCGGTTTCGATCTCTGCCAGCGGCTCGCCAGTGGCTTGAACAAAATTTACAGCAACTGGCACGCCCGTTTGCTCCAAGTGATGCACCATCGCGCGGCTCGCAGCCAAATTAATCCCTAATGGTTTTTCCAAAAACAATGGCTTACCGCAATCCGCACCAATCATTGCATAAAGCCGACGCGGATCGGGTGGGCAAGCGAGATAGATCACATTTGCGGCTTCGATTGCTGCTTCTGGGCTGTCAGAGACTACTGCATCCGGCGCCAAAGCCACAGCTTTTGCTACCGCATCGAGATTGGGATCCCAAATATGGCTGGCGCGGAACTTATCGTGGGTTGCCAGCGCTTCAAGCATGCGCCGACCCATGACCCCAAGGCCAATCACCGCAACTGAAGTTTTGTCGTCCATTTGCTGTCCCCATTTTTTTCGCAATAAAGGCTAGATTGCCTATTCGTTGCGTCGATATTTCATCTCGCGAAAACGAGCATCGCGCCCATCATATGTTAGAAGTCGTCCAACAAGTGGTTCACCAACGCCCGTGATCAGCTTTACCGCTTCCATGGCTTGCAGCCCCCCAATCACAGCGGTAATCGGTCCCAATATACCCGCTTCTTCGCACGAAGGCAGTTGACCGGGTGTGGGGCGATGGGGATACAGATCAGCAAAGCGGGGTTGATTGATTTCATATGGCTTAAACACCGTCAGGTTGCCATCAAACAGCGAAACCGCGCCGGCCACCAATGGAATTTTAGCAGCTTCGCAAAAATCAGCCACGAGCGCCCGCGTGTCAAAATTGTCAGACCCGTCCACCACCAAATCATAGGGCGCAACGATGCCCGCACCGTTTGCCGCGTTCAATCTTTCATTGATCGCGTTGAAGTTAACATGCGGATTAAGGTCTTGGGCAAAACGCTGCGCCGAATCAACTTTGGCCACGTCGCCATCTTGGGTGCGGTGCACGATTTGGCGCTGCAAGTTGGACAGCGAAACAACATCGTCGTCCACCACGCCAATCGTGCCAACGCCAGCCGCTGCCAAATAGGCAATCACCGGGCTGCCCAAGCCGCCCGCGCCAATAATCAGCACTTTTGCAGCTTTTAGTTTTTGCTGACCACTGCCGCCGATATCTTTAAGAACAATATGGCGCGCATACCGCTTGGTTTCTTCGCCGGTTAGTCGCAATTTCATTCCTCGTAATTGAGCGGCACGGCGATAAATCGCCGATCCGGTCCTTCAAAGCCAAACGCCCAAACAGAAACTAATGCGATGGCACGCGAAAGATTTGTGTCCTGAAAAGGCACCACAATGGCGCTCAGCCGATAGGCAAGGGGGCAACCACGGGATTTGGGGATATTGTCGTCCTGATGAATTAAGTTGATGTTCCCATCTGCCGCCAAATAAAGTGCAAACCCTTGTGTTGCCTCTTCCATATAGGAAGCACAGTTTTCAGTCGAAGGCACATCAAAAACACTGAGCTGAAGTTCATACTCCCCCCACATCGCGTCAACGCCAGTGTGGCCGGGCAGGTTAAAGGGCAGTTCAAGATCTGGATTTGCGGGGTCACCGTCGGCTTTTATCGCCAGTGCTTGTGCAGGATGCGTAATGTTAAGAGACAGTAATGCGGGTTCAGCCATGGATTGTGCGGAAGTTCTAGCAGAGTACAGATCTATCTCCTCGTCTTCAGCCTGATACCGATATGGCGCACCCGCAACCCATTTATCTTCAGCCACATCGATGATGAAAATCGTCGAATAAGCAAAACCGGACCCGTCTTGAATACCATATTCCTCAAACGCGAAATATTTGCCGTCCGGTGAATAGCCGATCAGATCAAACGCTGCGCGCTCTGCGGCAAATGCGCCAATGTTCAGCGACACCCAAATAAAAATTGCAGCCAGAATTTTGTAAAACATCAAATTGCTCCCTAATTTGTTAGGAGGTGGCAACTCCCGTAGAACCATGCCCGCCCGCACCGCGTTCAGTTATATCCAGAGTATCTGTCTCTATCATGTTGATTTTCGGCACTGGCGCAATCACCATCTGTGCAATGCGATCACCACGATTGACGGTGAAGGGCGCTTTGCCGTGATTGATCAGAATAACCATGACCTCGCCACGAT
Source organism: Maritalea sp. (assembly GCF_047634455.1). GTDB lineage: Bacteria > Pseudomonadota > Alphaproteobacteria > Rhizobiales > Devosiaceae > Maritalea. The sequence goes on from NZ_JBLIAI010000015.1 coordinate 47,339, forward strand.
AGTCCGCATCAATGGTGCCGGGTGAATTGAGTGTTGTCACGCCAAACTTTGCTGCCAAGCCAGAACGGGGCCGGATTTGCGCTTCATATCCTTCGGCCAGACCAAGCGCAAAACCCAAGGGTACGATGTCTTGGTCGCCAGCTTTAATAACCATCGGCTGATCGCCAGGAACAGCGGCACACAGGTCCAGACCTGCGGCGCCGGCAGTGGCTTGATAAGGGGGTTTCAGCCCTTTGCCATGCGGCAAAACCTTATATTTAACGTCAAGTGCGCTCATGGGATCAGTCCGGATGTTTGAGAAATGATGCGATGCGGTTGGTGAGTTTTAGCCCCACTTCGGCTTTGCTCATCTGTGTCCATTCTTGATGGCCTTGCTTATCAAAGAAAATGATCACATTGCTGTCGCCACCAAAGGTGCCGCTGCTCTCGCTCACATCGTTGGCCAACAACCAATCGCATCCTTTGCGTTCATACTTAGCGCGCGCATGCTTCACCACATTTTCAGTTTCGGCAGCAAAACCAATCACCAGTTGCGGGCGCTCGCCCGGCTCAAGTGCGGCAACCGACTTCAAAATGTCTGGGTTTAGAACCATTTCAACGCTTGGCGCTTTGCCGTCGCCCTTTTTCTTTATCTTTTCAGAGCCTGCATCTTTAGGTCGCCAATCAGAAACGGCGGCGCAAAATATTGCCACATCACACGGCAATGTCTCATGCACCGCATCATACATGTCTTGTGCGGTGGTGATTTGGGTCACATTTACCCCGTTTGGCGGCGGCACGTCAGCCGCACCAGTGACAAATTCAATCTCAGCACCTGCTGCGCGCAAGGATGCGGCAATGGCGGTGCCTTGTTTGCCGGATGAGGCGTTCGATAGATAGCGAACCGGGTCCAGCGGCTCGCGGGTTGCACCAGACGTCACCAAAATCCGCTTGCCTTTGAGGGGCAGGTTCTCGCTAAAGGTGAAAAAATAGTCTTGGATCGCTGCAAAAACGGTTTCGGGTTCCGCCAAGCGCCCTGGGCCGAATTCGCCACAAGCCATTTCCCCACTGACAGGCCCAACAATTTGCATGCCGTCATCAACGACCAATTTCAGATTGCGCTGGGTTGGGGCAGCGGACCACATTTTTACGTTCATCGCAGGCGCAACGATGACATGTTTGTCGCGCGCCAAAATCGCGGTGGACGCCAAATCATCGGCCAAACCGTTGGCCATTTTTGCCATAAAGTTGGCGGTGCATGGCGCAACCACAATCAAGTCCGCATCGCGCACCAATTCAATATGCCCAATTTCGCTTTCGCGGGTTAAGTCAAACAGGTCGGTCAAAGCCGCATTGCCCGCAAGCGTGCCAGCGGTTAGCGGGGTCACAAATTCCTCCGCCGAAGCCGTCAGAATAGGTTGCACCTCACCACCTGCTTTTTTGATCAAGCGAATGAGATCAATCGCTTTAAAGGCAGCGATGCCGCCCGTGATGATCAGCAATATTTTTTTGCCTGCCAACATGTGGGGCATACTCCGCTAGATGAGAATTGTTGCTAAACTAACGTCTTTATCGCCGCCGCGCCAACACCAATCATCAGCGCTACCACCAAAACGGCAAACCAACTTGTCATAAAGAAAGGTGGATTCGCCCGGTCTTTTTCGGCTTGCTCCAGCATCGCCTCATAGCGTTGCACCAGCAAAGGCACTTTTTTCGCCGCGCCATAAAGCGCGATAGCGGTGTCCTTTGCTTCTTCTGCGATGCCAATTGGCCCCACATTTCGCTTCACCCATTTGCTCACAATAGGTTCGGCAATGGTCCAAATGTTCAGTTCTGGGTCCAGCGTGCGCGCCACGCCCTCCACCAACACCATGTTCTTTTGCAACATCACCAGTTCAGTGCGGGTTTCCATTTCAAATAAAGCTGTATTGTCGAGCAATTGGGTGAGGACTTTCGCCATGGAAATTTCACTTGCTGGACGCCCCACCAACGGCTCACCAATAGAGCGTAGCGATTGCGCGAAATCGTCAACCGATTGATGTTTGGGTACATAGCCAATATCAAAGTGCAGTTGCGAAATATGACGATAATCGCGCCGGATGAAGCCATAAAGGATTTCGGCGAGGAATTTTTGTTCTTGCTTGCCAATGCGGCCCATAATGCCAAAATCAACGGCCCGCACATGGCCGGTTTTTGGATCAACAAACAGATTGCCCGGATGCATATCTGCATGAAAATACCCGTCACGAATCGCGTGAAGCAGAAAATGCTGCATCAGCGCTTTCGCCACCTTTTTCCGGTCAACGCCTGCTGCGTCTAGCTGGTCGTGTTCGCGGATCGGGATGCCGTCCATCCAGGACGTGGTCAATACATTGCGGGCGGTCTGTGGCCAATGCACAGTGGGGATTTCAAATCCCTCATCGTCCTTGGTGTTTTCAAACAGCTCAGAAATGGCGGCCGCTTCCATGCGCAAGTCCATTTCCAGAATGGCAGAGCGCTCTAACGTGGCCACAATATCTTTGGGGCGTAGTCGCTTGGCTCTTGGGTCGACCAACTCAACAAGACCAGCCGCGGCTTTAAGGGAAGCAAGGTCCTTTTTAAACCGCATTTCTACATCAGGCCGCAATAATTTGATGGCAATTTTTTGCTTGGTTCCATCTTCATTGATCAGGGTCGCGCTATGCACCTGAGCGATCGAAGCGGCTGCCACCGGGTCAGAAATATCCGTGAGTGCATTTACTTTGTCGCCCAGAGCCTCGGCCAGAATGGCGGGCACCAATTTTGCATCAAAGGGCGGCATTTTGTCTTGCAGATTGGCCAAATCCTGCGCCACCAACGGCCCCACCACATCCGCGCGCGTTGCCAGCACTTGGCCCAGCTTCACATAAGTTGGCCCAAGTTTTTGTAGCGCCGCAGACAAACGTTCAACCCGCCCGGTTTTGCGCACCGCACGGCGTTCAATCAGCCGCGCAAACCAGATCGCGGTTGCGGCAGGTCCTTTAATGCCTTGGCCTTCGGTTAACGAGAATGCGCCTTCACGCGCCAACACATAACCAGCCCGCACGAGACGGAGATAAGCAAAAAGCCCCATTTTTCGTCCGCCTATCTTAGTTTCCAGCCAGAATGAATGGCGGCAATATTGCCGCTTAACGGCGTATGGGTAACCCGCGAAAAGCCTGCATCCTCAATCATGGTACAAAATTGTTGGGGTTTGGGGAATTTGCGAATGCTCTCAATCAAATATTGATAAGGTTGCGCATCCCCGGTCACGACCCCGCCAATCGGTGGGATCACATGTTCAGAGAACATATCATAGATCTTATCAAGACCCGGCACATCAACCTCAGAGAATTCCATGACCATTATTCGACCGCCACGTTTTAAAACCCGATAGGCTTCGGCTAACGCTTTGTCGATCTGTGGCACGTTCCGCATACCAAAGGAAATCGTATAAACGTCATAGCAATTGTCTTCAAACGGCAACTCTTCAGCGTTGGCCTCAACGAACTCGACGCCATCCTGATAGCGCCATGTTTTGGCCCGCTCGGCACCAACCCGCAACATGTCTGAATTAATGTCGGAAACGGTGACCTTTGCATAGCCATGCGATGCGTTTTTGATCCGCTGGGCGATATCGCCGGTGCCCCCCGCCATATCCAACACTTCAAACGGGCGTTTGCCGCCTTTGGGGGGCGCAAGATTGGCCACAAAGGCGTCTTTCCATACCCGATGCATCCCGCCACTCATCAGATCATTCATAATGTCGTAGCGGTCGGCGACTTTGTGGAAAACGTCATTCACCATCCCTTGTTTTTCATCCAAGGGGACTTCGCGTTCGCCAAAGTGGGTTGTTTGTTGCGCTTCACTCATCTTTATGGTCACTTGTTTGTCGTCACTTGCAAATCATCAATGTTGGCGCACCTTATCCCATGCGCCTCAGCTTTTCTATGGCTGACGCATGTAACAGGCCTGCGCGTCATTGCCACAGTTAATGTGCAAAAGGAAACAGCAAATTGCCTGAATTACCAGAGGTTGAAACGGTCAAAAACGGCCTCGCACCCTTTATGGATGGGGCAACGATCACCCGCGTGGTGCTCAACCGCGAGAATTTGCGCTTTCCCTTTCCGGATAACTTCAAATCTTTGCTTGAAGGTCAACAAATCGGCCAATTGCGCCGCCGCGCCAAATATCTAATTATTCCGCTCACCTCTGGCACCCATATGCTCGCCCATTTGGGCATGAGCGGCAGTTTTAAGATAAACGCCGAATTGGTTGAAGGTGCAGCCCGCAAATTTGTACCCTTGTCCCAGGAAAAGCATGACCATGTGATTTTAGAAATCGCACACCCGCAAAAAGGCCGGGTCGACATCATATATAACGACCCGCGTCGATTTGGGTATATGGACTTGTTTGAGGATGAGGCACAAAGCCCCCACTTTGCCAATATGGGCCCTGAGCCCTTGGGCAACCAATTCAGTGCGCAACATCTTGCCGACCGATTCTTAAATAAGAAGACCCCAATCAAGTCGGCGCTGCTCGATCAGCGCAACGTGGCAGGTTTGGGTAATATCTATGTGTGCGAGGCCTTGTTCATCGCAAAAATTGACCCAAGACGCTCAGTCGGTACGCTGGTCAAGGCCGACGGTGGGCCGAAAAAAGCACTGGAACTGTTGGCGCCAACCATTGTGCATGTACTCAATGAGGCGATCGCGGCGGGCGGGTCAACGCTTAAAGACTTTAAGCATGCCAACGGAGAATTGGGCTATTTCCAGCATCGGTTTAAAGCCTATGGGCGCGAGGGCGAACGTTGCCTTTCTCCAGGTTGTAAAGGAGAAATTGCACGCATCGTGCAATCTGGTCGTTCAACCTTTTATTGCCCGAGCTGCCAAACATAGGCCAAAGACTCTTCCACCGGGGCTTTGCGGGCAATTTCCGCTCATTTCCTATTGACCAAATTCAATCTTCAACCTATAACCCGGCCAACGTAGTTTCTGGCGGCCTTAGGTGCCGCCGCTTTTATTTCGCATATCTGTCAACGGGCGGGGCGCGAATAGGCACAAAGAGGACCACATGGCCAATACTCCATCAGCTAAAAAAGCTGTTCGTAAAATTGAGCGCCGCACCGAAGTGAATAAAGCACGTCGTTCGCGTATGCGCACATTCATCCGTAAGGTTGAAGAAGCAATCACATCTGGCGATAGCGCCGTAGCAAAAACTGCTTTGCAAGCCGCTCAACCAGAAATCATGCGCGCAGCGCAAAAAGGCATCGTTCACAAAAACCATGCTTCTCGCAAAATTTCACGTCTTTCTACGCGGGTTAAAGCCCTAAGCGCATAAGCGCCGCTTTATCACCAGTAGATGTATTTAGGGTCGCCTTCGGGCGGCCTTTTTTCGTTGGTGATTCTTCTCACGCTTTATTGGGAGTTAACTTAGTTAACTATCGAACCTTTTTGGCGCTGTTTATTGCATGACGAAAAACCCAGCGTTGCGAAATGTTGGACACACATGATGGTACTTAACGATTAAATTGAAGCCATTGAATCTATTCATGAATTTGACATACTATCGTTTTTGACTTCCAAAACACCAAAGATTTCAAACGTTTATCCAAATTCAAATGTTGCAGCAAGATACCGTCACGGGCAAAAATGGGCTGATCCTTAATAAAAAGTAAATTATTTTTTTTGCGTCATTTTTGACTTGAATTATGATTCATTCAGCAAATCCAATCCCTTAAGATTGGTCAGATTCTACCCCTATCGCCAACCCAAATCTGCCCCCCAGAGTCAAGAGGGTTTTTAAATGATTCACCAGTTGAAACGCATCCCTTAATAAGGCTAAACTGCCCCTGTTGATGAAGGAACTAGCAACAGCACTTGCGGTCACAAGAGTTGTTTAGAAATACGGGGGCCAATGACAATGCGTGTTAAGCAGGAACAGTGCGGTTATACAAAATTTCCAGTCTTCCATTTGAGATATGCACCACACCATAGCTAGTCAGACCAATAAGAGTTACATTAGTTAAGTAAACGGCGTGGTTTAGGCGTCAATTCAAAGTAAATCATAAAAGTAGTGACGTTGAATACTTTCAGCGAACGCTAATGTTTTGTCTGGCAGCAGACGCAGTCAGCTGATCAACGCGCCATTTTTGCGGCGGTGCGTTGCTCGACACATTAAGAGGCACAAATGGATCATTTCACAATGTTGGCGCGCGACAAAAAAGATGCAGCAAGACATCAAAGCACAGCGACAGCGGATGCAAAACAGCAAGGCGGGGCACAGATGGAATTGTCGGGGGGCAACAATGTCAAACTCTGGGAACGGGTAAAGAAGCGACTTTGGGCCAGCGTCGGGGAGGACGTTTTCAGCTCTTGGTTTGCGCGGCTTGAATTGGTTGAGCTGGATGGGGATTTGGCTCATCTATCTGTGCCGACGCGGTTCTTATGTTCTTGGATTATGTCAAATTATCAAGACCGGATCATTGAGGCCTTTCAAGGTGAAAACCAGATTGTTCAAACGTTACAAATAACAGTTCGGGTCAATGGCCGCGTTGAAAGTAAACAAGCGGCAAAACCCGATGATGTAACCCAGCACAAAACACCCATGCCGCCCGCTTCAGCAACCATTCGTACGGGTGCAAAGCATATGGCGCGGGTCAAACAGGGCGATGCCCTTTCGGGCTCTGCGCTGGATCCAAAACTCACTTTTGATAGCTTTGTTGCAGGTAGCGCCAACGAAATGGCCTTGGGTGCCGCCAAACAAGTGGCGCAGGCCGTGGCGCAAAACACGGTGACATTCAATCCGGTTTACATTCACTCGTCAGTTGGCTTGGGTAAATCCCACCTATTAAACGCCATCGCGTGGGCGGCAGGCGGTGCGGATAAATCGCGCAATGTGGTGTATTTGACGGCCGATCATTTCATGTATCATTTCATTTCGGCGGTACAGCGTCAGTCTGCCATTAGCTTTAAAGAATGGCTGCGCGGCATCGATGTTTTGTTAATCGACGATATGCAGTTCTTGCAAGGCAAGTCGGTGACCGAGTTTGGGCAAGCGCTCAGCGCGCTGCTTTCTGGGGCCAAGCAAGTTGTTGTGGCTGGTGACGCGCCACCGAACGGGCTTGAAATGCTTGATGATCGGCTTCGTTCGCGCCTGTCAGGCGGTCTTGTGGTGCCCATTCGGGCGCTAGACGAAGACCTGCGTCGTGCGATTGTTGATAAGCGGGCAGAGCAAGCATTTGCGAAATATCCAGGCCTGCATATTCCGACCCAAGTGCTGGACTATGTGGCCAAGAAAGTCATTTCCCACGGCCGCGATTTGGATGGGTCGATTAATCGTTTGGTGGCGGCGAACCAGCTCACAGGCGAGCCTGTAACTATCGAATTGGCTGAAAAAGCGTTGCACGATCTGATGCGCACCCGCGATTCGCGCCGCATCAAGATTGACGAAATTCAAATCATGGTCGCCAAACATTTCAAAGTGTCAAAGCCCGACCTTTTGTCCGCGCGTCGTTCCCGTTCAGTTGTTCGACCACGTCAAATCGCCATGTACTTGTCAAAAATGCTGACGTC
>NZ_JBLIAI010000016.1:0-52616 GCF_047634455.1 Maritalea sp.
TAGGCGTCGGCATGACCTGCGAGTGGATGCTCACATTCGATTCCAACGAGGGTGTCAGGCAGCACATCGAACAGTTTACGTCCATTGACTCGTGCTTTTGCCAACACTTCGTCCGCCAGCGCGTCGGCTAAAATCAACTTCTCGCCCACATTGACCCAATTGTCCTCTGGAGCTTCAGTCACCTCATACAGACCGTAAGAAATGCTGTTGGAGAACGAAATTGCCCGGTTACACGGGATTGTCCAAGGCGTCGTCGTCCAAATAACAACCGACGCGTTGCGAATTAATTCAGCTTGAACTTGAGTGTCTTCTTCTCCTGGACGTAAGACAGTGTCGATATCAGTCGTCGCCTTCACCGGGAACTTCACCCAGATCGCATCGCTTTCATAATCGTGATATTCGATTTCAGCTTCCGCCAAAGCAGTACGCTCAACCACAGACCACATCACAGGCTTAGAGCCGCGATAAAGTTGGCCGGACGTTGCAAACTTCATCAGTTCGCGGGCGATTTGTGCTTCAGCGTCAAAGCTCATGGTGATGTATGGGTCGGCCCAGTCACCATTTACGCCAAGGCGTTTAAACTCTTCGCGCTGCACATCAACCCAGTGGCCCGCAAACTCACGGCATTCCTTGCGGAATTCGTTGATCGGCACTTCGTCTTTGTTTTTGCCTTTAGCGCGGTATTTTTCTTCGATTTTCCATTCGATCGGCAAACCATGGCAATCCCAGCCCGGCACGTAGGCCGCGTTAAAACCCTGCATTTGCATGGAACGCACAATAATGTCTTTAAGGATTTTATTGAGCGCGTGGCCAATGTGGATATTGCCGTTGGCATAGGGCGGGCCGTCGTGCAGCGTAAACTTCTCTTTGTCTTTTGAGGTTTCGCGCAATTGACCATATAGGTCCATGTCTTGCCAACGTTTCAGCCATTCCGGCTCGCGTTTGGGCAATCCAGCGCGCATTGGAAAGTCGGTTTTTGGCAGGTTCAGTGTGGCAGAATAGTCTTTTTTATCGGCTTGTGGCGCTTCGCTTGCGGGCGCTTGATGATCGGTCATTTTGGATCAAATCCATATTTTGGAAATTCAGTTGAAACGCCGTTTACTCTGAACTGGACTATCATTTGGCAGTTCATTTTGGTTGAGCATTTTGGCGATATATGAGGTCATCCGACACTTCGCACTGCGCAAATTGCGCCAGTTCACGAAGGCCGGCTGGTAATTCGTGGTATGGGGTCAAATGCACCAATAATCACAGCGCAAGCCATGCGGCGCCCAGCTGGATAGATATTGTGTATTGCAATCATGCGGTTCATTTGCTCAAAAACTTTGGTTTTGGTCCCAGATCGAATAATGCACAAACAGCTCTAAAGTCAACTTATCCGTAGCGATAGCATCATTGCTATAGCTTGAAAAAGCCGAGTTTTTCATCCAAAATTGTGATCGCTTTTTCGTCGAGAAGGTTTTCTTTTGCTTCAATGCTGTCGTGGTCCATCGCCGCAATCAAATCGTCCAAACCATCAAATTTCTTCTCACCGCGCAGGTATTTGGTGATCGCGACCTCTAGCTTGTCGCCATAGATCTCGCCTTTAAAATCAAAGATGTGCGTTTCAAACAGCGCTTTGCCATTATCAAACATCGGGCGGCGACCATAGCTGGCCACACCGTCATATGTTTTGCCATTGTGCTGCACCCGCACCGCATATATGCCCAGTTTCAAGCCTTCAAAAGGCGAAAGCGCAATGTTTGCCGTTGGATAACCCAACTCACGGCCCCGCTTGTCGCCGTGGCTGACTTCGCCTGCAATAAAGAAATGATAGCCGAGCAATGCGTTTGCAGCAGGCACATCGCCCTCCCGAAGCGCATCGCGTACGCGAGACGACGAAATTGTTTCCTCTTTGTCGTCCAACATGCCACAAATTTTGACATCAAAGCCGTGCAATTCGCCGGATTTAGCTAAGAACGCAGGCGTACCAGCGCGCGCCTTACCAAAGTGAAAATCTGCGCCAACGGCCACCGCGCTCACATCAATCGAATCGACGAGAAAGTCCGAAACGAACTCCTCAGCCGTTTTGCCCGCAAGGTCTTTATTAAACGGCATCACAATGATCCCGTCGAACCCAAGCGCTTCCACAAGCCGGGCTTTTTGATCGCGCTCCGTCAAGCGGAACATGAACGGTTGCGGCGCAAAAACGTCACGTGGATGTGGCTCAAATGTCAGCACAAGCGCTGGCTTGCCCAACTTTTGCGCTTTTTCTTTTGCCGCACTAAAGACTTTTTGGTGTCCAAGATGACAGCCATCAAAATTGCCAATGGCAATGGTGGCCCCACGCAATGAGCTAGGGAATTGAGAAAGGTCCTCAATAAGTGAAAACGCCATAGTTGCGTTGATCCTTTTCGCCATCACTGGCAATACCAAATTTGTTGCGGTGCAACCTGCCCTTTTCATTGTTCATTTGCAAGGCACAAAAGCGAACGCAAAAGTCATGCTTTAGGTCAATCTGGATTTACCCACGCACCAAGCGCCCTTCAATGGCAACCGCTTGGCTTACTGTATTGAAGATCGTTCCATATTTTTTGACATTTTTGTGCAACAATTCCAGTCTTACCTCACTCTCTTGCGTGGTGACGACTATTTCATAATCAACGGCAGTAATCATCGGCGGTGCGTCTTGGCGTTTTGCATGTAGCTGCACCTTTACGCCGCTGAGTTCAAAACCAAGAATGGGACAAACTCGCTCGATTCCTTTGATCATGCACGCTGCGATTGACGCCAAAAAAAGCTCTGCTGGATTAAACGCATCTGGCCGTCCATCCAAGCACGTATCTAGCACAATTTCCGCTGCCCCAGCCTGAGCTGTGCTGCCATTAGCGTCGATACGATGGGCTGTGATTTGATATTCCAGCATTTTTTGGCCTCTTGCGTGTGATCCTATTTGCATGATGGCTGTTTTTCTCTGCACGCTCAATGAGTATTCCAAGCGGCAAAGCGTAGCGAGTGGGTTATAGGTGTTTTCCCGCAAGCGGTGGTTTACCGCGATTTCAGCGTCGAGGGCTATTGTGGCCGACAGTTCGTGTTGGAAATGTACTGGGGACCAACCATGCAATTAGATCGAAATATGCGTATTCTCATTGTTGATGACTACGCCACCATGTTGCGCATCTTGCGCAATCTCTTAAAACAATTGGGCTTTGAAAATGTCCATGAAGCATCGGACGGCAAAGCCGCGCTAAGACAGTTCGAAACCAACACATATGATTTAGTGATTTCGGATTGGAACATGGAGCCCATGACCGGGTTTGAATTGTTACGTGCTGTGCGGGCCAATCCCGAAACAGCGCAAACCAAATTCATCATGATCACCGCAGAAAGCGCGACAGAAAACGTTATTGCGGCAAAACGTGCGGGCGTTAACAACTACATTATCAAACCATTCACTTCGGAAATTTTGCTGGGCAAAATTGAAGCTGTGTTTCAGCAACAGGTGGCATAAATGAACACGGCTGAAGTGATTGAAGATCATATCCCCGATCAAGCGGAGCAGTTGGACGCACGGGCGGACGACGCAATACCGTTGCGCGAGGTTATCGCTATGGCAGAGAAAGTGACGTCGGCATTAAAACCGCTGGTGCGTAGCCTTGATAAGTCGATGTATCGCGAGCTAAAGGAAATGCTTGATTGCATCGAAGAGTTGCGCGGCGACCTATCAAAAGTGGACCCGGACGACATTTTTTCAAGGCGCATTCCTGAAATGGGTCGCGAACTGGGCGCGATTGTTTCGGCGACTGAAGTTGCAACCAACTCGATCATGACCATTGCCGAACAAGTGGTCGATGCAGACAAGTCCGACCCCCAAGCCTACGCCAAGTTTGTCGAGCAGCATATGATGGCAATTTTTGAAGCGTGTGGGTTTCAAGACCTGACCGGGCAGCGGGTAACGCGGGTAATTCAAACCGTGGAAGTCATTGAAGAAAGAATTGGCGTGCTTTGCCGGATGATTGAAAATAATCAAATCATACCCAACGCAGCCAAAGTCAGTGAAACGGAAAAACGCAATCGCACGCGTTTGGTCAAAGGCCCCGCAAAAGAAGGCGAAGGCATCGACCAAGATGCTGTCGACGCGATGTTTTAGGGCTCGAGTTACCACACCAAAAACGGGCTGTAGCCCACTACATTTGCCCCAGTTGGTGCCAATAGTTTTTCAATTTGCGCTTCATCTGGTGCATTTATGTCGCCCAATTCGTGCGCGTGAATTGACCCGGAAATAAACAAAAAACCCGCTCCAATGTTGGCGGCACCAGTGGCGTCGGTTCTGGCGCTATCGCCGATGGCAATTATACGCTGATCGCTCAGAGCGATATTGCAGGCTGATAATACCAACTGGCTGGCTTTTTCGTAGATTGGCGGGAACGGTTTCCCAGCCATGATGACATTTCCGCCCGCTTGTGCGTAAACATCTGCAAGCGCCCCACCGCAATAAATCATCTGATCACCAATTTCGACAAACTTGTCCGGGTTCGCACAGATGAAAGGCAAGCCCCTCGCCTGCCAGTCCAAAACTTCTTGCGCATAATCTTTAGGCGCGCGGCCAAGCTCTAAATCTGAGCAAATGATCGCATCTGCCTTGTCGAGCGGTCCGAATTTCACGTCGATGCCCGCAAACAAGCCATCGTCACTTTGCGGCCCAAGCCGATAAATGGTTTGACCTGCATAATCTGCAATCAGGTCGCGGGTGACTTCGCCCGAGCTGACCAACCCATCAAACGCATCGCTGGGCACCCCCGTTGCCAGCAGATCCTGAACAATCTCAGCTGAGGGCCTGGGCGCATTGGTGACCAAAATGACCGCGCCGTCAGCTTTTCTGAAATTCTGCAATGCCTCAACAGCGCCGCCATAAATCCGTTCTCCATTGTGAAGCACACCCCATACATCACAAAAGACCACGTTAAATTTATCACGCACAGCACCAAGGCCCCGCCGTTGAATTGACGTTGTCATGTTGGTCAAACCCTTTTCAATTATTGCGTGGCGCGGCGTTTGGGCGGTTTTTCTGATGCCAAGTCAGGTCGAACTGGAGAGGCTTGAGCAATGTGTTTGCCTTGAGCGTATGGTATTTTATCGTCGAGTAGTTCCAACACGTGGTCTTCGCTTGTGACATTGTACATGATCAAGCCAATACCAAATCGCTCCACATAGTCGGCCAAGTCAGCGCGGTGGAAATCGGTGTAGTCCAGCGGATTATTGATGAATGCTTGCGCGTCAGCCTTAACATATTTCACGCCACGCTCGGACATTTGCTGGAAAGACAAACGCAGGGAGCGTACGTGATCAAGACAAATTTTTGCACCGCTTTTAACCAATTCATCAAGCGACAACCGGTCCGCAGAACTCAGCACATCGTAGCTTGCCTCAGGTAGTGTCAGCACCAAACTCGCGGCCACAGCGCGGTTCGAATTCAGCAAAGACGCGACGCTGATACATCTCTGCTTATCTCTTAATAGGGACATAGATATTGGCACAAATAAGTTTGTCGGATCACCAGTAATATTGGCGCGGTGGATGATACTCGCCGCTTGCTTGATCAAAAATTGTTCGAGTTCTGAAATTGTGCCGGTTTGATCCTCATGGTGCAAGAAGTCTTCCGCGTCGTGCAGCACACCATCATCGGTCCTCAGCTTAGGCATGAGTTCATAGCCCAGCGTGCGCCGCTGTGGAAGGCTGACAATAGGTTGTAAATATTGTTCGACCTCGTTGTTTGCCAGTGCTTTTTGAATGTCTTCAATCGACACAAGGGGCTCATCGCCAACAATTTCAAATCCGCCGCCGCCTGATGCATCACCGTCAACGCCATAGGCATGGCCGGAGCGTGAATTGTTGGACCGCAACGCTGCTTGAGCTTCTTCCATTTCGGCGACCGCTTCGGCGAGTTGGCGCACGACCGTGCCTAAAACAGAAACATCTGCTTCCATATTATCGGTGCGCTCTTTCAGATTTAAGTTCGCAAGATAAGAAACCTGATCACTCAATTGCTCTGTGGTTTTGGCAACAGACGTGAGTTGGCGCGCAATTTCCTCAGTCTGTTTGACCAAATAGGTCTCGGTTCGGCGTCTAAATAACGCTTCAATGAACACAAAACTGCTGAGCAACGCCACGATGGTGACAAGGAACGATTCGATTAGCGTGAAGCCCAGCGCAAAATAGGTTGTTATCCCTACGCTCAGGCAAGCGACAGCCAAAAAAAACAAAACGATTGCACGCAAGGCTATTCGTTCCCTTATCAACGAGAATCCGTCATTTCATAGTCTTAGCATTTCATACGCCTGCTTCAAAGAGGGGCAATTGGTTCTATGAACGACTATTTCTCAAACTATTTTTCAATTATGCGTCAGTTGCATACACTTTGTTTACCCTATTTCGAAAGAATTGGGACAAGCAAGAATGCGAAAAGAAGACCCAGAATCGGGAGTAATGCCATAATGCCTGTCGCACATGGCTTGTCGTGTCCTACCCAAGTCCTCGTCATTGATCGGGACAATTTGGTTCAAAGTGAATGCGTTGCGCACCTTTCCAAAGACTGGGGAGACGATGTGCCTTGTTCCCATGTCACCAATGGCCGTGCTGCGCTTAGCGCCCTAAAAGCCAATGAATTTGACATCGTTATCTGTGATTTGGGTTCCATTTTTGACATTGACCCCAATGCTGAAGCGGCTTTATTGCGCGTGACCAGTCAAGCGCCCGGCGCTTTGGTGCTCGCCTTATCTGAGGGCGGGTCGGTTTCAATGGCCGTTGCCGCCATGCGGTCTGGTGCGCACGACTATTTTGCAAAACCTGTTTCTGCCACCAGTCTTTTTGAGCGGTTGGATGAATTATCGGTTCGCCACGGCAAGCGTCGACAGTTTGCGCGGCCAAAATCAGGCGGCGACACGATGGACTTTGAAGGATTTGTTGGCGCATCTGCGGAAATGCAAGTGATTTACGAGCAAATCGGGCGGATTGCCCCATCCGCAGCACCCGTGTTTATTACGGGAGAAAGCGGCACAGGCAAAGAAATTTGCGCTGAGGCGTTGCATGCGCGTTCACCTCGAGAAGCCGGTCGTTTTATTGCTATCAATTGCGGCGCTATTCCGCGCGATCTAATGGAAACCGAATTATTCGGCGTGGTCAAAGGTGCGTTTACTGGCGCAATGGAAGATCGTGAAGGGGCAGCTGAGCTGGCCAATGGCGGCACGTTGTTTTTAGATGAGATCGGCGAACTTGACCTCAGCCTGCAAGCCAAATTGTTGCGTTTTTTGCAAACCCGTTCCATCACGCGCGTTGGCGAAGCGTTGCCGCGCGAGCTTGACGTGCGCATTATTTGCGCCACCAACCGCAACCCAATGCAAATGATTGCTGAAAAACAGTTCCGCGAGGACCTGTTCTATCGTTTGCATGTTTTGCCCATTCATTTACCGCCACTCCGCCAGCGCCCAGCTGATATTATGCCGATCGCAGAAAAATTCTTGACCCTTTATGCGCAAGAAGAAGGCAAGCACTTTATTGGGTTTGATCGCGAAACCGCTAATCAGTTTATGGACCGCGAATGGCCGGGCAATGTGCGCCAAATCCAAAACCTTATCCGGCGCATTGTGGTGATGCACGAGGGTGAATTGGTGACGTCGCGCATGGTGCGGCTTGCCGATGTCGAATCGAACGCAGCCCCCGCTTCCGTGCCCGTACCAAATACGCATATTCCCAATCGACACGCCCGGTCTGCCGGCGAACAAATGTTGCCTTTGTGGCGGCAAGAGCAAAAAATCATCGAGGATGCATTGTCCGCCTTCGGGGGCAACATATCGCAAGCCGCCGCCGCGCTGGAAATCAGTCCATCAACGATCTATCGCAAAAAACTGTCGTGGGAAAAACTGGAAGCTGAAGCCCAGCACGCTGCTTAGGCGATGGCTGCAACGCACAAGTCATACGGCCGCAGTTGCGCAGCAGGCACACATTGCATCGATGAGATCGAAACAAAATGATCCGGCAGCAAGCAAACTAGTCGCTGATCGTCACGCTAAGCTGTTCAAAAACAAGTGGCGTACCACTTGGTGAGTTCAGTTCAATCATCACATCGCGCATGCCAACAGCCCAATTGCGCGGGGCTGTGATTTCAAATTCAGTTTCAATACCCGACAATTCAACCTTGCCAATTTCTCGGCCATCTATCAACACGTCGACAATTTGCGGTGTGCTGGCCGGTGTCTGCAAAATCTTGCCGCTGAGTTTGGCAATTTGGGTGCGGGGCAACAATGTCAATTCAACAGTGCTGGCGTCCAAATCTGTGAACTGACGATTAACCCGGAGGCCCTTGCCCTTATAAATTCTAATCGGCTTCATCGCGGCTGCGCCATATCGCATCAGCGTCACTTCGCCCACCCGCTCAACTTTATCAAAAACCTTTGATAGGCCTGCCATTACTGCGGCGTCGCTGTGCATAACAGCCGCAACATAGGCGTCATTGCCTTCGCGCGCAGCCAGATCGATATTGAAGGCAATATTGCGCGGATCATCGCTCAAACAAGCCAGAGGCAGCTTGCCGCGCACCACATTATCGATCATCCCGCATTCGGTCCAAAAGTAGCCCGCGATAAAAGTGTTCTCTTGCTCGAACACGCCTTCACTGACGAAAAAATCCTCGAGCTCGGTCCAGCGCAATGCGCCGTTTGTGGGGTCTTCCCCTGCTGGAAAATAATCGCGCGCCCAACCCGTCACGGTGTGGGAAATCAGGGCTGTCATCACCAAAGCGCTTAGAAATGCACCTATGGCCAGCCACCCCAACACGACCGCACGGTGTTTGTCCCAAAGGATCGCCGATATGGCACCCAAAATCGGGAACAGCATCATATAGCCCGGGGCTTGCCAGTGGAAATGAAACTGCGTGTCTGACCATGCAGCAACCATGGTGAAAAATACGATTGGACCATGGGCCAGCATCACGAAGAAAAAGCCCATGCCTGCTGGTGTATTCTCCGGATAAGAGGTGACAGGTCCTTTAAACAGAGATTTTGCGCCAACCCAAAGCGCAGGCAACGCAATCCACGGGGTCATATAGATGATCTGCCCGACGATCATACGCAACAACCAGTCAGGTCTGAATTGATCGCCCAGAGCCCGGCTGCCTTGAAAAGCAAAAGATGCCATGTCGTTTTGCATGTTCCAGATCAGTACGGGCAGCGATATGACCACAGAAACCGCGATCGCCAAATAGGGTCCAGGATGCAATATCCATTTGCGCGCGTCCTTATTGAAAAGTGCAAACAACCCCGTCCCATAAAGCAAAAATACCGCTTGATATTTGGTCATGAAGGTCAAACCAAGCACCGCCCCAACCCACAGCCAACTCAGCAACGGTGTGCGTTTTTGAGGGGTCCAAAAGATATCCATCAACAGCCAGACGACGACCAACCACAGCAATGTCAACGGCGCTTCAGGCTGCATCCAGGAGCCAATTGAAAGTGTAAAGAGTATTGGGATGTTCGCGATAATTGCCGTCATCAACCCGGCTCGCTCTGAATGAAAACGCACGCCGATGCGATAAAACATCCATGTGGCACCCGAAAACATCAAGATGAACGGCAGGCGCAAAATAATCGGCGCTTCACTGCCGGTCAGGGTTTTGGTAAGCCAGATCACCCAAATAAAAATCGGGGGCTGATCGAAATAGCCAAGATGGAGCTGACGGGCAGAGCTTAGATAATAGGCTTCACCAATCACCAGATCGATGGCCCACGCACCCCAAAGCCGATAAAGCGCAGTCACTATGATCAACCAGATCACTGCGGTCCGAATTTGCCCTTTGGGCGCCAATAGCCGATGCCGAAAATTTGCAACGTCTAGCTGCATATTAGTCGCCCCATGTAAAAATACGGGTCATGGCGTAATTAAACACCATACTAATCAGAATGCCGGCAATGGCGGCCACATAGAAAAGCGAGTTCTTCTCAAACAAAAATGCGGCAACCGAAACGTTGGCAATCGCTGGTATTGCGCACACCGCGTAAAAACTTAACAATCCGCGCCAGTATTTTACGCCCCGCAGCTGCCGATCCGCGTAGGTGAGAATGTTGTTGAGATGGTAGTTCGACGTCATTGCAACAATTGTTGCGAACAATTGAGAGTTGGTGAAATTGAACCCAAACCAGCTGCTGGCAATCGTTAGCGCGCCCAAATGCACCAGAACCCCAAGCGATCCAACCGCGGCAAAGAGTAAAAAACTGACCGGGAGCAGACCGCCTGTCATTTTTGAAGCCGCAAGGCCGACAAACTGAAACGCCACCAGCGGGCTCATTTTGCTTTCACCCTCGTGCCGCGCGCGGAACTTAAAGCCAACTTCGCCAATGTCTAACGGCGCACCCATATTGCGGGCAGTGGCAATAATATCGAGCAGGATCTTAAACCCTTCGCTCGACAGATTTGGCGCGACATGCTCAAACCGCTCGCGTTTGAGCATAAAGAAGCCGGTCATTGGGTCAGTAATTTTGGTGCCGGTGACAAGATTTGCAATCCAATTGGCGGCGTTTGATCCCATTTCACGGAATTTTGTCAGCCCTTCTTCCGCCGTTTGACCGCCATAAAAACGCGATGCAAGCACCAAATCTTTGCCACCAGAAACCATTGCGAACATTTGCGGCAAAACAGTCTCGTCATGCTGTAGATCACCGTCCATCACCGCAACAATGTCAGCGTTGCTCGACGCCATGCCCTCAATGCAGGCTGAGGAAAGCCCGCGTCGCCCAATCCGCTTAATGCAATGCACATAAGGCTTGGATTTGCCCAACTGTTTTACCACGTCGGCGGTACCGTCAGGGCTATTGTCATCAACAAAGGTGATTTCCCATTGGATGTTAGCCAGAACACCTTCAAGCTTTTCAACTAGCAAAGCGACGTTGCCCGCCTCATTATAAGTGGGCACAACAAGCGAGAGTTGCGGCTCTGTGTTTACGTGGTCAGGTTGGCTTTGCGTTTCGCTGGTGCGGTCCATCACAATACTCATGATCAATTGTTTTGCCGTTTAGAGGACATATCCCTCTTTTATCGCGCAAAGGCTTACGCGGCTGAGCAAAAAAAGGCAATTGTTGTCACAAAGAATTGGCAAATTCGCTAACTCTATCCTCGGCAAAGTGGACACGATGACGTGGTATTGGGCTGGAAATTATCGTTTTTTCAAATTTGGCTGAAGAAAGTTCACTTAGTTATCCTTGACTCTAATGGGTCGGCTTACTATCTATTCAACGTTGGTTGTTAGCACTCACTATCACAGAGTGCTAATGGCCTTTGTTTTTGACAGACAATAACTAAATTGAGGGAACGAGCATGAGCTTTCGTCCACTACACGACCGAGTAGTCGTACGTCGTGTCGATTCTGAAGAAAAAACTTCAGGCGGCATCATTATTCCAGACACAGCTAAAGAAAAACCTTCTGAAGGCGTTATCGTTTCAGTAGGCCCAGGCGCCCGCGACGAAGATGGCAAGCGCATTGTGCCTGACGTGAAAGCCAATGACCGTGTGCTTTTTGGCAAATGGTCTGGCACCGAAGTTAAGATTGACGGCGAAGACCTGTTGATCATGAAAGAAAGCGACATCATGGGCGTGGTTGAAGGCTAATCCGAGCCTTTTTCACCCCCCATTTTTTGAAATTCTTAAGGAGCAAACAATATGTCTGCTAAAGAAGTAAAGTTCGGCACCGACGCGCGCGACAAAATGCTCAACGGCGTTAACATTCTGGCCAATGCTGTAAAAGTAACGCTTGGTCCTAAGGGCCGTAACGTTGTTATTGAGAAATCTTTTGGCTCACCACGCATCACAAAAGATGGTGTAACTGTAGCCAAAGAAATCGACTTGCAAGACAAGTTCGAAAATATGGGCGCACAAATGGTGCGTTCTGTAGCGTCAAAAACCAATGACGTTGCTGGTGACGGCACAACAACAGCTACAGTTTTGGCTCAATCAATCGTGGTTGAAGGCGTGAAACTGGTTGCTGCTGGCATGAATCCAATGGATTTGAAGCGCGGTATCGATTTGGCTGTTTCTGAGGTTATCGAAAACCTTGCAAAAGCTAAGAAAAACATCTCAACAAGCGCAGAAGTTGCTCAAGTTGGCACGATCTCTGCAAATGGCGAAGTCTTTATCGGCGAAGAAATTGCACGCGCAATGGAAAAAGTCGGCAACGAAGGCGTTATCACAGTTGAAGAAGCTAAAACGTCTGAAACAACTGTTGAAGTTGTTGAAGGTATGCAGTTCGACCGTGGTTACCTTTCACCATATTTTGCGACCAACACTGAAAAAATGACAGCCGAACTTGAAGATCCATACATCTTGTTGTTCGAGAAAAAACTCTCAAACCTACAAGCTATGTTGCCGATCCTTGAAGCTGTTGTTCAGTCTTCTCGTCCGCTTCTCATCATTGCAGAAGATGTTGAAGGCGAAGCGCTTGCAACATTGGTTGTGAACCGTTTGCGCGGTGGCCTCAAAGTTGCTGCCGTTAAAGCTCCTGGTTTTGGTGATCGTCGTAAAGCAATGCTTGAAGACATCGCGATCTTGACTGGCGGCCAAGTGATTTCTGACGATCTCGGCATTAAGCTTGAGTCTGTGACTTTGGACATGTTGGGCACTGCTAAGCGCGTTGACATCACCAAAGAAACAACAACAATCATTGACGGTGCTGGTTC
The DNA here is from genome assembly GCF_047634455.1 of Maritalea sp. Classification (GTDB taxonomy): domain Bacteria; phylum Pseudomonadota; class Alphaproteobacteria; order Rhizobiales; family Devosiaceae; genus Maritalea. The sequence goes on from NZ_JBLIAI010000016.1 coordinate 12,699, forward strand.
TAAAGACGACATCGAAGGTCGTGTTGGTCAGATCAAAGCGCAAATCGAAGACACTTCTTCTGATTATGACCGTGAGAAACTTCAAGAGCGTTTGGCCAAACTTGCTGGCGGCGTTGCTGTTATCAAAGTTGGTGGTGCTACTGAAGTTGAAGTTAAAGAACGCAAAGACCGCGTTGACGATGCATTGAACGCAACACGCGCTGCGGTTGAAGAAGGCATTGTTGCTGGTGGTGGCGTTGCTTTGCTTCGCGCTTCATCTGCATTGACTGTTAAAGGCGCAAACGCTGATCAACAAGCTGGTATCGGCATTGTTCGTCGTGCGCTTCAAGCTCCAATTCGCCAAATCGCGACCAACTCTGGCGACGAAGCCTCTGTTGTTGTGGGCAAAGTTTTGGAAAATTCTTCTGAAACTTACGGCTACAACGCGCAAACTTCTGAATATGGCGACATGATCCAAATGGGCATCATCGATCCTGTTAAAGTTGTGCGCACAGCACTTCAAGATGCAGCGTCTGTATCTTCATTGCTGATCACAACAGAAGCAATGGTTGCCGAAATTCCACAAGAGAAATCTGCTGGTGGCAGCGCACCTGATATGGGTGGCATGGGCGGCATGGGGGGTATGGGCTTCTAAGCTCTGCACTCTAACGTTTATTGAATTAAGGGCGGCTTTCGGGTCGCCCTTTTTTGTATTAGCTCACGGTGCGTACCGCAATTTTGCATGACGACCTAAACACACTAGTGTGTCCGGTCAATGCAAATTACTGCACCTGCGCGGGCGCGAAACCTAAAGGTTTCGAGCTGAGCCGCCCAAGGCTTGTTTAGGTGCCTAAACACTTTTTCGTGCCGCCGTCGCGCCTTTGGCGCTTCCCCGGCACCCCCGAGCATTTTACGCGCCGCCGTCGCGCCTTTAGCGCTTCCCCGGCACCCCCGCCGATTGGAGGTCCCTCGCATGCGCTACCTTTGTAGCTGTTCCCGCACTTGATGCGGGACCTCTTTTCCCTCCCCCTTGTGGGGAGGGATTAAGGGTGGGGGAGCAGCATTAATTATGAGCAAGTGAGGGACAGGCGAAGCGCAATAATGCCGAGGACCCCGGCCAATTTCCAGCCTCCCGGCACGAGGACAAAATGCCCGCACCCGCGCAGGTGCAGTAAATCGTATAGCGCGGACACACTAGCGCGGACACACTCGTGTGTTTAGCGCGTCATGCGATTTGCGGTGCGAGCCGTGAGGCAGAAAAATACAAGCCAAGCCCACTCCCCCACCCTCATCCTGAGCTTGTCGAAGGATGGCGCAACAACACTCGCCCTCGTGGTTCGACAAGCTCACCATGAGGGCTGTGGGCAGGGCTAATGCTTCACCACCCGCACCTTGCCTTTTGCGTCTTGGTAAATGGTGAACAGCACCCGCATTTGGGTATCTTCTGGCTGATCTGTAAGTGTTTCCCCCCGCGAACGGTTTTGGGTTGGCAGCAAAACCTGTCCCGTCCAAATGGCAATCAGCGACGGGATAAGGGCAATGAATATGGCGAGGGTGATGGCGCCAACAAAAATATAGGGCAACCACGGGCCGTTAAATAATTCTCTAAGGATTTCGGTGTCCATTTGGCAACTCCTTTTGTTTTTGCCAATTCACCAAACTCGATGTTTGGCACCAATCGGCGGGGATGCCGGGGTAGGCCCATAGGGCCGACGGCGGCGCGTCAAAAACAAAACGGCCACCAAAGCGAAAAAGCTCTGGTAGCCGGGGAGTTAATGGACCGTCGATGGACAGCCGCAATGACCTTTGGGCCGAAGCCTTGGACATGCGCCATTGCCTCCCCGACCCTAAGGATTGGAGAGACATCATTTCGGCTGACATCAGCCGCCAGTGGTGGAGTTACGACACCCCGGGGTCAGCAATTGGGCTGACCTTGAAAGCGACTTTAATGTGATTTGCTGAGTATGGGTAGAGGGAGAGTTGCAATGCCGGAATGCGGCGAAACTTATATGTAATTCTGCGTATGTGAAGAGTGAAATATTCGCCGGAACAAAACACGGACTGCTTCTCCCTCCCCCTGGTGGGGAGGGATTAAGGGTGGGGGGGCTCGGTCAGGCTAAGTTGTGAAGTGACCCCGGATCAAGTCCGGGGATGCCCCAATTGATAATTTGTGCTCGTCTTTTCTGCGGCCTTCCCGGCCTCCGAGCCGGGACCAACTTATGCCTACTCTCCCAGCTTTTTCAGCTTTTTTTCGCGCCGCCGTTGGTCGCTGCGCTCGGCATCTTTTGGCGCTCACGCCGCGCAGGCTGGCCCGGCACCCCCGCCGGTTGGTGCCCACGCGAATATTGAGCAAGTAAGAGCATCAAACGAGTATTTGATAGACCCCGCATCAAGTGCGGGGCGGTACAGCTGTAACGTGGTTTGCCCCTTGCACCGTCCCGCACGTGATGCGGGACCAAGTTTCCCTCCCCCTTGTGGGGGAACCACAAAGAACAAACAAAAAGGGCGCAGCCAAATTGACTACGCCCTTGCCAAAATTATTCAATGATTGTCGCTTAAAACTCAGACCATTCTTCTTTTATGGCCGCATTGCCACTAACGCCGTAGCTGGCTTTTAAGTCTTGTGCGTGCGCGCGTTGCGCGGCGTTGACTTTAACGGGTTTGGCGTAGCTGATCTGGTTGCCGTCCACTTTGAACACCTCAACAATTCCATCCAATTCCGTGGAGCGTTGTTCCGTTTGTTCAATTGCGGCGTTGGTTTCTTCCACAAGCGCAACATTGTGCTGCGTCATTTCGTCAATCTCGGCCACTGCGGCCTTAATCTCGTCGATGGCGCTGGTTTGTGCGGTTGAGTTTTTCGCAATTGAAGCCATCAGCTCGTTATTTTTGCGGGCTGCTTCGACCATTTTTTGCAGTTTTTGTGAGGCTTCTGTGACGAGCCGCGTACCCTCACCAACTTCGGTTGCTGATTGTTCGATGAGGGCTTTGACTTCAGACGAGGCTTGAGCGGCAGATTGCGCTAGCCGGCGCACTTCCACAGCAACCACAGCAAACCCCTTGCCCGCTTCGCCAGCTCTGGCGGCTTCCACAGATGCGTTTAGGGCAAGCAAATTGGTCTGAAAGGCAATGTCGTCGATCATGCCAATGATGTTGGATATCTTTTCCGATGATGTTGTAATGCGCTCCATTGCCGAACTGGCATTGGCCATAACTTCCCCGCCCTGTTCAGCCGTTTTGCGCACATCGTCGGCGTGCTGCATGGCTTTGTTGGCTTCAGTTGTGTTTTCGCCAACCGTGTCGGACAGGCTCTTAATCGTTTCAGAGGTCTCGCCAATCGCTGAAGCTTGGCGCGTGGTGCGTTCACTCAAATCATTGGCACCACTTAGAATTTCTTGCGTTGCCGTTTTGAGCGAACCAGAAGTGTCTTGGATTTGCACGATAAGCTTGGACAACTGGTCTGCAACTGAGTTGATGTTGCCCTGCAATTGGCCAAACGAGCCTTCAAACTGGCCGTCCATTCGCTTCGTCAGGTCGGCTTCGGCCAGCGCACTCAACACTTCGTCCGCACGCGATAGGCCATCGCCCACTGTGCGCATTAAGTCATTGGTGCCCTCGACCAAAGATACCAAATATTCATTTGAAACTTCAGCTTTTGCGCGCTGCGAGAAATCGCCAGATTGCGCTGCTTTGACAACGCGCTGAATCTCTGCATTCACATTTTCGGTTTCCAAACGCCGGTGGTGGAACATTGATCCAACAGAAAGTTCAACATCCATGAACGTTGCTTTAATGATCGCAGAAACGGTCTTTGCCAATTCGTCAGGATCAACACTAGATTTCCCACGGCCGAAAATGCCTTTTTTCTGGTTTGCTTCTTGGAATTGGTCCTTGATTACACCTTCAACAAGCGTTCCAACCATTAGCGCATAACTGGAAATGTGATATTTCGGCTCGAGACCAATCTGTGCATGCACATCACCGATACGGCGGCTGCTGCGCAAAAAGTCTTGCCCGATATTGCCACTGGCGATTAACCCCCAGTGTTCATGATGTTTTTCTTTGGCATGGCTGCGCAGCTCGCTTGATGCAAACAAGCGGTCAAGATGATCCGTCTCACTGATTTTGCTATGAAGCTTATCCATCGCTGCGGGCAGGTGCGCCATTATTGAGGACTTTACGGCTCCAATTCGATCACAACTCTCGTCGCTTAACTCCATTAAACTGCGACGTTCATTGACGGATTTTTGATCCTGATCGTTCTGCATGCCACACTCCAAACTGGCGTTGCTGAAGCGGCGCACGCCAGAATCAGCTGAATATATTCAAACGCGAGTATTGAAGAACATGCTTAAGACAGCATTAACCATAAACATTTTCAGGCGGCAAAAACCTGTTAAACGGGAAAAACAATCGGCCATAGCAACCGAATGGCCATGGCCATAGAAATCACCACAATTAGCGGCTTGATGAGTTTTGCGCCAAAGCACATTCCAGTTCGCGCTCCCAAATAGCCACCAGCGATTTGACCGACAATCATGACCCCGCCTGCCAACCAAACAACGTCGCCACCGAGTATGAAAAACATAAGTGCTGCGAGATTGGAAATGGCGTTCAAAACTTTTGTGTTTCCAACCGCGCGGGTTAAACCGAGGCCGAATAGTGTGACAAAACCGGCAATAAAGAATGACCCGGTACCCGGTCCGAAAATCCCATCATAAAACCCAAAGACAAATCCCATCACAGGCGCAAAAATGGCGAATTTCAACCGTTCAGCGCGCGCGTCGTCAGTCATTTTGGGTGACAGCATAAAATAAAGCGATACGCCGATCAGCAAAATTGGAACCAAAAGCGTCAGGAAGTTTGTATCCAACGACTTGGCGGTGGCGGCACCAAATAAACTGCCCACAAATGTCAAAATGATCGGAACAATCAGTTCTTTGAATTTGATATAACCGCGCCGCCAATAAGTGATCGCGGCCACAGTGGTGCCGACTACGGATTGCATCTTGTTGGTCGCAAGGGCTGCAATGGGCGGTATACCGACCGACAAAAGCGCAGGCAGACTGATCAGTCCACCGCCACCAGCGATTGCATCCAGAAACGCAGCTAGAAAGCCGGCGCCAGCCAAAAACAGCAAAGCGAAAAGATCAAGTTCCAATGTAGTCTAGCTTTTTCAAATTGGTAGGATGCTGGGAAGCTAGTCCTAGCCCATTGATCCGTCAATGCGGCAAACATCCTTTGCGATGCTTTCAACCCAACCAGATTGGCATCGAATTGGTAAACAAGGTGTCATTATTCACGATATTTAAACATTGACCACAATAATGCAGGTTGCGCTTCGTTTCATCGAACAATAAGGATAGATTAATGGACGGACTTAAAAAAGCGGCACCGCTGATTGCACGCGTACTTCTGGCAATTTTGTTTATTATGTCGGGCATCGGCAAGCTTACTGGAGCCGAAGCCATGGCAGGCTATTTTGGCGCGCTCGGCATCCCGTTGCCTGGCATCTCAGTCTATTTGGTTGGCATTTTTGAATTGGCCGCTGGGCTGGCAATTGTTGTTGGCTATCAAACTCGCAATGCTGCGTTGCTGCTCGCTGCATTCAGCATTGCCAGCGCACTGTTGGCACACACTAACTTTGCTGATCAGACGCAGATGATTATGTTCTTGAAAAATCTAGGGCTTGCAGGCGGGCTCTTGTTGTTGTGGGTTCATGGTCCGAGCGGCATGGCGATCGACAAAGACTAAACCGACGCCGCTTCAAATTCGCCGCGTCCAAATTTGGTTTTGGACGCGGCTTTTTATCCGTTCAATGCCGCTAGCGTTTGTTCGCCCAGTTCGGGTTTGAAATGATCTAGCAGCCGCTTCAGGTGCTCTTGTTTTTCAACAGACCAGTTGGCAGTTTTTGAAACCACCAAATTTGCCTCAGATTTCAAGATCACCCCGTCGGTTGGCACTTTGAGCTGATTGGCTTCAAGCGTGGAGCCTGACGATGTGATATCGACGATCAGTTCGGCGGCGCCTGAAGCGGGCGCGGCTTCGGTTGCACCTAAGCTTTCGACAATCCGGTATTCGGCAATGCCATGGGCCGCGAAATAGCGGCGCGTTAGGTTCACGTACTTGGTCGCCACGCGCAGCCATTGGCCGTGCCGATGGCGATAGTCGGAGGCCACATCTGCCAAATCACGCATGGCAGTCACATCGATCCACGATTTGGGAAGCGCTACGACCACATCGGCTTGGCCGAAATTGAGCGGCTTGGCGATCACCACTTGATTGATCCCGTTTGCCGCAACTTCGTGGATTAAATCTTCGCCCGTCACGCCTAAATCAATATTGCCGCTGATCAGTTCGCGAGCAATCTCACTTGCGGACAAAAACCGCACCGTAACATCGGGCAGCGCCGCAATTGTGCCCAAATATGAGCGCGCACCGCCGGGGCGATCGATGGTCAAACCAGCCTTTTCAAAGGCCTTACGTGTATCTTGTTCCAATCGCCCTTTTGAGGGCACTGCCAACAATATCGAACTCATCGCGTTGCTCCCAGTTCCAGCCGATCTAGCCAGATAGCACAACCAACAGCTGATATTCGGTCCGACGCCCCCATGCGCTCCAACAGGCGATCATACTGACCGCCAGACGCTAAAACTTCACCCGTTTTGTTGGCGGTCAGCTCGAACACATGGCCCGTATAGTAGTCAAGGCGCGGGCTAAATCCAGCATCAAACTCAACTTCAATTTGTGGTGCTGTCGCTTTGAGCTCAGTCAAACGAGACATTAGTTTTTCGAGCGGCGCGTCCAGATTAATGCCGATTTTTTTCGCTAAACCTGCGACCAGAAACGCTTGCTCTGCTGCGGGACCGGAGATTGACAAGAACTCGCGCAGTACCCGCACCGTTTTGGGTGATACGGCGGCTTGCGCCAGCATTTGCTTTTCGCGATAGCGCGCCACAATTTCTTCGGCTTGACGACCAGAATATGGCGACAGCCCTGCCGCTTCCATATCGGTGGCGACTTTTTGCGTTAGCTCTTTGTCGTCTGTTGGCAGATCATTTTCGCCATTGAACTGTTCTGGCACGGCTAGACGGTCCAGCAACCGCCCCATTGCCGCGTCATGGCCAAAACGGTCGCGCACACGTGGGCGCCAAACTTCGGGCAATTTTAAGTTGGCGAGCAAAGTTTCAAACAGGTCAACTGCGCCCAGGTGGAGGCGCGGCGCTGTTTCGCCATAAAGCGCACAAGCATCAATGGCGAAGTGCATGATGGATGAAAAGGTTTGGTCGCTGTCTTTTGGCGCAAGAAATTCCAAACCTGCCTGATCAAACTCAAACGGCCCGTGATCGCGTTGTCTAAACACAGGACCAAGATAGCCAAAGCTTTGAGTTTGCCCAACCGCATTGCTCGCCAGATATTGCGCTGCAATTGGCAGTGTGAAATCTGGTCGCAAACAATAGGTGGTGCCGTCCGGCCCGTTGGTCAACATCAAACGTCGACCAATATCTTCACCCGCCAGATCAAAAAACAGGTCTGCGGGCTGCAAAATATCTGGCGAGACAAGTTCAGCAACGGCCGCGATACGTGCGCCTAACACTGAGCGCTGCTTTGTAAAATCCATCATCGGGATTACGCCCCGTCTGCACTGTCAGTTTCAAGCAATGATTTGATATGCGCGACCAAATCGTCCCGCTTTACGCTAACCTGCGCCGGGCGCGCTGCGCGCCATTCAGCATTGTCTGTGATTTCAAGCGAGGCCAACTTGCCCGCCACCAAATCTTTGACCTGCACAACGCCCGCTTCGCGTTCTTGAGAACCTTCAATGATCGCCGCTGGCGCGTTGCGCTTGTCCGCATATTTCATTTGCTTGGCCATGTTCTTGGACGCGCCCAGATAAAGCTCGGCGCGAATGCCAGCTTTGCGCAAATCTGACACCATGGCTTGGTAAGAAGCGATTTGGTCTTTGTCCATAATCAGCACGACAACTGGGCCTTGCTTTTCAGTAACATCCAATTCGCCGACCAATTGCAAGGCATGGGCCAAACGGCTTACGCCAATCGAGAATCCTGTCGCAGGAACAGGTTCTGGCCGGAAACGCGACACAAGGCCATCATAACGACCACCGCCGCCAACAGACCCAAACACAACGGTTTGGCCCTTTTCATTGGTTACGGGAAAGGTCAACTCAGCTTCAAAAACCGGCCCGGTATAATATTCAAGTCCGCGCACAACGGAGGGGTCGATGTTGATCTTGTCGCGGCCATATCCGGCGGCATCGAACAGGGCTTGCATTTCTTTGAGTTCTGCAACCCCTGCTTCCCCAACTTCGTTGCCTTCAACTTGCTTGGCCAGCACGTCAAACATTTGACCCGCGTCTGCGTCAGCAGTCACGTAAGCGAGAATGCGCGCGATTTGTACCGCATCCAAACCAGCGCCGTCAGTGAAATCACCACTTTCGTCTTTACGTCCAGCGCCAAGCAAAAGTTTTACGCCCTCTTCGCCCAAACGATCCATCTTGTCGATTGCGCGCAATACGATCAGCGCTTTTTCGGGTTGATCGGCGAGACCAGCAGCGGCCAACACACCATCAAGCACTTTGCGGTTATTGACACGAATGATGAATTTGCCACCTAGGCCCAATTCATCCATCACATCGGCCATCATCATGCACATTTCAGCATCCGCTGCCGGGTCAGGCGCACCAACGCTATCCGCATCGAACTGCATGAATTGGCGGAAACGGCCCGGCCCTGGTTTTTCATTGCGGAACACATAGCCTTGACGGTATGAGCGATAGGGCTTTGGCAATGCGTCATAATTTTGCGCAAAGTAACGTGCGAGTGGCGCTGTCAGATCATAGCGTAGGCTCAGCCATTTTTCATCATCATCTTGCAGCGAGAAAACGCCAGCGTTTGGCCGGTCAGTATCTGGCAAGAATTTGCCCAAGCTTTCGGTGTATTCAAACAAGGGTGTTTCAACAGGGTCAAAACCATAGCGCTCATAGACCGAACGAATGCGATGGAACATTTGCTCTAAGCTCGCGATTTCAACCGCATCACGGTCGACAAAGCCTCGGGGCAAAGTTGGTGCTATTCGTTTGGTTTTCTTGGCCATAATTGCCTCTGAAATGAAAAGAAACTCGCGCGCTTTTTGTGCGCTTCGAGTGGGTTCCTAGCCGATCATGCCATAGGACACAAGTTGGGACATGCCTATTGGCGAAATTCGATGCTTATGCCTAGGCTTATTCCCTAAACAGTTTTGGCTTTGGGGGGGGTGAATTTGGCACGTGCGTTCAATGCTTTTTCACGGCAAAAGCAATCTTCCGTATGGTCATTGACCAGACCCATCGCTTGCATGAAAGCGTAGGCAGTTGTGGGGCCGAAGAATTTCCAGCCGCGCTTTTTCAAGTCTTTGGCCAAATTCTTGGACATTTCGGTTTGCGCGAGCTTGCGCACTTCCGCCTCAGACATTTTGTCGGGCCGCGCGGATGCATCAGGTTCAAACTGCCAAAAATAAGCCGCTAACGTGCCGAACTCTTTTTCAAGTTCAATCGCGCGCGCCGCATTATTGATGGTGGCTTCAATTTTGCCGCGATGGCGCACAATGCCAGCATCTTGCAACAAGCGATCTACATCGTCTGGGCCAAATTGGGCGACTTTGTGGTAATCAAACCCGTCAAATGCTGTGCGAAAATTCTCGCGTTTGCGCAAGATGGTCAGCCAAGACAGGCCCGATTGGAAACCTTCAAGGCACACTTTTTCGAACAGCCGAACATCGTTGTCGACCGGATATCCCCACTCGGTGTCATGGTATTGCATGTACATTTCATCGTTGCTTCCCCAGAAACAACGGCCAACATATTCGTTCATTGTTATATTTAACTGTTGCAATCTTTTTGATTTTGGCTAAATTCTGACGGCAGTTCATTAACATTCACGTTAAGTGAGATTTAGTTTTGTCAAGTCAAGCGACCAAATCACCACACCAACTGAAAGTATTGATTGTCGATGACAATCAATATGCATGTGCGTTGGCCACAGCACAACTTAAAAAGCTCGGCATTGGCGAAACCAAGAGTGTGTCTTCAGGCGCCGAGGCTTTGCTGCAATTGATGGAGCAAGACTATGATGTTTTGCTGACCGATTGGTATATGCCTGATGTTTCTGGTGCCGGACTTTTGGGCGTTGTGCGGGACAAACGCTTTAAGGGCAACAGCAACATTGCTGTGGTTGTTATGACCGCCTATGCCAGCAGTGACAACATTGAACGTGCGCTGGCATTGGGCGCTGATGAAGTGGTGATCAAACCTGCAAACGGCACGGACCTTGGCAAGGCAATCGCCAAGGCCCTCACAAGAAAACAACCGCATTCAGACGCGCCAGCAAATGATGAAATTGGCCAAATGGATGATGACGATAATGATGATTTCGCGCTCCTCTAGCCAATTCGTTTATCGTTCGTAAACCATTCTTGCTAAGCCCTTACTTACCAAGCTTTTTCACCGTTTATTCTTGGTGATCGCCTATTATTTATCTCAAATTGTAGCTGCAGGCATTTGTTTGCAAGCAAAGTGCGAGTGTAAGTAATGCGTAAGTTCTTGATGCTGTTGCCCGCCATTGTTGGTGCGTTTGTTTTGACCATGTCAGGGATTGCCAATGCAGGCGATGGGCTGGTCAAATCCAAGAACAGATTCGGCCAAACAATATATGTGGCTGCGCCTGAAGGCATGAGCGTGACCAAAGGCACGCCCAAGAATATGCTCCAAGTCCAAAATAAGTTTGGCCAGCGTCCCGAATTATTACGGCAGGTTGTTGCATATAATAGTGAATATGCAAAAGGCACGATCGTTGTTGATACCGACGCGCGCTTTTTATATCTGGTGCTGAGCGGCGGTCGCGCCCTGCGTTATGGCGTGGGTGTCGCCAGATCGGGATTTGAATGGTCCGGCACGCATAAAATCACGGCAAAACGCGAATGGCCGGGCTGGACGCCGCCCGCAGAGATGCGCAAACGGGACCCAAGTTTGCCAGCCTATATGCCCGGGGGGATCGACAATCCATTGGGCGCGCGGGCGCTTTATATCGGCAACACGCTTTATCGTTTGCATGGCACAGCACAACCTTGGACGATAGGTGAAAAAGTCTCGTCTGGATGTATTCGGCTTACGAACGAAGACATTAAGGATTTGTACACAAGAGTTTCAATTGGTGCGCGCGTGGTTGTGACTTAATTTACCTTTAACGGGCAAAATTGCGGTCGAATATTCAACAAATTTGGCCAATCAAATGAAGTTCATTCTCTCACGAATTAAACAGTTTGGGCGCGACGAAAGTGGCGCTTTTGCGGTGATTTTTGGCGTAATAGCCATTGTATTGATTGCCACGGGCGGCTCTGCGGTGGATTTTGTCAATATCCAGCAAGCCCGAAAAACCACTCAGATTAGCCTTGATGCAACTGTATTGGCGTTGCAGCCAGAAATCTACAAGAAAAGTATGGGATGGATTAAGAACCGGGCAAACGATTTGGTTGAAGAGAGCCTTGCTGGCACAGACGTTGCCATGTCAATAGAAACTGTCCAAATCGACAAGGATGCAGGTCGGCTATATATTAGCGCAAGTATTTCGCGCCCTACCCTGTTCGTTAAACTGGTTGGCATCAATCAAATGAGCGCATTGCTTATTTCAGAGGCGACCCGCGCAAAAAACCTACTTGAGGTTGTTATGGTGCTCGATAATTCTGGGTCGATGCAATCCTACGGTCGAATGACCGCGCTAAAAGACGCGGCCACGCTTGCGGTTGATACTCTGTCGGGCGGCGAGAGCACCCCTGACAAGGTTTTTATTGGCCTTGTTCCTTTCACCCAATATGTCAATATCGGCAACAGCAATCGCAAGGCAAAAGGCGTTGACACAAACGGGCAATCCCCTTTGAGTTGGGACAATTTTGATGATGATAACAATCCTTCAACCGGGCACGACACAACGAACCCAAGTGATCGATTGAACAGGCTGGCAAAATATGCCGCCATTCCAAACGCCAGCTGGAAAGGCTGTGTTGAGGCGCGCTCCCACGACACCAGCAAACCTGAAGCTAGTCGACTTGATGTGAATGATGTTGAGCCAAGTTATAGTTCTGTCCCCGGGTATGACTATGGCGAAACCCTGTTCGTACCGGTTTTTGAACCTGATTTGCCTGATTGGAGCTATTGGAACCAACGTGGCTACATGCGCGACATCAAAGGTGGGTGCAGCTGGAACAATAGTGATCGTGTGCGGCAGGAAAAAGAGTGCAAATATAACGGCCAATGGGTTGATTATGGCAGCGGAGAAAACGGCGATGGCCCGAACGCTGGTTGTGGCGACGCGGAAGTCTTACCCCTCACCAACAAAATGTCGGATGTAAAATCCGGCATCAACGCAATGGTCGCAGAAGGTGGCACAAACATCCACCAAGGCGCAATTTGGGGATTGCGTGTCCTTTCGCCCACCGCGCCGTTTACTGAGGGTGTTGGGTATAATGAGGGTGCCAGCAAAGTCATGATTTTGATGACCGACGGGGCGAACTATGCGTCGCAATGGGGCAATTTCAACGGTGCCTACTACTATAGCGCGTATGGATGGCCCTATAATGGTCGATTGGGCGGCGTCGGCTGGTCAAACTACAGTACCATCAAGGAAATGGACAAACGCACAAAACTTTCTTGCGAGCGCGCCAAAGATGCTGGTATCGAAGTTTATACAATCGGCCTAAGCATTTCCTCGACCTCAAGTAACGGCAAGATGCTGTCGGCGTGCGCCACAAGTTCGTCGCACGATTTCTTCCCCAATAGCACAACCGAACTCAAAGACACATTTGAGACAATCGCGGACCAGCTTTCCGATCTACGGATTTCCAAATAGGTCATTGTTGCAATGTGTATTTCGGGGAAGTGGTACCGCCTCCCCGGTTTGAACGGGGGACCCCTAGTTCCACAAACTAGTGCTCTAACCAACTGAGCTAAGGCGGCATAACCAATTTTGTGCGCCGATACATACGGCGCACCCGGCGTGTTTGCAAGAGTGCTTTTGCGCCAAATTACATTTTTTTCCACACCTTGACCATCTTAACCATGAAACCGGACTGTTTGGGTTCAAAACACGGTTTTTATGGACCAATCCTGTCATGCGCGATATTTAAATATAGGTAAACAAGTGTGCCGATCTGTTTCAATTTGGCACAAGGAAGTATGAGTAGCTATGCACCAGGACTGGATTTACACCAATGTTGGACAACGCGTATTGAGTTATGCGCTTGATCCGCGTCCTGTTTGGTTCTGGAACGAGGACGGCAGCGAACTCATTTGGCGCAATCTGGCGGCCAAATTGTTCCGCTCCAAATTCAAGAAAAAGGGTCTGAAATTTTTGCCAGGCCCGGTGCCGCTGAAGGGTCAAGTGACCCGCCTGATCCGTCTTGGTCACGATGGCCGCGCTTCAATTTCGCGTATGCGTTTTCAAATGGGCAAAAAGCCAGTTTCGGCAACTTGCTCTTGTGTGCCTTTGAGTAATCAGGACGGCACAATCGGTCTCCTTGTCATCTCCACCGATGCGATAGATTTTGGGCTATTCGATGGCGACGCGTTTGCACTGGTTGCCAATGAGCAATTATTCACTCCGGCGCAAGATTATGTGATCCTAAACGCTGAAAACGAAATTGTTGCTGGTGGCACAGCTTCGGGCGATCAGGACGCACTGCAAGCCCTTGTGACAACTTCGTTTGCAGACCTGACGAAAGCAAGTTCGCTTGAAGTCAGTTTGAAAGCCGGTGCGACATTGTTGATGCTTGATCTGCACGCACTTGCTCCTGCACCTCAGGTCTTGGAAGTAACCGAACTTGATACAGGGAATGTCACACATTCGGATAACACTACATCACAAGAAGAGGACACGGTCGAGGACGACACTTACGATTTACCTCATCTGGAAACGCTTGATATTGTTGCTAAAGAGACAACTGATCAATCAGACAGCGATCAAACGATCGAGGCCGACGACACGCCGCTACAAGTAAATGAAAACGCCAATCCAGCGCCGTCTGCCCTCACTGAACTGATCGACCATTTATACAATTCGAATGACAACATCACCACCTCAGAATTAGAAGACCCTGATCTTTTGGCTGAAAACAGGATCGATCCCGACGAGGATTTTTCAGATCCAGACGATTTTGAAGTCGACAAGACTGTAAACACTGATTTGAAGGATATCGATATAGAGCAGACCGACGAACCTTTGGGCGCGGTCCGCGAGGAAATGATAGCGCTTGACGATGGCGAAGCCGAACAGGATGCAAATTTGGGTTTGTGGAGCATCAGCGCAAGCCATGTCATGCGTGAGGCTGACCAGGGCGTGCTGGATGGGGAAAAAATCACCCAGGACAAAACCACAAAATACAATTTTGATGAATTGTCGCGCATTTTGCACGAGCGCGTAAACACAGAGGATAGCCGCAAGTCAAAGGACGCAACCAGCGTTGCGAGCGATACAAAGCCGACCCCGGCTAATATCGAACCGGGCAAAGTTGTTTCAATGAATTCAAAACAGCAACTCAAAACAACGGGCACATCTTCGTTGGTGGCGCTGAGCGACGAAGCACTTGTGTTAAACAAGTTGCCTTTGGGTATTTTGATTTTCAGAGATCAAGAACTTTTGTTCGCCAATCGATCAATGGCAGACCTTGCGGGATACAACACCACCAATGATTTGCGTGACGCTGGTTTGGATGCGATTTTGCCACGTGCCGATGATGCTGGTGACAATTTTGGGCCAGTTGCCAAAATTCAGCGCCAAGATGGCGAAACCGTTGATGTTGTTGCCCGCTTGCAAACAACGGTATGGCAGGGCCAAAATTGCTACATGCTCACGGCTCGTGAAGAGCAAACATCGCGGAACAATAATGGCATTATCGCGCAGGAGCGCGACGGCGCTGGGATCGAATTCGCCAAAATTGCGGCTGCATTAGGCAACGGTTATATCCAGTTTAATCGCGCGGGTTATGTTCTGGATATGGACGCAGAGGGCAGTCGTTTGTTTGGGCCGTCCATTGACCTGCTGCGCAATCGGCCAATCCTTGAATATGTTTCAGCCGACACGCGCGGCGCATATCTTAATGTGCTCGCCGGGGAGACAGACATTGGCACCATCAGGGTATTTGCTGGCGCCGAGCATTGCGAGATAAAGCTGTTTTTGTCAGACGCAGAAGATCCATCCAGTTCGGTATTTGGCCTGTTGTCCGCTGAAAAAGCAGATCAAGCACAAATCGACCACCAAAAAGACGAGCTGAACAGCGTCTTGCCGATCTTAAGTCGGGAAATTCGCCGACCTTTGGCCTCCATTGCAGGCTTCAATAGCCTGATGAAGGATGAAGCTTATGGGCCGGTGGAGAATGATCGATATAAGGAATATATTGGCGACATTCAGACAGCAACCCGGCAAATTGAACAAGTGATTGGTGAGATTGACGACCTTAGCCGCCTCAATATTGGCGAAATGGAAATCTCGAATAACAAGATAGACTTGGGCCTGTTGCTGAGCCGTTGCATCGTGCGCATCCGGGGACAAGCCAACGCGCAACAAGTTTTCGTGCGCAGCGCCATCCCCGAAACAAGTTATTTTGTTGAGGCCGACGAAAAACTGCTCACCCAGACGATCATGAATTTGCTGGCGAGTGCTGTGACCCTGACCCCAGCGGGCGGCAATGTGGTGTTGAGCGCTGTGCGTGATGACAAGGACGATTTGATGATCCATGTGCGCGATATGGGAGAGCACGGCCAAGACAGGCACGAACAGTTTATCGTTTATCATGAGCCTGAAGGCAACGACCATATGCCGGCCGACTTTGTGCGTTCTGGCGTTGGACTTTCGCTTACTCACGCCTTGGCCAAAGCCAATTCGTTTTCACTATCTCTTGACCAAGTTGGACGCACGGGCATGTTGATGGAACTTGCGATTCCCGCTGATCGGGTTACGGGAACACTAAACTAACTGCGACATTTTGACGCACCCATCAACTTTAACGCGGTAAGCCGAATTACTTAAATATATAGAGTTTTCTACTCCAGTTTAGAATAGTTCCAAAAACATCCCGCAAAATGGGCGTTTTGACTTGACCACTACCGTTGACGGGCGCGCAAAAAACCAACAAAACCGCTGCAACGGAGGGAAACAATTCCTCATAGCACTGGAGTATAAAATGAACTTTTCCAAATCGCTTGCCGCCACTTTGATTGCAGGTACATCTTTTTTTGGCGCGGTTGCTGTTGCCGAAGAAATCAATGTGTATAGCTACCGTCAGCCCGAACTTTTAAAGCCACTAACAGACGCTTTTGAAGCACAAACCGGCATTAAAACAAACGTTTTGTTTGCCAAAAATGGTCTTGTAGATCGGTTGAGTTCTGAGGGTCAAAATTCGCCAGCTGACATATTGCTCACCGTTGATGTTGGGCGTTTGGATGCGATGAAAAAGGCTGACATTTGGCAACCAATTCCTACAGATTTGACGTCAGTTTTGCCATCGAATTTTGTTGATCCGGATGGGGCTTGGGTTGCATTATCAGCGCGCGCGCGGATTTTCTATGTGTCGCGAGACCGTGTCGATGAGACTGCCATGACCTACGAAGACCTTGCTGATCCAAAATGGAAAGGCCGCGTGTGCACACGTTCAGGCCAACATTCTTATACCATTGGCTTGGTTGCCGCACAGATTGCTAATTATGGCGAAGAAACAACTAAAACATGGCTTGAAGGGGTTCGTGACAATCTCGCGCGCAAGCCAACTGGCAATGACCGTGCGCAAGTCAAAGCAATCTTTTCCGGCGAATGCGACATTGCAATCGGCAACACCTATTATATGGGCAAAATGGTCACCAATGAGGAAGAACCTGAGCAAAAAGACTGGGCCGCATCTGTACGCCTAATTTACCCTGATGCCGAAAACAGCAAAACCCATGTCAACATTACCGGTGCTGGATTGGCGAAAAATGCACCTAACCTTGAGAATGCCAAAAAATTCATAGCGTTCTTGTTGTCGGAACAGGCGCAGTCAATCTACGCAGAAACTAACTTTGAGTTTCCTGTTGTACCAGGCGTTGCGTCATCTGACTTGGTTGCAAGCTGGGGTGAACTGAAAGCTGACGATCTGGCTTTGGTGGCGATTGCAGACAAGCGCGACGACGCCAGCAAATTGGTGGACGAAGTCAAGTTTGACGAAGGTCCACAAAACTAGGCTTTGCACTAACCCCAAATCCGCTATACCAAGAAGCGTAAATGTGGATTTGATTGGAGAAGAATGATCGCTGGTCAAAGCGACAAAGCTCACAACTTTCTAACAGGCGCGCTTTCGCGCCTGTCTTTTGTTGAGCTCGCGGTCATTTTCTTGATGGCGTTGCCCACCCTTGCACTTGGCTGGTTAGCGCTTGGTGCTTTTGGCACCGAAGGTGGCCTTTTCTCGCGCATGCTGCCCGTCGCCTTGCGCGAGACAGGCCTTTTGCTGTTACTGGTCGGCGTTTTCACAGGTTTCATCGGCCTATTTAGCGCTTGGCTTGTGTCCAATTTTGAGTTTCCGGGCCGCAAATTGTTCGAGTGGGCTTTCATTCTCCCCATCGCCATTCCCACATATATTTCTGCCTATGCCTGGGTTGAAGTGATGGACTTTACAGGCCCGCTGCAGACCGCGATCCGCATGATGACCGGGGCAACGTCTGTGCAGGATTATTGGTTTCCAGATTTTCGCACCATTGGCGGCGCAGCCTTTGTGATGAGCCTTGTGCTTTATCCGTATGTCTATTTGAGTTGCCGCGCGTTCTTTTTGATGCAATCGGGTGTGCTGGTTGCCGCCAGTCGCACCCTTGGTGCCGGCCCATGGCGCACGTTCCGCGATGTGATATTGCCGCTGGCGCGCCCGGCCTTAATCGTTGGGGTTTCACTTGCCCTAATGGAAGTGATCAACGACGTAGGCGCGGTGGAATTTTTCGGCGTGAACACAATAACCGCCATAGTTTATGCCACTTGGCTCAACCAGTCCAACTTGCCCGGTGCCGCACAGTTGGCGGTCACCACGGTGGTGATTATTGCGGGCCTGATTTGGCTAGAACAACATGAGCGGCGCAAACTTGACTATCTGACTAAACGCGATAGCCGCGTCCCCCCTTCACGTTTGAAACTGCCGCCAATGGTTGCGATCGGCGCGTTAGCATTTTGTGCCATCATCGTCGGCCTTGGGTTTCTGGTCCCCGTTGCTGAACTGCTTTCCACCGCCATGGTGCGGGTGATTCGCGGCGCGGTTGGCGTCGAAATATTTGAAGCACTTTGGACCACTGTTTGGTTGGCCCTGGTCGGCGCCACAATTTGTGTGGCAATTGGTTATTTCACCGCCCGGCGCATGGTCAATGCGGACGGCAGCCGCAACATGTCCTATCTTGCGACCTTTGGTTATGCGGTACCAGGTACAGTGCTGGCCATCGGTGTTTTGGTGCCGTTAGGATTTTTGGATGGTGTGATCAACGACGCGACCCGCGCATGGTTCAATGTCACTGTCGGCTTGGTCTTGTCCGGCTCTCCCATCGCCATTCTTTATGCCTATTCGGTGCGATTTTTAACCGTCAGCCACAATTCGCTTGAATCCGCGATGAAAAAACGCGGCGTCAATTTACTTGAGGCTGCGCACGTGTTGGGGTCAAGCCGCTGGCGCTCTCTCATTGAAATTGATTTACCGACTTTGCGCCCAGCGATTGTTGCAGCACTAACGCTCGTGTTTGTTGAATCCATCAAGGAATTACCCGCAACATTGCTGCTGCGGCCGTTGGGTTTGGAAACGTTGTCGACCTATGTTTACGCTGAAGCCAGCCTTGAGAACTTTGAATCCGCCGCTGTACCCGCGCTTTTGATCGTGGCTATCGGGTTGGTGCCCGCCATTTTGGGTGGAAAATTGCAAAGCGGTGAGCGGTAGGGGCGATTGTTTGACCACCCCTCACGCTGAGCCTAACTCATTCAGACTGCCCCCGGATCAGGTCTAGGGATGCCAAAATGGTTCTTGGCCGTCCCGGCCCCCGAGCCGGGACCATCTTTTTTAAAGCCCCCCACCCTTAGTCCCTCCCCACAGAGGGGGAGGGAAAATAGGCATTCGCACTGCGCCGCCGCGCTATCTAAACGTCATTCCTCGTGACCCTCAGGCCAGCATGCGCGGCACGAGCGCGAAAAATGAACCGGGGAAGCCAATGGTGAACGCAATGTACAACACTACTTTGTCCGTCCCGGCCCCCGAGCCGGGACCAAAACTATTGCACCAACACCCGACAGCGGCACAAAAAATGTTTCCCTCCCCCTCTGTGGGGAGGGATTAAGGGAGGGGGGGTATTCATCGCAACGAGACCCCGGATCAGGTCCGGGGAAGCTAAGTAGGTTCGCGGCCCTCCCCAACACCCATCGTACTCCGCATCCGCTATCGTCACCCCTGTCTCCCCCGGGCCAGCATGCGCGGCACGAGCGCGCAATTGAGATCCGAGGGTCCACATGGCACACCGCCCCCAACCAAAGTTGGCTTTTGCTTTTCTTAACATTTCCGATAGAACTAGACTTAGGTCTGACCCACAACAAATCAGGATCGAAGACAGTGCAAATTATTGAAAAACCGTTCAAAAAATCGCTGCTGGCAGCGATGGTGATTGGACTATCGACCATTGGCGCGTTCGCCAGTGAAATTACTGTTGGCATGGTTTTAGAACCGCCACACCTTGATCCAACCGCTGGCGCAGCCGCCGCGATTGATGAAGTGGTTTATGCCAATATATTTGAGGGTCTTACCCGCATTGACCAAAATGGCGCGGTGCAACCTTCGCTTGCCACGTCCTGGACCATTTCTGATGATGGAATGACCTATATATTTTCGCTAAAAACAGGTGCAACATTCCACGACGGCACTGGCTTTGACGCAGACGATGTGGTGTTCACATTTAACCGCGCCCGCGCAGCTGACAGTACCAATGCGCAAAAGGGCATCTTTGCCCCGATCACGTCAGTAAACGCTGTTGGCCCTGCAACAGTTGAGATCAAGATCGCCCAACCACAAGGCGACTTCTTGTTCAACATTGGTCGAGGCGACGCGGTTATTGTTGCACCCGAAAGCGCAGACACAAACCAGTCAAACCCTGTTGGCACCGGCCCATTCAAATTTGTGCGTTGGGACCAAGGCAGCCGCGTAATTTTAGAAAAGAACGCCAATTACAAAGGCAAATCCGTTGCACTTGATAAGGCAACTTTCGTGTTCATTTCAGACCCGAACGCCGCACAGAACGCCATGTTGGCGGGGGAAGTTGACGGCTTTGCCAATTTCCCCGCACCAGAGGCGCTGACTATCTTTGAAGCGGATCCGCGCTTTCAAGTGGTGCGCGGTTCAACTGAAGGCGAAACCATTTTATCAACCAATAATGGCAAAGCGCCGTTCAACAAGTTGAAAGTGCGCCAAGCAATTGCCCACGTGCTCGATCGGCAAGCGATCATTGATGGCGCGATGTTTGGCTATGGCACGCCAATTGGCAGCCATTTTGCCCCGCACCATCCGTTTTATGTCGATCTCCTTAACACCTATCCGCGTGACATTGAGAAAGCAAAAGCTTTGTTGGCAGAGGCGGGATATCCTGACGGCTTTAAAGCCACGATCAAACTGCCACCGCCAACATATGCGCGTCGTGGCGGTCAAATCATTGCCGCGCAATTGCGTGAGATCGGTATTGAATTAGAACTGATCAACGTGGAATGGGGCCAGTGGCTAGAAGACGTGTTCAAAACCAAAAACTATGATCTTTCAATTGTCAGCCATGTGGAGCCGTTTGATATCGGGATTTACGCGAACCCAGACTATTATTTCCAGTATGACAATGTGGTGTTTCAAGCGATTATTGAGAAGCTCAACGTGACCGCTGACGAAACCAAACGTAAGCAACTAGCGCAGGCTGCTCAGCGTATATTGGCTGAAGATGCTGTGAACGGCTATTTGTTCCAACTGGCCAAAACGGGTGTTTGGAGTGCCAACCTTGAAGGCATGTGGCCAAACTCCCCTGTGGAAGGCAATGATTTGACCGCTGTTCGTTGGACAAATTGAACTTGACTTTGATCTGATTGCAAGGCCGATTGTCCCCTATGATTGGCTTTGCAGCAAAACGTTTATTTGGCGTCGCGGTGACCTTGGTGGTGGCTGCGGCGATCATATTTTTTCTGCTGGATATTCTGCCCGGTGATCCGGCGCGATTCATGCTGGGCATCAACGCAACCGACGACGCGGTGGCCGCATTACGCACCGAATTGGGTCTTGATCAATCCGCCTTTAATCGGTTTTTCATCTGGCTTTTTGGCCTGTTTCGTGGCGACCTTGGCATCAGTTTTTCCCAACGCATGCCCGTATCGCAACTCATGGCAGAGCGCTTGCAAGTTAGCCTGCCCTTGGCGGTTGGCGCGCTCGTGCTTTCCACATTGATCGGTTTGCCCATCGGTATTTTTGCAGCGCAAAATCGCGGCAAGTTAAGCGATAGTTTGGCGATGATTTTAGCACAGGTGGGCATCGCCATTCCCAACTTCTGGTTCGCCATGCTGTTGGTGATCGCCTTCGCGGTGACATGGCGGATATTCCCGCCCGGCGGCTTTGTGCCTTGGGGCGAAAACCCATTGCTCGCCATCAGGTCGCTGGTGCTACCAGCTGTTGCCTTGGCGCTGCCGCAAGCAGCAATCCTAGCGCGGGTCATGCGCACTGCGCTGGTGGATGTGATGCAGGCGGATTATATCCGCACGGCGCGGGCTAAGGGGCTGACAAAGGGTCAAGCCATATGGCGACATGGGGTGCGCAATGCCTTACTTCCGGTGCTGACCATTATGGGATTGCAATTTGCATTCCTGATCGCGGGTACCATCATTGTTGAAAACGTATTCTATTTGCCCGGCCTTGGGCGGTTGATTTTCAGCGCCATTTCCGCCCGCGATTTAATCGTTGTGCGCAGCGCAATATTGGTGCTGGTTGCGATGGTGATTTTGGTGATGTTCTTGGTCGACTTGGCCTATGCGTTGGTTGATCCACGCATTCGCACAGGAGCATCGCGCGATGATGGCTGAACAGTCCACCTTTTCCCGCGCCCTCGCCCACCCCAGTTTCCGGCTCGGTTTGTTCGGCAGTGCGGCGTTCATTCTACTGGCGATAATCTCGTTGATGTGGACACCATACCCAACCGACATTGTGGACATTCCCAATCGGTTTAGCACCTTCAACGCTGCCAATTGGCTTGGCACAGATTATCTGGGGCGCGATCAGCTCTCCCTATTGATGCGGGGCATCGCATCTAGCTTAAAAGTCGCTTTGCTGGCCGTAGCAATCGGTGCGTTAATCGGTGTGCCGTTGGGGCTGGCCGCTGCGGCACACCGGGGATGGCTGGAAGCGATAATTTTGCGGTTCAATGATTTCATTTTCGCCTTCCCTGCCATCATCAGCGCAATCATCATCACCACACTAATCGGCCCCTCAGCGATCAACGCGATGGTGGCGATTGGCATATTCAACATTCCCGTTTTTGCCCGCGTTGCCCGCGGCGGCGCGCTAAGCCTGTGGACGCTTGAATATGTGGACGCGGCCAAATTGTCGGGCCTGTCGAACGCCCAGATCAGCATGCGGCATATCATGCCAAATGTGGCAAGCTTGTTGATTGTGCAAGCGACCATCCAACTTTCACTCGGCATATTGGCCGAAGCGGGGCTGAGCTATATCGGCTTGGGCACCCAGCCGCCCGACACCAGTTTGGGCCTGATGCTGAAAGAAGCGCAAAGCTTCTTTTTCGGTTTCCCGACGCAGGCGATTATTCCGGGTATGTCGATCGTGCTGTTGGTGATCAGTTTCAACCTATTGGGCGATGGTTTGCGTGACACGCTGGACCCGAAGCTCTCAAAAGCCGGAGGCATTGATGTCGCTGGTTGAGGTGAAAAACTTGGTCGTCAGATTCGGCGATTATGAGGTAGTGAAAAATATTTCCCTGTCCATCGCGCCGGGTCAGCGCGTGGGCGTGGTGGGTGAAAGCGGATCAGGCAAAAGCCTCACCGCGCTGGCAATCATTGATCTGCTACCTGATAGCGCGCGCATGCGCGGTCAAATCCTGCGCACTTGGCCCGCCGGGGAGATGGTACGCGGCAGGCATATCGGTATGGTGTTTCAAGAACCTATGACAGCGCTCAATCCTTTGATGCGGGTTGGTGATCAAGTCAAAGAGGCCCTGCATTTGCATCTGCCCAACGTGGATTTTGATGCGCGAATTGCCGAACTATTGGCCGAAGTTGACCTGCCGCAAACTGTTGCCAAACGCTATCCGCACGAGCTCAGCGGCGGGCAACGCCAGCGCATTGGCTTAGCGATTGCTTTGGCGGGCGAACCTGAATTGTTGATTGCGGACGAGCCAACCTCAGCCCTTGATATGATCACCCAGGCGCAAGTGATCGCGCTGATCCGCCGGGTGTGCGACAAACACAATATGGCGCTTTTGTTCATCTCGCACGATTTGGGCGCGGTGGCCGCCCTGTGCGAACATGTGTACGTGCTCGAGAAGGGTAAACATGTGGAAGATGGCCCCACCCAAACGCTGCTCAGTGCACCAAAACAAGCTTATACGCAGCGCTTAATCGCGGCGGCCCGCCCTACCCGTCGTCGCGCCACCGCATTACAAACAGGCAAGCCGATTTTGCAGCTCAACGGGATTTCGCGGCGGTTCCGCCTGCCCAGCCCGTTTTGGGCGCAAAAGCAATATGTGCAAGCCTTGGACGATATCAACCTTGAAATTGGCGAAGCGGAAGTCGTGGGACTAGTGGGGCCTTCGGGCTGTGGCAAAACCACCTTGTCGCGGATTATTGCCGGGCTGCAAACCGCACAACGCGGCACGATCACCTTTGATGGCCACGCCTATGGTCGCCAGTTGGGCATCATGCCAAATAAGGCTCGGCGCGAACTGTCAATGGTATTTCAAGACCCGTTTGGCAGCTTTGACCCGCGCCTTAACATGGCACAATCACTATACGAACCGCTGCATTTAATGCCCGAATTGGGCCACACTGAACGACGCGAACGGGTGCATATTGCGCTTGAACGGGTGGGCCTAGCCCCTGACATGCTGGGCCGGCACCCGCACGCCTTTTCGGGCGGCCAACGCCAACGCCTCGCCATCGCCCGCGCCCTTGTGCTGCGGCCAAAATTGGTGGTGTTGGACGAACCCGTCTCCGCTCTCGACGTCTCCATTCGCGGTGATGTGCTGGCACTGCTGGCCGACCTGCGCGAACGCTACGGCATTGCCTACCTGTTCGTCAGCCACGACCTAGACGTGGTCCGCGCCGTGGCGGATCGAGTGTTGGTGATGGACAAAGGCAAGATCGTCGAGCAAGGCGATGTGGACAATGTGTTTGAGGCGCCACAGGCGGAAATCACACGGCGGTTGTTAGATGCACGGTTATATATATAGGCTCGGATCAGCCTGCGCGGCACGAACGCCATTCAGTTGTCCGGAGAGGCTCAGCGCGCGGGCAGCGTCGCCCCTCATCTGACCGTCCCGGCCCCGAACCGGGATCAAATTCCATGATTCAACAAGCTCACTGTGAGGACAGCCTTGGCCCCCACCCTTAATCCTTCCCCACAAGGGGGAGGGAGGATAGGCCTTCACACTTGCGCCACCTCACTATCCGAGCGTCATCCCCCGTCGCCCTCGGGCAGTATGCGCAGCGCGAACGCCAACCAATTGTCCGGAGAGGCTCAGCGCGCGGACATGCGTCGGCCCTCCTCCAGCTGTCCCGGACTTGATCCGGGACCAGTTCAAAGACACGATCACCCAGCGGCACAACAGAAATGTCTCCCTCCCCCATTTGTGGGGAGGGAATAAGGGTGGGGGGTACTTCACTACAATGAGACCCCGGATCAAGTCCGGGGAAGCCAGAAGGAAATGCTACACTACTCCTTTTGGGGCCGTCCCGGCCCCGAGCCGGGATCAAAATAAAGACACGTCCCCGGCGGCGCGAAAAGATGGAAAGCGCGCAACAAACCCATTAAACTCAACCCATGAGCAACATAATGATTCCTGACGATAACACCCGCCCGGCCGTTCCTGAAGTGCCAGACCTGACCGAACAGCAGCGCCAGCCGATGCGGCATTTGCGGGCTATTCACGAACACCATCGGCGCAATATGCGCATGATGCGGACCATGCTTGAAGGGGTGCAAAAGGGCGACACCAGCGCCAGCGAATTGCACAAACACATCAAGGACAATCCAATTGTTGAAAACTATCGTGTGTTCGGCAATCTGTGCGGGCAGCATTGCCAAATGGTCAATGGGCACCACTCAATTGAGGACGCACACATGTTCCCCGCGCTAGAAGGGCGAGATGGGTCGCTGGACAAAGTGATTGCGCGCCTGCGCGAAGAGCATGAAGTGGTGCATGCCCTGTTGCTGGCGCTGTTGGACGAAGCCGAAAAGTTGATTAACAATCCAGGTGAAGCTCAGTTCAACACCACCGTTGCGGCACATGAACGACTTGAAAAACTACTACTGTCGCACTTCGGCTATGAAGAGGACAGTGTTGGCCCGGCGCTGGGGCTTTACGATATCGGGATTTGAAGCACCTCATTGGCGAACTTATTCCCGCTTGTTATAGTTGAGCTATAATTTAAGCATTGGGAGGGCGCCATGAATGGAATTTTTGAGTATTTTGATTTACAATCCAACGAACGCAAAAAGCAAAAAACAGCACGAGATTTGGGGTTGCAAACCATGGTTGATCCGGCAGCGCCCGGTGCACCAGCCGCGTCAACGCCGCCGACATTTGCGCCCGTTTGGCCGCAATATATTGCGCTTGTATTGGGCATTGTCGCGGACCCGTTTATTAAGAGCTATATTACCAGCAAAAGCTTTGGTTTGGACTTAGGGCAGCTCGGCCCGCTGCTGGCGTTTTCGATTGTCATGGGCATCATGATTTTACCCGGCGTTTACAAAAACAGCTTCGCGCCAGACAAACCAATTTTGGTGCAATTGGCGGCGATCTTTACCGCTGGGGTGGGTTGGCAAACGCTGTTTGAAGCGGCTGCCAAAACCGTGAGTTAGAGCACAATTCGCGCCGCCGTCGCCGCACTGGGACCCCGTTTGGCCCCGGATCAAGCCCGGGGGAAGCCACTGAGTTTGTAGCAACAGGTTTACCAAACCCATAGGCTGTCCCGCACTTGATGCGGGACCATCTTCTTAAGAGCCCCCACCCTTAATCCCTCCCCACAAGGGGGAGGGATTAAGGGTGGGGGGGGTACTTCACTACAATGAGACCCCCGCATTGAGTCCGGGGCGCGACAAGCCTATATCGGCTTACCCTCAGCATCAAATCGGTGCAGGCGGCCCGCCTTCGCTTTGACGCCGATTTTAGTATGGACCTTAACAGGTGCGTTGCCCTCTTGGCGCACTACGAACAAATCTTCCTCACCAATATTGAGGTAAATATATGTATCAGAACCAAGGATTTCAGTATGAACCACTTCGCCTTCCCAATCGCCGCCACTCTCAACAATATCGAGATGTTCAGAGCGGATACCAACAGTGGTGCAGTCAAATTTGGCGGCACGTTGATCCGTCAAAAGGTTCATTTTCGGGGAGCCGATAAAGCCCGCGACGAACAGGCTTTGCGGTGTTTCATATAGCTCCATCGGGGTGCCAACTTGCTGAACGACGCCGTCGCGCAGCACCACAATCCGGTCGGCCATGGTCATCGCTTCCACTTGGTCGTGGGTTACGTAAATCATGGTGGTGCCGGGCAGCTGCTCTTTAAGCCCAGCGATCTCCATACGCATTTTCACGCGTAGCGCCGCATCAAGGTTAGAAAGGGGTTCGTCGAACAGGAAGACTTTAGGATCCCGCACAATGGCGCGGCCAATGGCGACCCGCTGGCGCTGACCGCCGGACAAGGCTTTGGGGAGGCGTTTGAGGTAATCGGTGAGTTGCAGTTTCGCCGCTGCGGCTTCGACCTTTGCCTTAATTTCGGCCTTCGGCAGCTTCTGAATTTTGAGGGAATAAGCCATGTTGTCATAAACCGTCATGTGCGGGTAAAGCGCATAAGACTGGAAGACCATTGCGATGCCGCGTTTGGATGGCGCAACATCGTTGACGACACGTCCGTCAATTTCCAGCTCACCGCCGGTAATGGTTTCAAGCCCCGAAATGGTGCGCAAAAGCGTCGACTTGCCACAACCCGAAGGCCCCACGAACACAATGAATTCACCCGAATTGATTTCGAGATTGATGTCCTTTAACACATGAACTTTGCCATATGACTTATTGAGATTTGTGATCTTAATGTCGGCCATGTTCCCTCCCCTGAAACGATGGATTAGCTGGCGTTCTCGCCAAAATAGGATGAATAGGGCGGCAAAGAAATCACCTTGCCATCAATTATTGCATTGGTGCTGCGCGCCGCATTGGCAAAATCTGCAAGTTCGGACAATTCAATGCTGGCAGTTTGGTCACTCATGTTGAATATACACAATATTTTGACGCTGCCGAGCTGTCGTTCAAAAGCCAATATCTGCTCTGTCGCCTCGATAATTTGTATATCGCCCTCGCGTAAAGCAGGTGTCGCACTGCGGAAGCGCAGGAATGATTGATAGTGCTCAAGCACCGACCCATCGCCTTGCGCATTCACAGCACGGCGTTGATGTTCAACCGGGATCGGCAACCAAGTCTGGTTAGCGGTGGTAAACCCGGCTTGTCCACCTTCATGTTCCCACACCATTGGGGTGCGACAACCATCGCGGCCCTTATAGTTTGGCCAAAATTCAATGCCATATGGGTCGACCAAATCATCAAAAGCGACCTCAGCTTCTGGCAGCGCCAGCTCTTCGCCTTGATATAGACAAACAGACCCGCGCAACGAAAGCAGCAACTCGGCTGAGAGTTTGGCAAAGTCACGTTGGCGTTCTGGCGCAATGCCCCAGCGCGAAATATGGCGCATCACATCGTGGTTGGAAAAGGCCCAACACGGCCAACCATCGGTTAGAATGGCTTCGAGTTCGGTGATCTTAGTGGCAAAATATTTGGCATTGAAATCGCCGCCTAAAAAATCAAACGTATAGGCCATGTGCAACTTATCCCCGCCAGAGGTATAAGCTGCCATAATGTCCAACTGACGCTGGGCGTCACCAATTTCACCGACAGTGGTGATGTGGTCATATTCGTTGAGCAATGCGCGGAGGCGCTTTAGGAAAACAATATTTTCAGGACGGCTCTTATCGTTGATATGATCTTGCCAATTATAGGGGTTCACCGCCGGCGCGATCGTGGCGTTAATCTGGTCTTTTGGCAGAGCTGGATTGTCGCCCAAGCTTTGATTGTGCACATAAAAATTCACGGTATCGAGCCGGAAACCATCGACCCCGCGGTCAAGCCAGAACCGCACCTCGTCGAGCAATGCAGCAGTTACCTCTTCATTGTGGAAATTCAAATCAGGCTGACTGACCAGAAAATTGTGCAAATAATATTGGCAGCGACGCGGGTCCCACGTCCAAGCCGAACCACCGAAAATCGAAAGCCAATTGTTTGGTGGCGTCCCATCTGGCTTTGCATCTGCCCACACGTACCAATCCGATTTTGAATTGTTTGTCGAGGTGCGGCTTTGCTTAAACCAGTCATGCTGATCAGACGTATGGCTGATGACCTGGTCGATCATGACCTTCAACCCAAGCCGATGTGCCTCTGCCAAGAGCGCATCAAAATCCTCTAATGTTCCGAAAATCGGATCAACGCCACGATAATCAGATACGTCATAGCCAAAGTCTTTCATTGGCGACGTAAAAAAGGGAGACAGCCAAATCGCATCAACGCCCAATTTGGCGACATAGTCCAAACGAGCGGTAATGCCATTGAGATCGCCAATGCCGTCGCCGCTACTGTCTTGGAACGAACGCGGGTAAATCTGGTAGATGACAGCACCGCGCCACCAGTCTTTTTGTTTTGTCAGTCTGACGGCGGTGTGAGAATCAGGCTGGGTCATATGATTCATCAATGGTCTTTCTTGCCACTTCCTGTGGTGAACATGGCCGTTCTTGCCATTTTGCACCAAGTTGATTATCGTTGGTTTCAGGGCTTCCAAAACGTTTTGGTAGACTATTTCTAACCAACATGGATTGCCCTCGTCAACCATTTGTTGGAAGTTGGCAATGAGTTTTTGCCCCAGAGACCGCGCCGAGGCGGGATTAGTTGGGAAAATCGTTTGAGAAAAAATTCGCAAAGCAGGTCAATTGAGCAACAAAGAGCAAAATCAGGTGACAATAAAGGACCTTGCCCGCAAGCTTGATTTGTCAATAACGACCATTTCACGCGCGCTAAATGGCTATAGCGATGTGGGCGCAAAAACGCGCGAACGGGTGCAAAAGACTGCAAGAGAAATGGGCTATACGCCCAACCGGAATGCTCAGAGATTGGTGACGCAGCGGTCCCATTCCATCGGGTGGATAAAAGAAGATGGGGCACAATATTTTGTTGATCCGCATTTTGTTGAAGTATTTGCAGGGGTGCTGCGCGAGGTAAAGCACTACGATTATGATGTGGTGTTCGCATCTGGCAGCCACAAAGAGATCCCCCAACTTTTCAACCGGTACGTCAAAGATCAGAGTGTTGATGGATTCATTCTTGAATTGCCCCGCCCAAACGACGACCGCATCACTTATTTATTGGAGGCGGGCCAGCCGTTTGTCGTACATGGTAGCGAACAACGCGCTGACCAATATGCCTGGGTCGACATCGACAATTTTGGCATTTTTGAAACATTCGTCCGGTTGATGCTTGGTGCTGGGCATAAGAAAATCGCCTTCATCAATGGCGATGAACATTACACATTTGCTCTTGAGCGCAGATTAGGAGCCGAGCATGGACTTGAAATGATGGGGGAAAATCGTGACGCTTTAACGGTGTTCAATGCCGTGCACCCGATGGTTCATGCTGGCTACCAACTCACAAAAAAGGCCCTGGAAGACCCGCATGTAACCGCCATTCTGTACTCGTCCGCCGTTATGGCGGTGGAAGGGCAAGCAGCCATCGCCAGTTCGGGACGTGAAATCGGCAAAAACTTAGAAGTTGGCACGATGGATGACGAATTGCGCCATGTGGACCTCACCTCGCTGGAAGGGCAAATCAGTTTCGCACGCTCACCACTGAATGAAAGCGGGCACGCTTTGGTGCGGCAGTTGATGAAACAGATTCAAAAAAAGGGTCCACCTGAAGGTGAGCTGATCCCCGCCCGCTTCAGTCTACGGCCAAACTTGCCACGCAACTTGGTGCCCGCTCACTTTGTGGTGGAAGACACCTGAACTTGCTGTTTATCGAATTTCTAGCGCTTTGGTGTAAAAAATCGCCAGAATAGATTGTACGATAATGAACGCGATAAGCACTATTTGCACCGTCTCGTCACCCATCAAGAAATTGACAAGTGAGAGAATAGCTGCCCAAACATTGGCATTTGCGGCAAAGTGTCAGGACAGTTGGCTGGTTGTTTCATTGTTCACGCCGCCACCTTCATATGGAACAAATAATGCGTCCAGAAACTAACAAAGCGTTTGTGGACAGGACCCTCTGTTGCATGACAAACTGGTCTTGCGTCGCCAATTAATTAAAGAGAACGCCCCTCAAGTGGTCGAAATTGTCGACACAGTAGCAACATGGCCTTTTGCTATGGCGGGTGTGGCGAGCGATTTTTCCCAATGATTACATCAAGTTCTCCACCCAAAATTGAAGCAACATCGTTTATCTGAACAAGCCTGAACCCCACGTTCAGAAACCGTTCAGGCGCAATTCGCTTTTCTAGTTGTCATCGGGGCAGCCCAACAACGGGCAAAACATTTGGATTGGGAGCAAGGAAAATGAATACTCTAAAAATTACAATGAGCGCTGTTATTGTGGCAGCCGCCATTATCGCAACAAGTGGCGCAGCGTTTGCCGCCTCAGCACAATCGACCGCTGCGTTGAATGTACGTTCAGGGCCGGGAACATCTTACGGTGTAGTCGACACCCTTTTACCGGGCGAGACTGTTGAAGTGAATGAATGCGTATCCAATGGCTGGTGCTATATTGAGCACACAGGCCCTGATGGCTGGGTGAGCTCAAACTATTTGACCCCGGCAAGCGGTAGCGGCGGATCATCTGACCCTGATTGCGCATTTGCACTCACCATTACGCCGTCAGGTCCAAGCTTGACGCTTAAATGCGGTGATGCAGAAATTTCAACACCAACGCCTACACCAACGCCCCCACCTCCAGCCCCACCGGCCGGCAATGTGGCGTGCTTTTATACTGGCACAAACTTTACGGGTTCCGAATTCTGCCATGGTCCGGCTACCCTGAACACACTAGACGCAACATTTAACGACAATATTGCGTCTGTGAAATTACACGGTAGCGCAAAGGCTAAACTATGCCGAAACGCAAATTTGACAGGTATATGCCAGACCTACACGAGTTCAAAACCTGTGTTGCCGAACACTATTCGCAATAAGGCATCATCGGTGCGTGTATTCACTGGAATTGTTGTGCCACCTGTCTTTCCCGTATTACCAATTGCTCCGGTGACCTTTTCAACCGGTCCGATTAACTTACAGCAAACTTACACTGCGAACTTAGACAATGGCGCAATTGGTGGCGGTGGTGCAGACATCTGGTATCGTGCAGTAACCGCTGTACAAAAGTACATCAAGCCGATCAATGGCGCGAAACTGGCCGTCGGCGACAAATCAAACCGTGGATTTTCCGGCTGTAAAACTGAGGCATTCTCAACTGCCCAGGTCTCAATTTGGACCCTGCCCGTTGGCTCATATGTTTGTGTGAAAACCAACCAAGGCCGCATCTCTCAGTTCCGATTGAACGGCTATACTGGCACCACAATGAAGTTGGGATATACAACTTGGGCTAACTAAGTTGCCCGCAAAACACCAATTGAAAGGCCCGGGAGATTTCCCGGGCCTTTTTGGTTTGTTTGATTTGATCCAATGTTATTTGACCGATCCGGCCAATAGGCCGCGCACGAAATAGCGTTGAAGGGAAAAGAACACGATCAACGGCACAATAATGGAAATGAATGCCCCAGAAGTCAGGATTTCCCAATTGTCGCCGCGTGATCCGATCAGTTCGCGTAGGCGACCTGTGAGCACCAGTTCATTATCACCAGCGCCCAAGAATACCGTTGCGACCAAAAGGTCATTCCAGGTCCATAGGAACTGGAAGATGGCAAAACTTGCTAGCGCAGGGAACGAAAGCGGTAACACCATGGTGGTGAAAATCTTGAAATGCGACGCGCCGTCCATGCGCGCTGACTCCATGATCTCTTTAGGCAAACTGGCCATATAATTGCGCAACAAGTAGATCGCTAGGGGCAAACCAAAGCCCGTATGTGCCAGCCAGATGCCGATATAGGATTTGGCTTCAACACCAAAGAACGGCGCGACATTATTGTAGAGTTGCAGGATCGGAATGAGGGACATTTGCAGTGGCACAACCAATAGGCCCACAACCACCGCAACAATTATGCCGCGCCCGGGGAACTGCATCCAAGCCAACGCATAGGCTGCGAATGCCGCGATAAGGATTGGGATAATGGTCGCTGGAATGGTCACCGTAAACGAGTTGATGAAAGAGCGATCGATGCCTTCAGATTCAAGCACTTCCCAGTAGTTGTCCAGCGTGAAGCGCGGTGGAATTTGCGCCATATAGAGCACCCGTTGGCCACGCGAGAAATCAAACTTTGTGTCAGAAACCCAGCGGTAGGAACCGTCGGCATTTACCGTCAGCTCGCCTCCATCTTTTGGCGTGATGCTGGTGCCAACCGGGTTGTCGCCAAAACTATTATTGGTGAGGCCAAACGCCGAAATTGTGCGCCCCTGCTCATCTTCTGACAGCAAGTTGCCCAAAATGACAAATTTGCCATTTTCAACAATTTGAGCATCCGCTGCCAATGTGCGGCCGCCTCCGGTTCGTTCGGTGGTTGTAAGGGCTGACCACCAACCGGAGACGGTAAGCTGATCTTTGTCACGGATGGAGGAAACCAGCAGCCCTGCAGTGGGCAGCGTCCAGACAATGACCAGCAATAGAAGTGCGATGTGCGTGGCCAGCTTTGACCAATCAATTTTTGCCAATATGGAGGGTGAGTTAATCGGCATTTGTGCAACAGCGACATTTGCCATTATCGTGTCCCCTCTTCTTTGTTGGCTTCACGAATATTCCAAATCATAATCGGCAACACGGCGATCATAATCACCAATGCGATCGTAGAAGAACGCCCGAAATCCACGCCGCGCGTCAACCAATCAAACATAAGGTTCGCTAGCACTTGGGTGTCCCATTGGCCGTTTGTCATGGCCAAAACAATATCGAAAACCTTGAGCACGACGATGGTGATGGTGGTCCATACCACGATGATGGTGCCAAAGATTTGCGGGATCATGATGGAGAAGAAAATCTGCAGATCATTCGCGCCATCAATGCGCGCAGCCTCAAGCGTTTCCTCCGGGATGCCGCGCAAAGCGGCGGACAAGATCACCATGGCGAAACCTGTTTGAATCCAGATTAAAATCAGCATCAAAAAGAAGCTGTTCCAAATCGGAATTTGCAGCCAGACTTGGGGCTCGAACCCCATGCCGTTGACGATGGCGTTTAATATGCCAATCTGTTCGCTGTCGCCTGAGCGATAGTCGTAAACGAATTTCCAAATCACCGAAGCCCCAACAAACGAGATGGCCATGGGCATGAAGATCATTGATTTGGCGAAGTTTCCCCACCAGAGCTTGTCTGCCATCACCGCGACGACAAGACCAAAAACAGTGGCGCCAATCGGAACGATAATGAGCCAGAGCAAGTTGTTAAAGACCGACTGCAAAAAGTTGCCGTCCTGTATCGCCCAGATGAAATTACCCAAGCCAACAAAATCTTTTCCGCTTGAATCAAACAGGCTCAGCCACACTGTGGCGAACACCGGATAGATCAAATAGAGTGAGAGAAAGAATAGCGCGGGGAAAAGAAATATCCACGGGCGAATTGATGTACGAAGGCCGTCTTGCTTAGAGGTTTGATCGTCTCCACCCAGCAGACGGTCCAGGACCCAGTTTGCACCCCAAAAATAAAAAATACAGACGCCAACGCCAATGACAACTGTGGTGAGTGCGCTCAGCACTTGATCAAACATTTGGTCTCCCCCCAAAATATCAACACGAAATGCGCCAATATTGTGCACCGATAGTTTCTTTGTTGCCAGGAGGGAGCCGCTTTGGCACCCACCTGGCTATCTACTTTGGATCAGTTATTTGATCGAGTCCCAGCTGTCCTGAATGTCTTTTGCGACATCGGCAGCTGGTTTACCACCGGCATAATCAACCATACCAGTCCAGAATGATCCTGCACCCACAGCACCTGGCATTAGATCAGAGCCGTCAAAGCGGAATGTTGTTGCGTTCAACAAAATCTGGCCTTGGCCACGAAGAGTGTCGTTGGCATATTTGTCCAAATCAACACCTTTGTGTGGTGTCAGGAAGCCTGCACGCGCCATCCATATCTCATGGGCTTGAGGTGTTTTGAGGTAGTCGATCAAAGCACGAGCGCCTTTTGATTCTTTGGTAATGGCAAACAATGTGCCCGCACCAAGAACTGGCTTACCCAAGTCTTTCCCAGCATATGATGGGAAGTAGAAGAAGTCCGCGTCTGTGCCCAATTCAGTACCCTCAGGGAAGAAGGACGGAATAAAGGACGCCTGACGGTGCATGTAGCATTTAGGCGGAACTGAGAAGAGGCCTTTTGGGCTATCACGGAAATCAGTTGCAGAAACCGCAGCTGAACCACCGTCGACCCAAGCGTCGTTTCGGGCAAATTTGCCGAACTCGTCGATTGCAGCCACAACACGCGGATCGTTAAACGGAATTTCGTTTTTCACCCATTGGTCGTAAACTTCAGGTGGCTGGGTGCGCAGCATCATATCTTCGACCCAGTCTGTTGCTGGCCAACCGGTTGCGCCGCCCGAGCCCAAGCCGATACACCAAGGTGTGCCGCCATCAGCGACAATTTGATCGCTCAACGACAACAAGTCTTCCATGCTTTCTGGAACAGCATAGCCTGCATCTTCAAAGTTTTCTGGTGAATACCAAACAAGGCTTTTCACGTCGACTTTATAGAAGAACCCGTAATAATCAGGGTTTCCGTCAGCATTGGCATAGGTGCCAAGATCAACCCAGGATTGGCCCGCTGCGTAGTTTTCTTTTACCCAGTCGGAAGTCTGAGTGCCCAAAGGCACCAATAGCCCTTTAGATGCCAGATCTGCCGCCAACCCGGGTTGAGGGAAAATGGCAATATTAGGGGCAGAACCGGCCTGCGTATCAATTACAATTTGTTGTTCAAAACTGTCGGAACCGGCATAGTCAACTACTGCGCCGGTTGCCTCTTCAAACGGCGCGAGCACCGCTTGAATGTGTTCTTTATCGACCCCTAGCCACGGGCCAAAAACTTTGATGGTTTCACCCTTCAGGTCCATTACGTGGCTATCGGCAAACGCTGCCGCGCCACCTGCCAGCAACAATACCGCTGCTGAAACACCAGTGATTAGATTTTTATTCATGCATTCCTCCCGTCGCATGTCGAGCATAACTCAATAGTTCATTTGCACGACCATTCCATTGTGCTGTGTCCTAGCTCACGAGACCCGATTTTCACCTTGAATAAGGATTTCCAAAACGTTTTGGTAACTCGACCTAAGACCGCCCAAATGGTGGTTCTCCTTTAGGTTTGCATATCTTTTGGAAATTGCCAAGAGAAAACTGATCACACTTGAGGATGCAATTTTATCTTTTTATTACAATGCGATATGGCATAGTGGCACCAATATTTTGTAGGAATTTGGCAAACATTTGTCGTGTTAACCAACCAGCCTAGGAGACTGATCTTCCACAAATTCTGTGAAAGCACGTTTATAGAAATGCTGGCGCCAATTTTTTGCCAATTCTGGAATATTGGACAATTCCTTGGCGACATCTCGCGATAGATTTTGTTCGAACCGCGCCTTAATCAAGCGATCCAGTGGCCATTGCTCGACGGGCCGTTCAATCAACTTCAATTGATCCCCGACCTTGACCTCGCCTTGCTGCAATACCCGATAATACCACCCCGTCTTGCCGGTTTGTTGGACATGGCGAGCGATTTCTGGCACCCGGGTATGCATGTTGAGTTTCCAACAAGGTTGCCGCCCTTGCGATATTTGAACGCGGGCCGTACCGAGTTCAAAAATGTCTCCCAGACAGACATCGTGTTCCACAATGCCTGCGGTGGATATGTTTTCGCCAAAACTGCCAGCGCGAAAAGCAAATGACGTTTCAAACTTTTCTGATTGCCACGCTGAATAATGATCCGCCGGATAATGATGAACCGCTTTGTCTGGCCCCCCATGCAGACGCAAATCCGCCTGAGCATCCGACATAAAACCCGTTTCGATGAGCTGCTGCGTGCCATTGGCTTCAAACTTGGCGATCGCACTCGGCGGCTTACCCGGCCAACGTTCTTTGGCCTTTCCAACAAATAGGCCCATTACTGGTGTCGTAAACTTCATAAAATACTTTCAATAATTAAGGCTCGTACTCATGTTCATGGCAAGTTTGGTCGGCACCCTCTTTCGCCAATTTGATGCCCAACAATCGACAGTATGGCCGATTTGCCCGAGCAACATGATACTTACAGCTTTTACAAATTTCAAATCTTTTACCGCGCCAATGCGTGTAGTGTCATATGGGACATATTACTTAACAATTTTGTAATATGCGCAACATCTATTACATTTAATTGAACAATCATCTGGTCGGCTTGCGTGCAGTTCACCAGAGTCTGGCGGTCACCTTGCGTCAATTCCTAAGCCAACGGAACATTTATTCGCATTGAAATTATTTGCGTCGCGCAGCGTATTGACGTTGCATCTGGCGATTTAAGTTTGTCGGATGAAGCAAAATAGCAAAACCAATGTTGGCTCGAATCTTTTGCATCTCTAAGGTGGTGCTTCTTAAACACCAACTTGAGCCAACATTCATGCAATGGTCACCCCAACAAGATAAAGCCCTACTGGCTGTTGATGCCTGGTTAAAAGACAAAAACGGACCGCAAGTGTTTCGGCTTTTTGGCTGGGCGGGCACGGGAAAATCCACCCTTGCGGTGCATTTGGCGCAAGGGGTGGGCAGCGTTGTGTTTGCCGCTTTTACGGGCAAAGCAGCCCTTGTGATGCGCCGACGCGGGTGCGAAGGCGCATCGACCATCCACAGCCTGATTTACAAGTTTGTGAACGACAAACAAGGCGACCCGCAATTCAAACTGAACGATGATAGCGACGTGTGTGACGCCGAACTGATCGTAATCGACGAAGTTTCGATGGTGGGCCAACAATTGGCAGAAGACCTATTGTCGTTTGGCACAAAGGTGTTGGTGCTGGGTGATCCGTTTCAACTGCCCCCCATTCACGACACGGGCTACTTCACCGAGCAAGAACCAGATTTCATGCTGACCGAAATCCATCGGCAAGCTGAAGACAACCCAATCGTGCGCTTGTCATTGGAAATCCGTGAAAATGGCCGCCTAGATTATGGCACCTACGGCGAGAGCAAAGTGGTGCGCAAAAATCAGGTGGCGCGTGAAGAGGTGTTGGAGGCCGAGCAAATCCTTTGCGGCACCAACGCCACCCGCATTTCCTATAACGACCGCGTGCGGGCGCTGAAAAACCTGCCGCCGCAAACGCCAGTTGTGGGAGATCGCTTAATCTGCTTGCGCAACAACCATCAAAAGCAATTGCTGAATGGTCAACTCTGGATCGCAGAAGACGTTGAATATAAAGGCCTTGGCGTGCTCGACATGGTGCTAAACCCAGACGATGCAGGCGACCGCCTCAACCGCGCCAACGTCACCACCCACGAAAAATTCTTCCACGGCAAAGAAGCAGAGCTGGGCTGGGGCGAGCGCAAAAAATATGACGAGTTCTATTTCGGCTATGCCCTAACCGTGCACAAATCCCAAGGCAGCCAATGGGACAATGTGTATCTGTTCGACGAAAGCTGGGCCTTCCGCGAAGACCGGGCCCGGCATCTCTATACGGCGGTGACACGGGCGGCGGAGAAGATTACGGTGGTGCGGTGAGCGGCTGCACTGTGCGGCAGGAAACATAATTTCTTACCAGAGCGCACACCTGCCATTTGGCAGATTAATCAGTTGCATCGCAAAGTGTTGCATCGGGAATAAAACCCGAGATGTTTGTGGGTAACACAGTCGTTTTATCGACACACGCAAGTGACAGTTGGTTTTTGGTCAACCCGATTGAATCGGTAAAATCTGCGCCGCGCAAATCTGTGCGTTTGAAGTCAGCGTTCTTCAAAAATGTGCCCTCAAAATCGACGTTGTTGAATTGACTGCCTTCAAGGTCGGCACCCTCAAGGTTACTGTCTTCAAAGTCTAAGCCGTCAAAATTCACATCCTTGAGGGTGACACCTGCCAAATTCAAACCTTCCAGCTCAACTTGCAACCCTTGGATCAATGAGAGTTCATTCAGAAAATTCAACACCCGCCCTGCACGTTCACCAGTAATTGATTTTAGGACCGAATTTGTGTGCGCGCGGGCAATTGCACGTTCACTTTGGGAGAGGGTTTGACCCTGGCTATTTGTTAGAATTCCTGAGATGCGATCGATGTATGTTTGAACTTGAATGTCTTCTGAACGCCGAAGTTCAACTGCATTTACCGTCATGCTAATGGCCAGCGTTCCTATACCAAGACCGATTGAGTTCACCGAAATAGAAATCCAACTCCAAAGAGTTAGTTCACGGAACCCCATCCAAGCAGGGCGAAAAATGAACCAAACGCCGATGATGAACAGGATAAGTGCTAAAACACCAAGCGTGAATATAAATGCCATAATTTGACTTTCTAAACTAAAAAAAGCTTATGGATGGTTTCATGTTTTATCAAGGGCAAAGAAGCTGAATTGGGATGGGGCGAGCGCAAAAATATGACGAGTTTTATTTCGGCTACGCTCTAACCGTGCACAAATCCCAAGGCAGCCAATGGGACAATGTTTACCTGTTCGACGAAAGCTGGGCTTTCCGCGAAGACCGGGCCCGGCATTTGTATACGGCGGTAACGCGGGCGGCGGAGAAGATAACGGTGGTGCGGTGAGCCTTATGAAACCGAAGGTGGGCTGTGCGGACTTTTGAGAAACGAAGTGCCTACAAATCTAGGGGCTCCTGTTTATTGCACCTCCGACACCGTGCGCAGCGTCCCAAGGTGTTCGAGGTGTGCCATTTGAACGTTGGATTTCTTCAATCCCCATCCAAGTTTCGGGCCTATTTATCCCGTTACCGGCGCCATCAAATGCCATAACAATATACCTTAATTAGAAATTTGAGCTGAATGAAAATGCTCGTGTAAAAAACTTATTCTGCGATCCCTTAGATCACTTTTTGAATTGTGAATTTAATACCCTTGATGCCCGCTTGGTGGGCTGCATTGTAAAATGCTTCAGAAACCCAGTTGGTGCCAAAACTTGCCCGGGAATCGACCCAAATGTGATGACCCGCAACCTGCTCTAGGTTCACCACAAACTCCCCGCCCTCATATTTCCATTTGCCAGTTTTTTCATCAAACTTTGCAGTGGAATGCGTCCGATCAATACCATCGACACGGTTGCACGGATTGAACCAAAAGAAATCCGCGGCGTGGCTCTCGTCCTTTTTCCAAATGAGTTCGATCGGTTGAAACTGGTGAACACCCGGTTCTAACTCTTCGATCAGATCGCGCAGCTTGACACTAACAAGGAAATGACTCGCCATTTTTTGAAAATCGCCCAGATCACGTTTCCCGCCGCCCCAGCGAATT
>NZ_JBLIAI010000017.1:0-49746 GCF_047634455.1 Maritalea sp.
AAAGCCTTCATCGTCGCCCATATAGGTCGCAACGGTGTCGCGATATTGGGGGTGAAGGCCACCAGATATCACAATGCCCGGGCGACGTTTCAAACGACGTGCCATCAACACGGCTTCAACCGTGGCGGTCGAGCCGTCATACATTGAAGCGTTTGCCACTTCCATGCCGGTTAGGTTGGCCACTTGTGTTTGAAACTCAAACAGCATTTGCAGCGTACCTTGAGAAATCTCAGGTTGGTACGGCGTATAGGCGGTCAAAAACTCAGAGCGTTGGATCAAGTGATCCACGCTGGCTGGCACGTGGTGACGATATGCGCCAGCGCCGACAAAAAACGGGCCATCACCTGCCGCGCGGTTTTTATTGGCGAAGCGACGAATAGTCGCCTCAACCACAAATTCGGGCTGATGGTCAGGCAAGTCAATCTTGGCGTTGTTAAACACCTTGTTTGGCACTTTTGCGAACAGTTCGTCGGACGACTGGATGCCAATGGCATCCATCATCACTTTTCTGTCTCTGTTTGAATGCGGCAGGTAGCGCATAGAATGTCCCTTAGAAAAATTAAGCGTCTGTGTGGGCTTTGTAAGCGTCTTCGCTCATCAAGCCTTCAAGGTCACCAGCATCATCAATTTCGATTTTGAAGAACCAGCCATCAACGTCTGGGCTTGAATTCACAAGACCCGGCTCTTCAGCAAGTTTTTCATTTACCGCGATCACTGTGCCAGAAACTGGTGCGTAGATTTCCGAAGCCGCTTTAACTGATTCAACAACTGCAACTTCGTCACCTTTGGCAAACTTTGCGCCAACTTCAGGCACGTCCACAAACACGACATCGCCGAGCTGGTTTTGTGCATAGTCGGAAATGCCAACTGTGCCAGTTGAGCCTTCAACTTTGATATATTCGTGGTCTTCTGTGTAATGTGTACCGCTCATTTGGTCCCCCTTGTTCCGATATCTGTTTTACAAACGCACATAGTTTGCTGGTGTAAATGGAAGTTTTTCGACAACGCCAATGACCGCTTTACCGCGCACCATGGCTGTTATTTCTGTGCCCAATTTGGCAAATTCTGCAGGCACATAAGCAAAGGCAACCGGCGCGCCGATAGTTGGGCCAAATGTGCCCGACGTCACCACGCCAATTTTGTTGCCGTTAGCGTCAACAATCTCTGCGCCTTCACGTACCGGCAAACGGCCCGTAAAACGAACGCCTGCGCGTTTTTCAGTTGCACCGTCTTTGATGATTTTTTGAATTGTTGATGCGCCGGGAAACCCACCTTCGACACGACGACCTTTACCAATGGCAAAGATCAAGCCAGCGCTAATCGGATCACGTTGATCGTCCATATCGTGGCCGTACAAGCATAGTCCTGCCTCAAGGCGAAGGCTATCACGTGCGCCAAGTCCGGCTGGTTCAACTTCATCATTGCTGACGAGCAATTCAGCGAGTTTTACAGCGTCCTTAGCCGCAACAGACAATTCAAAACCATCTTCGCCCGTATAACCAGAGCGCGACGCATAAACGTTGATGCCTTCGATTTTTGTCGCACCAGCATTCATGAAACTTAGCTTTGAAGGGAGATCGCAATAGCGGGCCAACACTTCAGCCGCTTTTGGGCCTTGCAAAGCCATCAGCGCTTTGTCCCAAAAGGTTTCGACTTTGATGCTTGGATCAAGGTTGGCGCGCAAAATTGCCACGTCATGGTCTTTGCGACCTGCGTTAAAGACAATCATCAACACACCGTCGGTGCCCGCTTCAATCGGGCGTGTGACGATCAAATCATCTTCGATGCCGCCTTGGTCGTTAAGCAAAAGCGTGTAGCGCATTTCACCCGGGTTCAAACCAACCAGATCACCCGGCATCAAGCTTTCAAGGGCTTGCGCGGTGGTTTCATGGTCTGGACCGGTTACAATGACCTGCCCCATGTGTGAAACGTCAAAAAGGCTCGCAGCAGAGCGAGTGTGCTCATGCTCGGCAATGACGCCCTTATATTGTACTGGCATTGAGTAGCCAGCAAATCCAACCATGCGACCGCCCCATGCAATATGGGTGTCGTTAAGTGGTGTGGATAGAAGATTTTCGTTTGAAGCCCCAGCCATCAAATCCCTCATTAAACTCGACAAAAGGTACCAGCGCGACCTACCAGTGTCGCCTTGGCGCCCCCTCTGTCGGATTACCTGAGAGATTTCCCGGGGGATATTTTCCCGGCTACGTCCTTCGGTGGGAACTAGGGTGACCTGTTCCGCTTTCCAGAGTTTTGTTTGCTTAGCGGTCCTTTTGCCTGAGAGTTTCCGGGGCGGTTGCTCCTTCGGCGCTGGAAGACCAGTCTCTCCCGCTAATGCAGCGCCAAATTAGCTTTCAATTTGGCGTAGGTCAATCAGTTTGAGCTTATCCCTTTGGATCAAACCCAACCCAAATGATAATTTCTTCGCCGCCAACATAGGGAATTGCTACATTTTCGACGACTTTGATGAATTCTTCGGCCTGACTTGGCGGTGTAATTGTGATGGGGATATCATACTTTTGCGAGAAGACAGACAGCCCATCGCGCTCTACGGCGAACCGAAGCGGTACATTAACCGTGTCATTGCTTCCCTTTGGCCCCGTTAGCAAACGGCCAACCACGCCCATTTTAACGGTGATCAAGCCGTTGGACACCAAGCAGTTTCGCGATTGTTTATCAATGACGGCTTGGTAGCGCAATTCTTTCGCATTGCCTATTTGGCCCTTGGTGTAAACACCAAAAGATTCACCGCCAGAGCGAACGCGAATCTGAGGACATTCGCTGGCAACAATTGGAAAAGCGGTGGGGGCAGAATTGGCGATTTCAGTTTGTGTCGCAGATTTGTTTTGCAGTTGGTTGGTATTATTATTGCCGCCGGCGAACGA
This sequence comes from Maritalea sp., assembly GCF_047634455.1. Lineage (GTDB taxonomy): Bacteria > Pseudomonadota > Alphaproteobacteria > Rhizobiales > Devosiaceae > Maritalea. The sequence continues at coordinate 2,886 of NZ_JBLIAI010000017.1, forward strand.
CCCAATACAGGCGCTCAATGACAAGGACGCGGTTGCCACAACCGCTATTGCTCTGCCTATTTTCAATGACAACATTCTAACACTCACTCTTTTATTCACAATCACGCAGACTGCGCCGCATTCATTTTTTCAATCGCCTGCAAAAGATTGTCCGCGCCCGTTTGCGCGGTCGAACCTTTAGCTGTTTCGACAAACACGTCAGCAACTACCCCGTTTTTAACGATATAGGCCAACCTTGCAAAACGTGTCCCCATGCCACCCGCTCTGGCATCAATCTCAGAGCGCACCGCAATCGCCAATTCGGCGTTGCCATCAGCAATCATGTCAATTTTACCCAATGCCCCCGTTTGCTCTGCCCATACGGACATCACAAAGTGATCGTTGACCGATAAACAGGCTACACGGTTTATACCCAATTTTGCAAATTTTTCTGCATTGGCAATGTAGCCTGGAAGATGATTATTGTGACAAGTAGTCGAAAATGCGGCAGGCACACAGAACAATACACTTGTGCCATTTGCTGCATATTGAGCGAAATCGACATCCTTGGCCCCTAAGGGGGTAATAAGTTTGATCGAAATTGAGGGCAGTTTGTCGCCAATCGCCAGAGGCATAGTTTGAACTCACTTTTACAAAGGCAATCGCGCCAGGATATTTTTTACTTAAAGACCAACCCACCATCGACCTTTAACAATACTTCAACTTGGACCAATTTGGTAAAAGGCCCCTCAGCGCTGTCATAGGTGAGACGTATATTTTGATTGACCAGCGTCGATAGATCATAATTGACCAAACTAGCAACAGTCATAGTTCCCAATTCTGGTCCAGATTGAGGCATATCGAACAAAAGCGCTGTTTTAGGTAAATCCAATATTAACGTTGCGTTGCTCAACGGATCCGCAGAAGCAGCAAGGACCAATTTATCAAGTTCAGCACTATATCCAACCCGCGCAAACGGTGCGCCTGAACGATCGTCCAGAACCGGTACATAGGCATAGGCTGCTGTCACCCGGAAAGCGTGGCCCGCAGAAGGCTTGTTTAGATCGATTTCCAATTGCCCATTCCACAGCACAGGCACACAAATGTCTGAACATATGCCAAGGACTAGCCGGGCATTCAAAATCGCGCTCTTATCAAGATCAGCAAGCGTGATTTTAAGTGGAATGGTCAGGTCACCCTCAAACACGTAATCCATGACCCCATAATCAAGTGTTCGCTTCGGAATGGGCCATTGCAATAAACTGGTGTTGATATTTGTTGAGCCATCCCAACTTGCCGTCAGCGGAATGCCCGATTCACCGGGGATGCGCCAGTAGGTTTTCCAACCTGGCTCCATACGCAGCTGAATGGCGGCGTCCACATACCCTTGTTTGGAAAGCTGGTTGGATGAGATCAGCCGCAATTGGGCACCCGGCGCCACATCTTCCCAAGCTGTCTCACCTGCAAAGACAGTTTGTGCAGAATTGAGCAACAATAATAGGCCCAATAGGGCGAAGTAGCAGGAATAACGAGTGTTCATGGGCTCTTGATAACTTGTTTAGATTAAAAACAAAAGCTTAACGCGATCAGCTTTTGGTGATCGAAAGTTTACCTCTTGCGCGTAATCTGAAAAAGTCGAAACTTGAACATTGTAGGAGTTTTCAAGTGAGTTTTTCTCTTCGTGGCCAGTTTTTGGTCGCCATGCCAGATATGCAAGACGAGCGGTTCGCCCATACCGTTGTCTATATCTGTTCGCATAGCGAGGAGGATGGCGCGATGGGATTGGTGGTCAATAAGCTGATGCCGGACCTGCACTTCGCAGACCTGATGGCGCAGTTTGACATCAAGATTGAAGAAGACGACGCGCCAGAAAACTCAGCCTATGATCAACCGATTGTTGTGGGTGGACCGGTCGAAACCAGCCGTGGATTTGTGTTGCACACGGCCGATTTCGTAACGCCTGAGAATTCGGTCAACATCTCAGGAGAGCTTTGCCTTTCCACTACCATGGATGTGCTTAAATCTATCGCTGATGGGCACGGACCTTCACACGCACTGTTGGCTTTGGGCTATTGCGGGTGGGAACCCGGGCAGTTGGAAAATGAAATTTTTGACAATGGATGGCTTACGACACCAGCGTCCACCGATTTGATATTCACAACACCAATGGACAAACGCTACACACAAGCGCTGAAAAATGCTGGCATCGATATTGCATTTCTGTCAAGCACCGCTGGCCACGCCTAAACCTACTCGACCTTGGTGATAAAGCTCAACTTCGAGTTGCGCTTCAATAGCTGAACAATTTCTGGTCCAGTCACCGGCTTTGAAAAAGCAAAACCTTGCACATAGCGACATTCAAGCGACTTCAGCCGCTCCACTTCTTCAGGCGTTTCCGCGCCTTCCGCGATAACTTTCATGTCGAGTTCTTTTGCCAGATTTATCACAGCCCGCATGATGGGCATTTGGGTTTGCGATATGCCGTGACGTTCTTCCATTTGAACGAATGTCGATGGAATTTTGACAAAATCGAACGGGAAGCGGTGCAAATAGGACAAAGAAGAGTGCCCAACACCAAAGTCATCGAGCGCCAGCCGAAAACCCATGCCTTTGAGCGCATCAAGAATGTAGGCCGATTGCTCGGGGCTTGCCATTACTTGGCTTTCGGTCACCTCCAAAAGCATTCTTTCAACCAGCTCGCCATGGGCAGAAATCAGCGTACGCATCTCATTGAGCAGGTTTTCATTTCCCAACTGCTGCGCTGATAGGTTTAGCGACACAAAAAACTTCTCAGGTAGCTCCGTTGCATTCATCCACGAGCGCAATTGGATCGCCGTTTGTTCGATGACAACTTGACCAAGCCGTTCGATCAACCCACTGCGTTCGGCAAGCGGGATAAATTCTTCCGGGCTAATGGCCCCCCGATTTGGATGGTTCCACCGCATCAGAGCTTCAGCACCCGCCAGCTCGCCGTTTGCCAAATCGATGATAGGTTGGAAATGCATTTGCAATTCACGCTGATCGATTGCCCGTTCAAGATCAACATCTAAGGTACTTTGCGAAACGCCCAATTCGCTGGTGTTTGCACGATAGGCTTCAATTCGATCACCGCCCATGCGTTTTGCATACATCATGGCCAATTCGGCATTGCGCAAAACATTATCGGACGAGTTGGGCTTGTTGTCGTAAATCGTCACGCCAATCGAAGCGGAAATTGACAGCTCGTCGCTACCAAACTTGATCGGCTCGCGGATCGATTTGCGCATTTGTTCGGCAAACGATGCGATTTTTGTTGCACTCTGCTCTGAAACCAACACCACCGCAAACTGGTCTCCATTGATACGTGCCAATGTGTCCAGCGGACGCATCAAGCGCGCAAGACGGCGCGAAATAGCCAACAGCACCGAGTCAGCCGCCACATTGCCGATACGCTCATCAAGATTGGTAAACCCATCTATATCGATCAAAAATACCGCGGGCTTGTTTTCTTTTTCTTCACGCGAGCGAACAAGGGCGCGTGCCAAGCGATCCAGCAGCAATTGTTTGTTGGGCAATCCTGAAAGGCTATCGTGCACCGCGTCGTGCATCAATCGATCACGCGCGCTGCGCTCGTCGGTTACGTCTTGTAACGTGCCAACGCACCGTGTCACGTCGCCATTGCTGCCCAACACGGGTTTTACACGAAGGCGGAAATTTCGATAACTGCCATCATGGGTGATAATCCGGAAATCGCTCGATACTTTGCCGCGCTTCAACTCAACAAGGGTGTCCAATGCTGTGCGGAAACGGTCACGATCTTCTGGGTGCACGCGGTCAAGCCACCCTTTGATCGCGCCTTGAAGATGTTCGTTGGATTCGCCAAGACGCACCGCAAGCGATTCTGAAACAGTAACCCGATCTCGATCAATATTCCAATCAAAGACAAAGTCTCCAGAGCCGATCAAGGCGAGCGCTTGGCGCTCAACATCGGTCACTTGTCCGACCGACACCTGCCCGTCGGTAAAGGCGTGCTGAATTGCGGTGAAGCCCAACAGCATGACGATGAGCACAAGCCCGCCAGCGACCGCAGATTGCGCAATATCATTGCTTATGCCGCCCGAGACCACCATGTAGGCAAAGACCAACCACGCCACGGTGATGATCCATGTGGGCACGATCATAATGGCGCGGTCGTAGCCGCGAATGGCCAAAAATCCAACCACTAGAATGCCAAACAAACCCACTACAGCAAGAATGGTGCGGGCGATGCCAATGGACAATACCGGTAGGAAGAAGGACAGCACCATCAAGGCGGCAAGCGCCACGCCGATCGCCAACGCCAAATGCATAAATCGCAGGTGCCAACGGTGCAAATTGAGGTAGATAAACAGATATCCGAACAGGGTTGTTGCTATGGCCGCCTCAGCGGTGGCGCGGGACGTGCGCAATTGATCCGGGGACAGTTCAAATATTATGCCGATCAAGCCAAAATCAACCAGCAAATAGAACAGTACCGCCCACGCAAACATGGCAATTGCGGGGAACATGCCGCGCCCCTTGACCACGAACATGATCGTTAGGAATACCGCTAACAGACTAGAAATGCCCAACAACGTACCCCGGAACAGGGTGAACGAGTTCACATAGTCGCGGTAAGCGGCGGGCTCCCACATATAGAGCTCGGGAACAATTGCGCCCTCCAGCTCCATGATCAAAGTGACCGTGGCACCGGGATCTACCGTGATGGAGAATACGTCGGCTTCCCTATCGTCAATGCGCTCTGGCCGAAAGCCTTGGCTCGGGGTGATAACATTTATGCGTTTGCCGCCCAAATCTGGTGAAAACACACCCGAGCCTGGCAACCGGAAGTGCGGGGCGACCAAAAGCCGTTCCAATTGCACATCGTTTTGGTTGGTAATGGCGATCAGCGCCCAATTGGGATTTGTGCCTTGCTCAGTTGCCTGCACTTCAATTCGGCGCACGATGCCTTCTGCGTCGGGTGCGGTGGACAATTGCACACGCCCATCGCTGCCGTCGCGGTGCTCTAACGCTGCTGACAGATCAAGTGCGCCAACATTTTCGGGGATGGCAACCGTTTCAAGCGCCCATGCATTTGCCGAAGCAGCGGCAAACATAATTTGCACGACCAACACCAAAATTGCGCGCTGCAACCGCTCAAAACGCATATTACTACTCCCAGTGATCTTTTTCGTAGCGAGAAACAGCCTCAGCATCAACCAGATAAGTCCGATAAATACAATTAACTGGCAGCTCTATTGCTTTCAAATCGTTCTTTTGTAAGGCCAAACAACAAATGATCTTGCCATTTTCCATCTATTTTCAAATAGCCCTCAGCATGCCCTTCATGCATAAATCCGTTCTTTTCTAACACCCGTATTGACCGCTGGTTGCCCAACAAGCACGCCGCATTGGCGCGGTGCAAATCCAGCTGATCAAAAACAAAAGGTAAAGTCATGCCCAAAGCTTGTGTCATGGTGCCTTTGTTCGCGTTTGTTTCGCCCATCCAATAGCCGATATTGACGGACTGCGCGACGCGGCGACGTATGTCTGACAGGTTTATGCCACCGACCAGTTTGGTGTCCCCGCCACTGACTTCGTGGATAAAGAGGGCGAAAGCTGAGCCATCTATCGCTGCGCGTTCGGCCTGACGCACCCGCTCACGAAATGATGACAGGGTGAGTTCTGTTTCACTCCATTTGGGTTCAAACGGCGTCAAATAGCTTCGGCTTTCATCGCGCAATGTGCGCCATAGTTCAAAATCGTCAAGTGTTGGTGTGCGCAGCAACAAAGTCTTGCTGGTCAATTCGACGGGCTGTCCTTTGCCAAAAAGGGTGCGCAACACCATAACGTTCCTTGCAGTGAGCTAAAACTTAAGTTGAGCCTCGATCTTGTCATAGTCTGCCAGATTCGACATGGGGCCAATACCGGCGACGACGGGTTTTGCACCATTGAACAATTGTGCAGCAACTTCCATCACCCGTGATGCATCAATATTGTTGATGCGCTCAACGGTTTCTTCAAGCGGAATGGGGCGACCCCACAAAAGCTGTTGGCGCGCCAACTGGCCTGCGCGCGACGAAGGGCGCTCCAACGACATCAACAGCCCGGCGCGGATTTGATTGCGCACCCGGACCACTTCTTCTTCAGTTATGTTAAGCGTTGCTTGCTTAAGCTCGTCAAGAACAACCGGCACCAATTCGCCAAGATCATCGTCGCCCGTTGCGGCTGATACGCCAAAAATTCCACTATCTGCAAAAGCCCAGTGGAAGGCATAAATTGAGTAGCAAAGCCCGCGTTTTTCGCGCACTTCTTGGAACAAGCGGGAACTCATGCCACCACCCAAAATGCTGGCCAAAATCTGGCTGGCATAAAATCCATCCGAATGGTAGGCGCGCCCTTCAACACCAATCAAAACATGGGCTTGTTCGTGGTCACGGTCTAGGCGGATATCACCACCATCAAAACGCGCAGCGACAGGTTCTGGTGCGCCGGTTGCTTTCAGGCCGTCGAATTTTTTCGCTGCGATATCAACCAACTGATCATGGTTGACGTTGCCGGCCGCAGCCATAACCATTGAATCACCAACATAGGTGCGTTCCATATAGTTTCGGATCGCATCTGGCGTAAAATTTTCAACAGATTCAACTGTGCCTAAAATGGATCGGCCAATCGGTTGATCCTGATAGGCGACGTCTTGGAAGAGGTCGTAAACATAGTCGTCGGGCGCATCATGGCTGGCACCGATCTCTTGCACGATCACATGTTTTTCGCGTTGTAGCTCTTCTGCGCTGAACAGCGAGTTTTGTAAAATGTCAGAAAGAATGTCAGCGGCTAGACCGACATCTTCCTTTAAGATACGAGAAAAATATCCGGTATTTTCCACGCTCGTTGCGGCATTAACATCGCCGCCGACATTTTCAATTTCTTCGGCAATTTGGCGTGACGAACGGGTGTGTGTTCCCTTAAACGCCATATGTTCCAACAGATGCGAAATGCCGTGTTCTTCTTTGGTTTCACAACGCGAACCGGCTTTGGCCCAGACGCCGACTGATGCGCTTTCAAGGCTTGGCATTGAATGGGTAATGACGGTCATACCGTTATCAAGAGTGGTTGAACGAACTGGCAAATTATTGTTCCTTATTGGCGCGGGCATGAGTTTTGATAAACCCTTCAACCGCGGATTGAGAATTCTCCAAGACCTCAAAACGCTCTTCGCGTTCGTAAAGATCAGATAGCCAAGCTGGTAGCGGAGCATCTACGCCCGTTGCAGACTTAACTGCTGCCGGGAACTTGGCTGGATGCGCTGTAGACAAGGTCACCATCGGTGTCGTTGCATCAGCGCGTTCAAGAGCAACTTTGTAGGCGACCGCTGTGTGCGGGTCCATGAGATATCCGGCATTGTCGAGCACGTTTTGTTGAACCGCTGCGGTTTGCGCCTGATCTGAGGTGCCAGCGGTAAATTTTGCTTTGATCGATTTTAGGGCTTTTTCGGAAAGCGCAAAGCTGCCGGATTGCTTTAAGCCATCCATTTGCGCTTTGGTTTCTTCTGCGTTGCGATCATTGGCTTCAAACAATAAGCGCTCAAAGTTCGAGGATATTTGAATGTCCATCGATGGGCTGGTGGTGGCGCAAACGCCGTCCATCTCGTAGCGACCAGTGTCCATCGTGCGGCGCAGAATATCGTTCTCGTTGGTGGCGATGATCAATTGTTTGATCGGTAGGCCCATCTTTTGCGCCACAAAGCCAGCGAATACATCACCAAAATTGCCCGTTGGTACAGTAAAGCTCACTTCGCGATGTGGTGCACCGAGCGCTACCGCTGAGGTGAAGTAATAAACAACCTGCGCAACGATGCGGCCCCAATTGATGGAGTTAACACCAGAAAGGTTCACGCCGTCACTGAAATGGTGGTTGTTGAACATATCTTTGACGATGGTTTGGCAATCATCAAAGTTTCCTTCAAGCGCGATATTATGCACATTCTTGTCAAGCACGGTGGTCATTTGTCGCTGCTGCACCGGCGACACCATGCCTTTTGGGTGCAAAATGAAGATGTCTGTGTTGTCGCGTCCTCTAAATGCTTCAATCGCTGCAGAACCGGTATCGCCAGACGTCGCCCCAACAATGGTGGCGCGTTGATCGCGCTCACCCAAAATGTGATCCATCACCCGGGCCAAAAACTGCATCGCTACGTCTTTAAACGCCAATGTGGGGCCGTGAAACAGTTCAAGGACAAAGTGTCCCTCGTCTGTTTGCACCAATGGAGCTACCGCTGAATGGCGGAAGGTGCCGTAGGCTTCATTGAGCATTTGGCGCAACTTATCCGCTGGGATTTCCCCATCAACAAAGGGCGAAATCACCTCAAACGCGACATCGGCGAAAGGCTTGTTGGCCATCGCGCCAATTTGCGTATGATCGATTTGTGGCCACGTTTGGGGCAGATAAAGTCCACCATCTCGCGCAAGCCCCGCAAGGACAGCGTCACAAAATCCCAAGCGCGGCGCGAGGCCGCGTGTGCTGATATAATGCATTATTCAATCCGTGAAATTAGTCGAGCGCACACTAGTGCGCACTTTGATCAGTTGCAAGTTTTTGAATTTTCTTGCGGCGCACGAGCCAGAATATCAGTAAAATCGGGGTCATTGCCGCCAATGCAAACCACGTCAAAGCATATTCGAGATGTTTGTTGGAAAATTCAATCTCACCGATCAGCACAGGCTGTGGCAATCCGATCTGCTCAGCTGGCTGCCAATTGACATAGAATGGTGCAACGTCTCCATAGTCTTTGAATAGAATCGTCGTTAGGCGTTTTGGGTTGATGACCCAATCAACATTTTTTGCCAAATCCGGCTCAAGGGTTGCGGCCCCGACACGCGCGGGTCTACGCAAGACGCCAACAATTTCCATTTGGCCCTTTGGTGCCACACTATAGCCAGCGTTGAAGGCCAACTCCTGGGGGACAAAACCACGGTTGATATAAACCACGCCGCCATCGGTCAGCTCAAAAGGCGTGACAATCCAATATCCTGGCCCGCTATATCGACCTCTTTTCATGGGCAACGAGATGAATATCCGCGCCTCGCCACGCTCTCTAAACTGCCCACTGAGTAAAACTGGCTGGAAATCAATTGTTTGCGGGTCGAGTGTGGCCCAAGTCGATGCGGCGGGTATTTGCACGGGCACATTGCCTGCACGTTGTGTGGCGGATGCGATCAATTGTTCTTTCCAGCCCAACCGCTCCATCTGCCAAAAACCAAGCACTGCAAACAACAAAGCAGCGCCCAACATTACGGCGACAAAGAAGGCGGTACCCAGAGCTGAATTGCGTTTGGTGGCAGACATTGATGAATTTCCATTTTAGCAAACAAAAAAGGCGCGGGAGGTCTCCCGCGCCTTAAAATCAAATTTATCGGCTCAACCGTGAGCTCCGGCAACGCCCCATGAGCCCCATACATAGATGGCGGCAAACAGGAACAACCAAATCACATCCACAAAGTGCCAATACCAGGCGGCAAACTCGAAACCAAGATGCTGTTTGGGTGTGAAGTGACCGTTCATTGCGCGGAACAAGCAGACCAACAAGAATATAGTTCCCACAAGAACGTGGAAGCCATGGAAGCCTGTGGCCATGAAGAAGGTTGCGCCATAAATGTTGCCTGAGAAACTAAAGCCAGCTGCCCCATATTCAAGCACTTGAACAAAGGTGAATATAGCGCCCAGGATACAAGTTAAGACCAAGCCCCATTTAAGCCCTTCGCGGTCGTTCTCTAGCAAAGCATGGTGCGCCCAAGTCACCGTCATGCCCGAGGTGACCAACAAAAGTGTGTTGAAAATCGGCAGGTGCCAGGGATTGAACAGTTCGACGCCGGTAGGTGGCCAATTGCCGCCCGTTGCCGCGATCCGGCCGATTTGTTGGGCCTCGTCATAATAGAAAAACATATCAAAATATGCCCAGAACCATGCGACAAAGAACATCACTTCTGAGGCGATAAACAAGATCATGCCATAACGGTGGTGCAGTTGCACAACCGGCGTGTGATCGCCAGCGTGCGATTCTTTGATCACATCGCTCCACCAGCCAAACATTGTATAGAGCACACCTGTGAGGCCAATGAGGAAGACCCACGGCACGTCCGCGCGCATCCAGTAGATACCGCCGACCGCCATAATAAATGCAGAAATCGAACCGATAAATGGCCATGGGCTTGGATCGACCAAGTGATAATCATGATTTTTAGCGTGTGCCGCCATTAAGCTTCTCCCAATCTTTACGAAGCATAGAATGCGTAAAAGAGCGTGACTTGCTTGATCGTATCAAGCTCTTTGTCTAAATCCAACTCCGGGTCCAAATAATAGACAACCGGCATTTCCTTAACTTCACCCGGTGCCAAAACTTGCTCGGTGAAGCAAAAACATTCAATCTTGTTGAAATATGATCCCGCAATGGCCGGGGCCACATTAAAGGCCGCTGTTGTTGCCAACGGCTTATCGCTTAAGTTCGTTGCGGTATATACTATCTTTACCTTCGAACCGATTTTGTCGATCGACATTTTTGCCGGCTTCACGTCAAGCGCCAAACTCGCGTCAACGCTGGCGGTAAAGCGCACAGCCATTTCACGATCAATAATGCTGACAGCGTTATCATCTGTGCGCTTCGTGGTACCGCCATAGCCGGTGACCTGGCAAAAAATCTGATATAATGGCACTGCGGCATAGGCCATGCCCACCATGCCAGCCACAACGAGCAGCAGCGCAATCGCAACTCGTTTGTTGCGAACATCTTTTGTTGGAGCTGTCAGGTTTAGATTGGCCACGTGCGGAACCCTACAAAGGCCGTTGGAGGATGGCTGGGCCGATCTTCACAATGGTTACGGCGTAGAACAGAATAGCAAGTGCGCCAAGCACAACCGCCAGCGCAATCGAACGTCTGCGGCGACGCTTTTTCAGCTCTTCGGTTTGCTCAGGTGTGAGTTCTGACATTATGTTATGCTCCCAAGCAATTTGGTTGCGCCAATATCGGCAGCTAATACAAGAAAAATCGCGAACAAATAGACCAGCGAAAAAGCAAACAATTTACGTGCCGCTTTTTTCATTTCGACCAAGTCTTTTTGCCGCCACAGCTTTGTCGCATAAAACACAAAGCCAGCGCTCAAGAGAGCTGCTGCAACACCATAAGCGATGCTGGCAAAACCGATAATTGTCGGCGCGAGCGCAATAGCGGCAAGCAATAGCGAGTAAATGAATATCTGATTTTGCGTGGCGCGTTCACCGGCGACATTTGGCAACATGGGGATGCCTGCCTCTTGGTAGTCGCCTTTTTTATACAGCGCCAAAGCCCAGAAGTGCGGAGGAGTCCACAAAAAGATAATCAAAAACAGAATGACACTTTCAACGGTAATTGTGCCGGTAACCGCAGCCCAGCCGATCATTGGCGGGAATGAACCTGCCGCTCCGCCAATGACAATGTTTTGCGGTGTCCAACGCTTGAGCCACATTGTGTAGATCACGGCGTAAAAGAAAATCGTGAAGGCCAACAATCCGCCAGCAACCCAATTGACCAACAGCCCCAGCGTAAACACTGAAAACGTGGAAAGAATCAGCCCAAAAGCCAACGCCTCTTGCTTGGTGACGCGACCGGATGGAATTGGGCGGGTGATGGTGCGACTCATGATGGCGTCAATGTCAGCATCGTACCACATGTTCAGTGCACCCGAGGCCCCTGCCCCAATAGCAATGCACAAGATGGCGGTAAAGCCAATCAGGGGATGAATTGTGCCCGGCGCAACCAACAACCCCACAATCGCTGTGAAAATCACAAGCGACATAACGCGCGGTTTGAGCAGCGCAAAATAGTCTTCTACATCCGCAGAAGAATAAAGAGGCCGTTCATTTTCGTCGCTGACAACTGCCATTATTGGATCATGCCTTGATCTGTTTTAAAATCCCGCCGCACGATTGCGCGACGGGAGGAACTCACATTCACTACTTAATTTTTGGTAGTGTTTCGAACTGGTGGAAAGGTGGTGGTGAAGGCAATGTCCACTCCAGAGTGGTTGCACCTTCGCCCCATGGATTATCCCCAGCTGGACGTTTTTTAATGACTGCTTCAACGATGGTGATCAAGAAAATGATCACCGCGATCATGGTCACGACATAGCCCCAAGACGAGACTTGGTTCCACCAAGCAAACGCTTCAGGATAGTCGATGTAACGCCTTGGCATGCCGTTCAACCCCAGGAAGTGCTGCGGGAAGAAGATCAGGTTCACACCAATAAACATCACCCAGAAGTGTATGGTTGCTAGTGTTTCTGAGTACATGTGGCCGAACATTTTTGGATACCAATAATACCAAGCCGCAAAGATCGAGAACACCGCACCAAGTGAGAGCACATAATGGAAGTGCGCAACCACATAATAGGTGTCGTGCAATGAACGGTCAGCACCAGCATTTGCCAAAACAACACCTGTCACGCCACCAACGGTGAACAAGAAGATGAAGCCGATGGCCCACTGCATTGGTGGACGGAATGACAAAGAGCCACCCCACATGGTTGCAATCCACGAGAAGATTTTTACGCCCGTTGGCACCGCAATCACCATCGTGGCGAACACGAAGTAACGTTGCGTATCAAGCGAAATGCCCGAAGTGTACATGTGGTGCGCCCACACGATAAAGCCAACGAAGCCAATCGCCACCATCGCGTAAACCATCGCCAAGTAACCAAATACTGGTTTCTTTGAGAAGGTTGCCACGATCTGCGAGACGATACCGAAGCCTGGTAGGATCATGATGTACACTTCAGGGTGACCAAAGAACCAGAACAAGTGCTGGAACAAGATCGGATCACCCCCGCCTTCAGGCGAGAAGAATGACGTGCCAAAGTTGCGGTCTGTCAAAAGCATGGTGATCGCACCAGCCAATACAGGCAATGAAAGCAACAACAAAAACGCCGTGACAAGAATTGACCATGGGAACAATGGCATTTTGTGTAACGTCATGCCCGGCGCGCGCATGTTGAAAATCGTTGTGATAAAGTTGATGGCACCAAGGATTGACGACGCACCAGCAAGGTGAAGCGACAGGATCGCAAAATCCATCGCTGGGCCAGGCTGTCCGGTTATCGATAATGGTGGGTAAACGGTCCAACCGCCCCCTGTCCCCATGCCGCCCGGAGGGCCTTCAAAGAACATGGACATCAACAAGAGGATAAAGGCGGGTGGCAACAACCAGAAGGAAATGTTGTTCATACGCGGGAACGCCATATCAGGCGCACCAATCATCAACGGAACGAACCAGTTCGAGTAGCCCCCGATCAATGCAGGCATCACAACGAAAAACACCATGATCAGACCGTGGGCCGTGGTGAATACGTTATACATGTGCTTGCCAGCGTCTAGTGCAGCAGCACTTTGCCATTCAGCGCCATAAACGATTGATGCAAGTCCGGGGAATATTTGAATGCCCGGCTCGGCCAGTTCCCAGCGCATAAAGCCTGAGAGAGCCCCACCAATAATCCCCGCGAAAATGGCAAAGAAAAGGTACATTGTACCAATATCTTTGTGGTTTGTTGAATATACATAGCGCTTCCAACCCGTCGGGTTTGCGTGCGCGCCTTGGTCAGCAGTTGCGGTTGCCATTTGCTTTCCTTGCCTCTTTCCCATTCAACTCTTGGTCCGTATAGAACCCAGAGCCCCTAAATCTTTAATTTGATGCTCTAGTTCAAGCTTGCCAATGTGGTGTTTGCGACTTCAACGTCATCTTCGGTTTTTAGCTTATCAGACCAAGCTTTGAATTCTTCTTTAGACACAACGCGCACAGCGATTGGCATGAAGGCGTGATCTTTTCCGCAAAGTTCTGAGCATTGACCGTAATACATGCCTTCTTTGCGGGCATTGAACCAAGTCTCGTTGATGCGGCCCGGCACTGCATCGGTTTTAATACCGAATGCAGGTACTGCAAATGCATGGATAACGTCTGTTGCTGTAACCAAAACGCGCACGGTTGTGTTCACTGGAACGACAAGTTCATTGTCAACAGCAAGCAATTTCGGCTGGTTCGGCTTCCACTCAAGGCGACCTTTAGTGTTGCCGTCTGTGTCTTCCTTCAACATGTAGGAATCATAGGTTGCATCATTCAGGTCGTTATATGTGTATGTCCAAGACCATTGAACACCAGTGACCGTTACGGTCACTTCAGGCGCTGGTATTTTTTCACCATTTTCGCGCGAGAAGATTGAACTGCCCAAATATTTGCGTTCGCCATCTGGTGTTGTCATTTGATCGGTCAAAACGCCAAATGAGGGAATTGCGATCACAATCAAGATCAAAATCGGCACCACAGTCCAAACGATTTCGACCAAAGTATTGTGCGTAAAGCGCGCCGGCTTTGGATTTGATTTTTCATTGTAGCGCAACATGACCCAGATCAATAACCCAGTGACAAAAATCACTATGATCGTAATGATTGGCATCAACAGGCCGTTGTGAAACGCTGTTATGCTGTCCATGATGGTGGTTACCGATGGCTGAAAGCCAATCGCACCGTCCGTCGGTTGCCCAGTAATTCGCTCCCCAGCTTCTTGAGAAAAAGCGGCGACGGGCATAGCCCAAGCGATGAATATTGATGTGACTTTTGCCAGACGTGCAAGAAGTTTGCTCACGTCAGTCTCCCTTTGCGACATGTTTAACGCCTAATTGTTGAGCATACGCATAAGTGGAGTACACTCCGCTTGTCAAATCGCCTATCCCCAAATTCGGCAGAATCTCATTGTTGACGTAAATCATATCCGAACAATTTGCGCAATTCCAATTGCGCCTTATCGGTGCGACAATTTCCCGTAAGTGTACAAAAATGTATCGTTTTTGAGTGTTTATGCTCAAATATGCACTTGAGCCACGATGATGCCGCAATCCCAATATCAAGAATTAAACGTGTGAAACGCCTTGGCCAAATTGACTATTGGCTTTGTAACGCGCAAAAACGTGTCAAATCTGAATTATTAGCCTCGGGGAATCATTTTGCTCGCTCGTATTGTCGCTCTCATATCGCTTATTAGCTTCTTTGCACTGGCAAATGGCGCTGCATTCTCCCAAGGCATCTTGAAATCTCGGCATGGCGATTGGGAATTGACGTGCGAAAATCCACCGGGTGCAAAGTTTGAGCAATGCGCACTGGTGCAAATTGTGTCCGATGACTCGCAGTCTGGATTGAAACTCAATATCTATGTGATCAAAACCGCTGACGCGAAATACACGCTGCTGCGCGTATGGGCACCGCTTGGTGTGTTGTTGACCAAGGATTTGGGCGTGAAGATTGGCGAACAAGAAATGGTTTGGATGCCGTGGGTACGTTGTTTACCAAGCGGCTGCGTTGCAGAAGTTGCGCTAGATGATGCCAGTCTTGAACAATTGCGGAGCAACAAAAGTGCTTTGTTTGTCATCTTCAAAACCCCTGAAGAGGGGATCGGCATTCCGATTTCGCTTGTTGGACTGGGTGAAGGCTACGATACCCTTCCATAATCTCACAATCTGCTATTCTCGTTTTAGTGATCCTTTGATGACTTGATTTTTTGGTTTCAAAAGACCATTTAGAGTGCCTGATCAGATCGGGCGGACATTTGTGTGGCCTGAATTTAGAAAGCCAAACTATGTCCAAGCCGAGCACCAGCGGCATGAAAGCTACGTTTACACAAGGTTCAACCATGCGCCATGTGGTTATTATGACGACCACATCGGCAATTGGCTTGATGGCCATATTTTTCGTCGACGCGATCACCTTGTTCTACATTTCTCAACTCAACGACACGGCGCAAACTGCAGCCGTTGGTCGGGCTAGCTATGTGTTGAGCTTTGTTATGGGCCTGTCCATTGGCTTTATGATCGGCGCATCTGCGATGGTGGCGCGAACAATTGGCGCAGGTGACGAAGAAAAGTCCCGTTCCTACGCAGGAACCTCGCTAATATCGGCCTTCGCGTTTGGGGTAATTGTCGCCATAATTGGTTACTTGATGACGGATTGGTTGATGAGTTTGCTAAAGGCCGAGGGCCCGGCCTTGGACTATGCCCGCCAATATTTGTACATCGTATTGCCAAGCATGCCGTTTTTGAGCGTTGGCATGGTCACCATGGGATTGTTGCGGTCAAAAGGCGACGCAAAACGGTCGATGTATTTACCTTTGGTCGGCGGCGCGCTGACAGCGGCGTTGGACCCGATTTTCATTTTCGTATTCGGGTGGGAAGTCATTGGCGCTGCAACTGTTTCTTCGATCATGCGGGTCACATTTGCCGGCTTGGGTCTGTATTTTGTGATTGGCACACACAATATGGTTGCGTTGCCGACGCGCGAACGGTTCGTGCGCGACTTGCACAATATTCTCAAAATTGCGCTCCCCACGGTGGCCACCAACCTTGCAGCGCCCGTTGGCGCCTTTTTGATCGCTCAAGCGATTGCAAACTATGGCGATGCGGCAATCGCTGGCCAATCCGTGGTTGACCGACTGATCCCACTGACATTTGGTGTAATCTTCTCACTGTCGGGGGCCATTGGCCCGATAATTGGCCAGAATTTTGGCGCAAATTTAATGACCCGCGTGCGCAGCACCCTACTTGATGGGATCGTATTCAATCTGGTCTATGTGACGCTGGCGTGGAGTGCGTTGTACTTTGCCCAAGACTACATCGTGTCAACTTACAACGCTACAGGCGAAATGGAGAGGGTGATCAGGCTTTTCTGCACGATCATGGCCGGTTCGTTCTTCTTCAACGGCTTTTTGTTCATATCGAACGCTGCTTTCAACAATTTGGGCAGGCCCCTCTATGCAACATTGTTCAATTGGTTGCGCCAGACTGTCGGCGTTATCCCCTTTGTATATTTTGGCGCACAATGGGGCGGCCTTGATGGCATATTTTGGGGTGTGGCGGCAGGTTCTGTTGTGTTTGGCGTCGTACCGGTTATTGCCGCGCTTGCGTTGATCAAGAAACTTACTGTCCAAAACGATCAAGGCATCGAAGCGGTCCCAATCGCCTCATAAAAAAAGCCGAACCGACAGGCAAAATCTGCATGTGGGCTCGGCAAAGTTTAGGGGGGTAGAAAATACTGCGCTAGAGTTTGCTCGCACGTTTGCGGGCAATTGTTAGCCGCCAAAGTGCCTGGTCGTGGCCGACTTCCACCATTTCATGAACATCGGCTTTGGTCAGCCCTATGTCAGCCAATTGGTCGGCATTCAGCGCATTCAAAACGCTAAATGTCTGCTGCTGGCGAATTGAACGCAATACGCGCTCTGCAAAAAGTGAAAAGTTTGTCGCCAGTGTCCGCAGCTGAGAATTAGAAAAGCTGAAGCCTGTACGACGGCTTGTTGAAACAAACGCCATATCAAATCTCCAAAGATGTGTGAAATGCCAAAAAATGCGGCAAAGATCGTTTACAAGACAGAAGATATTGACAAACCCGACATTCGTCTAACAAATAGAAATCATAAGTACGATCAATTTTGGTGATGATAATGGCGACGCCCCTCGACTTGGATCAATTACAAACTTTTGCGGTTATTGCGGATTGTGGCAGTTTCACGGAAGCGGCAAAACGCGTCTTTAAGACCCAGAGTGCGGTTTCGATGCAAATCAAACGGCTTGAAGAGAGATTGGGCACCCGATTGTTGGTGCGCGATGGCCGCCGGGTCACGGTGACCCACGCTGGGGAAACGCTGTATCACCGTGCGCGGCGCATGCTGCAAATCAACGCCGACATAGTTGACCTATTTTCAAAAGAGGATTTGTCCGGCACCATCCATATCGGCATTCCCGATGATTATGCGGTGCGGGTTTTGCCGTTGCTATTGTCCTCGTTTCAGCAATCCCACCCAAAAATCCAAATTGATGTAAAATGCCAGCCATCAGAGGAATTGCTGGATGGCGTGCGGACCGGCAAATTTGACATGATCATTTTCACCCAAGGCACCAGCCAGAAATTTGGCGAATTGCTGCGCTCGGAGCCCATGCATTGGATGGTGGGTAAAGATTCAAAGGCGCATGAGTGCACCCCCCTGCCGATCGCGTGCGGCAACAAAGATTGTTGTTGGCGTTTGTCCGCTGAAGACGCATTAAACGATGCTGGCGTTGATTTCCGGATTGCCTACACGTCGTCCAATGCCACCGCGATCACCAGCGCTGTCAATGCCGGGCTTGCCGTGGGGGTGTTGTGCGAAAGTTCGATTACTTCGGACATGCGTATCTTGGGGGCAAAAGACGGTATGCCGCCATTGCCCGATGCTGATATTGCAATGCTGCGGGCGAGCAATGCCTATGGCGGCATTTATAATGCGCTCGCCGAGCATATCAAAGGGAGCTTGGAAATGGTGATTGAGAATGCAGCCTAAGCTGTGCTTTTTGCGTTCACATGGCTATAATCGAAGCCTTTAATTATCAGCCATAAGCTAAGGGCAAGCTCAAATAGACCGCCTGGCAGTGAAAGTGTTACGCCAAATCCGCTGCCGTAAAACTCTGAAACTGTGCCAATCACAAAGACGCAATATCCGACCATCCCCCAAACGGGCAGCCAAGTGGGCACCAGTTTTGTGCGCAACAACACGATGCACATCAAAAATCCGCCAACGCCCCAAATAGTCATACCCGCCTGATAAAGGTAGAAATTGCCTTTGTGCAGCAGCGCTACGTGCTCGATAGTTTGCTCTGGGCCAAATGTTTGGTTGCCACTTAAGGGCAAAGCCAGTGCAAGCATTGCGCCGCCAACAAGCAGAGCAGTTGTGGCGATGCCGGCGAACGCCAGATAAGCCACATGCAAGAATCGACAGAAGGGCTGCAAGATTTTAAACATGATCACCGCCAGCGTCATGTTTGCGATAGTGTGAACGATCACGGTCAAAATGATCGAACTGACAAAAATTGTGCTTCCAGCCTCAATAACGGCAATCGGATCTGGCGCAGTAAACATCCCATCCAGCAGGGCTGTGCCAACTCCATAGGCTAAAAACGTAGAGATGAAGGCGAGACCGTAAGTTCTTGCAGCGACGATATCGTTTGTTTGGTAGGTCATAGCTTTCGTTTCCTTGCATGAGCAATTGTTGTGCTGCACATACCACCCACCTCCCCTCAACGTAATTGACGAATTTTCTTGATCTGATATGCATTAATGCATGGAATGGAAATCGACGAAATTTGATTGGAACCGGGCGCGAGCGTTTTTGATCGCCGCCGAAGAAGGCTCACTTTCAGCCGCGGCGCGGGCGATGGGCGTGGCACAACCAACGCTTGGCAGACAAGTTGAGGCTTTGGAGGCCGAACTTAGCCTCACCCTATTCGAGCGCGATGGTAGGGGCATACAACTTACTCCCTCTGGGATGGCGCTGCTCGAACATGCGCGAGAAATGAACGCTGCCGCCAATCGCTTTTCACTTTGTGCATATGGCCAATCCCAAACCATTGCAGGCAAAGTCTGTATCGCCGCCGCTGAGACACACGCAGCGGTGGTCCTGCCGCCGATTATTGCCAAGCTGCGGCAGTTAGAGCCCGGCATTGAGATAGAAATCGTCGTCTCGAACCATGCGAGTGATTTGCAACGTCGGGAAGCTGACATTGCTATCCGCAACTTCCGTCCATCGGAACCTGACCTTTACGCCAAAAAAGTGCGCGACATGCACACGCAGCTCTACGCCTCCCCCGTCTATTTAGAGCGGATCGGCCACCCGACAACAGCCATGGATCTGTCCAACGCAGATTTCATCAGTTTGGATCACGCAAATATGGTGATGCAAGGTTTGAACGCTGTCGGGTTCAATCTGACCGAAAAGAATTTCCCGGTGCTGACACAGAGCTATTTGGTGATGTGGGAATTGGTGAAACACGGGGTGGGAATCGGCGTTTTGGATGCTGCGATTGGCGACCTCGATCCACAAGTGCAAAGGGTTTTACCAGATTTCAAACCCCTAAAATTCCCGGTTTGGTTGGTTGCACATAGAGAACTCAAAACCAGTCGGCGAATCCGACGGGTTTTCGACTTTTTGGCTGAAGAGCTTGCTGATTAAAACAAGTGCTCGGTGAAGATTCTGTCGATATCACCGCCCCAAATGGAGCGATATGCTTCGAGCATCACTTCGGCCGGGCATTTTTCCAGTTTAAGTGCACGTTCAACCGGATGAAGGAATACGCCTTCGTCAAAGCCTTCCCAGTTTTTCCGGCTTCGCGCAGCCAAACCAGCGCGGGAAATCTCGAGCATGTCGCGGGCAACTTCGCCGACTTTTCGCCCTGCAATTTCCGCCTGGAATGCCGTTTTTGCAACATCGACACGCAGTTGATCGCGTTGTTCTTCTGTCCAATGTTTAACCAAATCCCACGCAGCATCCAAGGATGTTTGGTCGTAAAGCACACCCACCCAAAGCGCTGGCATGGCACAAATGCCTTCCCATGGGCCTGAATCTGCGCCGCGCATTTCCAAGAAACTTTTCAATCTAACTTCGGGGAAAATGGTCGTCAGATGATCTTCCCAATCGGCTTTTGTTGGCAATTCACCCGGGCGTTGTGGCAATTTTCCGTCCAGGAAGGCACGGAAACTTTCGCCCGCGCAATTGATATACTCATCGTCGCGGATGATAAAATACATTGGCACATCAAGTGCATAGTCAACATAGCGCTCAAAGCCCATACCGTCTTCAAAAGCGAAAGGCAGCATGCCGGTGCGGTCTTTGTCTGTGTTTTGCCAGATATGGCTGCGATAAGATAAGTATCCAGATGGTTTGCCATCAACAAATGGCGAGTTGGCAAAAATCGCTGTGGTGATGGGCTGCAATGCAAGGCTTGTGCGCAGCTTTTTCACCATGTCTTGTTCTGACGAAAAATCAAGATTGACCTGAACTGTGCACGAGCGGAACATCATTGATGTGCCCAGCGTTCCCACTTTTTCCATATAGGGTTTCATGATGGCATAGCGAGACTTTGGCATCATCGGCATGTCGTCAAGTGACCATGTTGGTGCAACACCCAATCCCAAAAATTCAAGCCCCATATCGTCCGTGATGGAGCGCAGCATTTTTAGGTGATTGCCGGTTTCCATGCAGGTGTCGTGCAAAGTCTCCAGCGGAGCGCCGGATAATTCCAACTGTCCGCCCGGCTCCAGCGAAACTGAACCGCCATCTACTGGATCTTTAAGGCCTATAATATTGCCCTTGTCCATTAATGGCGTCCAGTTTGTTTTTTCCTGAACGGCTTCAAGAATCGCTTTGATTCCGCGATCACCTTCATAAGGCACTGGCAGGCGCCGTTTGCGGCCAAATACAAATTTTTCGTGCTCTGTGCCAATACGCCAGTCTTCTTTTGGCCGCACACCTTTAGACAGGGCTTCGATCAAATCCGCTTTAGATTCGATCAATGGGCTGGCGACAGGTGAAGCTGACATAAAAAATCCGTTTGTTATGAACGGGCGTCAACCCGAATTTATCCAAATGTGCGCCCGACAATAGCGCGCAAAATTTATGTTTCAATCCTTTTATCGTAAATCACCGATATTTGATTGAATGATGGCTAATGCCGCAACCGCAGCCGTATCTGCGCGCAATATGCGTGGCCCAAGGCTAATCGGCACACAAAACTCTTGGCTGAGTAAGAGTTCACGTTCGGCGCCCGAAAATCCACCTTCAGGCCCTATCAGCAAAGCGATTGGCCGGTCTTTGATGTCCAGCAACCTTTGCGACGCGCCCTCTGCGGGCGCGCTTTCATCCGCAAATACCAGTTTGCGACCTTGGTGAACTTGTTCCCATTGCTCAATCAGTTGCACCAGTGATAACTGGTCATGCACTTTTGGCACATTAAGAACTTCACATTGTTCTGCGGCTTCAATCGCGTGTGTGCGCATCTTGTCGATCTTTAGCGCACCAACTAACTGTGTATGTTGAGTGATGACGGGCTGTAGGTGACCGACCCCCATCTCAGTGGCTTTTTGCACCATATAGTCTAGCCGTGCAGACTTTAATGGCGCGAACATATACCATAGAT
The DNA here is from genome assembly GCF_047634455.1 of Maritalea sp. Lineage (GTDB taxonomy): Bacteria > Pseudomonadota > Alphaproteobacteria > Rhizobiales > Devosiaceae > Maritalea. Next base: position 24,867 of record NZ_JBLIAI010000017.1, read on the forward strand.
CAGGCGCGGGCGTTTGAGCTGCGAGCACTTTAATGGCCGCAACGGTTGCACCTTTGCGGTGTGCTTCGGCAATCTCTGCCAAAAATGCACCATCTCGACCATTAAAAAGAACAATTTGGTCGCCTTGCTTTTTGCGCATAACATTGAGCAAATAATTTGTTTGCGGCTGATCCAATTTGAACGGCTTGCCGACACGAAGATCGACTTCGATAAATAAGCGATTTAAATTCTTGTGATGACGGGGCATAGCATTCACGCTTGATTGACAAAAGTTCAACGCCTATTAGCGTTCCTATTAGCTGATACAGAAAATGTGATTATGAGTGAACAAAAATCTGATCGTGTTGCCGATGCTGCAGCGAAAAACTGGGTAGACTTGTTTGCACCTCGTGCATTGCGACCCTATTTACGCATGGCGCGGCTGGACCGGCCAATCGGCTTTTGGCTGCTATTTTGGCCTTGCGCCTTTGGTCTTGCACTTGCCGCGGTTGCGCGGCCACAAACCGGATTTTCGTGGTATTATCTGGCACTGTTTTTTGTCGGCGCGGTGGCCATGCGCGGTGCTGGTTGTACGCTGAACGATATTGTTGACCGCGATATCGACGATAAAGTTGAACGCACCCGCTCCCGTCCGATCCCCTCTGGGCAAGTTAGCGTTAAACAAGCGGTTGTTTTTCTGGTCATTCAATGCCTAATTGGTCTTGTTGTGCTGCTGCAATTCAATGATTTCACCAAACTTTTGGGCATTTCTTCGCTCATTCTGGTGGTGATTTACCCGTTTATGAAGCGTATCACCTATTGGCCGCAGCTATTTTTGGGGCTTGCGTTCAATTGGGGAGCATTGATGGGGTGGGCGGCCATGTTTGGCACCCTGCACTATCCGGCCTATTGGCTTTATGCAGGGTCGATTTTGTGGACCATTGGATATGACACGATTTACGCCCTGCAAGACCGCGAAGACGATGTGCTGATTGGGGTCAAATCCACCGCACGATTGTTTGGCAAATATGCGCGTGAAATCACTGCTGCATTCTATGTTGGTGCATTGATTTTGTGGTGGTTTGCTGTGGATGGTGCGGGGGTTGGCAAAATATTTCTTTATGCTGCCTGGGCTGTTCCGTTGTTGCTGGCGTGGCAAATTGCAACGCTAAAACCGGACCAAGGCTTGAACTGCCTCGTCCGGTTTAAAGCAAATCATTGGGTCGGGCTGGCACTGGCACTTAGCTTATTCATCGAATATAGGTTTTGAATTTGGAGTTTCAAAACCTCGACCCAAAGTGCTGTAATACTCTAGCCTGATACTAAACCCAATTTACGTTTATTCAAGAATTGTGGGCGACGGTTCGCCTGCTGAGCGAGTTGACGACGGTTTGTTTGGTTGCCCAATAGAACACCACCAACATGCTGGGTGTAAGGCACCAAATCGCCGTTCCCGGCCCGGATAAACAAAGGCAAGAGGAGTTTTTTGCCCCAGTTTTGCCATTCAGCAACCACAGCGTGGTTACCTTCTTCTTCAAACACCCGATAATTCAAATCGCTGTCTGAATGAACCAACTCAATCGAACTCGTCAGAATGCCCTCGTCCGAGATGGTTGTTGCAATCGCAACCCCCACATACTCAGAAACGGGAACCTTCATTTTGATAGGGACACCACTTTTGGACAATGTTTTGCGGACCGTTACAGTCTTCACATCTTCTTTAGGTGCGTTATCATTAGCCGGTCGGAGTGCAGGCAGGTTTTGCCCGTTCTTTCCGCTCAGGATCACATTGGACCCTTTAACTGTTGTGCCTTGCAGCATGTTCTTGTGCCTTCCTGTTAACTCGAGAGCTGTTTTTAATTTTTCGCTTCTCGTTGTTGAGGCTTAACCTACAGAAGAGTTTCTCCAATCCGCTTAAAAAATGCGGTTAAATTTTCGTTGTTTCAAAGAGGGTTAGCAGGTTATGACCGGGTATAACGGCTGATTAACCGAAACGGCATGCTTGCGCCTTATATAAAGGTCACATATCAGTCTCACCGGGCACTATTGCCCTTAAGGAGCCATGGATGCCGCACGAAGTCGCGCTCGAATTTGAAGATGATTTGGAATTAATCCGCAGCGCGGCGGTAAGCGCTGGTATCATCGCGACTGGTTTTTTTCGCCAAGACGTAAAAACCTGGACGAAAGAAAATGCCTCCCCCGTCTCTGAAGCTGACTATGCGGTTGACCGATATCTTAAAGCGACTTTGTGTGCTGAACGCCCAGACTATGGCTGGCTGAGCGAAGAAACGGCAGACAATCTGGAGCGCCTGAACAAGGATCGGATATTTGTTGTTGATCCAATTGATGGCACACGCGGTTATTTACAGGGCGACGACGGCTGGACAGTGTGCATTACTGTTGTGGAAAAAGGCCGACCGGTGGCTGGGGTTGTTTACGCACCAATTCGTGACGAACTTTATGAAGCAATTGCGGGCGGTGGCGCGTACTTAAATGGTGAACCGATCCGCCGACGTGCACGCCTTGGCAATATTGGACCAATCATGCCTGCGCCGGGCGCGGTTCATCGCGAGTTGGAAGCGCGCGGCATTTCGTTTGTACGCGGTCCTGCGATCCGCTCGCTGGCGCTTCGTCTGGTGCAAGTGGCCACTGGTGTACTGGATATTGCTGTGTCGCGTCGCGGCGCGCAGGATTGGGACATTGCTTCTGCAAGTTTGATCTTGCAAGAATGCGGCATAAGTCTTGAAGATGTGTGCTGTGGGCCGCCGACCTTTAATAAGCAAGAAATTCGCCATGGTGCTATTGCAGCAATGGTTGAGGACAGTCTAAAAGACGACATTCATGAGGTGCTGCGTTCCATTTATGGATGCCCAGCATAAAAATAGCTTTTAAGTGAAGTGGAAACTTTGTGAGCGAAGAAAACAAACAGCTTTTGCATTTGGTCATTGGTGGTGAACTCAAAGACCTTGACGATATGACATTTCGCGATCTTGACGAAGTCGACATTGTTGGCGTTTATCCAAACTATGAGGCTGCGGCGGCGGTTTGGAAACAAAAAGCCCAAATGACTGTGGACAATGCGCATATGCGCTATTTCGTTGTGCATTTGCACCGCTTGCTCGACCCAGGCAAGAAATAGTCCTCCATGAGTACCGACGTCCACCAACCTGAAAAAGCAGGGTTTTTCGAAAGCGAGGGATTCCGTCGTTTTTTGGGTTGGCACGTCCTTGGTGGCTATTTGCGGTTTACCTCCGCTTCCTCCAAGTTCGTTTACGACCCACCCAACGCCCATGACATCTCTGCTGACTTGATGCCGGCCATCTTTTGTTGTTGGCATGGGCAAGGCATGATGGGCATGAAATTGGTGCCCGTCGCCAAACAACTCTCCATTTTGACGTCACGCCACCCTGACGGGCAAATTGTTGCCGCAGCGGCTGAGAGCTTTGGCTGTTCGTCAATTGATGGGTCTGGTGCCAGCTTCAAGCAAGATGAAGGCACCGGCGGCATGGCCGCGATGCGCGCAATGCTACGCGAAATGAAGCGCGGTCAATCAATCGGCATCACGGCTGACATTCCGCCCGTTCCGGGCCGAAATGTAAGTGATGGGATTGCGCTGCTGGCGCGATTTTCGGGTCGGCCGATTATCCCTTACGCCGTTTCAAGTTCTCGGCGCACGGTTTTGGACAAAGTTTGGGACAAAATGCAGATCAACCATCCGTTCTCGCGGATCACAGCCTGTATTGACGAGCCAATTTGGGTGCCAAAATCTGCAAAAGATTTAGAGCCTTTTTCAAAAGAGCTCGCGATGAAGCTTGATCGCACCACAGCGCGTGCGTTTGAGTTGGCGGACCAAAAGGCTTAATTCGCAGACCCTGCAATAATCCGCACGGCGGCGTCTAGCGCGCCGGGTGGTCCCATGCGCTCAATGCCAATTTTGCCGCGCCGTTCTGCTTCCTTGGCGTCCTTGAGCAATGGTTCAAGCTTATTTGCGATTTGGTTTGCATCCACCGGCGACGTGATGCGGCTCTCCCCCATCAGCCGCTCGTTACGGCGCACACGTTGGGGACGCGCGTCTTCTGGCACTAGCGCAATAACCGGAATGCCTAAACCCGCACTTTGAAACCCTGCGGTGCCCGCCTGTCCCACAACTACGCGGGATTGGCGTGCCAGTGTGCCGATACCCTTTTCAAAGAAATGCACTTCAGTTTGGTCAAACGTGGCTGCAATGGCCAAATGCTGTTCGCCGAGCAAGTTCTGATCAATAAGATTTCGCAAACCTGCCTTTTGGATCAAAGTACCGACGTCAACACCTTGCGCCACCGGCACAAACAAAATCAGTGGATGCTTTTGCGATAAGCGGTTGATCGCTTCCATTTCCACTGCAAACAGTTTTGGTGCATGTTCACGACTGCCCGGCAACAGCGTTATCGCAATCTTGCCGGTCATTAGCGACGCAATGTCCAAATCCAATTCAGGAACGGTGTCCATCATCAAGTTGCCAGCAAAACCAGCGTCGATATTCAATGCGCGCAGTGAGCCCGCCAAAATGTCGTCGCGGCACAAGACTTTGCACACACATCGCTTCAACGCCTGTTTTTCAGCCACCGAATATTGCCGCGCATAACCCGAATTATAAACGTCGAGATGCAAATCAACTTTATGGCCACCTGCAAAAGCCAAGAGCGGGCCAATAATATCGCCGACGGTGACCACTTTGTCCCAACGGCCACGATTGTCGCGCATGAATTTGACGTGTTTTACAGCAGTAAGCGCGAGACCATGTTGAAAATCTTTGAACAGCGAGCCCACCTTACGGTGACCTTCACTCGCCAATTTCCCCCGCGGCCCAACTGTTTCACAAACCCCTTCATAGGATTTACCAGCACCAACCGTTGGCAGCGCTTCAACTAGATCAACATGGTTGGAAAGTTCTCGTGCGAGAATAGCGGCCATTGCATCTTCGCCATAGCCGTTTGAAATAACCAGAACACGCACTATTTTGCCAGACTATTTGCTATCGCCGGAATTGGCTTTCATAGATGCAACAGCATCAATATATGGCTCTTGTTTATCGACGCTCCAATAGTTCAATTCTTCGAGCGGGATTTTTTGCCCCGTCACGGCACAGGTCACATAATGGCCCGGCTCGATGACGGAAAAGTCGGCGTCCAAGTAGCGCAGTTTTGCTTCGCGCTGACCAAATGTTGGTTCAAAAATATTCATCTTATCCTCTTGTCTGGCTCACATATAAGTGACCCCGAACAAAAAATCAAAATAAGCTTTCTTGCCCGTTGTCTGTTTTTTTCGGGCTTGGCTTAGCGGTTTTCTTTGTTTTTGTCGGCGGTGCATCCGCAATAATCGCGGCAACATCGCCGTCGTGCAGACGCAGGGTAACGCCATCGCCCTTCGCAAACGCAGTAGCGGAGCGCGCAACCTGTCCGTCAGCATCAAGCACCAGCGCATAACCCCGGCTCAAAACACCTTTATAGCTCAAAGAGTTGAGGAGTTTTGCATGACTTTCGAGCACTGCTTTGCGTTTATCAATCAGCCTTTGAAACGCAGGTGCCATGGCCTTCGTCATTGGATCAAGTTGCAAACGAGCACGGCTGGTGGGTTGCTTTAGGCCCTGATCCAATCGCGCGCCTAAAGTGCCCAACCGCTCATGCAAGTTTTTGTGCCGCTGCTCAATTGCATTGGCCGAAACCCGGGGCGCAAGCGCGCCGAGTTGTGCGCGTTTTTGCTGCACGAATTGTGTAAGCGCGTTGCCGAGCCGCAGCGTCGCCATGTCTTGGCGCTGACGGGCAGTAGCTGTCAGTTCCTGCGCCTTTGGCATCGAGGCGGCAATGGCTCGCATCCGGTCTTTAAAATTCGACAGGGTGCGCAATTGCGCATTGCGGGTGCGTGAGCCCAAATCTTCGACATAGTTGACCAGTTCAGCCTTAACCGGAACGGCCATTTCAGCCGCCCCGGTGGGCGTGGGTGCGCGCTTATCTGAGGCATAGTCGATCAGCGTAATATCAGTTTCGTGCCCCACCGCAGAGATCAGTGGAATTTGCGACGCTGCAGCCGCGCGCACCACCACTTCGTCGTTAAACCCCCATAGGTCTTCAATCGAGCCGCCGCCACGCGCGACGATCAATAGGTCTGGACGTTTGATCGGCCCATCCGGGGTCATGGCGTTAAAGCCTTCAATGGCGCGGGACACTTCAGCCCCGCATGTATCGCCCTGCACGCGTACGGGCCAAACAATCACATGGGTTGGAAAACGGTCGTCTAATCGATGCAAAATATCGCGAATAACGGCACCTGTTGGCGACGTGATCACCCCAATGGTTTGCGGTAAATAGGGTAATTCGCGTTTGCGATCCGCATCAAACAGGCCTTCGGCAGCCAGCTGTTTGCGGCGCTGTTCGAGCAAAGCCATCAAAGCACCAGCGCCTGCTGGCTCAACATGTTCGATAACAATTTGATATTTCGATGAACCGGGGAAAGTCGTCAGCTTGCCCGTCGCAATAACTTCCATGCCCTCTTCGGGCTTAATCGCGAGTTTGGAAAAAACACCGCGCCAGATTACAGCGTCGATTTTGGCTTTTTCGTCTTTCAAAGCAAAATAAGCATGCCCCGATGCGTGGGGACCGCGATAACCTGAGATTTCGCCGCGCACACGCACATGGCCGAACTTATCCTCAACGGTCTTTTTGACCGATTGCGAGATTTCGGTGACGGTGAATTCGTGGGCGTTGGTTTTCGTATCTTCCATAGCTTCCTCGTGCAACGGATATTTGGTGGCGTCAAGGGTGACGCAACTCCATCAACATGATATGGGAGCGCCAACGGGCAATTTTTTAGATATCTGGACAACAATATGAACATTTTGCTGATTGGTTCTGGCGGTCGTGAACATGCTTTGGCATGGGCAATTTCAAAGTCGAAACACACCGACACACTTTTCATCGCGCCGGGCAATGCGGGCATGGAAGAATGCGGCAAACTGGTTCAGGTGGACGTTGAAGACCATGCAGCGGTTGCCGAGTTTTGCGCCGAGGAAAATGTGCAATTTGTGGTGATTGGTCCAGAGCAGCCGCTGGTTGATGGCCTAGCCGATATATTGCGCGAATGCGGCATCAAGGTTTTCGGCCCATCTCAGGCAGCAGCGCAGCTTGAGGGCTCTAAATACTTCACCCACCAATTGTGCGACGAGATGAATATTCCGGCCGCAAAATACAAAAAGTTTGACGCGCTAGAGCCAGCCCTCACCTATTTGACCACGCAAGGCGCACCGATTGTCATCAAGGCCGACGGCTTGGCTGCCGGTAAAGGCGTGACGGTTGCAGAAACCATAGAACAAGCCGAAGCCGCCGTGCGCGATTGCTTTGATGGTGCTTTTGGCGACGCTGGTGCGTCGGTTGTGATCGAAGAATGCATGGTTGGCGAAGAAGCCAGCGTGTTTGCACTAAGCGACGGCAATAACGTTGTGTTGCTGCCTTCTGCCCAAGACCATAAACGCGCGTATGATGGCGATAAAGGCCCGAACACAGGCGGCATGGGCGCCTATTCCCCTGCCCCGGTGATGACGGCTGAAATGATGGAGCGCACCCGCAAAGAGATCATCGAGCCAAGTATTAAGGGGCTTGCCGCCAGAGGCACGCCCTTTGCAGGGGTCCTGTTTGCTGGGTTAATGATTACGGCTGAAGGCCCAAAATTGATTGAGTATAATGTGCGGTTTGGTGACCCTGAATGCCAAGTGCTGATGATGCGGCTGCAATCTGACATTGTGGAACTGTTGACTGCTTGCGCGGATGGCACATTGGACGAAGAAACGCCAGTGTTCGACAATGGTGTTGCCCTTACTGTGGTGATGGCAGCAAAGGGTTATCCTGGTTCTTACGAAAAGGGCACAGAAATCAAGGGGCTCGACACGATCGACAATGACAATGTCAAAATTTTCCATGCGGGCACCAAGCGTGATGGCGACAAACTCGTTTCCAGCGGAGGCCGCGTGTTGAATGTCACCGCCAAAGGCGCAAATGTGCAAGAAGCCCGCGACCGCGCCTATGCAGCCATTGACAAAATTGACTGGCCCGAAGGCTTTTGCCGCACAGATATCGCTTGGCGGGCAATTGAGCGGGGTTAGGCCAATTTCAAGACCAAAGCATCATCTATGGCCTGCTGCATTACAGCGGCCATTTTTCTTCATTGCACCACTTTCATTTTCCAACAAACTGAGGTTACTGTTATTGGCAAATTGAAAGAGCTGCCGTTCATTTGCGCCTTGGGAGAAACGAATGCTGATTAATAGAGATGATATCGAAACGACACGCGATGGGTTCAAATGGGATATCCCGGTCTTTTACAATATCGGCGTGGATATCTGTGATCGCATCGCGGAAAAGTCGCCCGAAAAATTGGCTATAATCGATATTGCAGAGGATGAGAGCTTTGAGGAGTTCACCTACGGACAATTGCGCAGTTTTTCCAACCAACTTGCCAACGTCCTAACGCCATTTGCCCAACTAGGTGAGCTGATCGGTATTTTGTTGCCGCAAAGCTTTGCCACAGCTGCCGCCCACGTTGCAATTGCCAAAATGGGTGCCGTTTCCCTGCCCCTGTTCACGCTTTTCGGCCCGGATGCGTTGCTGCATCGGTTGCAGGATTCTGGTGCAAAAGTAATCATTACCAATGCGGACGGCGCAAGAGTGATCGCCAAAATTCGCGCTCAGCTGCCTGATTTAGAGCAAGTCCTAAGCGTTGACGGTGAAACAGAGAATGCAATCGACCTCCTAAAAGCCTGCGCGGCACAATCCAGCGATTTTACAGCTGCGGAAACCAAGGCCGATGAACCGGCGATCCTGATTTATACATCTGGCACAACAGGCAAACCAAAGGGCGCATTGCACGCCCATCGCGTTTTGCTTGGTCATTTACCCGGTGTTGAAATGAGCCACAACTTTTTGCCCCAAGAAGGCGACCGGATGTGGACCCCCGCTGACTGGGCATGGATTGGCGGATTGCTGGATGTTTTAATGCCCGCGCTACATCATGGCATTCCAGTTGTTGCGCGGCGCTTCAAAAAGTTTAACGCCACCGCCGCATTTAAGTTGATGCAAGACCACGGGGTCCGCAATGTCTTTTTGCCACCCACTGCGCTTAAAATGATGCGCCAGGACCCAAATGCGGACAAGTATCGACTCAATTTACGATCTGTTGCAAGCGGCGGAGAGACGCTGGGCAAAGAGCTAATTGACTGGGGCCACGCGGTTTTTGGCACCACTATAAATGAATTCTATGGCCAGACCGAATGCAACATGGTGATCTCAAGTTGCGTGGCACTTGCCGAAGCGGAACCGGGCGTGATGGGGTTTGTCGTGCCAGGACATGACGTCAAACTGATTGATGAAGAAGACCTTCAGTTTTTAGGATATGGCGAAGAAGGCAGCATTGCGGTTCGGGCGCCCGATCCAGTCATGTTTTTGAAATATTGGAACAACCCCACAGCAACAAAAGAAAAGTTCATTGAAATTAATGGCCATCAATGGATGCTGACTGGCGATAAGGGCCACAAAACCAAGAGCGGTCGCATTCGGTTCGTTGGTCGTAATGATGACGTGATCAGCTCCTCGGGATACCGGATTGGTCCGGCTGAGATTGAAGATTGCCTACTCACGCACCCCGCCGTCAAACTGGCAGGAGTGGTGGGTATGCCTGACCCCGTCCGCGGCTCAATTGTGGCAGCCTACATTGAATTGGCCGACGGCTTTGCGCCGCACCCTGATTTGGCAAACGAAATTGCGGCACAAGTGAAGAACAGATTGGCCGCCTACGAATATCCTCGCGCCATCCGGTTCATAAACGATATGCCGATGACAACCACAGGCAAAATTATCCGGGCAGAACTGCGGCAGCGCGCCGAGGAAGAAATGTCAAATGCGCCCTGAGCCGGTGATTTTATTGGAACACCAAGATGGCGTAGCAACGATTACGTTGAACCGGCCAGATCAACGCAACGCTTTTGACGTTGAAATGTGCAACGCGCTGCGGCATGCGGTGGACGAGGTGGAACAAAATCCATCGATTCAGTGCACAATATTGCGCGCTAACGGCCCGGTGTTTTGTGCGGGTATGGACCTAAAAGCTTTTATCGCTGGCGCAGGCGACAATATCTTGTTCGGGGAATATGGCTTTGCTGGCTTTGTAAAGCGCCAGCGCACCAAACCGGTGATTGCGGCCGTGGAAGGTGCGGCGCTTGCAGGCGGATTTGAACTGATGTTGGCTTGCGACATGGTGATTGCTGGGCAAAGTGTCAAATTCGGGCTGCCGGAAGCCAAACTGGGTTTGGTGGCGGCTGGCGGTGGTGCCATTCGGCTGGGTCAACGTGTGCCGCGGGTTATTGCCAATCAAATTCTGCTCACAGGAAAACCATTTTCCGCCAGCGACGCCCTTGCTTGGGGGCTCATCAATCAGATCGCCGCAGATGGCACCAGCGCACAAATTGCGCACGAATTGGCGCAAGAAATTGCCCAAAACGCCCCCTTGTCCTTGCTTGCCAGTCTGGCCTTGTCTGACTTGGCTGCTAAAGCAGCAGAAACGGCATTGTGGGTTGAAAATGACCTCCAAATGGCCAACATCGGCAAAACGGCCGACGCAAAAGAAGGCCCCACAGCTTTTATCGAAAAGCGCGCGCCCGTTTGGTTGGGGCACTAAACCAATAAACATCGCGGTATAGTGAAGCACTCAGCACTTATTTTGCGCACCAGCAATTGAATTTACCACAAAAATCCACCAACTATGATGTTGGAGGGTTTTTTGCAGCACTTCGCAAAATTGTTAACCTGACTGTGATAAGTTCAGGGCAGTAAAGTAGAGTTAGGTGACGAAGATGACGACCTTGTACGGTCCTCGAATTGGCGTCGCTCTTGGTGGCGGCGCAGCACGTGGTTTAGCCCATATTCCCATTATTGAAGCGATGGATGAAATGGGGCTCAAACCGAGCCTTATCGCAGGTACATCCATTGGCGCATTTATTGGCGCCGGCTGGGCATTTGGAATGTCGGGCCGCGAAATTCGTGAGCACGCATTGGACGTTTTGGGTTCAACCCGGGCCTTGAGTTCTCGGCTTTGGAAAACCCAAGTCTATGATATTAGGGAGATGTTTCAGAACGGCATTTCGATGCAGTTTGACGCTCTTCGCGTTTTGGGCGCTTTTTCGCCAAAACCATTCCCAAGGCGGTTCAGGAATTTAAAAATTCCGTTGCGCGTGATCGCGACAGACTATCGTTCTTGGCACCCAGCGGTTTTTCATGAAGGGCGGTTGGACAAAGCGCTTGCCGGATCAATCGCTATTCCAAGCCTATTCAAACCCGTCATCCATGAAGGCCGCATGCTGGTCGATGGCGGCGTTGTTAATCCGCTGCCACTTGATTATGCGTCGCAAGATATGGACATCGTTATCGGCGTTGACGTGAATGGTGATCCGCTTCTGACCGACCCAAGCTTAACGCCGTCAACAATTGATATTGGCATGGGCGCGGCCCAAATCATGATGCATGCGCTCACCGCGCAAACGCTTGGAGCATATCCGCCCGATATTTATGTGAAGCCCAACGTGCGTAATATCGATGCTTACGAGTTTTGGCGCGTTCGGGAAGCCCTTGCGGCTGGTGACGAAGTCAAAGATCGATTTAAAGCGCAGCTTACCGAAAAGATCGACATATTCATCGCCGCGCAAGGAAGAACCGCTGAAGCAGGGTAGCGCTCTCAACTTCGTTTAGACCTGCAATCACTTCAGGCTGATGGTGACACGTTGGCTGGTTGAAAAACCGGACGCCATTTTCCACCGCCCCGCCTTTTGGATCATCCGCGCCATAATAGACCCGACGCAATTTTGCATGGGCAATCGCACCGGCGCACATGGTGCATGGCTCAAGCGTTACATACAGATCGCACTGGGCCAATCGCCCCGTTCCCACAACGCTTAACGCCTCGCGTATCGCCAGCATTTCCGCATGGGCGGTCGGATCATTGAGCGCTTTCATGCGATTGGCGACTTTGATGATTACTTCGCCATCATAAACCACCACCGCGCCAACAGGCACTTCGCCGCTGTCAGCCGCTATTTGCGCCATTTTTAACGCCTGTTGCATGGGGGTGGGTTTGTCAGTTGTGGTCATTACATCACTTTGCTTGTTGATGAAGCTTTGCCACAACAAAAGCAAAGATGCAAAGCCTGATCGTTAGCGCTAGGTTAGGCGCGAAGGAGAATCACGACCTATGCGCATTCGGCAATTGCCCGACGATTTGGTGAATAAGATTGCGGCGGGCGAGGTTATTGAGCGCCCGGCAAGCATCGTCAAAGAATTGGTGGAAAACGCGCTCGACGCGGGCGCGACACGCATTGTGGTGACCACGGCTGCGGGCGGTAAATCGCTGATCCGGATCGAAGACAATGGCTTTGGCATGGGCGAAGATGATTTGCGCCTCAGCGTTTCGCGGCACGCAACCTCAAAACTAAAAGACGATGCGCTAGACGACATTCAAACGCTGGGCTTTCGCGGCGAAGCACTCGCGTCCATCAGCGCCGTTGCGGAGCTGAGCATTGCGACACGCCCCAAAGACGAAGAATTGGGCCTCAAACTGAGTTTTGACGGGCCACGCCTTGTGATTTCCCCCAACCCAATGCCGCACGGCACTGTTGTGGAGGTGCAAAGCCTGTTCAAAAACGTGCCTGCCCGGCTGAAATTCCTCAAATCTGATCGTGCTGAAGCCAACGCCACAACGGACATTATGCGCCGCTTGGCGATGTCTGAGCCGCATGTGCAATTTATTTTGCAAGGCTCGGATCGGCAGACCATTAATTGGCCCGCCCAAACTGGGGAAAACGCCGCTAAAAACCGTCTCGGGCAGATCATGGGCAATGATTTTGCCACCAACGCGGTGCCGATTGATTATCACCGAGGCCCTGTGCATGTAACGGGCATGGCAGCGTTGCCGACTTACACAAAGGCCAATTCGCTGGCGCAGTTTTATTTCGTCAATGGCCGCCCGGTACGCGACAAGGTTTTGATCGGCGGCGTACGCGGTGCTTACGCTGACTTTTTGCACCGTGATCGTTTTCCGGTGGTGGCGCTGTTCATCGATATGCCCTCTGCTGATCTGGATGTAAACGTGCATCCAGCAAAGTCTGAGGTACGGTTTCGCGACCCCGGCTTTATCCGCGCGGCGGTGATCCGGGGGTTGATGAATGCGCTGGACGAAGCGGGTTTTCGCGCATCAAAAACCGTGTCAGACGCTACTCTGGCGGCGTTTCAACCCGGTGTCGCCGGGCAACCAGCACCGCCTTCTTATGGCTTGGGTGAAACGGGACAACCCTCGATTGATCCGCAGGTCAATCGCACGATGCAATATCAGGGTGACTATGGTTATCGCCCCTCGGTTTTGTCACCAAACATGCCGCGCATGGATGGGCTGAATACCCCGAGCGCCCGGATGGAAGATTTGGACAGCGCGGACTTGTCCGCCACCCAAAATATGATGAGCGACGAGCACCCGCTCGGCGTTGCGCGTGCGCAATTGTTTGAAAATTATATTGTTGCGCAGTCTCGGGACAGTTTGATCGTGGTTGACCAGCATGCCGCGCACGAACGGCTGGTTTATGAGCGGTTCAAGGCAGAATTGAACAATGGCCCCGTTCCAGCGCAAAAACACCTGATCCCTGTCGTGATCGATTTGCCGGAAGAAGACTGCGCCCGTTTGGAAGATGCATCCGAGGCGCTGTCGCATGTGGGATTGGGCCTAGAACGTTTTGGCCCTGCTGCCGTTGCGGTTTATGAGACCCCTGCCCTTTTGGGCAATTCAGACGTGCATAAGTTGGTCCATGACGTCGCCGACCAGCTGGCTGAATGGGACAATATTTCCATCGTCATGGAACGGCTTGAGGAAATCGCCGCCCGCATGGCCTGCCACGGTTCGGTACGTTCTGGCCGCCGCCTGCGGGCCGAAGAAATGAACAAGCTTTTGCGCGAAATGGAAGCAACGCCGCATTCAGGCCAATGCATTCATGGCCGCCCAACCTATGTTCAGCTGAGTAAGGTGGATATTGAGAAATTGTTTGGACGACGGTAACCGAGTTTGCGGCTTTTCCTGCTGTTAAGATGACCCCGGATCAGCCTGCGTGGCGTGAACGCCACTTAGTTGTCCGGGGAAACCAAGGGGAAAAGTGGGAGCTAGCCCATCAGGCATTCCCGCACTCGATGCGGGATCGCCCTAAACACCCTAGGCGGCATTCCCGGCCCTGAGCCGGGATCGACCAAAACCGGAAAAACTTCATTACCTGACGAAGATTGCGGTTCACATTGACATTGGTGGCACGATCCCACTTACTTTGAAAAGCTTTTGGAGGAGCACACCATGTCGGATAAAGAGACAAGTTTTGAGGGCGGCTGCACCTGTGGCCATGTGCGGTACAAAATGCTGTCTGAGCCTTTGATTGTACACGGATGCCACTGCACGTGGTGCCAACGACAAACTGGCGGAAGCTACGCGGTTAATGCCTTGATTGAAGAAGATCGTGTGGAAGTGACAAAAGGCGAGGTCAACGAAATCTTGGTCCAATCACCAGGCGGTAGCGGCCAACGCATTGCCAGATGTCCCAAATGCCAGGTTGCTGTGTGGAGCAACTATCTTGTCATCGGCGACCTTGTTCGCTTTGTAAGGGTTGGCACGTTGGACAATTCAGCCAAATTCCCGCCCGATGTCCACATCTACACAAAAACCAAACATCCATGGGTGATCTTGCCCCCCGACACCCCGGCGGTTGAAACATATTATGATGTGAAAACAACTTGGCGCCCGGAAAGCATAGAACGGCGAAAAGTTCAACGCGAAGCGGCTCAGGGTTGAAGTAACTGGCTTTGCACTACTCCGTTCGGCTTCATGTGGGCTCTGCCCATTCAAACACAAAGCTCCCACCTCACCCTGAGCTTGTCGAAGGGTGCAAGTGTGTTTCACCGGTGTGGTTCGACAAGCTCACCATGAGGGCTTTAGAAATACGCCCACGCGCGCCCATTCCATGGGGCATTCCCGGCCTTGAGCCGGGATCAGGTTACAAGGAAAACAAACCGACCCCGGATCAAGCCGGGGCAGCCAAGGGGAAAGTGGGAGTTAACCCCGCAGGCATTCCCGGCCTTGAGCCGGGATCAAAACCAAATAGTTTAAACCGCCTCCAAAAAAGTCTCAGCTGTCGTTAGATCAACCGAGACCAAATTAGAAATGCCGCGTTCGGCCATGGTGACGCCGAACAAGCGGTCCATGCGGGCCATGGTGATCGGGTTGTGGGTGATGACCACAAAGCGGGTCTCTGTTTTTTCGCGCATTGAATCCAAGAGATTGCAGAAACGTTCAACGTTTGCATCGTCCAAAGGCGCGTCAACTTCGTCAAGGACGCAGATGGGTGCGGGGTTGGTGAGGAACACCGCAAAGATCAGCGACATGGCCGTCAGCGCTTGTTCGCCACCCGAAAGCAGGGTCATGGTTTGCGGTTTTTTGCCCGGTGGGCGGGCGATGATTTCAAGTCCTGCTTCCAGCGGGTCATCGCTTTCAACAAAGGTCAGTTCTGCGGTGCCGCCGCCAAATAGTTGGGTGAATAGTTCGGTAAAATGCGCATTGACCTTGTGGAAAGCTTCAGTCAGCCGAGCGCGGCCTTCGCGGTTCAGGTTCGAAATGCCGGTGCGCAATTTGGCAATGGCGGCAATCAGATCGTCTCGATCCGCGACCATCGTGTCGAGCTTTTCTTGGGTTTCAATGCTTTCTTGCTCGGCCCGCAAATTGACGCCACCCAAACGTTCGCGCTCGCGTTTTAACCGCTCCAGTTTTGCTTCAATGGCACTTTCAGTGGGCAATTGATGTTCTGGTTTAATGCCTGCAATTTCAGCGGTGCGATTGGCGCTGACATTGAGAGTTTCAATGACGTTCTGTTCAACTTGCAGACGCTGTTGCCCAAGCGATTTGAGCCGTTCCTCGATGCGGGCGATTTCTTCGCGCACTCTGGATAGGGCAGCTATAGCATCCCGCGCATCGCGGTCCTGTTCGCGGTGCATTTGTTCAGCTGACGCCACCGCGTCAGCGGCGCGTTTTCGGGCCTGCTCCGCATCGTCGATTTTGTCCTCAAGCGCTAGTCTTTGGGCCGCGAATTGATCCGGTGCGCTATTGAGCTCAACCAATTGCGTGTCGATTTCCTGCTGACGCGAGGTCAATGACGCCAAGTGCGCTTCTGCATCGGTTAAGCGCTTTTGCCAAGATCCGCGTTCGCTGGCAATTCGAACCAAACGCTGTTCGCGCATTCGTGCCGCATTTTTGAAACCTGCGAGCCGAAGACGCGCTTGATCCGCTTGCTCACGCAAACGAGACAGGTTCATGTTTTCCATTTCAATTGTGCGGGCAAGTTCCTGATCATCTTCGATGGTCGTAAGTGCGTTCTCTGCATCCTTGACCATCAAGACCACATCGTCGCGGCTCGATTTGAGGCGAATGTTTGCTTCTTCTAACGCGCTGCGGCGCGATGTGAGGTCCACAAGGCCCTTTTGCGCGGCTTCCACGGCTGCTTGTGCGGCGCTGATGGCGCGTTGGGCATCTTTGTATATATCACGGCACTGGCGCTCTTGCTCGCGGCTTGCAGCCAATTTTTCGGACTTGGCTTGCACCTTGGCGCGAATATCATTCAGAGAACGGGTTCGCAAATTCTTCTCTGCGTCAATATCGGATAAGCGATTGCGCTGTGCCAAACGTTGCGCAGCGGCAGTTGGAGCATCACCACGGGCCACAAAACCATCCCAACGCCACAAGTCACCGTCTTGGGTAACCAAAGTCTGTCCCGGCTTCAAAGACCGCATCAGCCGTTCGCCGTCGGCTTTGTTAACAACGCCGATTTGGTTGAGGCGTCTTTTCAGCAATTCTGGACCGCGCACAAATTGGCTTAATGGGTCGGCTCCGGCAGGCAACGCCGCATCTGCATCATGATCGCCCGGCTGCGACCAAAATAAAGGGGCCGCCTCGTCGGACGACGCATCAAGATCGTCGCCAATGGCTGCGCCTAGTGCGGTCTCATAACCTGCATCCACCTGGAGCGCATCAACAATAGCGGGCCACAAAGACTGGTCGTGCAGCTCCAGCATTTTGCTGATCGCCTGGGCTTCCGCATCTAGCTTGGTGATTTCGGCTTCCATCGCTGTGAGTGCTGGGCGCGCTTCATTCAAATCTGCTTCGGCTTGCCGTGTTGCAGCTTCTGCTTTGTCCGCATCACCCTCAGCGCGTTCGGCTTCAGAGCGCGCTGCCGTTAGAGCCTGTTGGCGGGCTTGCAGGGTTTTGTCTTGTGACAAGGCTTTGATGATTTTCTCGGCTTCGTCGGCCACATCGGCCAATTGCTGATTTAATTTTTCCAGCCGCGCATTTGCATCGTCCAATGTGCGTTGAGTTGACGATTTGTGGGCCCGGATTTCGCTGAGTTTATCGGCCTTCTCGCGAAGAGTGATTTCTGCCGCGCTCACCAACATCTTGGTGCGCTCAGCATCCGCTTGTGCTTGCTCATTATCAGCTGACGCATTCGCTGCATCGCTGTTCAACTGCTTTTCTTCATCGGCAAGGTTTGCCACCAATTCGCGACTTTCGCCAATCAGGTCTGTGTCGCGTGCGGCGTCAACTTTGACTTGCACCAAGCGGCCTTCAAGCTCGGCTTTGCGTTGGTTCGCGCGTTTGGCATCTTCTTCCAGTTGGGTCAGCGCAATGCGGAAACGCTGCAACGTCGCCCCGGCTTCAGCCTCGGCCAACCGTAGCGGCTGTAATTGTTCTTCGGATGCATCAAGGCGTTTCTTAGCGGCCAAGTCCAAATGGGTTGCGTCCGCCAGCACATTCACCAACCGAGTGTGCTCGGCTTCGGTCTGTTTTTCCTTCACCTTAACCGCCACCCATCTCAGGTGTAGCAATGCGGCTTCGGCTTTGCGGATATCGCCGGAAATATTGCGATAACGTGTTGCTTGGCGGGCTTGGCGTTTTAGGTTCTCGAGCTGAACATCAACAGCTGTAATGATGTCATCGACACGTTCAAGATTGCTCTCTGCGGCGCGTAGCCGCAATTCTGCTTCATGACGACGCGAATGCAGGCCGGAAATACCCGCAGCTTCTTCCAAAATCAAACGACGTTGTTTCGGCTTGGCTGAAATCAGCTCGCCTATTTGCCCTTGGCGCACCATGGCGGGCGATCGCGCGCCGGTGGACGCGTCTGCAAATAATAGCTGCACGTCACGGGCACGCACTTCCTTGCCGTTGACGCGATAAACAGAGCCATGATCGCGCTCAATACGGCGGGTGACTTCCAGTTCGTCTTCGTGATTGAGAATGGCAGGTGCGGTGCGGTCTTTATTGTCGAGGAAAAGCGTGACCTCAGCGCTGTTGCGCGCCGGGCGATTGGAATTGCCTGAAAAGATAACGTCGTCCATGCCCGAGCCGCGCATATTTTTGTATGAGCTTTCGCCCATCACCCAACGCATGGCCTCAACGAGATTGGACTTGCCGCACCCGTTCGGCCCCACGACGCCCGTAAGCCCCGGTTCAAGATGAAGATCGGTAGGATCAGTAAAGGACTTAAAACCGGTGAGCCGCAGACGCGAAAATTTCATCGCGTCCCCCGTTTCAGGTGGCGATCAACGCTAGAGCAGCAGTTCGATCTCCTTGGCGAATTGTTCAACCGATATTACCCCAGCTAGCTTCTTGCCATTCACATAAAAGGTTGGTGTCGCTTCCAAGCCAAATTCTTCCACAGCTTGATTGCGCGCCTTCTCTAGTCCCTTGAAAAGGTCTTGGTTTGTCAAGCAAGCTTCGAAACTTTCCTGTGTAAATCCACTATTTATCGCCACTTTTGCCATTTCCGCCTTGGAATTGGCGCTTTGCGACCATTGTCGCATAGTTTCGAAGTAAGACGTTATTATGGGGTAATAATCCGCCGCAGGGTCGTCGCAAGCTGCAACCATGAACACCACGGCGTCCAAAACTGAACGGGTAAGTGGACGCATTGTAAAACGCACTTTGCCCGTATCGATGAATTGTCGTTTGAACTCTGGGAACACGTTGAGATCGAAGTTTGCACAATGCGGGCATGTAGGTGACGCATATTCGATGATCGTCACTTTGGCGTTTTCATCACCCAACCAATGATCTTCAAAACCCAAAGGTTTCATCAGATCGCCGGTGCGTGTGATCTCTTCACCACTGGACTTCGTATCGTTGGATGACACACTTGTTTGATTGTTAGCTTCGCTATTTGCGGCGTTTTCGCAACCTGCAAGCAATAATGCTCCAAAGCTTGCGCCTGTAACCAGGGCTGTTCTGCGGTTAAATTTCACGTCCCCAAACTCCTCAATAAAATCGGTTGTGCGATGTTACATAAGTGAAACGTTGCCGCAAGAGGGCAAAATGCGTCCCTTTCCTTACATTGACGTACGTTGTTGCCTATCCACACCGCAAAATGGCGATTTGTGTGTCGCCATAATTGCGGCTGTCGAGTTCGGTCAACTCATCAGGAATTGTGAGCTCTGCTGACTTCGCCTCTTCCCAAACAATAATTGCTTGGTCCGCAATCCAATTGCCATCAAGGGCTGCGCGCAACGCCTTTTCGCCCAAGCCCTGATTGTAGGGTGGGTCGAGAAACACCAGGTTGCACGGCGGGATGCGCTGCACTTGCCCCAAATCGGTCGCATCACGGCGCAACATACGGGCCTGGCCAGCCACACCAAAATCTTGAATATTTTCACGCATCAATGCACGGGCTTCAACGCCCGTATCGACAAAGGTTGCGTGTTCTGCTCCACGCGACAGAGCTTCTAAGCCGAGCGCGCCGGTTCCGGCGAACAAATCCAAGACCCGCACTTCATGAAACGCCGGGCCAAAATGGTTGGCCAAAATGTTGAACAGGCTTTCGCGCACCCGATCCGACGTGGGCCGAATCTCATCGGTTTCGGGCGAGTGCAGTTTCTTGCCGCGAAATTTTCCTGCTACAATACGCATCAAAAGCCCTATGACCTGCCGCTATTTGCGCGACTTTGGTGGCGCAGCACGCCGATTTGGATTGGCGTTGGGATTGCTCGAACGCGAACTTGCTGGACGACCTGTGGGTTTGCCCGCAGGTTTGCCAGTTGGTTTGCCACCGCCTGGTTTGCCAGCAGATGGACGTCCACCACTGCGTGGCTTGCCGTATCCGCGGCTATCATCGGGTTTGGCCGACACAAAGGTTTTGTTTTTGCCGCCACCTGAGCGGCTCGGTGGACGTGAAGAGCTGGCACCGCGTGCGTCATCACGTGATGGACGATCTTCGCGTTTTACAAACGCGCCACGGCGGTCATTCGATGTGCGATCATCACGGCGTGGGCCACTTGATTTGCCTTTTTGTGGACGGCCACCACGTTCTTCAAAAGACTTGTTGTCGCTAGACGGACGGCGGTCACGATCACCAAACGGCTTTTTCTCACCAAAGGATTTTTTATCGCCATACGGTTTTTTGTCGCCAGATGGTCGACGATCTGTGTTCGCGGGTTTGTTGCGGGCGTCTGACTGTCCACGGCTTGGCTCGCGGCGACCTGGGCCACCGCTTTTATCGCTGTAGGCTTTCTTGTCACCAAAAGACTTTTTATCGCCAAAGGATTTTCCGCCACGGTCACCGCCGCCGCGTTTGCCATCATCCCGGCGATTGCCGCCACGACGATCATCATCGCCCTCTTCGCGTTTCACAGGCGTATCGATTATTTCGGTACGGCCATCAGCAAAGAACACTTTAGATTTTGGGCTAACTTCTTCAGGGCGATTATCTTCGTATTTTTTGCGTACTGGGCGAAGAGGTCGATCAATGCGGCCAATTGGCTTGCCCGCTGGTTTTACAGGCTCTTGTGGCTTTCCGCGCGATTGGAATTGATTACGCGTTGGCTTTTTGATTTCGACTGGCACGATTGGCCCTTCAAAATCAACGCCTGCATCTTTGGCCAGTTTTGCGCTCAGCTGATCTTTGAGCATCCGGGTTTTCACCGCAACGATTTCGCCGACCTTCATTTCATTTAGCTGGAACGGACCATAGGAAAGGCGGATCAATCGGTTTACGTCCAACCCGAGGGCGGCAAGCACGTTTTTGACTTCGCGGTTTTTGCCCTCTTTCAGGGAAATCACGATCCAAGCATTGGCACCCTGCTGACGTTCAAGCGTTGCTTCAATCGCGCCGTAATGCACTTTATCAACCGTAATACCGTCTTTGAGTTCGTCTAAACGTTCTTGGGTGATGCGACCATGCGCGCGCACCCGATAGCGGCGCGTCCAACCGGTAGATGGCAATTCAAGCACCCGCTTGAGCCCACCCTCGTTTGTCAACATCAACAAACCCTCGGTGTTGATGTCCAAGCGACCAATGGTTAGTACACGCGGCAAACCCACTTTTTCAAATTCGTCAAAAACCGTTGGGCGGCCGTCGGGGTCGCTCTCGCTGACCACCAGCCCCGCAGGCTTATAATAAAGCCACATGCGCGTGGCTTCTTTTTGCGCCAATCGAGCGCCATCGACGGTGATTTTGTCTTTTTCGGTGACATTGAAGGCTGGGGTTCTGATGACCTTGCCATTGACCGAAATCCGGCCCTCTTCAACCCAAGTTTCAGCCATACGGCGAGAACAGTGGCCCGACCGAGCAATAACTTTGGCGATGCGCTCGCCGTCGCGCGGTTTGTGAGGCGCGCCTTTTTTGTCAGTCGCCATTTTTGGCTCCGATTAAAATAAGTGTTGGCGCGGTGTAACGGTTTGTTAGTTGCCTTGCAATGCCGCTTTTATATCTGGCGGACATAATGGGCTATCCAACGGCACCAAATCGCCATTATCGGCCAAGCAAATCAAATCCTGCCCACCAACTTTGGTAAAATAGCGCTCAGGTGGCAAATATAGCGGACGATTTTTGCCCGATGTTAGCGCCTTGGCGTAGGATTCTCGCTGTTCGCGGAACCGTCGGGCCACTTCTGCCATTTCCTCGGGGGTAAAAGGACGCCCCTTTACAGCACTAAGATCGACGACCCGCGCGCCGCGCAACAGGCGAATTTCGTTTTCTGTCAATTTGGACGTATCAAGCAAAACCTTGTCGCTGTCTTCAGGAAGTGCAGCGTTTTGCGTGCTCTTGGTCGGAATGGGCAAAACTGCCGAATCTTTTGGCAATACGAGGGGCGCGCGTTCAGACTTCAGGTCATCTTTTTTCTCGCGTTCAAGCAGACCAATACCTTGAGCAGTCGCGGTTAACACTTCGCGCTCGAACGTTTCACCATCTTTAAACGCGTTGGTGCCTTCAACCGTGGTGCAGGCTGCAAGCGCAAAAATTGATACACCAAGTAGTGCAAATTGGATGGGGCGCATTGCCGAGCGATTGAAAACTGAAAAACTCATGGTTGCGTCCTTAACTCCAACTCACCGAAAAAGCGGCTTCTTTTGATCGTTTGAATTCGCTAAACGTGAAATCAGGCGATTTTAGGCCTTTTCGCCTTTTGATGTGAACATATCCCACACTAACGCGGCAAGGCCAAGAGCAATTGCTACATCTGCAAGGTTAAAAATGTACCAGTTATAACCAAACGCATGGAACGAAAAGGAGTCAGCCACCGCGCCATAGAACACCCGATCCAATATATTACCCAGAGCTCCGCCCAGCGTGATCGCCAAGCCCCAGCGGACAAGGTTTGCGGTGGAAGTCGCCCACCAATAGGCCAATCCAGCACTGGCAATCAGCATTATGGCAATTAGGCCCCACGCCGGAATCGCTGCAAAAAGCCCATATGAGATGCCGGTGTTCCACACCAGAACATAGTCAAAAAATGGCGTGACAGGCACGTATTCACCACCTTGCCAGCCGACAATTTTAATCACGTAGAACTTATGCAGCTGATCGACCAGCGCCGCCAAAATGAAGGCAAAAATCGATTTATGTGCGAAATTTGCCTTCATTGTTTTATGCTCCAGCCAATTCGCGCAACGCTTGCGCGTCACGCAACGTCACGTCTGGATATTCAGGATCGGTGCCAACTTCTGGCAAAACCTTCCACGAGCGCTCGCACTTTTTACCCGTCGCCATTTTCGGTACCACAGCAACACCCGTTACCTCGTCGAGGCGGAATGCATCGGCTGGGCCTTCACTTTGCAGCACATTGGCTTGGCTGGTGATCGCGATTTCGGCGACATCTTGGCCCTGCAAAGCTGCAAAAAGATCGGCATCTGCCACATAAATATCTGGCGCAGATTCAAGCGACGAACCGATACGTTTTTCGCGGCGTTCTATTTCTAGCGCGCCATTAACGACACGACGGACTTTGCGAATTTTCGCCCATTTGGCTGCCAATTCATCATTCAACCAAGTTGCAGGGATGGTTGGGAACTGGCGTTTGTGCACAGATGAGCCCTCTTCTGGGTTCCGCTCCAACCAGACTTCTTCCATGGTGAAGGCCATGATGGGCGCAAGCCAAGCGGTCAAGCATTCATAAAGCGTGTTCAACACTGTCAGCGACGATTTGCGGGTATTGCTGGATTTTGGATCGCAATAAAGCGCGTCTTTACGGATATCAAAGTAAAGCGCTGATAGATCAGCCGTCATGAAATTAAACAGGGTTGCAAATACCCGCTTAAAGTCAAAATTGGCATATGCGTCACGCACTTCTTTGTCGAGTTGGGCGATACGATGCAACATATACTGCTCAAGCTCTGGCATATCCGCCGCGTCGACTGTTTCAGCCGCATCGAAATGCGCCAAGCTGCCCAACAAGAAACGTAATGTGTTGCGCATTTTGCGGTAGGCATCAACAGTGGTTTTGATCGCTTCGTCACCCACACGACTATCTTCTGTGAAATCGATAGAGGCAGACCAGAGGCGCAAAATATCAGCACCATATTGTTTGATCAGGTCTTGCGGCGCGACGATATTGCCCAAAGATTTGGACATTTTGCGGCCATCTTTATCCATCGTGAAACCGTTGGTGATCACGGTTTTATAGGGCGCAACGCCACGTGTGCCACAGGCTTCAAGCAATGATGATTGGAACCAGCCCCGGTGTTGGTCGGATCCCTCAAGAAAAACATCTGCAGGCCAAGCGTGGTCTTTGCGTTTTTCCAGCACGAAGGCATGGGTTGACCCACTGTCAAACCAAACATCCAAAATGTCAGTAACCTTGTGCCACTCGCTTGCATCATAGTCGCTGCCAAGAAAACGCTCACTCGCGCCCTCAACATACCAAGCGTCTGCGCCTTCAGCTTCAAAAGCATCGGCAATGCGTTTGTTAACCGCTTCGTCTTTAAGAACAGTGCCGTCTTCTTTTGCGAACACGCAAATTGGCACGCCCCAGGTGCGCTGACGCGAAAGCACCCAATCTGGGCGACCTTCAACCATTTTGCGCAAGCGGTTTTGGCCGGTTGCTGGTTCAAAACGTGTTTTGTCAATGGCGTTCAATGCGCGGGTTCGCAACGTATCGCCCTCGCCGCCAATATCGCGGTCCATGTAAACGAACCATTGCGGCGTATTGCGGAAGATGATCGGTTTTTTTGAACGCCAAGAATGCGGATATGAGTGCTTCACGCGACCACGGGCAACCATATTGCCACGAGCGGCAAGTTCGGTGATCACCTTTTGGTTGGCATCGCCCTTTTTGCCCTTGTCATCAATAATGCGCGCGCCTTCAAAGCCCGGTGCATCCTTGGTGTAATAACCGCTATCATCCACGCAGAACGGGATGTTTGGATCGATGCCACGCGCTTCAAGGTCGCGCGCATTGTTCATCCAGATTTCAAAGTCATCTCGGCCATGACCGGGTGCCGTATGCACAAATCCTGTACCTGCATCGTCGGTGACGTGCTCACC
>NZ_JBLIAI010000018.1:0-47101 GCF_047634455.1 Maritalea sp.
TCCTGACAAGCCGCAGCAAAAAATCTCAATAGGGCACATAATATGGGCGGAAGCTGGCAAAGCCTCCGCCCAGTTTGGGCTAGAAATCGCAAACCTATTCTGCTGGCGGGGGGAGGAAATCCACCTCGTGTAACGCAGAAAGACGCACCACTTCCGCAGGGTCGCCCAAATTGTGAAGCGCATTGAACAAGTCGAAAAGTTTGCGGCTTGGTGCAACACCAAAAAAGCAGTTCGCGTCTTTGCCTGATCGGTTGGTAATCCCGTGCACGATACCCCTTGGCATACGAACGGTATCTCCTGTGCGCGCCGTAAAGACTTCGTCGCCAAACGCCACGTCCAACTCACCATCTAACAAGGTGATCCATTCATCTTGGGTTGGGTGCACATGCGGCGGCACGAAGCTATCAGCAGGCAGCAAAGCGTGCCATATCATTGCATTTTCCGAGTGTAATTTGGGCGTGTAAGTCTGCCCCAAAATGTTCCATTTGAGCGCAGAAATGCCTTCACCGCTCGGCGTAATGCCGGGTGTCATATTCATCTTTTCTCTCCATTTAGGTTTTTATGTGCCGCCGCAGGTGTCAAATGCAGCGGCTAATGATCGGCCCGCTAGCTAACTTTGTAGTCCGGGGTCGAATTCAAGAACGCGCGATAAGCATCCGCGTTTGGCGGCGCAAGGTTTTCCGCGATTGGATTTCGGTGGCGCTTTTTTGCACCCATATCGTCAAGCAATTCATCGAAATGCTTAAAGTGGTAGGGGGCAACACATAGTCCGCCATAGACTTGCGCGGATGGTTTTTCGTTGCGTTTCCAATTCAGCATCATCTCAATGTTTTGGGTCATTTGGCTGGCCGAAGGTTGCTTGGCCAATTTACCATCGGCATAGCGCACCAACCAGTTTGCAGCGAGATCAGCGCACAACACCGTACAGAATGACGAGTTGAAGCCAACAAAGCCCATATCCGGTAGATCTGGATTTGCAATGATGCGGTACAAACGATATTGCCCATCCTTCTCGACCAACTTTTGTTGATATTCGTCTGGTAAAAATGGCACGCCAAGTTTCCAGCCAACCGCCTGAATGGCCAGATCAGTTTTCACCCGCTCGCCGCCGGTCAAAACAACATTATCTCCGTCATATTCTTTGAAAGTGCCTTTGATCGCTTTTATGCGCCTATCAGCAATCATATCAAACAGTCCCGGCGTCACAATTGGCACCGAACAATTGATCTCATCTTCAATTTTGATGTCTGGCTTTAGACCAGTTTTGTTCAACTTCAACTGAATGGTCAGCAACGCTTCCAATCCACGCCAGTTGGCCCAAACAAACGGTTTGCCGATCACATGCGCAAGCTTTTGCATCGAGTTCATGCCCCAGCTTGGGAACATGTCCTCTTGCTTGCGGATATAAAGAATGCGTTTGAAATTGATCAGCCCGCCAATGAAATACGGCACCCGCCAAACGCTTTTCAAATAAATGATATTGACGGACTTAGCGCCCGAATTTACCGCATTTACAGCGATATCGGTCGCAGATTTTGAAAACCCAAGTACCGTGACGTCTTTGCCCGCAACAACCGATGGGTCGGTATATTCAGACGAATGCATCACCTGACCGCCTTGCGCCTCGAACGCCTCTTGGCCCGGATGGGTTAGGATGTTCTTTTCGCTAAACTGTCCGGTGCAGACGGCGAGAAAATCGAAATCCTCTTCAGTTTCCTTGCCACTGCCATCAACAATCGAAAGTGTCCACCCCGGCGCACCATCCGCACGACGGGCCATGCCACTCACGCTGGTGTTGAAACGAATGAGATCACGCAAATTATAGTCTTTGGCGTAACTATCCAGATAGGCGTGAACCTGCGGACCCTTCGGCCACTCTGGATAGTCCTTCGGCATTGGCTTATCGGTATACCGATACAGATCTTTTGGGCTTTGTGTTTGCACGTCAGGATATGATCGAGACAGTTCCCAGACACCGCCCAAATCATGGCTGCGTTCGATAATTGTTACGTCATGCCCCTTTTCCTTGAACGTTTTGGCTGTCGCCAAACCACTCACGCCAGCGCCAATAACTGCCACTTTTTTCTTGATCGCCATCGTCCCCTCCTCCTCGCCGATTGCATCATTTTTATTTTATGCCTAAACTAATAGACATATAGGGAGAGCAGTCTATCCAGAAAACGCAAATGTGCGAAGACAGTGCTTGGTTAAACGAGCAAATTGTCCACGAGCCACTGGCAAAACACCGACTATTCCGGTCGGGCGACCTTGATTGCGCCCGGGAAATGGTTGCGCGTAAATATTGCGCCCACAAACTGGATATTGCGCCGGGCGACACCGATCTGGACGTTGTGCACAACCATTTTGCGACGGGCGATCTTAGTTTCAACTATATGCGCTATGGCGGCAAAGTTGAGATCAATCCTGGCGAATTGAACGAGTTCTATCTCATCCAAATCCCACTGCGCGGTGGGGCGCAAGTGCGCAACGGCAACCAAACCGTTGATAGCACTGTTGAGTTCGCCACCATTCTCAACCCGGATTTGAAAACCGAGATGGTCTGGCATGCAGACTGTGAAATGTTGTTGGTGCAAATTGACGCGAACAGAGTAAACCAAGAGGCCGAGAAATTCTTGGGCCGCAACCTTTTAGCGCCCGTTCGGTTTGAGCCGACAATTCGGATGAAAGCCAAACAACTCAGCGAATGGCGGCATCAATTGCGTTCTATGTTTCGCGATGCGGAACACGGTCAGATGCCCATCGGCAGCACCGAAATGATCCTGCAATTGCTCGAAGCGGCCCCCAGCAACGTACAATGTTTTTTTGACGTCGCCCCTTCGGGCATTGCGCCAAACCAGATCAAGCGCGCGATGGATTATATTAAATCGAGTTTTCGTCAGGACTTGACCTTGGATGAAATTGCACGTGCTGCGGGTGCGTCGCCCCGCGCACTGCAATACGGCTTTAAAGACAATTATGGCATGACCCCGATGCAAATGCTGCGCCTCGAGCGCTTGCGCTGGGCCCGGCATCTGCTGCTAACGGCCTATCGCCAGCAAACCGTCACTCAAATCGCCCTTGATTTGGGCTTCCAGCATTTGGGCCGATTTGCACAAGAATACCGCGAAGCCTTTGGCGAAACGCCGAACCAAACGCTGCAAAACAGTAAGCAACAATCTGGCTAGGTCGGAAGGACAGCGGTCGCTTCAATCTCAATCTTTGCTTGATCTTCAATCAAATCCGCCACCACAACCATAGTCATCGCAGGGAAATTATAGCCCATCACGTCGCGATAGGCTTTGCCCACCTGGCTTTGCTTTTCCAAATATTCGCGTTTATCGGTGACAAACCACGTCAGCCGCACAATGTCTTTTGGTTCGCCGCCAGCTTCTTGCACCACGTCAATAATGTTGCGCAGCGCCTGCTGCATCTGCTCGATAAAATCATCAGTTTCAAAAACTTGATCGGCAGTCCAGCCAATTTGCCCGCCCACATAAACGGTACGGCCCTCAGCAAGCATGCCGTTGGCATAGCCTTTAGCCGGTTTCCATCCTTTAGGGTGTAAGCTGATATTTGCCATTATTCTTTTTCCATAAAGTTTAAAATGTTTGACCGGGCCATATTCGGCCAAGACGCTGATTTTCCCTTGGCACCATCTATATGCACCAAGGTTGTTGTGACGCTCATTCGCTTTTGTGACCCACAATGGGCCTCAATCGCCAAACTGATGCTCGACTTACCAAGTTTTGTTACTTGCAGCGTCCAGTTCAAAACGTCGCCCAAACGGCTCGGGTTATGAAACCGTGCTTCAATAGCCGCCGTCGGAATACCGCTATGCGCTTGGCTGAACATGGTCAAATAGGAATAGTCGACAATCCGCTCAAACCAAGTTTCAACCGTTGCATTGACCATTTCAAAATAGCGCGGATAAAAAACAATTTGCGCCGGGTCGCAGTGCTGGAACATTACGGGTTGCTCATAGGTGTAAGTGGCCATCATTACACTCCCAAATAACGGTCAGCGAGTTCAGGCGTTAACGCGTCCGGCTTTCCCGTCCAAGCGGTGTGCCCACGTTCTAAAATCACACAATGATCGGCAATTGGCAGCAATTCGGCGAGCGTCTTATCAACGATCAGGATCGATTGTCCTGTCGCTTTGAGCTCTCGCACCGCACGCCAAATCTCTTCGCGGATCACAGGGGCTAAGCCTTCGGTCGCTTCATCCAAAACCAACAAACGCGGATTGGTCATCAACGCCCGGCCAATGGCCAACATTTGCTGCTCTCCACCGGAAAGCGTATTGGCGCTCTGGGTATGGCGCTCTTCAAGTCGGGGGAACAACTCATATACCCGCTCAAGGGTCCAGTCCGTTCCGCGCGCTGCGGCCAGCAGGTTTTCTTCAACGGTGAGCGTAGCAAAACACCGCCGCCCTTCCGGCACCAAACCAACCCCAAGTTGGGCGACCTTATGGGAAGGCAGGCTACCAATATCAACACCGGCAAACTCAATGCGACCAGTCTTGTGTTTGGACATCCGGCAAAGCGTGCGAATGGTCGTGGTTTTGCCCATGCCGTTGCGGCCCATCAGCGCCACAACTTCACCTTCACCCATCTTCAAATCAACGCCAAACAGCGCTTGGGATGGGCCATAGAATACCTCAATGTTCTCGATATTCAGGAGATCACTCATGCGGTTTCTCCCAGATAAGCTTCGCGCACCGCAGGATCATTGCGAATTTCGTCAACGGTGCCTGTGGCCACCACCCGGCCATAAACCAGAACCGAAATTCGGTCCGCGAGCGAAAATACCGCATCCATATCGTGTTCAATCAACAAAATTGGTGCTTCACCGCGCAACTCATCCAAAAAGGCGATCAAGCGTTTTGACCCTTCCGGTCCCATGCCCGCCATAGGTTCGTCGAGCAGAAATGCTTTTGGCTCCAACGCCAACGCCAAGGCAATTTCAAGCTGTCGCCTTTCGCCATGTGACAGTTCGGCTGCGCTTACGTCCGCGCGAGCCTCAAGTTCAACGCGCTTTAACACCAACATGGCTTGATCAACCAGAACCTTGTCCGAACGTACATTTTTGAAAAACCGATAGCTCGACCCATTGTGTGCCTGCACTGCAAGCATCACATTACGCAGCGCCGAAAACTCCATGATCACCGAAGAGATTTGAAAAGTTCGTCCCAACCCCAATTGCGCCCGTTCAGCCACATTAAGTCCGGCAAGGTCTTGGCCATTAAAGATCACCGAGCCACTATCTGAGGATATTCCACCGCAAATTTGCTTGATCAGCGTTGATTTTCCCGCCCCATTGGGGCCGATCAAAGCATGGATCTCGCCTTTGTATAGCGTGATCGATACATCGTCTGTGGCCTTTAGTGCACCAAAGCTTTTCTTAAGATTTTTGATTTCCAACACCGGATCAGTCATGGCGCGCCCTCCCTGCAATCAGGCCAATCACGCCACCACGTGCAAACAAAACCACACCCAGCAAAACGAGCCCGAGGAAGAACTGCCAATGTTCCGTCATACCGCCAAAAATGAACTCAAACAGGATGTAAATGATTGCACCCGCCAGCGGTCCGTAAAGACGACCAACGCCGCCTAAAATCACCAAAATCATGATCTCACCTGACATTTGCCAAGACATCATTGAGGGGGAAACGAACCGATTGAGGTCGGCAAACAGCGCGCCTGCCAACCCAGTCATCATGCCAGAGATCACAAAGGCGGTGAGTTTAATATTGAAGGGCCGCACACCTACTGCGCTTAGCCGCTCTTCGTTTTGCCGAGCGGATTGCAACGCTGCGCCAAACCGTGAATTTTTCAACACGACCGATAGCCAAATGCCGCCCATCAACAGCGCAAGGCTGATGAAATAGAAACTCTGCGGATCAAGCGTGTTCACGCCGGGAAATGCATTGCGCACATAAATCGACAACCCATCTTCACCACCATATGCGGGCCAAGAGATCGCGAAATAATAGATCATTTGCGCAAAGGCCAAGGTGATCATGATAAAATAGACGCCGGATGTGCGTAGGCTCAACAGGCCAATAAAATAGGCAGCCCCGCCCGAAACGATGATCGCCACCAGCCAAATGATCAACATTTGATTGGTGCCTTCAATCAGAAACGGGCTCTCCATAATCGGCGTGTAATTGAGCGCATGGCTGGCCAAGATACCAGCTGCATAACCACCAAGACCAAAGAACGCCGCATGACCAAAGGACACAAGGCCGCCTGTACCCAGAGCGAGGTTCAGCCCCACACCCGCAAGGCCCAATATGGCGACCCGCGTCGCCAAGGTAATATAGAACGGCTCATCAATTGCAGTTGCCACAAATGGCAATGCCAACATACCAAGCGTCAGAACGATATTAAGCATCGTTTCTCGTGAAAGATTAGCCATTTTGTGACACCAACCCTTCAGGCTTGAAAACCAGAACAACCGCCATCAGCACATAAATCAACATCGACGATACTGAAGAACCGATCGAATTGGCAGCGCTTGGCTCCATAAACAGACCAAACATTGAGGGCAATGAAACCCGCCCCATCGTATCGACGATGCCCACCAATATTGACGCGATCAACGCGCCCTTGATGGAGCCAATGCCGCCAATCACAATCACGACAAAGGCAAGGATCAGAACGGGTTCACCCATTCCAACTTGCACAGATTGCAGAGCCCCTACCATCGCGCCAGCAAATCCGGCCAAGCCAGCACCAAGCGCGAACACAATCGTATAAAGCGTGCGAATATCAACGCCCAGCGCCGCAATCATTTCACGATCTGCCTCGCCGGCACGAATGCGGATGCCAAGCCGTGTCTTCGCAATCAATAAATAGAGCCCCAAAGCCACAAGGCCACCAACAACGATGATCGAGAGGCGATATATAGGGTAAGGCAAGCCACCGGGCAAAATCACGGGACCAGCTAAGATCGCAGGCACATCCAAAAACAGCGGAAACGAGCCAAATACAAAGCGGGTCCCTTCCGAAATAATCAGAATTAGCGCAAAAGTCGCCAGCACTTGGTCAAGGTGATCGCGGTCATAGAGCCGTCGAATAATCACCATCTCAATGATCGCACCAGCAAAAGCGGCGGCAACAATCGAGGCAATTAGTCCGAGCCAAAAGGAGCCTGTTGCAGCAGCGACCGCTGCGCAAGCAAAAGCACCAACCATAAAGAGTGAGCCGTGGGCGAGATTGATCAAACCCATCACACCAAACACAAGGGTCAACCCGGCCGCCATCAAGAATAGCGTGACGCCGAATTGCAAACCGTTCAGCATTTGCTCGAAGAAAAGGGCAGCTGTCATGGAGAGAATATCCAACTAGAGCCAACAAAGGGGGATGCGGGGCATTGGCGCCCCGCAAACCATGGTTACATGCTACACTCTGCAGCGTACGCGTCTTGGTGATCGTCAAGCACAACGCCCAAAACTTTATTGGTCAAGATATCGCCTTCGCGCACAACTTCACGAACATAAATGTCCTGAATTGGGTGGTTGTTGTTGCCAAACTTAAACGCACCGCGCACAGAGCTAAACTCAGCCGCTTTAAGGGCCGCACGGAACGCATCCTGATCTTTCACATCGGCACTTTCCAATGCAGACAAAATCAGGTTCGCCGTGTCAAAACCTTGGCTGGCATAAAGCGATGGTAAACGGCCATAGGCTTCTTGGAAGCTTGCCACAAATTCCACGTTCGTGGTGTTGTTCAAATCTTTAGACCACTGAGAAGAGTTGCGCACGCCAAGCGCTGCATCACCTACCGCGCCAAGAATGCCTTGGTCGAAGGAGAACGCTGGGCCAAGCACCGGAATGTCAACGCCAGAAGCTGCATATTGCTTCATGAACGCAATGCCCATGCCACCTGGCAAGAAGAAGAACACACTGTCCGCACCAGATGCCCGGATTTGCGCAATTTCTGCCGCGTAATCTGTGGCACCAAGTTTGGTGTAAACTTCACCCGCCAAATTGCCTTTGTAGAAGCGTTTATAGCCTGTCAAAGCATCCTGACCCGCAGGGTAGTTCGGTGCAAGAATGAAGGTGTTTGTCAAAGCTTCGTCGTTAGCATATGCGCCCATGGCTTCATGCAAATTGTCGTTTTGCCACGCAACGTTAAAGTAGTTTGGGTTACAGCCTTTACCTGCCAAAGCCGATGGACCCGCATTTGGCGAAAGGTAGAATTTACCTTGCGCAACGGCTGACGGTACAACAGCCATAGCCAAGTTCGACCAAATGATCCCGGTCAAAATATCGACTTTGTCACTCTGGATCATTTTATCCGAGATTTGCACGGCCAATTCAGGCTTACGTGCATCATCTTCGATCACGACCTCGACGTCTTTATTGTCGGATTGACCGATCGCCAGCATAAAGCCGTCACGCACATCAATGCCCAGGCCAGAACCGCCGCCAGACAAGGTGGTGATCATCCCAATCTTTGCTCCACCGGCGTAAGCCAAGCTAGAAGCCGCCAGCGAAAGCGCTAATGCACTCGCCGCGATTTTCTTAAAGTGTTTCATATATTCCTCCCATTAATGTTGCCAGCACTGGCAACTGTTCTGATCAGAAAACAGACCGGAAGGGCGATTACTTTTGGTAAAGTTCAAATGCCTTGAATTTAGTTTGTAGCCGCAAACCACAAGGCCAATTTTTGAACTCGCTGCATCACTCTAGCATCAACGCTAAAAAGCACAGCTCAATCTCCCAGCTCTCTTCTCATCCCCTTTTAGTGTGCACGATTTTCAATATATTTCAATATTAAAATATCAAGCTTAAAGCATCGGCACAAATCACCTAAGGCGCAAACTGTTGAACCAAATCAGAATTTTGATCCGCCAGATCATCAATCACGTTGAAATGGTGTTTCCCCGCCGCCTCATGCCATTCGGTTTCCACCCCAAACCCGGACCAAATTTCGGCGAGCAACCTGTTTTGCCGCAAGAATTCGGGCCGCTCATTTGCGCCAACCCAACACACCAAATCTGCATGCGCCACTGGGCGTTGTAACGCAGCGCTTTCATCCAGCGCTTCATCCTCATCCAAAAACAAAGTCTCGTTCATTTTGGTCTTCATCAGTGGGCGCAAATCATGCAATCCAGAAATCGACACCACTTTCGCAATCCGCTTTTGAACAGCCATTTTGAGCGGCGCTTTTAAGCAAATTTGCCGCGTGACCAAATGGCCACCTGCTGAGTGCCCCGACAGTCGGATCGGGCCATCGATTTTTTTGGCCGCAAATTCAATCGCTTTTGCAATTTGGTCTGTCATGCGTGTCAAATGCGCCTCTGGTGCCAATGTGTAGCTGGGCATTGCAACCGCCCAACCATTGTCAACAGCTCCCCTCGCCAAGTGCGACCAGGACGACTTGTCAAACGCCATCCAATAGCCGCCATGCACAAACACAGCCAAGCCCTTGGGCTTCGCTGCAGGCAAAAACAGATCAAGACACTCGCGGTTCGTCTTGCCGTATGCAAGATCAGTCTCAACCCGACCAAGCGCACTCAGTTCCTCGCGATATTGCTGCGCAAGCGCGGCCCAGCGCGGCACAAACTCATCTGCCCCGTCAATATATGCCCCGTTTGCATAGGCATCGTCCCAATCCGTAATTACCGGATGCTTCATCGCGTCATTCATTCCCTATCGTTGCGCAACTTGGCCATTAAGACAAGCTTGAAGCGCAACCTCCACACCCCCATTCAGACACGAAACAAAAAATACTTCAAGCTTAAAATTTTGTGCTTGAAATATATTTTTGACAATGCCATCATGATTACAAATCGAGCAGGAGGAATTTATGAAGGTTGTATGTTTAGGCGGCGGGCCAGCGGCACTATATTTTGCGATCAGCATGAAGTTGCGCAATCCTGCAAATGAAATAACCATTCTTGAGCGCAACAAAGCCGACGACACATTTGGCTGGGGCGTTGTCTTGAGCGATGAAACGCTCGACAACATGGCTAAAAACGACAAGATCAGCGCGCAAATGATCCGCGAACATTTCGCCTATTGGGACGATGTGGCGGTCCACCATCGCGGCACTAAAACAGTGTCTACAGGACACGGGTTTTGTGGCGTCGGTCGCAAACAGCTGCTGCTTTCATTACAACATCGCGCCGCTGAATTGGGCGTTGATATGCAGTTTGAAACCAATGCCAAACCAGCTTCCAAATATATGGACGAATATGACTTGGTGGTCGCCGCAGACGGGCTCAACTCTGCAACACGCACCGAGTTCGCCGAGCACTTCAAGCCCGACATTGATGTGCGTGAGTGCAAGTTCGTTTGGCTTGGCACCCACCAAAAATTTGACGACGCTTTTACCTTCATTTTTGAAGAAACAGAACACGGCTGGATTTGGGCCCACGCCTATCAGTTTGATGATGAAACAGCCACTTTCATTGTAGAATGCAACCAAGATACATTCGATAAGTTTGGCTTTGGCGAGTTGGATCAAGCAGGCACTATTGCGCTGTGCGAAGAGATCTTCAAAACCCATCTAGGCGGCCACAGCCTCATGACCAACGCCAACCACATTCGCGGTTCGGCTTGGATCAACTTTCCCCGCGTTCTATGCGAAAAATGGCATCATGAAAATGTGGTTCTGCTCGGCGATGCCTCCGCCACCGCCCACTTTTCCATTGGTTCCGGCACCAAACTTGCTTTTGAAAGCGCCATTGCTTTGGCTGAGTTTTTGCACACCGAGCCAACCATGGAAGCTGCATTTCTAAAATATCAAGAAGACCGGCGTCTTGATGTGCTGCGTTTACAATCAGCCGCCCGCAACTCAACCGAATGGTTTGAGCAAGTCGAGCGCTATCTTGACCTAGACCCTGTGCAATTCAACTATTCACTTTTGACCCGCTCGCAGCGGATCAGCCATGAAAATCTGCGCTTGCGCGATCCGAACTGGCTTAAGTCCGCAGAAACTTGGTTCCAAACCCAAGCTGGCGCAAAAGATACCCATCGCGCACCCATGTTTGCCCCGTTCAAACTGCGCGAGATGGAACTGAAAAACCGCGTCGTCGTTTCTCCTATGGCCCAGTATAAAGCCGTTGGGGGCTGCCCCACAGATTGGCACTTTTCGCACTATGCAGAACGTGCCAAAGGCGGCGCGGGACTTGTTTACGTGGAAATGACTTGCGTATCCCCCGAAGGGCGTATCACTCCAGGCTGTCCTGGCCTTTACGCACCAGAACATGAAACCGCATGGTCGCGCCTCACCAGTTTTGTACACACGGAAACGGATGCGAAAATCTGTTGCCAGATTGGTCACTCCGGGCGCAAAGGTTCAACCCAACTCGGTTGGGAAGAAATGGACGCGCCGCTGAAAGCGGACAATTGGCCCCTGCTATCCGCGTCCGACATTCCATGGTCAAAAAACAATGCAACACCAACAGCCATGGACCGCGCGGATATGGATATGGTGCGCGATCAATTTGTGTCTTCAGTTGAAATGGCAGAGCGGTCCGGCTTTGATATGATCGAATTACACGCCGCCCACGGCTATTTGATCTCCTCGTTCATTTCGCCAACGTCGAACAATCGATCCGATGAATATGGCGGTTCGCTTGAAAACCGCATGCGCTATCCACTTGAAGTCGCAACAGCTATGCGTACCGCATGGCCAAGCGACAAACCAATGTCTGTGCGGATTTCGGCGAACGACTGGGTTGGCGATGATGGTGTTACGCCCGAAGAATCCGTGCAGATCGCACAAATGTTTGCCGATGTGGGCATCGACATTATTGACGTATCTGCTGGGCAAACATCAAAGGACGCAAAGCCGGTTTATGGCCGGATGTTCCAAACCCCATTTTCAGATCGCATCCGTAACGAAACCGGGCTCAAAACAATGGCCGTTGGCAACATCTACGAAACTGATCACGCCAACTCGATCTTAATGGCAGGACGCGCTGACCTTGTTTGCCTTGCGCGACCACACCTTGCCAATCCATACTGGACGTTACACGCAGCAGCGGCGCTGGGTGATAAGCAAAGCAAATGGCCAGATCCTTACCATCCGGGTCGCGACCAAATGATGCGCTTGGCTGAACGGGCCGAGGGCGCAGGAATTAAGGTATGAGTTTGGACAGCAAATCAGTTCTCATCACAGGTGGTGGTACGGGTGTAGGTGCCGATATGGCGCGCGCTTTCGCCAATCAGGGCGCACGCGTTTTTATTTCCGGCCGCACCCAAACTTCGCTCGATAATGCAGCATCCCAACACAAAAATATTTCCACCGTGACAGCCGATGTAACCGACGAAGGCTCGGTCAAATCCATGTTCGATCAAATCGGGCCTATGGATATCGTGATTGCCAATGCGGGCGCGGCGGAGAGTGCCCCGCTGATCAAAACTGACTTGGACAGTTGGAACCGGATGATTGCCGTCAACCTGACGGGCGTTTTTCTGACGCTGAAAGAAGGCCTGATCCGCATGCAGGGCAAGGAATGGGGACGGCTCATTTCCGTCGCTTCAACTGCTGGATTGCGCGGCTATTCTTATGTGGCCCCCTATTCCGCGGCCAAACACGGCGTGATCGGCCTCACCAAATCATTGGCGCTCGAAGTGGCCAAAAAAGGCATCACCGCTAATGCGCTTTGCCCGGGTTTTT
Source organism: Maritalea sp. (assembly GCF_047634455.1). Taxonomy (GTDB): domain Bacteria; phylum Pseudomonadota; class Alphaproteobacteria; order Rhizobiales; family Devosiaceae; genus Maritalea. Next base: position 12,635 of record NZ_JBLIAI010000018.1, read on the forward strand.
TAAACACCGAAATGACGGATCGTTCTGTCGCAACGATTATCGACAAAACCGGCATGCGCGAAGGCGAAGCACGAGCAACCATTGCAAAAAACAACCCGCAAGGCCGATTGATCGAACCCGCAGAAGTCAGCGCTGCAGCGCTTTGGCTATGCGGCGAAGGATCAGAAGGCATCAACGGACAAGCCATTTCAATTTCAGGGGGCGAAATATGAGCGTGGCAAACGAAAAACTAGCAGACCAACCCGTCAGCAAACAGCGTTTACGCTTATGGCTGCAAATGCTCAAAACCACCCGATTCATTGAAAATGAATTGCGCGAGGAATTGCGTTTGGGTTTCCAATCCACATTGCCGCGTTTTGACGTGATGGCGATGCTCGATCGCACCCGCGATGGGCTGCGGATGAGCCAATTGTCCAAACAATTGATGGTCTCAAACGGCAATGTCACCGGCATCATTGATCGCTTGGTGCAAGAAGGTTTTGTGATGCGCGTGCAAGTTAAAGGTGACAAGCGCGCTACCCTTGTGCGCCTAACGCCAAAAGGCATTCAAAAATTCGCTGAAATGGCCAAAGAGCACGAAGCGTGGATCAACGAGCACCTCAAAGAAATCGACGAAAGTGAAATCGCGCACTTCATCGAAGTCCTCTCCAAAGCGCGGGAGGAAGACCATTGAAACCCGTTGCAATGAAAGACCTCGCTCCTGAGCATTTCGCATGGCGCATGGATGGTCGCGTGGCAATCATCAATCTGTTGCGCCCTGATCGCAAAAATCCACTGACTTTTGAAAGCTACGCCGAGCTGCGCGATACATTCCGCGACATGGTCTATGCCGACGATGTGGACGCGGTGGTGTTCACCTCAAACGGTGGCAATTTCTGTTCTGGTGGCGATGTGCACGAAATCATTGGCCCGCTGGTCAATATGGATATGAAGGAATTGTTGGCGTTTACCCGCATGACCGGGGATTTGGTCAAAGCCATGATCCATTGCGGCAAGCCGATCATTTCCGCGATTGACGGCGTGTGCGTTGGTGCAGGCGCGATCATCGCCATGTGCTCAGATCTCCGTCTAGCAACACCAGAAGCCAAAACCGCCTTCCTGTTTACCCGCGTCGGCCTTGCGGGCTGCGACATGGGTGCCTGCGCCATGTTGCCACGTATCATCGGCCAAGGTCGCGCTGCTGAGCTGCTCTACACTGGTCGCTCGATGAGCGCCGAAGAGGGTTCAAACTGGGGCTTCTTCAACGCGCTGCACAGCGCCGACGAACTTGAAGCCGCCGCCATCAAAATGGCGCAGCGCATCGCTTCTGGCCCCACTTTTGCACATGGGATTACCAAAACCCAATTGAACCAAGAATGGAACATGTCCTTGGATCAAGCGATTGAAAGTGAAGCACAGGCCCAAGCCATTTGCATGCAAACCAAAGACTTTGAACGCGCTTACAATGCGTTTGTGAAAAAAGAAAAACCAATATTTGAGGGCGACTGATGGCAGACAAAAGCTTCCTCAATTGGCCATTTCTTGAAGACAAACACCGCGCTTTGTCTGAAGAGCTTGAAGCATGGTGCGCCGCCAACCTGCCTGTCGATCATACCGACGTGGATGCGGCTTGTATCAAACTTGTTGCCGCCCTTGGCGAAGCGGGATTTCTGCACCATTCGGGCGCAGGTGAAGGCGAAAAACTTGACGTGCGTAGCCTTTGCATCATCCGCGAAACACTGGCCCGTCACGATGGTTTGGCCGATTTTGCCTTTGCCATGCAGGGCCTTGGCATGGGCGCTGTATCCTTGTTCGGGTCCCCCGAACAACGCAAATGGCTCGCTAAAACCCGTGCTGGCAATGCCCTTTCCGCCTTTGCTTTAAGCGAGCCAAAATCTGGATCCGACGTCGCCAATATTGAATGCAGTGCCGAACTGGTCGGCAATCACTACGTGCTGAACGGCGAAAAAACTTGGATTTCGAACGGCGGCATTGCAAACGTCTATGTCGTGTTCGCCCGCACCGGTGAAGGCCCGGGCGCAAAAGGTCTATCGGCCTTTTTGGTGCCCGCTGACACTGACGGTTTTGAGATCGCCGAACGCATCGATGTTATCGCACCACACCCGCTTGCACGTCTCAAATTCAACGATATACAATTACCACCGTCCGCGATGATTGGTGCACCCGGACAAGGCTTTAAGATCGCCATGTCTGTTTTGGATGTGTTCCGTTCAACCGTTGGTGCCGCCGCGCTTGGCTTTGCCCGCCGCGCGTTGGACGAAACGCTAAACCGCGCCACCAACCGCGAATTGTTTGGCGCGCCTTTGTTTGATTTGCAAATGGTGCAAGGCCATATCGCTGATATGGCGTTAGACGTAGATGCCGCAGCGCTGCTGGTCTACCGCGCCGCATGGACAAAAGATGTGGGCGCAGCGCGGGTCACCCGCGAAGCCGCTATGGCAAAACTATACGCCACTGACAAAGCACAAACCGTCATCGATAAGGCAGTTCAAATCCACGGAGGGGATGGGGTTCGCAAGGGCTGCATTGTGGAAAGCCTTTATCGCGAAATTCGCGCCTTGCGCATCTATGAGGGCGCATCTGAGGTCCAAAAGATCGTCATTGCGCGACAATGTTTGGGAGAGATCAAATAATGCTGGGACCAAGCGCTCACACAGATACCTACACACGTGACAATCTGCCACCAGCCGACAGCTGGCCGACATTTCTCACGGAAAACTTCAATTATCCAGAGCATATCAATGTCGGCAGCATCCTAACCGATGCGATGGTCGATAAAGGCTTTGGCGACAATGTGGCGCTGATCGGCAATGGCCGCCAACGCACCTACAAAGAACTCGCCGACTGGACCAACCGTTTGGCCCACGCTTTGGTTGAAGACTATGGCGTCAAACCCGGCAACCGTGTGTTGATCCGCTCAGCCAATAACCCTGCAATGGTTGCCTGTTGGCTTGCCGCCACCAAAGCGGGCGCAGTGGTCGTCAACACCATGCCTATGCTGCGCGCAGGCGAATTGTCAGCCATAGTCGATAAAGCCGAAATCAGCATCGCGCTTTGCGATAGCCGGATGATGGACGAGATCGTTTCCTGTGGCAAAACGTCAAAATTCCTTAAAACCATTGTCAGCTTTGACGGCACCGCCAATCACGACGCTGAACTCGACCGCATTGCGCTCGGCAAGTCGGTGAAATTTGCAGCGGTAAAAACCGGCCGCGATGATGTGGCGCTGTTGGGTTTCACCTCTGGCACAACGGGCGATCCAAAAGCCACCATGCATTTCCACCGTGATCTATTGATGATCGCAGATGGCTATGCCGCAGAAGTGTTGGGCGTGACGCCGAACGACGTATTTGTTGGCTCTCCGCCCCTGGCCTTCACATTTGGTCTTGGTGGCTTGGCAATTTTCCCGCTTCGATTTGGCGCAACGGCAACATTGCTGGAAACAGCTTCCCCTGCCAACATGATCGAGATCATCGAAACCCACAAAGCCACCATTTGCTTTACTGCGCCAACCGCCTATCGCGCCATGATGCGCGCCATGGATGAAGGCGCAGACCTGTCCACATTGCGCTGCGCGGTCTCCGCGGGCGAAACTTTGCCCGCTCCAGTGTTCGACGAATGGCATAAGAAAACCGGCAAACCTATGTTGGACGGAATCGGCGCAACGGAGTTGCTGCATATCTTCATCACCAATCGTTTTGATGACGCAAAGTCGGCATGCACCGGACGACCTGTAACGGGCTACGAAGCCAAAGTCGTCGACGATGATATGAGAGAAATGCCTCGCGGCGAACCCGGACGTTTGGCCGTGCGCGGCCCGACAGGTTGCCGCTATTTGGCAGATGATCGTCAACAAAAATACGTGCGAGATGGCTGGAATATTACCGGTGATACATTTGTGCAGGACGATCACGGCTATTTCCACTTTGCTGCTCGCAACGACGATATGATTGTCTCAGCTGGTTACAATATTGCTGGCCCTGAGGTTGAAGCCGCTCTGCTGTCACACCCCCATGTTGTCGAATGCGCCGTCATTGGTATTCCTGACGAAGATCGCGGGTTCATCGTACAAGCGCATGTGGTTTTAACCAATGATGTGCCCAGAGACGAGTATACGATCAAGCGGCTGCAAGATCATGTGAAGGCCACCATCGCGCCCTATAAATATCCACGTTCTGTGGTGTTCACAGACACGTTGCCCAAAACCCAAACCGGCAAAATTCAACGTTTCCAATTGCGGGCTTCGTAAAAACCATGAGCGACTTTCAAAAAACCAAATCCATGTTCCACCTGCCCGATGGAATGATTTATCTGGACGGCAACTCTTTGGGGCCCTTACCCAAGGCGTTGCCAGACCGCGTGGGCAGCATGTTGACCAAGGAATGGGGCGACATGCTGATCACCGGCTGGAACAAAGCCGACTGGATGGGCCAACCATCACGGATCGGCGACCGCATTGGCAAACTGATCGGCGCACCCGCTGGCTCTGTCGTCATGGGCGATACGCTGTCGATCAAAGTCTATCAGGCTGTAGCATCAGCGCTCGAATTGAACCCAAACCGCAAAGTGGTGCTGTCGGACAACGGTAATTTTCCGACCGATCTTTATATGGTCGAAGGCCTATTGAAATCGCTCGACAAAGGTCAAGAGCTGCGTCTCGCTAATCCAGCGGACGTTGAAGCAACACTAAGCGAAGACATCGCCGTCTTGATGCTGACCGAAGTGGATTACCGCACGGGCTGCAAGCACGACATGAAGGCATTGACCCAAAAAGCGCATGCCCTCGGCATTGTCGTGATTTGGGACTTGGCCCATTCAGCGGGCGCACTTGAAGTCGACCTTGCCGGATGCAACGCTGACTTTGCGGTTGGCTGCACCTACAAATATCTGAACGGTGGCCCCGGCGCGCCAGCTTTCATTTATGTTGCGCCCAAACATCAAGACAATATTCGACCAGCGCTATCCGGTTGGATGGGCCATGAATCTCCATTCGCCTTCGATCTAAATTACAAATCAGGTGCAGGCATTGAGCGCATGCGCGTTGGCACACCGCCAGTGATTGCCCTCACCGCATTGGAAGCTTCACTTGATATTTGGGACATGGTGAACATGGCCGACGTGCGCGCAAAATCGATTGAACTTTGCGACCTGTTTATTGCAGAAGTTGAAAAACGTTGCCCAACCCTTACGCTGGCCAGCCCACGCGATGGTGTTAACCGCGGCTCACAAATCTCGTTCAAATTCGATCATGCTTATGCAGCCATGCAAGCCCTAATCGACAACGGCGTAATCGGCGATTTCCGTGCGCCAGACTCCATGCGCTTTGGTTTCACCCCGCTATATATTGATGAAGCTGATGTGATCGGCGCTGCTGTCATTTTAGAGCGTGTCATCAACGACAAATTGTGGGACAATCCAACATATCAAACACGGTCACGGGTCACCTAATCAATGACAAATTCATTCGGTCACATCAAAAACAATTGGGCGCAGCAATGCACAATTGCGCCTGATTGGTATGTGACAGATGAAAGCCGCTTTGGCATTCCAAGGGATGCGTCGTCCTTTTTGAATTAGCAATTGTTCTTCGCCCAAATTCGGGCAATGCTGAAATTCAACAATGGACGCACCAAATGACCAACGAAAACAAACCTTATGATCCCGCCAAAGAAGGCGCGCAAATGTCGTTTGACGGACGCATGTCATATGGCGATTATTTGCAGATCGACAAAATTCTTGATGCACAACATCCGCTATCCAAAGCCCATGATGAAATGCTGTTTATCATCCAGCATCAAACGTCCGAGTTGTGGATGCGCCTCGCAATCCACGAACTAAGCGCCGCGCGCGAAGCCATCAAAACCGACAATCTCCCACCAGCGTTCAAAATGCTATCGCGCGTCGCCCGAATCTTTGAACAGCTCAACAATGCATGGGACGTTTTGCGCACCATGACCCCAAGTGAATACACAGAGTTTCGCAACACGCTTGGCCAGTCTTCAGGCTTTCAGTCACACCAATATCGTTTGGTTGAATATGTGTTGGGCAATCGCAACAAAGCGATGCTCAAACCACACGCCCACAAACCCGAAACCCATGCTTTACTGCAAGCCGAATTGCTGGTACCGAGCCTTTACGATGAGGCACTGCGCCTGCTCAGCCGCAAAGGCGTTGAAGTGCCGACAGAAGTCCTAAACCGCGACGTGAGCGAACAACATCAACCAAACGATGGTGTGGAACTGGCTTGGAAACAGATCTATCAAAACACAGGCGAATATTGGACGCTTTACGAGCTCGCTGAAAAGCTTGTTGATTTTGAGGATTATTTCCGCCGCTGGCGTTTTAATCACGTTACAACAGTTGAGCGAATTATAGGATTTAAGCGGGGCACCGGCGGTACTGGCGGCGTGTCTTATCTTCGGCGTATGCTTGAGGTAGAATTGTTCCCCGAACTTTGGCATGTAAGGACCCAACTATGACCACTTGTGTTTTTGTGCAACTGCGTTGCCACCCCGGCAAGACTTACGAAGTCGCCGATGCCATTTACGAGCGCGAAATTACTTCAGAACTCTATTCCACCAGCGGCGATTTCGATTTGCTGATGAAAATCTACATCCCCGAAGGCGAAGACGTGGGAATGTATCTCAACGACCATATCGTTGATATTCCCGGTATATCGAGGTCGCTGACAACTTTAACGTTCAAAGCGTTCTAAGACCCCAATTTGGTCTCATCCTATTTACCGCGCACCGCGCCTAAACTCCCCTTCCGGCAAGCCGAAGGGGAGAATGTGGTCATTCAAGCTCACGAATCCGCAATCACGAAAAACCTGGCATCTGTGGCATGCGAGATTTTGTTCAACAACCACCATTGACCAAAAAACGGCATATCCACTTGCCGCAGCAGCACACTCAGCAGTACACATGTAAACGACTTAAGTACATTGTCAGAAAATGCAGTATTATAATTGCCAATACTCCAACTGAAAATATTTTACCACATGATAAAACTTATATTCTGAATTTCTTTGCTCCACGCCTGCCCATTAACTTTGTACTACTGCGCATCACAACCACAGGTTTAAGTTTTGCTAAATCTTTACATAGTAGTTTGCCGCACAACATATTACATCAGACCAATTCGAGTGTAAGAAATCATGTTTGCCACCGTCAAACGAAACTTCCTTGATCATTTGTTGCCCGAAATCTTCCGCACGCCCAAAGGTTTCGCACTTACAACACGTGACGAAAGCGGCAAATTACTCAAAAAACCAATTCCTCTCACCCGCCAACAAACCCTCTCACGCCTTTCGGAAATCAACACAAGCATTGGCAAAATGCGTCAAATTGCTGACAAAGCGCAATTGGAAGCAAAGTCCGTTGAACCCGATAGTACAGCTTCCCATCAATTAGCCCGCAAATGCTCTATTGCATTGGAACATTGCGCGAAAATCAGCGAACAAAATGACTTTTTCTACGGCTCGATCCATACAAGCGAAGACCCATTTATGATGGAGCGCAAGCATGCGCGATATGCAAGCCAGCTTGATGAAATCGCCACTTCGCTGTCCAGCATCGTCAAAACAATCTGCAACGACTAGGCTTCGTGCAAGCAAAATTCTTGGTTGCCTGCCTTCGCGACAGCTCGTAAACTTGCGCATGACCCACGCGCAGCAGAGCAACGATAACAAGAATTATCATCTTGAAACAAAACGTCTTTTCGTGCGCCCCTTTATCGCTGCAGACGCAAAACGCATTGTCGAAATATTTTCTGACAGCCGTGTTTCCAAATGGGTAGACAACTCCACTGCCATGAGCGACGAACAAGCTAGGCGTTGGGTCGCTGCGTCATTTGCCTCAATTCAAAAACATGGCACCTGCGCTGGCGCCATCATAGAAAAATCAACGAAACGAATGATCGGCTGGGGCGGTATCGTCCACCCGCAAGGCACATCACCAGAAATTATCTATGGCTTGGAGTTTTGTGCTTGGGGCAACGGCTATGGCCGCGAAATTGCCACTAAAATCGTCGACGATGGGTTGTCTATCCGACAATTCACCCGCCTGCGCGCCACGGTCGACCCAGAAAATGCAGCCTCGATCAAAATCCTCAAATCCCTGGGGTTTGAGCTGATTTCAAGTGGACTCGATGAAAGTGGCTTGCCAACAGATGTCTATCGGCTGGGATAAGTGGAGCGGGTGAGGAGAATCGAACTCCCGTCGTCAGCTTGGGAAGCTGCTGCTCTACCATTGAGCTACACCCGCTAATAACTTGCATCTTATGCAGTTACGCCTGATTTCCGTCAAGAACTGTGTCCAACTTTTGGTTTAAATGCATTTTGCGCATGAACAAATGCGCATCTATCGTTGGAATAGACCCTATTGATCTGATAAACTATTTGAAGTTTAAAATAACCATAGGTATGACCCGTGACAACGAAGCGCCCAAGCATTCGCGATAAAGACCGCCCTGACCTGGGGGCATTCACTTGGCAAGACCCATTTCGGCTGGATGATCAGCTGACCGAAGAAGAGCGCATGGTGCAAGACACCGCCCGCGCCTTTGCTGATGAAAAGCTGCGTCCGCGCGTTCGCGAAGCCTATAACGAAGAAAAAACCGACCCAGCCCTATTCAAAGAAATGGGTGATATGGGCCTGCTCGGCTCCACCATTCCAGAAGAATATGGCGGCGTTGACATGGGCTATGTGGCCTATGGATTGATTGCCCGCGAAGTTGAGCGCGTTGACAGCGGTTATCGCTCCATGATGTCGGTGCAATCGTCTCTAGTTATTTATCCGATCTACGCTTACGGCTCTGAAGAGCAACGCCAAAAATACCTTCCCGGCTTGATTGCTGGCGATCTGATCGGGTGCTTTGGCCTCACCGAACCCGATGCAGGTTCTGACCCCGGCGGCATGTTGACCCGCGCCACCAAAACCAAAAATGGCTATGTGCTCAACGGCTCAAAGATGTGGATTTCGAACAGCCCAATCGCTGATGTGTTTGTGGTATGGGCAAAATCTGATGCCCACGACAACAAAATCCGTGGCTTTGTTTTGGACAAAGGCATGAAAGGCCTTTCAGCGCCTAAAATTGGCGGAAAACTTTCGCTTCGCGCTTCGATCACCGGCGAAATTGTGATGGAAAATGTAGAAGTGGGCGAAGATGCTTTACTGCCACATATTGAAGGTCTTAAAGGTCCATTCGGCTGCTTGAACCGCGCCCGCTACGGCATTTCGTGGGGCGCAATGGGCGCTGCAGAAGCGTGCTGGCACGCGGCCAACAAATACGGCATGGAGCGCAAACAGTTCGGCAAACCTTTGGCGCAAATGCAATTGTTCCAAATGAAATTGGCCAACATGATGACCGACATAACGCTCGGGCTGCAAGGTTCGCTGCGTGTTGGTCGTTTGATGAACGACGCCAATGCCGCCCCTGAAATGATCTCAATGATGAAGCGCAACAACTGCGTCAAAGCGTTGGACATTGCCCGCATGGCCCGCGATATGCATGGCGGCAACGGCATCTCTGACGAGTTCGAAGTCATGCGCCATATGATCAACCTTGAAACCGTGAACACCTATGAGGGCACCGCCGACGTACACGCACTAATCCTTGGGCGCTCACAAACCGGGTTGCAGGCGTTCTTTTGATGAACAAGCCGCTTGAAGGGCTCAAAGTCCTCGAACTTGCGCGTGTTTTGGCTGGCCCTTGGGTTGGCCAAACCCTCGCCGATCTTGGTGCCGATGTGATCAAGGTGGAAAGCCCACAAGGCGATGACACCCGCACATGGGGGCCTCCCTTTGTCGAGCGTGAAGGCGACAGGTCCGCCGCCTATTTTCACGCCTGCAACCGGGGCAAGCGTTCGATTGCTTTGGATTTCACGCAAGAATCCGACCGCGAAATCGTCATCGAATTGGTCAAACAGTCGGACGTGCTGGTGGAAAACTTCAAGCTTGGCGGTTTGAAAAAATACGGCCTTGATTATCAGACCCTAAAAGAAATTAATCCGCGTCTAATCTATTGCTCGATCACCGGCTTTGGCCAAACCGGCCCATACGCCGCACAACCGGGCTACGATTTTATCGTGCAAGGCATGTCTGGCATGATGTCAATCACCGGCGAACCGGGTCGTGAACCGCAAAAAATCGGCACGGCCTTGGCCGACATTATGACTGGGCTTTACGCCACCATCGGCATTCAAGCCGCCCTGTGGCAGCGCGAACGCACCGGATTGGGCCAACAAGTTGATTTGGCGCTTTTGGATTCCATGGTCGGCGTTCTCGCCAACCAAGCCATGAATTATCTTGTGTCCGGTATTGCGCCACAACGCATGGGCAACGCCCACCCCAACATTGTGCCTTATCAAGTGCTGGAAGTGAAAAACGGCCACATCATTTTGGCGGTAGGCAATGATCGACAATTCCAACGCCTGTGCCATCTGTTAGAACTTGACCATCTGGCAAGCGATGCGGCCTACGCCACGAATTCGGCGCGCCAAATCCATCGCGAAACCCTGACTGGAATTTTGGCTAAGGCTTTTGCCCGATGGGACAAATGGGAAATGCTGGAAGCCTTGCACAAGTGCAACGTTCCTGCTGGACCGATTAACAATATCGATGAGGTCTTTGCAGACCCGCAGGTCATTTCTCGCGGCATGCAACTCGACCTAAATGGCGTGCCCGGCGTGCGCACCCCGATCAGTTTTTCTGATGCTGAATTGACACTCAATGATGCATCGCCAAAACTCGATCAGCACCGCGCTGAGATTTTGGCAGAACTCAAAAACAATAAACAGTAGGACCATTTTCAAATGGCAAAAATGACCGGCGGCGAAATTTTGGTGAAATGCCTTGAGGCCCAGCGCGTAGACCGCGTATTCTGTGTGCCCGGTGAAAGCTATCTCGCCGTTTTGGACGGGCTGCACGACAGCAATATCGATGTGATCACTTCCCGGCATGAAGGCGGCGCGGCGATCATGGCTGAAGCCGACGGCAAAATGCTGGGCCGCCCCGGCATTTGTATGGTCACCCGCGGCCCCGGCGCCACCAACGCCGCCGCTGGCGTACATATTGCCAAACAAGATTCAACGCCCATGATCCTGTTTGTTGGCCAAATTGGCCGTGCAATGAAGGGCCGCGAAGCCTTCCAAGAAGTTGATTACCGCCAAACCTTCGGCGACCTCGCCAAATGGGTTGAAGAGATCGACGACGCGTCCCGCATTCCCGAAGTGATCGCCCACGCCTACCACATCGCCATGAGCGGTCGCCCCGGCCCTGTGGTTTTGGCTCTGCCCGAAGACATGCTGCGCGACATGGTGGACGTTGATCCGTGCACCTTCGTCGAAGTGGCCGAACCCGCCCCGACTAAAAAGGCAGCTGAAAAATTTGCCCAGCTTTTGGCCACGGCAAAAGACCCAATTGTCATCGTTGGTGGCTCCCGTTGGGATGAAACTTCGGTCGCCCAACTCCAAGCCTTTAGCGAAAAGCATCACTTGCCCGTTGGCTGCTCGTTCCGTCGTCAGCAATTGTTTGATCATACGCACCAAAATTATGCTGGTGACGTTGGGTTGGGCATCAATCCAGCGCTTAATGAGCGCATTGAACAGTCCGATTGCGTGATTTTACTCGGCGCACGTTTTTCTGAAAACCCCAGCCAAAACTTCACCCTTTTGGGCATGCCAAATCCTGGCAAAACTCTCATTCATGTGCATTCTGGCGCTGAAGAGCTGGGCCGGATATACACGCCAACATTGGCGATCAACGCCACACCGGGCGCATTCTTTGACGCGGTTGAAAACATTCCTGCTCGCCCCGACACAGGCGCCGCCAAAGCCGCAAACACGGCCTATCACGCATGGACCGACAATCTGCCAACCACCCCGGGCGATGTGCAAATGGGTAAGATCATGTCTCACCTGCGCGACGCCCTCAACGACGATGCAATCCTCACCAATGGCGCGGGCAACTATGCCATTTGGCTGCACCGCTTTTGGCGTTTCAAACAATATGGCACCCAGCTTGCCCCAACTTCAGGCTCCATGGGATATGGCCTTCCCGCCGCTATCGCGGGCAAGCTCCGCCATCCGACACGCGACGTGATCTGCTTTGCAGGCGATGGGTGCTTTCAAATGACGGGCAATGAGTTTGGCGCCGCCATGCAATCGGGTGCCAACGTGGTCACCTTGGTTATCGACAATGGCATCTACGGCACCATCCGCATGCACCAAGAAAAGCATTACCCTGCGCGCATCTCCGCCACCAATTTGGTCAACCCAGATTTCGCCGCCTTCGCCCGCGCCTATGGCGGCCACGGCGAAACGGTTGAACGCACAGAACAATTTGCCGATGCCTTCGACCGCGCCCGAACTTCAGGCAAACCTTCAATCATTCACATCAAAATTGACCCCGAAGCGATTTCACCAACCACGACAATTACCAAATTGCGTGGTGCCTAGCACAACAATCGAACCTTCATCCTGAGCTTGTCGAAGGATCATATCAGCGCACGGCCTCCATGGTTCGACAAGCTCACCATGAGGGGGCGAAAATCATCTCCCTCCCCTTGATGGGGAGGGATTAAGGGTGGGGTGACGCCTCACAAATCGGTCAAGGTCGGCGTCAAGCCGCCTTGGCACTCACCGCTTCAGTGATCCAACCACCACCAAGCACTTCACTGTTCTCGCTATCGTCAGCATAAAACACACAAGCTTGCCCCGGAGAAACGCCATGTTCACCGCCGATGAGTTCAACTTCCACGATGCCATCAACAACGCTAAGGCGTGCCGGTTGCGGGGGGCGGGTTGAGCGTACTTTGGCTTCAATTTCGATCGGGCCGTCGCGTTCAATATCCGCAAGCGATTTTGCACCGAGCCAATTGACTTGCTTTAGCCGAACAGACCGCGTCGCCAACGCCGCATATGGCCCAACGATGACGCGTTTTGCGTCTGGGTCCAGCTTGACCACGTAAAGTGGATCAGGTGCTGAAATGCCCAAGCCTTTACGTTGGCCAATCGTGTAATGAATGATGCCCTTATGCTCGCCAAGCACGCGCCCATCCATATGAACGATCTCGCCGCTGCCAATTGCCTCAGGCCGAAGCTTCGCGATGATTTGCGCATAATTGCCGTTCGGCACGAAACAAATATCTTGGCTATCGCTTTTCTCTGCAACCACAAGGCCCATGTCACGCGCAATATCGCGCACGGCATCCTTCGTCATGCCGCCCAGGGGAAAGCGCAAAAAGTCCAATTGCTCTTGATCTGTTGCGAACAGGAAATAGCTTTGATCGCGGGCATGATCATTTGGCCGATACATGCCCCAGCGACCATCCTTTTCAAGCGACTGGATATAGTGCCCCGTCACCAAAACATCTGCACCAAGCTCTTTGGAGACACGCATCAGATCGACAAATTTGACGGTTTGATTGCACTTTACGCAAGGGATTGGTGTTTCGCCGCGCACATAGCTGTCGGCAAAGTCCTCAATCACAGCTTCGCGAAAACGGCTTTCATAATCCAACACATAATGCGGAATGCCGATCGCCGCAGCAACGCGCCGCGCATCGTGAATATCTTGACCCGCGCAGCACGCACCCTTGCGGTGCATCGCTTCGCCATGATCATAAAGTTGGAGGGTAACGCCAAGGGTTTCATATCCCTCTTGCGCCATAAGGCCAGCAACAACCGAGCTGTCTACGCCGCCCGACATCGCAACAACAACGCGCGTGTCCTCTGGGCGCTTATTAAGTCCAAGCGAATTCATTTTTTCTCCATCCAAATTGGGGTTAAGGGCCAACGGATGGACGCGATCTAACAATTTTGGCAGCAAATAACAATAGTTTTCGGCAACCTTGTCACCAGCTCAGATCGGCATTTTCTGCCGTTCACCTCGCAATATTTTCCGTGCAACAACAATCCGGACACAAATTTGTTGGTCACGAAACAAGCAACACTTTGATTTTGCTACAACTATTATTCCGCCAAAACTTGGCCCACTACTTGCATCAATGTGGGTGGACACATGTCAAAAGTTCGATGAGTGGGTATTAAACGTGCAAATTGGTTTATCAGCAGCGGCGAGTTTTCCAGGCTTTGAATTGGCAGGCGAAATCACGACTGACGCGGGAACTGTCAATTCAGGCCAACCTAGCGAGGGTGGAACCGGATTTGAAGCCCTGTTGGCGGCGTTGGTTGCAGGCAATGCAAACGGTCAAAACGAACTCAATATTGAAAAGTTGAAATCGGGCGATGTCACGCCTGAAACCCAGGACATTGTTGACGCACTGGCAGGCATGGCCGACGCTCTGGTGCCGCTGGCCAACGCTTTTGACAAACTGCAAATCCCAACGACAGAGCAATTGGACGTAGCACGCGACGCGTTGGGTAAACTTGTTGAGACCATCAACGCGCACCCAAACCGACCCGAACTCGCGATCAAGGGTCCAATCGGCGCATTTGCAGCCCAACTATCTGAGTTGCGCCAAGCAGGCCTTGATACAGGCAAAAAGGGCGTCAGTGACTTTGCCAAAGTTGGCAATTTAATGGAGCGGCTTGAAAACATCCTGACCCAAATGGGCGGAACTGCACCAGGCGGCGGACAAAATCCGAATGGTGAAAAAGCGTCACTAAACATAAACCAGATGATTGATCGCCTCAATCAATTGGCTGATAAATTACCGACCCTGCCTGCCCAAGTTGCAGCTCAACTAAAAGCGCAAGCGCAGTTGGAGGGTAAGCCGAAGCCATTTGGCAACTCAATTTTTGAAGCCCAAGCAAATCCAGCTCAGCGACAAGCGTTTTCGACCTCCGGTCAATCACCACTGAACGCAAATCCCACTTTAAGTCCAGCTTCACCAGAAGCGGTAAATGGTGCACCTGAAAAAACTGCACCGCTTGCTCTTGACCCAAATAGCACTGCTGCACGCGCCAATGCACAGCCACAAGCAACTGCTGAAGCGCCCAAGCCAACACCTGACGGTGCCAAACCTGACATATTGGCGCAATTGGCCAATTTGGGGCAACAGCAAAATGCTGATCCAAAAAGAGCGAACAGCGCGCAGGTCCCAACTGGCTTCGCCGATGCTATTTCTGCTCAAACACCTGAATTACCCGCTGCTCGAATGACATTTGGGCAGGCCACGCGCGAAGCCAACTTACAAGCTGCGGCAGCCTATCCAGAATTGCAAAAACCCGCATTGGTCGCTACAGCGACCGCTCCTTTGCCGACTGAATTGGACGGCGTGGAAACCGGCACCGAAAGACTGTTGGGACAGCAAAAAATAGAAACATTCCAGCAACAAACCAACCTGATTGACGCCGCCAAAAGCCAAACGGCCGGGCGGCAGGTCAATATCCCCGGCGTCGCATTTGAAATTGTGCGCCAATTCCGTGCCGGTATACAACGTTTTGAGGTGCGCTTAGACCCAGCAGAATTGGGCCGTATTGATGTGCGCATGGAAATCGAAGGCAACAACGTAACCGCGCGGATGGTGGTGGAACGTGCTGAAACCCTTGACTTATTGCAGCGCGACGCGCGGGTGCTGGAGCGTGCATTGCAGCAAGCTGGGTTGAACGCTGATCGCGCAAACTTGCAGTTTTCATTGAAACAAGACGGACAAAATTCAAGCCCGCAATTCGAAAATCAAGGCCAAGATCAGAATAATTCACGTTCGGCAGGTACTGAACCAAATCCGGACGAACAAGCCCCATTGAGTGAAACCACCGTCTATCGCGGCACCGCCGGACCCGGCGGCCTCAATGTGTGGGCCTAGGAGTAAAATATGGATATTACCCCAGCAAGCGGCATCGGCGCCACGAAGTCGGACCTCACCAGTTCGCGCAAGACCATTGCGGAGAATTTTGACACGTTTTTGAGCATTCTAACCACCCAGCTCAAAAATCAAAACCCGATGGACCCCCTTGACACCAATCAATTCACTTCGCAAATGGTCGAATTTACCGGCGTTGAACAACAACTCAAAACCAACGAATATCTGGAAGCCTTGATCAAAGCCAACGAGGGCTCATTTGCCTCACAAGCTGTGTCCTATATTGGCAAAGCGGTTACCGCATTTGGTGATGAAGCGCAAATGAAAGACGGCAACGCAGAATGGACTTACGGCCTGACCAGCGACGCGCCTGAAAGCAAAATCACCATCAAGAACGCTGCCGGTGCTGTCGTGTTCACTGAAGAAAAAGCGTTAACCCAAGGCGAAAGCACTTACACCTGGGATGGCAAAGACAAGGACGGATCGTTGCTGCCTGAAGGACAATATAGTCTTGATATTGAAGCGAAGAACACTGACGGTAAGATTATTGACAATTACACAATGACCAAAGGCATTGTGGATACCGTCGACTTTGCGGGCGAAGAACCTATCCTGACCATCAATGGAAATAAGGTCAAATTGTCTTCCGTGGCAAAGGTTGGACTGGCGAGTTAAAATTGCTCCGGAACGTGCCTGAGTACATAGTTGCTTAACCAAATCGCTTAGCGCCAGCAACACAGGCGACCACAAGAACGCTTGCAGCGATCATCGGCCAACCAACATATTCTTGCGCCACAGTTGCGGCCAACATCAGCCCCATGAACGGTTGTAACAATTGCAATTGTCCAACGGCAGCCACCCCACCTTGCGCCAACCCGCGATACCAAAATACGAACCCGGTAAGCATGCTGAACAATGAGACATAGCCGAGCGCGACCCACTGGCCTATATCTACTTGCACAAACGATTTAGGCATGCCGATAAGTGCGAACGGCACCATCACAGGCAGCGAGATAACCAGCGCCCAGCATATTACCTGCCAACCGCCAAGCTTGCGCGATAGCGCGCCGCCTTCCGCATAGCCTAAGCCACACACAACAATCGCGCCCAGCATCAATATATCGCCCAACCACGAACCGGGACCACCTTGCGCCAATGCGAACCCAGCAACGACTAAGCTGCCCACAATAGAAAACAACCAAAACGCAGATTTCGGGTTTTCACCACCACGAACCACCGCAAAAGTCGCGGTCGCAAGCGGCAACAAGCCTATAAAAACAATGGAGCGGGCAGAATTGATGTGTTGCAGCGCCAATGCGGTGAGCAAAGGAAACCCAACCACTACGCCACCCGCCACCATCAAGAGCTTGCCAACATCATTTCGATCTGGACGGCCAACCTTAAAGCCCCACAGCAAAAGCAGCGCACAAAGGCCCGCAATTGATGCCCGTGCAAAAGTCAAAAAGACCGGATCAAACGCTCCGACGGCAATTTTGGTCGCAGGCAATGACGCGCTGAATATTACAACCCCGAGAAAACCATAACCATACCCTTCACCGATAAAACGCATCATGTACTCCTTTGTCCGCAAATTGCGCATTTCCAACTTGCCGCGCAAGCGACACTTCAATACAATTTGACAAAAGTGTATTGATGACAAAAGCGGTACAAATGATACAAAATCGACAAGAAGATACCAAAGAGACCACATCTTTGGTGGCGCAAGTGATGGACGCAGTGCAAAAGCGGATATCCAGCCGAAGCGCGTTGCCGGGTAGCAGGGTCGCTTCCATTCGCGATATGGCGAACAGAATGGGTGTATCAAAATCAACGGTGGTGGACGCCTATGATCGGCTAACCGCAGATGGCATTATCATTTCAAAGCCCGGCTCAGGTTTTTATGTGGCCGCACAGGCCAGACCTTTTTCCATTGCCGATGTTGGGCCGAAACTGGACCAGGACATTGATCCCCTATGGCTAACCAGGAATGCGTTGCAATCTCAAGATGTTAAATTCAAACCGGGCTGTGGCTGGTTGCCATCCCATTGGATGCCCAAAGATGACATTAAAAGGGCGCTACGTTCCCTCGCCCGGCACGAGCATGCGGATTTGACAGATTATGCACCGCCAAACGGCTTGCCTCAGTTAAGGCAATTCCTGTCGCGTCGATTGGCGAATTTTGAGATCAGCGCAGCTGAGCACCAAATCCTGCTCACCGAATCGGGCACTCAGGCGCTGGATTTGGTTTGCCGATACTTCCTCAATCCGGGCGATACGGTGCTGATTGACGACCCGTGCTATTTCAACTTTCATTCGTTGCTGCGTGTGCATCGGGTCAATATTGTCAGTGTACCCTATACGCACTCGGGACCAGACTTGGTGCAATTTGAACAGGTATTGGCGCAGCATAAGCCAAAACTCTATATCACCAATTCTGCCCTACATAATCCAACTGGTGCGTCGCTTGCTCCCCACGTTGCCCACCGGGTGCTTAAGCTGGCGGAGCAACACAAACTACTTATCGTTGAGGACGACATTTTCGCCGATTTCGAACCCCAGCCTTCAACCCGCCTAGCGGCGTTTGATGGCTTGGATCGTGTTATACATATAGGCAGTTTTTCCAAAACCCTTACCGCCTCAATACGGTGCGGCTATATCGCAGCGCGTGCGGATTGGGTTGAAGAGCTTATCGATCTAAAACTTGCCACATCATTTGGCGGTGGCAATCTCTCTGCACAATTGGTGCTTTCAGTTTTAAAAGACGGTTCCTATCGCAAGCATATGAACCGGGTTCACGCCCAACTGGCCAACGCCATGACATCTGTTTGTGCAAATCTAAAAAAGATCGGGTTAGAACCTTGGCTTGAACCAAATGCGGGCATGTTTTTATGGTGCAAATTGCCTACGGGTCTGGACGCAACAAAAGTCGCTGCTACCGGATTGGAAGCCGGCGTGGTACTTGCGCCCGGCAATGCCTTTAGCCTGTCGCATTCTGCGACCGAATATATGCGGTTCAACGTCGCGCAAACCAATAACGCCGCAATTTATCCGCTTATTGAACAGGCAATATCGCGTTCAACGGAAGTTTGATGTCTTGGGAGTGAAGCAAATCGAAACGGCTGCCCAATGGGAAATGGCTTCAACTATTTTGTAAACTGTCACCGTAATTCCAACTTGTTCATGTGCCACAGTTGCGGCCAAAATCACAATTTCGTATTTTGTCACCGCAATTCAAACTGTCACCGTAATTCCACGAACTTTCATTAAAATGATATCACATTTAGAAATGCATTGAACCTCTTCCGAGTATTACCTATTGCGCAGTTACGCCCACGAATATCTGCTTACAGCATATGCATCAATCATACTCGCATGACCGGACATAATCGCCATCTTCATTCGGTACGTAGATTTCCTTGCATTCCGGGTCAACGCCCCACCATAAGAGCTTGTCGACCTCAGGATTTCGGGCGCAACCGCCCAAGGTTGCAGTTAATATGAGCGACAATACGATTATTTTCTTCATGACAATGTCTCCATCTCGCTTCACTATTTGGTCAAATTTTGGCAACTAAAGTATGTCAGCTCATCGAATAGTAGACACCAAAACGCAACAGCAGCAACCCGTACAGATGTACCGGTCGTCGGCTCTTGCGAGCTGCCAAATGCCATTCTCAAAAATAGGTGAATGAGATATAGCCGATCATGGCGGCCAGCCCCAAAACGAGGCCAATGACGAGAAGAGGGGCAACAAGCCCGGCGATGAGGCCCATATTTTCCAGCCAAGTAAGGGGGGATTTCGCAATGTGGCTCTCGGCTTCATTCAGCATAATATCCGGCTGCGCGTCATCCGCCAAACGTCCCTTGCCGTCAATCGGGTTTTTCACATGAGGCCGTAAATTGGATACAAGTGTCGCCAACAGGGCAAGCCCTGCAAGGGTGAAAAGGGAGGTGCCGAGCATGCCAATATGCGTTCCGTCGCGAAACAGGACCACGCCCCAGAAAGCCATCACCAACAGCCCAACCGTGCCAAGCATGCCGATGCTGGCCATCGGGATGATCTCAACCTTGTTGCCACAGTGCTCACATTCAAAAGTGGTGACACTGTTATAGATCTGCATATGACGAATGACCGGCTTCAAGGCTGATTCAGCGCATTTCCCGCATTTGCGAATCTCGTTCACGATGTTCACATCAAACCGATCTTGCATTGTTCACGAATGGCAGCGACTCCATCTTCAGCGCCCTTCGTCGGCAGGGTAAAAACCGGTTCTCCGTCGGGATTAAGGAGTTGAATTGTATCGGCAGCCGCCATGACGTTCAGTGTTGAATACTGCGCCGGAAAAATGCCAAGCCAGGCTTGATCGCGCGGGCCGCCATCATAATAGTGCGCTGAAATGCTTTCCTCATATATGCCGCCACCCGGAAGTGCGAAAAACAGCCACAGTTTTGCGTTCATATCGCCTTGCGCGAACAGGTTTGGCAAAGACGGCACAAACAGCCTAAAATACACCTGCTTGTAAAACATCTGGCTGTCGTCACGCGTGTCGCAGGATAATTCCAGCCGATATTCAGGGGCATCAATCCAGACTTTGGCGTAATCCAACCCTGCATCGGTTGTGCCGATCAATATCTGCCATTCGTCCGGTGATGTGAGTTCGGAATACGCCAGAATAGGTGTAGAGCTTACCAACAAGGCAAGCAAACCAACCGTAAAGTTTATTGTATTAGTCATCATTCAAGTCATGTATCCCGGATACTGATAGGTATCTTTTTCCAAAACACGAACCATTACTTTTTAAGTGTGCAAACAAGCTGGTCAAAGTAACGTCGACCCGAATCATACTTGATCGTGTTCAATGATACACTTCCTCCATTTACATAAGAATTTGTAACATCTCTACGGACATAATCTGCAGCGTAAACGCTCCAGCCACAGGCAAGGTCGGGCCTGAGATAGTAGGCGCAGTCACTTCTCGGCGCATCGGCAACGCACTCTGCCATGGTTGTCCACACAGTAAAGTTGGCGCCCTTTATGGCCATGTCCAATTCGGTTGCAGAACCAGGTGTCGCCGAAATTAGGCCGATGGTAAGTGCCGACGTGATCATTGCTAATCGTGACTTGTTCATTGAATCTTCCTTCATAAAGCGCTGACTATGATGCCTTGCTCCCACAAGGACTATTCATTCGGCCTCGATTGTGGTCAATTCAGTACGAAACGCAATTGGTACAGATGTAGGGGTCTGCTCCGGCTGGGGACGAAATCCTACGCTAATGGAATTTAAAATTACGAATTACGAAAATTACGGTAAATTACGTAAATTACGGTGACAGTTTACTTAATTCTTCGATTACGGTGACAGTTTATGGTTACAAATTAGGGTTACGGGGTTACGGTGGGTTACGGTGACAGTTAGGGTTACGGTGACAGTTTACTTAATTATTGGCTTCGGCCCACGTTTTTGTGGAAGTAGTGATCGTTTTGTACGGTGCTCCAATTCCTTTATCCAGTCATTTGAACCCAATGGGCGGCCGCTGGTTTCCGAGCTGCGCAATGGCGAGTAATCGTATTCTCCTTCAGGGACCAGATCGACAAAATGTGAGAATTCTCCATACCTCTCGAGTACCGGCTTGACCGTAACGACCCCGTCAGTTTTCCCAATAATGTGCGCCAGCACGCTTGACCACTTCCAGTTTTGCGCTTTTTGAACCAGCTTTGCGCGAACCGGATTGAGCGAAACATACCGAACAGCGTTCGCCAAATGCTCTTCATCCATCACCACCGAACCAAACCGACCTTGCCAGAGGTGACCGGTAACTTTCAACCGCGCGTTAACATAGCCGGTGTAGCGGCGGTGGGCATCGGCAAACATCCTTCGCAATCCATCCACATCTGATGGAATGACAATAAAGTGCACGTGATTAGGCATCAAACAGTAACACCAAATCTCACAGCCGCTCTTTTTTGCCGCAGCAGAGATTAGCTCCAAATAGTAGGCGTAGTCTGCCTCTTCAAAAAATGTAGGCTGTCGCCTGTTTCCGCGCTGCGTAACATGATGCGGCAACCCAGGAACAACCAATCTTGCTAGTCTCGCCAATGTTCATTCCCCTTTAAATTGATGACCTTCCCGTAATCGTATCCCAACCTAGAATTAAGTAAACTGTCACCGTAATTGAAACGGCTGCCCAATGGGAAATGGCTTCAACTATTTTGTAAACTGTCACCGTAATTGCAAACACCACCCCCAGTTACCCAGCCCGCTGTGATGTCGCCAGCTCCGTTTACTTCATCTGCGAAAACTGAAGGATTATCCGTGCCACGATAGGAAACAACCGTGCCATATTCAGTGTCATAGGAGACTGCGTAGAAGCCCGCTTCTTGCGCTTCGGCGTCACCCTTATCTTGATCAATTGTCGCAGTTCCAAGGCTAGCGTTTTCGCCGCCGAGACCATCGATGCCAGCGCCATAACCTCGATTGTAAGAATCCATCGCTAGAATAGCGAGAAATAGATCTTTTGAGACTGTCATTTTTTCTTCCTCACAAATTCTAATCCGGTCAACCCTAACGGCGCACCCTTTGAAGTGAACCCACCATGCAAATATCCGCCTTCAAGCTGCTCTAACCACCCCAAAACGCCCCCAATTCGGCCTTCCGTGACTGGTTCGTCGGTTATTTCTAGAGTGATGGATTTGAACCGATAGCCCTGGCCAAAGCTGGCCGCTAGTTTGCTTGGATTAACGCGCTTAACGCTTGCTGGATTTTTGATATCGTCAAAGGTGACCAGCATAGGGAAACGATCCCAAGGTACATTCACGACCTCACGCATGGATGGCATTTCTGCAAGCCATTTGCCGCGATTTTTTGGATTGGAGAAACTTTCGGGAGATGACCGATAATAAAGTTCAGAGAAACTTTCTTCCAGCAGCACAAACAAATAGCGACCCGGCGCGATCTCCATCGTCACTGCCTCGCCACGTAAGCCATAGAAAACCTCATTGCCCATTGAATCTGGTCCAACATATCTGGACTTAACTTCAATAACGGACAAAGCGGACTTCACCCCATCGGGTGTTTCCACCGTCAGCGACATTTTTTGATGCCAGTCACGACGTTGGTCACAACCCGACAAAAGAAAAATTGCCAGCAAAGCAGCAAGCGCTGGCAACCAAGATGTTCGCATAGAATGCGACATGCACATAAAGGCTGATTTCACATAACTCGCCCGCTCAAAAATCTGAACAGAGTTGGCCATAACTTCAATTTGTCTCATCGGCATGGTGCCACCATAAATATTGTTTTCAGTATTCAGACAGAGGTGGCGACCAGGTTTCAGCCGCCGTTTCTGCCGCTTAAAGTAGTTGTTTGATTCCGTGGATGAACCTAATTATGCGTCTTCGGTTTTCGCCACAGGTGCGGCGCCCATTTTTTTCAATGTGTCAGGATCAACCAAACGCGTGATCAGCGGATGAATGCGCAAATCGCCTTCTTTGATTACTTGTTTGAAGTTCGCAATTACCGAGGTGGTCAGCTTTTGGTTCGGCGCAATAACGTCAAACAACCAATTGATGGAACCTGAATTCCATTCATCAGCCCCTAACCGCACAGGAAACACACCAGCTTTGATCTGCTCGCGGATTTTTGCGTCGACTTCTTCAGAAACCGAAGCCCAAATCGCCACGCCTGAAAGTGCTTCCAAAGAGGGCGTTTCACCGTCTTCTGACTTCTTAGCATTTGAAGCAATGGCAACCCGATCCCGCACCAGCGGTTCCAAAAGCACATGGTTCAAATCAAGCAAAGACAGGCTGCGATATCTTGGCAATGCCATCATCGCGAGCGCAACTTTATCGAACGTCTCGTGCACTTTGGTGCGCACTTCAGAAAACCACGCAATGTCTTGCTAGCGAATAGCCGCATTCTGATTGCACCCCCAAATACCAAACTTTACATATTCTAAAAACATCAATCATCATCTTAGTTCGAGCATAAACAGTAGTGAGGACCTTTGACAACCAAAGCCAGGCAAAGCACACCCAACTCCCCTTCTCCTCACCAGACTCTTAACAAACACCCTTAACCAATTCTAACCATTGGCTTAGTCAAATTTTAAGGCTGGTGCGCTAGGTTAAGACAATAATTGGTCAGGTTTTTGAGTAGTGAGTAAAATGACCGCACAGATGCGTCCACGAGTAAAATACGTCATAGGTCCAGATGGCAGCCCTTTAACGATTGCTGATCTGCCGCCTACAAATACCCGAAGATGGGTGATCCGCCGCAAGGCAGAGGTCGTCGCAGCTGTTCGTGGAGGATTGTTGAGCCTGGAAGAGGCTTGTACAAGGTACACGTTAAGCGTAGACGAGTTTTTAAACTGGCAAGCCGCTATTGATAAGCACGGTTTAGCCGGCTTGCGCACAACATGGGTTCAACATTACCGCGACCATTAAGTCGCTGAACCTTCATCATTTTTGCAAACTGCATGAAAAGTCCGCCATTTTGGTGGGCTTTTTTGTGTGCGGCAATTTTTTCCCCACTATTTTCCCTTTTTGAGCCAATGATTAACACTATGTTTACCACCTCCTAGGTAATTTTTGCCTAGCGGGAAATTTTTCCGCAATTTGTTGGAAATCAATTTTGAGTTGGGTGGACGAGTGAACGGATTTGGCGAGTTTCTGGCGCGATTGGGCATAGCCCGGGTTGCTGCCATGGCCGTGACAGCGGTTTTGATGGTTGGATTCTTTGGGTTTCTGATTTTCAGGGTCACCTCTCCACAAATGGCACCTGTTTATTCAGGGCTTGAATTTGAAGATTCGGCGGCAATCGTAAAAGAGTTACGCACCATGGGCGTTCCGTTCGAAATTAAAGGCGACGGCGAAAGCATTTTGGTGCCGCGCGATCAGATCACAACCATTAGGATGAGCTTGGCTGAAAGTGGTTTGCCCAACAAAGGCCAAGTCGGTTACGAAATCTTTGACCAACAAAACACGCTTGGTGCCACAAGCTTTGTGCAAAACCTCAACCATTTGCGCGCCCTTGAAGGCGAATTGGCCCGCACAATATCTTCCCTCACCCGGGTAAAGTCAGCTCGCGTGCACTTGGTTCTGCCCGAACGTGAACTATTCCGCCGCGAAGCCAAACAACCTTCAGCCTCAATTGTCTTAGAAGTGCGCGGCGTACTTTCAGCGGGCGAAATTCGCGCTGTTCAGCATCTGGTCGCCTCTGCCGTCGACAGTCTTTCTCCCAACATGGTTTCAATTGTAAATAGCGCGGGCCAACTGTTGGCAACTGGAACCGACGGTCAAGAAAGCGCCCTCGCAACCATTGGCGAAGAGCGGACATTGGCCATAGAAAGCCGTTTGCGCAACCGACTGGAAGAACTGCTCGCAAACGTTGTTGGTGCCGGACGCGCGCGGGTACAGGTCAGCGCCGAGTTGGACATGAACCGATTGACCCGCACTTCGGAGAATTTCGACCCGAACGGTCAGGTTATTCGTTCAGCGCAAACCCGCGATTTGAGCAACAATTCACAAGGTGCGGCGAATGGCGGGCAAGTCAGTGTCGCCAACGAATTGCCCGGCGCCTCTGCCAACCAAGGCGACAGCTCTGGCGCCACCGAGCAATCCGCCACCACCGAAGAAACCATCAATTACGAAATTTCAAAAACCACCCAGACCGAAGTCATCGAAGCGGGCGCAATCAAACGCCTTTCAGTTGCGGTTGTGGTTGATGGGCTTTACATAAACAACGCGGCTGGCGTCCCCGAATATACCGCCCGTTCAACTGCCGAAATTGAGCAAATTCGCGCACTGGTTAGTTCCGCAATCGGCTACGACCTCAGCCGGGGCGATCAACTCGAAGTGCTCAACATGAAGTTCGCTGAGCGCCCCGAGCTCAGCTTTGAACCATCTGAATCCAGCCTGTTTGATTTCACCCGCGACGACATGTTCGCAGCAATCGAAATGGCCGTCACCTTGCTGATCGGTCTAGCGCTTGTGTTCTTCGTCATGCGCCCATTGGTGAAAAAGGTCCTAGAGCCTGATGAAACCCCGATGCTGGTCACCGCACAAGAAGCCGTTGACGCATCCGGCAAGCATGTTGATGGACCTGGATCGCTCGAGGAAGAAGCAAGAGAAGCATGGCTTGATGATGCCCGCAGCTTAGGAAAAGCGCAAGTCGAAGCCATAGAACGCGTTGGCACGCTGGTTCAGGAAAATCCAAAACAGGCGTCCATGATTATCCGTAATTGGCTTATGGAGGCGGCGTAAACCATGGCCAATGAACTTGCAAAGCAGGGCGTAAGCAACCAACTCGAAGTTGGAGACAGCGCTAAAGAACGCGAGCTTCAAGGTGACGAGCGCGCTGCGGTGATCTTGATGGCGCTGGGGCCAGCCTATGGCAAACCGATTTTTGAGGAGCTTGACGATATCGAAATTCGTCAGCTGTCACGCGCCATGTCCAACATGGGTTCAGTAACCCAGGACATGCTCGACCAAGTTTTTGCACAATTCGTAATGGGGGTCACCTCCAATGGTGATTTGAACGGCGGCGCGGATTCCACAGAGCGTTTGTTGCTCTCATTCTTATCCAAAGACCGGGTGGAAATGATCATGGAAGAAATTCGTGGCCCCGCCGGACGCAACATTTGGGAAAAACTGTCAAACGTCCAAGAAGACATTTTGGCGAGTTTTCTAAAGAACGAATATCCACAAACCATTTCAGTTGTCATGACAAAACTGGCCACCGACCATGCCTCACGCGTGTTGGCCTCCTTGCCAGAAGAATTGTCGATGGATGTGGTTCAGCGCATGCTGGCCATTGAACCCGTGCAAAAAGAAATCGTTGAAAAAATCGAAGACACTTTGCGCAAGGAATTCATGTCAACCCTGTCGCACACAAGACGGCGCGATAGTCACGAACAGATGGCGGACATTTTCAACTCTTTTGATCGTCAAACTGAGGCACGTTTTCTTACAAATCTCGAGGAACGAGACGTTGAAGCAGCCGAACGCATCAAAGCGTTGATGTTTACATTCGATGATTTGGGCAATCTGGACGGCACCGCCATTCAAACGGTATTGCAGACTATCGAAAAACCAATGCTTACATTGGGCCTTAAAGGTGCTTCAGAAGAAACAAGAGAACTGTTCCTCAAAAACATGTCTGCCCGTGCGGCCAAGATGATGAAAGACGATATGGAGGCGATGGGGCCTGTCCGTTTGAAAGATGTGGATGAAGCCCAGTCATCTATGGTGAACCTTGCAAAAGACCTTGCCGCCAAAGGTGAAATCGTGATCACCAAAAACGGCTCCGACGAAGAAATGATTGGTTAATGACCCAACCGGCTAAGTTCACATTTGATTTAGACCTCGCGCAATCAACGCGCAAGACAAAGCTTATGGAAGAAAAAGACATTGATCTGCTTATCTCCCAGGCACACGAACAAGGCTACAATGAAGGATTGGAAACCGGGCAGCAATCCGTGCTGAGCAAGACCAACCAACAGATTGCCGCTGCGGTCGAAATGCTTGCAAATCGTAGCAAAGACTTTTTGCAAACCCTAGATCATGCACAACAGCACCATTTAACACAGTCCACCAAACTAGCGACAACAGTGGGACATAAGCTTGCGGCTCACTTGATCGAACATAACCCAACACCCGAAATTTCCGCATTGTTGGAAGACTGCCTTTCCTCACTTGGCCGCACCGCGCACTTGGTCATTAGATGCAACGATCAACTTTCAGACAAAATTCAGCCGATCGCAAAAGAGTTCGCTCACCAAGCCGGATTTGACGGCCGGCTAATTGTTATGGGCGAACCAGATTTTGCCTTGGGTGATTGCCGGATTGAATGGTCCGATGGCGGCCTAGCGCGAAATTTTGAAAACCTAGCCCAAGAAATCGACGAAAAAATCGCACAATTTGTGCGCCATAAAACGCCGCCAACTGCGCCGCTGGAAAATGACCCAGAAATGGACGCACCGGCAACAGCAATTGACCCCGAGGAAGCCCAATGAGTGACACAGACGATCCCACAGTAGAAGCTCCAAATGATGGCCTGGCGTCCATGTTGGACGGTCTCGAAGAAATGGAAGCCGAGCAAAAGCCCGCGCGAAAAGCAAGCGCCGAAAAAACCGCCGACGACCTTGAAGCCGTTTTCGACGTACCGGTACGAATTTCCGCCGTTCTTGGCCGCACGAAGATGGCGGTTTCCGACCTGTTAGAAATGGATGCAGGCTCGGTTGTGGAACTTGACCGACAGGTGGGAGAAGCGATCGATATCTATGTAAATCAACGCCTTGTGGCCCGCGGCGAAATCGTGCTTGTGGAAGACAAGCTTGGCATCACAATGACAGAAATTATTAAGGCTGGCTAAGCCTTCACAAAATAAGCCAGCAAGGAAAATCACATGCGTTTAATGATTATCGGTGCGTTAGAAGGTCAACTCAGTCAAGCCACTAAACTGGCCATGGACGGGGGCGCAAAAGTTGCGCATGCTGATAATATCGAAGTGGCATTAGCCAGCCTGCGCGCTGGTCGCGGAGCCGATTTGCTGCTTGCCGATGTCATGGCCGATATTCCAGGACTTTTGGCAGCACTTGAAGCCGAGCGCATCCATATTCCGGTCGTGGCCTGCGGAACTGAAAGCAACGCAGCCGCAGCCGTAAACGCTATTCGTGCTGGCGCAAAAGAATATATTCCGCTGCCACCCGATGCAGAACTGATCGCCGCCATCATTTCAGCCGTGGCCCGAGAATCAAGCGACTTCCTTTATCGCGATCCTATCATGGCAAAACTGGTCAAACTGGCTGACCAGATCGCCCCATCTGAGGCCAGCGTCTTGATCACTGGTGAAAGCGGTTCGGGTAAGGAAGTTGTCGCCAAATATGTGCATGCGCGGTCCAAACGAGCATCCAGGCCCTTCATATCCATCAACTGCGCGGCCATCCCCGACAATTTGCTGGAAAGCGAGCTGTTTGGCCATGAAAAAGGTGCGTTTACCGGCGCAGTGGCACGTCGGATCGGTAAATTCGAAGAGGCCAATGGCGGCACATTGCTGCTGGACGAGATTTCAGAGATGGATATTCGCTTGCAAGCCAAATTGCTGCGCGCCATCCAGGAAAGAATTATTGATCGGGTGGGCGGCACCAAACCTGTTCCAGTGGACATCCGCATTCTCGCCACATCCAACCGCGACCTTGATGAGAGCGTCAGAAACGGTCAATTTCGCGAAGATTTGATGTTCCGCCTGAACGTGGTCAATCTCAAAATTCCTGCGCTGCGCGAACGTCCCGGTGACATTTTAGCCCTTGCAGAACATTTCATCAAAAAATACGCAAAAGCCAATGGCGTGCCTGAACGTCCCTTGGCCGACGATGCACGGGTTCAACTGGTACAAGCACATTGGCCCGGCAATGTTCGCGAATTGGAAAACACACTGCACCGCGCGGTCTTGTTGGCCACAGGCGATGAGATTGACGCGGCAGCCATCAGTTTGCCAGACGGCTCTGGCCTTGGCGCAGCACCACAAGCCAACAATATTGTGGCACAGGCTGCCAGTACCGCTGATGCCATTTCACGCGCGATGGTGGGGCGCACAGTTGCCGACGTCGAGAAAGAACTGATTCTGGATACGCTGGGCCATTGTTTGGGCAATCGCACCCATGCATCCAACATATTGGGCATTTCAATCCGCACCTTGCGTAACAAATTGAACCAATATGCAGATAACGGTGAACAGATACCCGCACCCGGTGAAAACCGCTCGTCAGGTGCAGCGTGAAAAGCGACAGTACATAGATGAGTGACACATCCCAAGTTCCAAGCCCCAAAACTACTGGCGCTACATCTGCATTCCCATCATTTGGTTCAGTGTTGGACATCCTACGGCAAGGCGATATCGCCCTAGCCATTGGCGTCGTTTCAATCCTGTTCGTTTTAATCATGCCGATGCCTGCGATCGTGCTGGATATGCTATTGGCAATTTCCATCGTGTTCTCAGTGTTGATTTTGATGACCACCTTGTTCATCCGCACACCGCTGGAATTCTCCGCATTTCCAACCGTTTTGTTGATTGCTGCCATGATGCGTTTGGCGCTCAATCTGGCATCAACCCGGTTAATTTTGGCCAATGGGCATTTGGGCACAGATGCGGCTGGCAACGTCATCGAGGCCTTTGGTAATTTCGTTATGCAGGGCAACTTTGTGATCGGGATCATTGTTTTTGCCATCCTGATCATTGTGAACTTTGTCGTTATCACCAAAGGTTCTGGCCGGATTGCGGAGGTCGCTGCACGCTTCACCCTTGATGCGATGCCGGGCAAGCAGATGGCCATCGACGCCGACCTGTCAGCGGGCATGATCGACGAAGAAACCGCCCGCACCCGCCGGAAAACCCTTGAAGATGAAAGCTCGTTTTTTGGGGCTATGGACGGTGCGTCCAAATTCGTACGTGGTGACGCAATCGCGGGCTTGTTGATCACATTCATCAACATTGCTGCGGGCATCATTATCGGCGTCGGGCAAAAACAAATGCCAATCGGCGACGCGGCCAACAACTACACATTGCTCACAGTGGGCGATGGATTGGTGTCGCAAATTCCCGCTTTGATCGTTTCCACAGCGGCCGGCCTGTTGGTCTCAAAAGCTGGTGTTACGGGCTCTGCCAACCAAGCACTAGCCGAACAATTTTCTGGATATCCGCGCGCCTTGGGCATGACCGCTGCGGTGATGGGCATTATGGCTTTAATGCCG
This sequence comes from Maritalea sp., assembly GCF_047634455.1. GTDB lineage: Bacteria > Pseudomonadota > Alphaproteobacteria > Rhizobiales > Devosiaceae > Maritalea. The sequence continues at coordinate 43,153 of NZ_JBLIAI010000018.1, forward strand.
GGCATGCCGATTATACCGTTTCTCAGCCTTGCTGCTGGTGCGGGTTATTTGGCCTACAAATTCTCAACAGACAAAGCCAAAGTCGCTGACGAAAAGTTGGCGACAAAAGTTGCTGAAAAAATCGCTAAAGACGCACCTAATAAAGAGCCACCCATTACCGATTCGCTCAAAATGGATGAGCTCAAACTTGAGCTTGGCTATGGTTTACTTTCACTGGTCAAAGAAGATGACCAAGGCAATGATCGTCTCACCGAGCAAATTAAGGCGCTGCGGCGCCAGTTGGCCACCGATATGGGCATCATCATGCCGTCAGTGCGCATCTTGGATAACATGCAATTGCAACCCAATGACTATGTGGTGCGCATCAAGGAAGTTGAAGCAGGCCAAGGCAATGTGTACCCCGACCAGTATATGGTGATGGACTCAATGGGCGGACAAATTGACCTGCCCGGCCAACACACAATTGAACCGACATTTGGCTTGCCCGCCACATGGGTAGATGCTGGCCTTCGCGACGAAGCCGAAGTGAAGGGGTATACAATTGTTGACCCATCATCGGTGATTTCAACACACCTCACCGAAGTCCTCAAAACCAATATTTCTGATCTTTTGAGCTATGCAAACGTTCAAGAACTGTTGAACAACTTACCCAAAGAACAGCAAAAACTGGTCGACGACATGGTGCCAAACATGGTGTCAGTTTCTTCCATTCAACGCGTGTTGCAAAGCCTGCTTTCCGAACGCATTTCGATCCGAGATCTTGCATCTATTCTTGAAGGCATCGCCGAAGTGGCAGGCAATTTGACGTCTGCCAAGCTGATCGCCGAGCATGTGCGTTCGCGCCTTGCCCGCCAATTATGCGCCGCCAACTCATCGCCTGATGGCACACTGCCCATCCTGACCCTATCACCAGAATGGGAGCGCGATTTCTCCGAGGCCCTGCACGGCGAAGGCGCTGAACGTCACCTTGCCATGGCGCCATCGCGCTTGCATGAATTCATTCAAGAAATTCAATCCGGGTTTGAAAGCGCGGCACAAATGGGCGAATTGCCCGTGTTGATCACCTCCCCGCCAATTCGCCCCCACGTGCGCGCCATTGTTGAACGTTTCCGCCCACAAACAGTGGTGATGAGCCAAAACGAAATCCACCCGCGCGCCCGCCTTAAAACCATCGGGAGTATATAAATGACCATCAAAGGCAAGTGCCATTGCGGCGAAATAAGCTATGAGTTTCGCGACACCCCCCAATTCACAGTCCGGTGCAACTGCTCGATCTGCCGCCGCCTGGGTACCTTGTGGATTTATACCGACGCTGCAAATATCACCATCAACGCCAATGATGAAAACAGTTTGAGCTACAGCCACGCCGACAAGGAATTGGACTTCCGCACGTGTAAAACTTGCGGCACATCCATTCTATGGCAATCCGCCACCACACCCGGCAAGGGCCGCACAGCGCTAAACCTGAATATGGCTGAGCTTGAAGTGATTAAGACGATCCCAATTCGCCATTTTGACGGCGCTGACACTTGGAAATTTTTGGACTAGACGTTCCGCGCCAAACGAAATCCAACATCATCAATGCCATATGTTGGGTGGCTGCGCCGTCGGTTGGTGGCCAAGCAGCCTCGCTCTGGGTCGTTCCAGCCACCACCGCGAAACACGCGATAGGTGCCATAAATCTCGGCGTCGTAGATGTCGAAACACCATTCCCAGACGTTGCCCAGCATATCATGCAGGCCATATGCGTTAGGTTGTTTCAGACCAACAGGGTGTGTTTCGCCGCCCGAATTTTCTTTGTACCAGGCCACATCACCCACTTCGCCATAACGCGGTTTCTCTTGCCCACCTAGAGCGGCAAACTGCCATTCTCCGTCTGATGGCAAGCGATAGCCATTGGCATTTTGGTTGATCAAAACATCATCTGGATTTGCACCCACTGTGTAAGTGCGTCCCAACCCCGCTGCATCCGATAAGGCATTGCAAAATCCAATTGCGTCATACCACGACACATTTTCGACCGGGCGATCATCACCAAAAAAAGTTGCTGGGTTTTTACCCATAATCGATGCGTAGGATTTTTGTGTCACTTGAAATTTCGATAGGCGGAAAGGCGCAAGTTCGAGCTGCCAGTGGCGTTTCACCCGATCGTCACGCAGTGCGACGACGCCACCTTCAATGCGAACTATATCCGCATCGATCAATTCAATTAGTTGACTATGTTTCATCATCGTTCAATCAGCAAGCGGCGTGATTAACACTTAAGCCGCCCAATGATGTTTCTTTGTAGCGGCTGTCCATATCTCTGCCCGTTTCGTACATGGTTTTGATACAGGCATCGAGCGGCACAATATGATCCCCATCACCATTCAAAGCCAGTGACGCGGCAGCAATGGCTTTGATGGCCCCCATGCCGTTGCGCTCTATGCATGGCACTTGCACCAAGCCCGCAATCGGATCGCAGGTCATGCCCAAATGATGTTCCAACGCGATTTCGGCAGCATTTTCCACTTGCTCGTTGGAACCGCCCAGAACCGCACAAAACGCGCTGGCCGCCATGGCCGATGCTGAACCAATTTCGCCCTGACAGCCCACTTCAGCACCAGAAATCGACGCATTATGTTTGATCAAACCGCCAATCGCTGCACCAACCAAAAGCATGTCCATCGCCTTGGCAATGGTGGCACCCGGCACATGGTTTAGATAATATTTGATCACCGCGGGGAACACACCCGCCGCGCCATTTGTCGGTGATGTCACCACTTGCCCGCCCGCAGCGTTTTCTTCGTTCACCGCCATCGCATAGAGCGAAATCCAATCATTTGCTGCATGGGGCATTTGCTGATTGGACTTACGTTGTTCAATCAGTTTTTCATGCACATTTGCCGCGCGCCGCCGCACCTTCAAGCCACCGGGCAAAATCCCCGTTCCCGCCAAACCGCGTTCCACGCAATCATCCATCACCACCCAAAGTTTCTTAAGTCCGATCTCAAGATCTGTTTCGCTCATCCGTGTGAGTTCGTTTGCGCGTTTCATTTCAGCAATGGTTTTGCCGCTCTTTTTGCCCATTTCCAGCATTTCTTTTGCGCTATGAAACGGAAACGGAATGGCAATCGCTTCGATCTTCATTTTGAGCTTATCGACATTCTTATGCTCTTCGCGCGTCAGCACAAAACCACCGCCGATAGAGAGGTAGGTTTCTTGAAACCTTACGTCGCCGTCTGGACCGATCAGCGAAAGAACCATTGTGTTTGGATGCGGTATCTCGATGGTGTCATAGTCAAAAATGATACCGGTTTCTGGGTCCAAGCCAACCGTAAAGCCGTCACAGATTTCAGCGCTTTTGCCGATGCGCAATTTGACCATTTTGTCTTCGGCATCTTCGCGATCAAATGTCTCGGGCGAAAAACCGATTAACCCAAACAAAACTGCTTGATCTGTGGCGTGCCCCTTGCCCGTAAACGCCAATGATCCCTGCAATTTACATTGCACGATGCACGCGTCACCACGGTCAAATCGGCCGTTGTTTTTTGCTAGATGTTCCGCAAATCGATTGGCGGAGACCATTGGTCCCATAGTGTGCGAAGACGAAGGTCCAATCGAGACCTTGAATATTTCAAATACGCTGACAAACATGCGCTATCCCTTTGTTGCGAAGCCGCGCACCTCTTTTGGGTTCGCTTCCTCCACATGTCGTTATTGGGGTCTATGCCCCCGATCTAACAACAGGATTAACGGTGAATAGGATGAAGTGCAAAGAAATAACTACACTCTCCTATTCAACTTTTGTTTCAGCCGGTTTGAACTAAGCAAAGAAACCGTAATAGGTAAACAGCAGCCCAATGGCAACGCAAAACCCAAACATGACGTTGATCAACCCGGCCCGATTAACGAACGCGTCCGCCACGCTTTGCCCAACCTTTGCTGGCAGCACCAGCAAGGAGACCCC
>NZ_JBLIAI010000019.1:0-44985 GCF_047634455.1 Maritalea sp.
CGCAAAGTCTTGAAACATCAAACCAATGCCGCGCTTTTCGGGGCGCACTGAGACGGTTGATGAGGCAACGACCCGCTTGTTGATGCTGATTATGCCAGATGTAACATCTTGTAAACCAGCTGTTGCGCGCAGAATTGTCGATTTTCCTGATCCCGACGCCCCAAGTAGGCAAAGAATCTCGCCCGGTGCAGTGGAGAAATCAGTGCCTTTGAGAACCTCGCGGCCGCCCATTTCACAGTGAACTTTGCTAAATTCCAAAGCAGCGGCGAAACTGATCCCAGCGGTGCCGCGCGGGCCCCATTCTTGGTCTACCCCGCCGGATTTGGCATCTCGATTTTTAGTCAAGGTCATCTTGGCTCAATTCAGTCAGCAAGTCATTGCCATCGTCATCTGCATCAAGCGGGTCTTCATTGTCAAACAAATCCCCATCATTTGGCGCAGGAATTGTAAATTCAGCTGGTAGGTTCGCAGATAACAGCCCCGTTCCTTTCAGCTCATTCAATCCCGGCAGATCTGAAATGGCCTCAAGGCCAAATTGATCCAAGAATTCCGGCGTTGTTCCATATGTCACCGGCCGACCGGGCGTCCGACGGCGACCGCGCATGCGCACCCAGCCCGCTTCCATCAACACATCCAGTGTGCCCTTTGAAGTTGCTACGCCGCGCACTTCTTCAATTTCCGAACGGGTAACCGGCTGATGATACGCAATTATCGCCATTATTTCGAGCGCAGCGCGAGACAGTGGCTTGCGTTCTATTTCTTCTCGACGCAACAAGAAGCTAAGGTCTTGCGCTGTTCTAAACGCGTAGGCTTCGCCCCGTTTTACAAGATTTACACCCGCATATTTGTATTTTTCAGTAAGTTGTTCGGCAAGCTGGGCAATATCTGCACCATCAGACAAAAAAGGTTGTGCTTCACTCAGGTGAAGCGGTTCTTTTGCTGCAAACAACAGCGCCTCAAGTACCCGCAAATTGCGCCGCGCGATGTCGCTTTGCTCATAGCCATCAGGTTGCATTTGTTCATTTTCTTGATTCAAATTGCTTTTCCTAACAGTCTTTCTTGCGGCGCAACATGAGCGGCCCGAATGCTTGTGCCTGACGCAATTCAATTGTTCCCTGCCGAACCATCTCCAGCGAGGCTGTAAAACTTGACGCGAGCGCCGTTGCACGTTCGTCTGGCAGATCGATATAAGCTGACAAACAGGCATGCAGCGGAATCCAATCGGCGCCCTCACCGATTAATCTGCGCAAGATGTCTTCTGCATCCTGCAAAGACCATACTGTGCGTTGTGTGGGGGAATATTCAGCAGGGATTTGGCGTTCCCGTTGCACCGCATAAGCCCGCAGCAAGTCAAAATATGTCGCCTCCCAAATGTTCTTTTTGTCTGTAACGACCGCCTCCGGGTCGCCACGACTGAATATCTCCCGATTTAGCTGAGGCCGGTTTATCAATTTTGCCGCTGCATCGCGCATTGCTTCAAGTCGTTTCAAGCGAAATTGCAGCAGTGCCGCCATTTCTTCGCCCGTTGGTTCGTCAGCATTGTCGTCTTGGGGCACCATCAGGCGACTCTTAAGGTAAGTCAGCCAAGCTGCCATGACCAAATAATCGGCGGCGACTTCGATCCGGCGCTCACGGATAGTGTCAATAAAGCCAAGATATTGTTCGGCAAGTGCCAATACGGAAATATTTGCCAAATCAACTTTTTGCTTTCGCGCAAGATCAAGCAGGAGGTCAAGCGGCCCCTCGTACCCTTTTACGTCGACATACATAATTCCATCGCCCCGTACTTTGGGGTCTTGGGCCTGCATGAAGTCCGACTGATTTGCGTCTTGGGCCATTTGCCTTCTCACATCACGAATTGAATGCAAGTGTGACGTGGGCGATACCATATGGTCAAGCAAGATTGAAGGCATAAGCCGCCAATTCACTGAAAATGGTAAGGTTTAGTTGTTTCTGACGAAACAATCACCACCGCTGGACTTTAAGCTGGAGCACAGAGCATTCGCCTCAGCCAAACTGCTTGTAGGAACCCGCACACGGAAGTAAATTCCTTTGTCATCCAAATCCACCCGATTGATGTCGATTGTTTGGTTACCAAGGACAGTAGGGTACTTACTTTGCAGCGACGACGCTGTTGCCTGAGCGGTCTCAACAGAACGCTGTGATGCAAGTTGCACATAAAATGGCGCTAAAACACCCGCCGTTGTCGCACTATTTGTACTTGCCGGTGGGCTAATTGCGTTCGCTGTAGGCAACAATGATAGCGGCTGGGCCGCAATAGATGGTTGTGCCGGAGCAATACCAAGAGCTGGAGCAACACCAACGCCTAAGCCAATTGGACGAATGGGTGGCTGTGGAGCTGCGGGTTCGTCCGCAGCAAGTGCTGCATTTTGTGTCGCTGCTGGAAGCTCTGGCGCGACACTGGCATCCGCGCCCGGCGGCAATAATTCAGTGGGCAGCGCTGGTGCTTGGTTACCTTCTTTAATGGCGTTGAGAACATTTGCGATCTCATCTGTCGAACCGCTTGGTGTAGCCACGGCAACAGTTGGCGCATTTGGACGCACATCTTGAGGCAACTGCTCCGCACCCGCTGATGCTTCCGTTCCACTTACGATTGTTCCATCAGCCAAAACCGTAACAGTTTTGACTTTTCTATTTGTAAGACCATTGCTCGAGCTATTTGGTGTCACAACACGCGCAACATCTGTGCCCGACGCGCCCGCTGTTTCGTCTCGAGATATGATTTGCTCTGACGAGGTAGCCTCGGTGTTGCCCTCAAGCGCGTTGAAAACACTAGACCCGTTTGTGTCAGTGGGTTCTACCTCAGGTATTTCTTTAACCTGAGTATTTTGCGCAGCTACTACTGGAATATCTTGACCCACCTGGCCTTGACCCGTGAAAATCCAATAGCCGACGCCCCCAATTAGCGCCAACAACACAATTGCTGAGACGGAAGCAATAATCGGCAAAACGCCACCGCGCCTGTGCTCTGTGATATACTTTTGTGCAGGCTCGGGTTGTACAGGGTTTCGATATTGCGGGTTGATGGAATCGCGCGCCGTTGGTGCCGCTGTTTCCAACATGGGTTTGTTCATGGGTTCATTTTTTTGAACCGTAGAGGCGCGCGCTGCGGCGACGGGCGAGGTCTCAATTCTCGACCTGCTACCCGCCGCGGATGCCAATGCTGCTAGAATGGCAGCCTCAGCCGCGTCTGCGGGTCTTGGTTCTGGCGAAACTGATGGTGTATTGGTGTCAGAGATTAGGTTTTCGATGTCTGTCAGCGGATCATGGATTTCCGCACCGTCGTTCGTCAGAGTTGGCGGCACTGCAAACTCGTCCTCACCTGCGGGAACATGCAACGCCTGTTGCGGGATATAGTCATATGCGCCATCAACCTCGCCATCGTTCGGCGTTGAAGCCGGTTGTTGAACAGCGGCAGCCGGTTCTGGCAAATCGGTTTGTTGCGGCGTTGCATGCAGAACAGGGATTGGTTCAAATGGCGTAGAACTTGGCGCTGCCGACTGCAATTCGACATCCTCAATGATGGCCGCAATGCCATCAAGTGTATCGGGTGTGGGAACTTCTTCGTTAGCAAATTCGTCTACAGGAGCACTCGATTGCACAGTCGAAACAACATCTTCGTTTTGAACCGGGTTGTCGGCAATAGGGTCGACTGATGAATTTTCTAGGGCGCCAAGTCCGGCTTTGATGTTGTGTGAAAAATCAAACTCAAATGGTACGGCGGTTTGCGTGGCACCATCGCCCAGGTTTGGAGATGTGGATGGGTTTTCTTCGGCCGGCATTGCATTTTGGTCGGACCGAATTGCCGTCACACCGTCTCCAACTTGCGAAAAAGGCAAGGGTGAGTGGTCGGGAGTAAATGGCGAAGTTTCCGTGGGAGCCGATTCTTTGCTCGCTTCAGCCGAGGTCGAACTGGCCCCAAAAGCCGGAACCTCCACCTTTGCGATCGGCTCAAATGAGCGAGCTGCGGGTACGTGTGTACGGGCATCCGCTGCAAGCTTTGTGCGTTCATCAACTGCTTGGGAAACACTGGATTGTCTCGCATCATCTGCGACAATGCGCGCAAGTTCAGCAATCAAATCGTCTGTTTGATCCGTTGCCAGGTTGTTGCGATCATTCGAATTCGTCATTTTGTATGGCCAATAACGTTAGTTATGACCCTCACCGTTACATTCGCGACACTGTAGTAACAGCTGGTAAACCAGCAATGTGCCTGAATTATGATAGTTCATCCGGCGCCGACACTCCAAGAATACTCAAACCATTTCGAAGTATTTGCCGTACAGCATTTACCATTGCGAGTCGCGCCAATGTTATTGTCCTATCTTCATGATTAACAAATCGTAACTTTGGCTCTTCTTTGCCCTTTGTCCAGAACGCGTTAAACGCCCCAGCTAGCTCGTGAACATAAAAAGCAACCCTATGTGGCTCATGCGCAACAGCTGCGGCTTCAATGGCCCGAGGAAACTGCCCCATGACCTTCAACAGCGCCAGTTCTGCTGGATGAGAGAGCAAGCTGAGATTGGCCGTATTCAAAGCATCCAATGAAACGTCAAGTTCGGGAACGTCCCGCGCAGCGTTTCTGAAAGCTGAACATGCCCGCGCATGCGCATACTGAACGTAGAACACTGGATTATCCCGGGTTTGCTGGGTCACCAGATCAAAATCGAAGTCCAAAGGCGCTTCATTGCGGCGGAACAGCATGATGAAACGGACCACGTCCTGTCCCACTTCTTCGACCAGATTTGCCATGGTGATGAAGTTGCCGCTTCGCTTTGACATCTTTGCGGGCTGGCCATTGCGCAACAAATTCACCAGCTGGCAAATCTTCACGTCAACTGCTGCTTCACCACCTGATACTGCTTTGCCGGCAGCATTCAACCGCTTGATATAGCCAGCGTGGTCAGCGCCGAGCACCACGATTTGCGAGTTGAAACCACGCAAGAATTTATTTCGGTGATAGGCGATGTCTGCCGCAAAATAGGTATATGATCCGTCAGACTTCACCAAAGCACGGTCTGTGTCGTCACCGAAGTCCGTCGCTTTGAACAAAGTTTGTTCGCGGTCTTCCCACTCTTCAGGGGTTTTGCCTTTTGGGGCTTCCAGTGTGCCTTGATAGACCAAACCTTCATCTCGCAACCATTGTAGCGTCTTGTTGATGTCGCCATCTTCGCCATGCAGAGTATTCTCAGAGAAAAATACGTCATGTTTGATGCCAAGTTTCGCCAAATCAGAACGCACCAAATCCATCATGAGTTCCAAAACGATTGGTCGAATGGTGGCTTCCCGCTCGGCTTCATCCATTGACTTTAGCTTGTCACCGAACTGGTTTGCGAGTGCCTTGCCCACTGGAATAAGATATTTTCCCGGATAGAGCCCGGTCGGAATTTTGCCTATGTCGTCGCCCAATGCCTCGCAATAACGCAAATAGGCTGAATTGGCCAAAACAGTAATCTGACCACCCGCGTCATTGATATAATACTCGCGCGTGATGTCGAAACGGCAAAACGCCATCAGGCTCGCCAACGCATCACCAAAAACAGCGCCCCGTGTATGCCCAACATGCAACGGCCCGGTTGGGTTTGCAGAAACATACTCGACATTCACTTTGCCTTCTTGAGCCTTCGCTGGGCGACCATAATCACCGCCCTGCTCGTTGGCGTCCGCAATAACGGATTGCCATACGTCCGGCGTCAGCGTGAAGTTGATGAAGCCAGGCCCAGCGATACCAATGCTTAAAACTTGCTCGTCGCCATCAAATGCTGCAACAAGTTTTTCAGCGATTGCGCGTGGATTGGACTTAAGGGCCTTGGATAACACCATAGCCGCGTTGCAGGACAGATCGCCGTGGCTTGCATCGCGGGGTGGTTCAACCACAAATCGGCTAAGCGCTGCCTTGTCGTCGCTTAGTTCGGGAAATAGGTTGACCAATTTTTCTTCCACACGGTTGCGGAAGACTGCAAATGCGTCCATTTTGATGTGTCCATCTCATAAAGAATTGATTGTGCAAGCGGTTACCGGAAATCCACGTCCGCGTCAAACAATCGGTTGAAAGTGGAAGTTGCATATGGGTCTGTCATGCCCGAAACAAAATCGCAAACAACGCGCTCTCGCCCGCCAATTGGATTGGAATTTGCCAACTGTTCCCAATCGCCCGACATGGGTTCACCATTGTTGAATGTATCAAACAAGCTGCCAACGATTTTTTCACCCTGGATCACGGGCACCATGACGCGTTCGGAACGATAAACATTGGCAAATAGAAAGGATTTGAGCTCCTTTTCTTTGGCTGCCATTTCTGGTGAAAACCCAATCAATGCTCGGCCTGCGGTCCTGATATCTTCTGGGGATTGAGGCGAAAAGCTTTTGATGTTTTGCGCGGCAAAATCAATTACATCCTCAATTGTTCTGGTGATCAATCGGCGAATTGTTTCATGCGACTGACGGTCGGCGCTAACTGTTGGGTATTTGTCCTGCACTTCGCGCACAATTTCTCCAACCAACGCCACGTCGCGCAGTTGATCAAGGGTGAGCAAGCCTGCCCTTAGCGCATCATCAATATCATGTGCGTTGTAAGCCACATCGTCGGCAATGGCTGCAGCCTGTGCCTCTAAGCTGGCATAGCTATCCAGTCGCAAGTCAGCGATGGCAGGAATTTGTTTCACACCGAACGGCAATCCGTCGGTTTGATAGCGACCAATCGGCAAGCCATTTGCATCCGTCAATGGCCCATTGTGCTTAATGATGCCTTCGAGCGTTTCCCACGTCAGATTAAGCCCATCGTGCTCGGCATAGCGGTTCTCCAAAGACGTAACGATGCGCATGGCCTGCACATTATGGTCAAAACCACCATACTCTTTCATTCGGCCATGCAGCACACGCTCACCGGCATGACCAAACGGGGTATGCCCAAGGTCATGAGCAAGCGCCAAGCATTCCGCCAAGTCTTCATTAAGGTTCAAGGCCCGCGCGATTGATCGTGCAATTTGCGACACTTCAAGCGTATGGGTTAGCCGCGTGCGGAAGTGATTGCCCTCATGGTGCAAAAAAACTTGCGTCTTGTGCTTTAAGCGCCGAAAGGCGTTCGAATGGATAATTCGATCCCTGTCGCGTTGGAATTCTGAGCGGGTTGGACTGTCACTTGTAGAGAACAAGCGACCCAAAGAATCCTGTGAATGTGAAGCATAAGGGGCGAGTGCGTGATTTAGTTGCATATCAACTTTCCTTGTACCCTCTTTTCAAAGCGCTTTATGAAGCCTATCTATTAAACAAGACTTGTAAAATCGCCTTTTTGGCGTGCGGATAGGGAATTATTATGTCAGATGTCGCAGTAGCACCTGCAAATGTGGTCGTAACAGACAGAGCATTGGCACGGATCGAAGCAATTTTGGCTAAACAAAAGTCAGGCACGGTTCTGCGTGTGGCAGTGTCCGGTGGCGGATGCTCGGGTTTTCAGTATGAATATAATTTGGTTCAAGAACAACCAACAGACGATGATTTGGTCTTAGGCGGCGAAAAATCTCGCGTTTTGATCGATTCACTCAGCCTAGAATTTATGCAAGGCGCTGAAATCGATTTTGTGAATGACCTTATTGGTCAAAGCTTTCAAATCAACAACCCAAATGCTGTTGCATCATGTGGTTGTGGCACTAGCTTTTCAGTTTAGTTTATTGCGACTAGGTATACTTCGCCCTAGTTTAGGAAACTGATTCAAATGGAAACGAGCCACAACAAATGCAAATAGCGACTTGGAACATCAATGGAATCAAAGCTAGATTGCCCGAAGTGGAGTATTGGCTGAAGGCAAACATGCCTGATCTTGTGTGCCTGCAGGAAATCAAGAGTATTGATGAAAACTTCCCGCGCGAAGTGTTTGAAGACCTTGGCTACAATGTGGAAACACATGGTCAAAAAGGTTTCAACGGGGTAGCGCTGCTGTCACTCCACCCGTTTGAAGAAATCAATCGCGGGTTGCCCGGAGATGACGGTGACGAACAAGCCCGATTTATCGAAGGTGTGATTGCGCGACCAACCGGCCCGGTTCGCGTGGCTGGAATTTACTTACCCAATGGCAATCCGGTTGATACGGAGAAGTTTCCTTACAAATTGGGTTGGATGGATCGGCTAAACACTTGGACCAAGTCTCGACTGTTACTTGAAGAACCTTTGATAATAGCAGGTGATTACAACATTATCCCAGAACGGCTTGATACACATGACCACGATGCGTGGTGGGGGGATGCCCTTTATCGACCAGAGAGCCTTGAGCGTTTTAGAACATTGCAAGCCATGGGTATGACGGATGCGTTGCGCGCAACGAATAATCAACAAGCCTTTACATTTTGGGACTTCCAAGCGGGCGCGTGGCGCAGGAACAACGGTATCCGCATCGACCATTTAATGTGTTCACCACAAGCTGCAGATCGTCTCAATACTGTCGAAGTGCATAAAGATATGCGCGCCCGCGAGAAACCGTCAGATCACGTGCCAGTGATTGGGCATTTTGATTTTTAGATTTGGTGCGTTAGCCGCCAAACCGACTGCCGAGTGAATCGGCCGCTCGAACAGCCTGTTGACGCTGGTCTGGGGACGCAACAGAAATCGCACGTTCATGCAGTTCTGCAATCCAATGTTCGTCGTCCGTCCCGCCAGCACCGCGGCTAGCCAAGGTTAGCCACATCAATCCTTCGACCGGGTCAGAATCGATTCCCTCGCCGTTAAACATGAGGTCACCCAACGTTGCTTGGGCGGCAGGATGTCCCTTGCGCGATGCTAAAGAAAGCCAACGTGCGCTCTGCAATGGGGAGTAGCCAAATTCATTTTCATCGAGATAAAGTTGGCCGACTTTATATTGCGCGTCAGCATCGCCAAAATATGACGCCGCATGGAGCAGGAGCTTGCGCGAGAGCGAATCATTGGCTTGCACACCAGCGTCCGGCACACCTTCACGGTAATATTGACCAATCTTGAGGAAACTTTGCGCAACAATATCGGCACCAACAGATTTTGGTGGCGTGTCGGCATTGTCATTTGCCAGCTCACGGAAATAAAGGAAGGCTTTGGTGCGGTCTTGCTGCACGCCGTCGCCTTTTTCGTACATCATGCCCAAGCGCCACAATGCAATTGGCTGGCCCGCATCGGCGGCTTCTTCCAAAGCCGCCAGCAGATCTTGATTGGACACTTCGCTGTCGCTATCGCCGAAAAACGACAAAATGTTGGTATTGTCCTGCGCGTTGGCGCTGCTTATTCCCACAAGCGCCAACGACAAAGCAACCAAACAAGCAACAAATTTAGTGCTAAATGTCCGCATAGCACTCCTTTTCGCCCTTTGCGCCAGGGTGGGTCAGCGCGCCATAGCGGGCAGCCCCAACTCCTTGTGCATATTTCCAAATGACACCTGAACCAAAATTGGTTTCACGCGGTTGCCATTTGGCTTTTCGGGCCTCTAACTCTTCATCAGAAAGATCAACAGAGATCTCGCCTGAATTGGCATTTATGGTGATCATATCACCGCTATTGATGAGTGCGATTGGGCCGCCAATGGCCGCTTCGGGGCCAACGTGACCAACACAGAAACCGCGCGTCGCGCCAGAGAAACGACCGTCTGTGATGAGCGCAACCTTGTCGCCCATGCCTTGGCCATAAAGAGCGGCTGTTGTTGCCAACATTTCGCGCATGCCCGGTCCACCTTTTGGACCTTCGTAGCGTATAACCAGCACTTCACCTTCTTTATAATCACGTTTTGACACTGCTTTGAAACATTCTTCCTCGCTGTCAAAACAACGCGCAGGACCGGTAAATTCCAGCTGCGCCATGCCCGCAACTTTTACGATGGCACCTTCGGGCGCTAAATTGCCGCGAAGCCCAACAACACCGCCGGTTTTGGTGATCGGTTTATTGGCGGGCCAAACGACGTCTTGTTTGTCGTTCCACTTAACCTTTTCAAGGTTTTCAGCAATCGTGCGCCCTGTGACGGTCATGCAGTCCCCATGCATAAAGCCATTGTCGAGCAATGTTTTCATGAGTTGGGGCACGCCACCAGCTTCAAACATGTCTTTGGCCACATAGCGACCGCCTGGTTTCAAGTCTGCAATATAGGGTGTTTTTTTGAAGATTTCGGCTACATCAAACAAGTCAAAATCAATACCTGCTTCGTTCGCAATCGCTGGCAAGTGCAGCGCGGCGTTTGTGGAGCCGCCGGACGCAGCCACAACTGTTGCGGCATTTTCAAGTGCTTTACGGGTCACAATATCGCGTGGACGAATGTTGAGTTTAATCAATTCCATCACCTGCTCACCCGCAGTGTAACAAAATTGATCACGTATTTCGTAAGGGGCTGGTGCGCCAGCAGAATATGGTAGTGCTAGACCAATCGCTTCTGACACGGTCGCCATTGTGTTGGCCGTAAACTGCGCGCCACATGCACCCGATGATGGACAAGCGACGCGTTCAAGCTCTTCCAAATCATCGTCAGAGAAGTCACCAACTGAATGTTTGCCAACAGCTTCAAAAACGTCTTGAACGGTTACCGGGTTGCCTTTGAAACTTCCAGGTAGGATTGAACCGCCGTAAAGAAACACAGAAGGCACATTCAAACGCACCATCGCCATCATCATGCCCGGCAGCGACTTGTCGCAGCCTGCAAGGCCAACAAGCGCATCATAGCTGTGACCGCGCATGGTCAATTCAACAGAATCAGTGATGACATCGCGCGAAACCAGGGAAGACTTCATGCCTTGGTGACCCATGGCAATGCCGTCAGTCACGGTAATGGTTGTAAATTCACGCGGCGTGCCGTTTGCAGAAGCAACGCCTTTTTTGACAAATTGTGCTTGGTGGGAGAGCGCAATATTACAAGGTGCGGCTTCGTTCCAACACGTCGCCACGCCAACAAATGGCTGGTGAATTTGACCGCTGGTTAAGCCCATCGCATAATAATATGAGCGATGCGGAGCCCGTGCGGGGCCTTCCGTCACATGTCGACTGGGTAATTTGCTCTTGTCGATGTTCTTTTCGTCCACTGGTCATTCCTTCCAAGCATCATTGTTGCCGTAGCGCTAAAATGTTTTTACTTCGGCCACCGTTTGATGCAAGGCACAATTGTGACAAGGCGTACGGTATGGTTCGCAATCCAGTGCGAGAAACAACATACCATCCGCCAACGTCGTTGTTGTGTGCCGTTATGAACATCCAATGGGTTAAAAAAATGGCGACCACATTGTCAAAATGTGATCGCCCATCACTTTGGTGTGATTTATTGCGCTGTGTTGCAATTTTATGACAGAAAAATTCTACCCAAGTCGCGCCAAAGCAGCCTCAACCCGTTGTTTCTTTGCCATTGCATCATCACGGCGTTGTTTCTGGTCGTTCACGACACTTTCGGGTGCTTTTGAGGTGAATTGCACGTTGGCAAGTTTGCGATCGACACCGTCAATCTCCTTGTCCAACTTGGCCAAGTCTTTGCCCAAACGATCTTTTTCGGCTGAAATGTCGATGACACCTGCAAGCGGCAAACAGAATGTCGCCTCATTCAAAACCAATTGCGCGGCTTCATTCGGTACCGAGCCAGCAAATGAAACATCTTCAATCCGTGCCAAACGTTTCACCATTGCTTCTTGGCTCTCAAGCCGCGAGCGGGTGGTTGATTCTGCACCAACAACCACAAGTGGAACTTTGGCACTTGCCGGGACATTCATTTCGGCACGAACTGAGCGAATGCCAGAGATCAAATCGATCAACCATGTCATTTCGCCTTCTGCATCCTCGTCAACAAGCGCACTCAGCTGTGGCCACTCAGAAATGATCAACTGCTTTGTCCGTGCTGGGCCTTGTTGGCCCGTTTGCGCCCAAAGTTCTTCGGTCACGAATGGCATAAATGGATGCAAAAGCGCCAGTATTTGATCAAGAGCATAAGCAGCGGTTGCCCGCGTTTCAGCCTTCAATGCCTCGTCAGCACCATTAAAGACTGGTTTTGCAAGTTCAACGTACCAATCGCAAAATGTGCCCCAGACGAAATCATAAGCCGCATTTGCTGATTCATTGAAGCGGAAAGTCTCGATGGATTTTTCAACATCTGCAACAGCTTTCGCGGTGCGGCTCAAAATCCATTTATTGAGCGTAGAATTCACCGATTTCGGATCAAACCCCTCAACGCGAATACACTCGTTCATTTCTAGGAAGCGGGCCGCATTCCAAATTTTGGTGACAAAGTTCCGGTAGCCCTCAACGCGTGACAATGACAGGCGAATGTCCCTACCCTGCGCGGCCATTGCGGCCAAGGTGAAACGTGTTGCGTCAGTGCCATATTCATCAAACAGCACCAACGGATCGATCACATTGCCTTTGGTTTTGGACATTTTTTGCCCATTTTCATCCCGAACAAGCGCATGAACATAAACGTTCTCAAACGGCTCTTCGTCCATGAAATGCAGACCAAACATCATCATCCGGGCAACCCAGAAAAAGATGATGTCAAAGCCGGTTACTAGCGTGTTGGTTTGGTAATAGGTGGCCAATTCTTCAGTTTTCTCGGGCCAACCCAACGTTGAAAATGGCCAAAGAGCGGATGAAAACCAGGTATCGAGAACGTCTTCGTCGCGTTTAATCTTTGTCGGTGCACCATAGTGGGCATCAGCTTCTGCCTGAGCTTCTGCTTCAGTTGCGGCAACAAAAAACTTATCGTCTGGGCCATACCATGCTGGAATTTGGTGTCCCCACCACAATTGGCGTGAAATACACCAAGGTTGCAGGTTTTCCATCCAAGCGTAGTATGTGTTTTCCCAGTTTTTCGGAACGAATTTTGTGCGCCCTTCTTTAACGGCCGCTAATGCCGGTTTCGCGAGCGTTACCGCATCCACGTACCATTGATCGGTCAAATATGGCTCAATGATCACCAACTTCGATTTTTCGTCGTGCGGAACTGAAATCATTTTGTCTTCGACTTCAACCAAAACGCCGAGCGCATCGAGATCGGCAACAATCTTCTTACGCGCGTCAAACCGATCTAGCCCACGATAGGCTTCGGGGGCCTCATCATTGATTTTCGCATCAGCGGTGAAGATATTGATTTGCTCAAGATTGTTGCGCTTGCCAACTTCAAAGTCGTTGAAATCGTGTGCGGGGGTGATCTTTACCGCGCCAGAACCTTGCTCGGGATCAGCATGTTCGTCCGTAACGATCGGAATTTTGCGGCCTGTCAGGGGCAAAATGACCATTTTACCCACAAGATGGGTGTAGCGCTCATCGTCGGGGTGAACAGCAACAGCGGTATCACCCAGCATGGTTTCGGGGCGGGTCGTCGCAACTACGATGGTTTCGTCTGTGCCCTCAATCGGGTAACGCAGGTGCCACATGTGGCCGTTAATTTCGACATTTTCAACTTCAAGATCCGAAATTGCCGTTTGCAAAACCGGATGCCAGTTCACCAGGCGTTTGTCTTTATAGATCAAACCTTCCTTGTGTAGCTGCACAAAAACCTTAAGCACCGCGTCGGACATGCCCTCGTCCATCGTAAAACGCTGGCGCGACCAATCAGCAGAAGAGCCAAGACGCTTTTGCTGCGACACAATGGTGTTGCCGCTTTTTTCTTTCCATTCCCAAACTTTTTCTAAGAACTTCTCACGCCCCATATCACGGCGTGATGGCAATTGATTTTCCATCAATTGCCGCTCGACAATCATTTGTGTCGCTATGCCTGCGTGGTCGGTACCTGGTTGCCACAGCACGTTTTTACCCCGCATCCGCTCAAAGCGGGCCAACAAGTCTTGAATTGTGAACGTTAGGGCGTGTCCAACATGCAGATCACCGGTGACATTTGGTGGGGGCATTGCAATAGTGTAGCTCTGTGCGCCCTCTTTTGCGCCAGCACCTGCAGCAAACAGGTTTTCGCGGGTCCAACCTTCATAAATCCGGGTTTCAACCTCTTGCGGGTTGTAGCTCTTATCAATCATCTCGCACAGCCTTTGTCTGCTAAAGGCAAAGAACTGCCTTCAACTGAAATTCTTCGAACTAGGTGTAAAGCTAAGGACAGCCGCGCTGTCAACAGCACCGCTCAGATTAATGGGCAAATATGTTCAGCGGTTTCCGCGTGACACACGTTCTATCTCTCGTTGAACAAGTTTTTCAACGACACCCGGCAGGTTTTCATCCAACCAGCCTTTTAACATTGGGCGCAGCATCTCGCGGATCAAATCCTCAACAGTTTGGCCGTTACCGCTCGCCATTGTTAGCGCGTCTAACTGGCCAAAGGCACTCTTGGCAGCGGCTTGGGTCGTGGGTTCTAACAGTTCATCTGACATTTGTGTGGTCAATGTTGGATCGGGCAAGGGGCTTGGGGCTGGAACTTCTTCAAAAACCGGCGCTTCAACCTCAGGGGCAACGAACGCTTCATCTAACGAAGCAATATCGACCTCCGCCACAAGAGCGTCCAAATCGGTTTCAGTCGGATCGCCTTCAGCGTCGTCATCGCTAATGAATGCAATATCGTCCGGCACGACCATTGCAACATCTTCGGATATGGCATCGTTAAATTCAGCAACATACTCCTCAGGAGGAGGTGCAGCGCGCATCATATCGTTAGGAATTTCACTCTTGGCTGCACTTGGTGGATTGAGCATCTGCTCGGTACTAAGCGCCAATGGCGCATCTTCGGCCACGTCAAGTTCAGGGTCGGGCATGCCCACACTCTGTTTTGGTGGATTGAGCATTTGCTCAGTGCTCAGCGTCAGAGGCTCCTCTTCAACATCCATCACTTGAGGTCGTGCTGCGGCCACAGGCTGTGCAGGTTCCTCAATCATTGAAGTCGGATCAATATCGGGTTCGTCCGCTGTTATCTCGGTCGCAAGCGCCTCTGGCTCCGCCATAACCTCGTCGGCAGGCGGTTCATCATCTGCTATAATCTGCCGAATAGATGACAGAATTTCGTCCATCGATGGGTCTTTAGACGCAGGTTGATTCATCTTGGCCTCACAATCGTGCGAAGCAAAAAGCACATCAAATACACGACGCGATTCGCACTATTCCAGCTTATTGTGCGAGATATTAACTTGTTAGTCTAGTCGGACCGCAAAATCTGCGTTTTCCACCAATTAGTTGAACTATTCGCGCAACTCAGCCCAGATGTCTTCTACGCGGGTTCTGTAGCCGTCGGCGGACTTTATAGACACGGGCAATTGCAGCGATGCTGCGTCTAGTTTGCCTGCTGCTGAGACCAATGAAAATGCAGCGACGATCTTGTTACGTTGTGCTGTGTACAAGGCTTCGTTGGAACTTGTGAGCTCGGCCCGAGCGTTCAACACATCAAGTGTTGTTCGTTGACCGACATTTCGTTCCTCTATCACGCCATCCAAAGCGATTTGACTTGATCGCACTGACGCATTTGCCGACTCGATCAACGCGATTGATGATTGCAAACCAGACCAAGCAGAAATTACAGATTCTTCAACTTGGGCGACAGTTCCCAGTGCGTCAACTTCGGCGTTGATTTGTGCCAAGTTTGCTTTGCGTGCTGATGCCCCAAGGGAACCACCTTGGTAAATCGGTACCGACAATGTTAACCGAATGGAGCCAGATGTGCCGCGCGCTGAAGGGCCTCCACCGCAATCAACTGCGCAGATTGAACCAATCAAATCCAATGTTGGACCAAAAGCGCGCATGGCGGCATCGGTGCCATATTTTGCGGCTTCAACTTGAGCAACAGCCGTTTGAATTGCAGGATGATTCGCTTTTGCGGAAACCAAAGCTTCGCTCAGCGAACGCGGCAATATTTTGCCAAATTTAAAGTTGGAGTTTAGCCCTGACGGTTTAACGCCCATCCAGCGAACATAGCTTGCTTGCGACGCACGCAAAGAATTGATCGAAGACTTGTAGGCCGCGACAGCTTGGGCGAGCCGAGCTTCAGCTTGCGCGACGTCAATTTTTGTTCCCTCACCGATGTTCAACCGATTTTTGGCCGACGATACTTGAGCACGCAAAAACTTCACATTGTCGGCGCGTAGACTGGCCAAATTGGTGTCTCGAACCACATCCATATATGCTGTTGCGGCAGACAAAAGTACGTTTTGTTCGGTATTTCGCAGGCCCTGTGTCGCGGCGTCAACATAGGCGCGCGCTTGATCAACCTGCGCGTCGGTCTTTAGGCCGTCAAATAGCCGCTGATTATATTGCAGGTTCAAGCTTGTCGAACCGCTATCAGTGTGCGTTCCGCCAAGATCGGCCCAGCTATATTGTGTGGTTGCAGAAAGGTTCACCTGCGGGCGCTTGCCAGACTTACGCAGAACAATGTCCTCAGACGCAAGTTTGACGCTAATCAGCGCAGCGGCCATTGCTGGATTGTTTGTATAAGCTTTTGCCAAAGCATTTGTGAGGCTCTCAGCGCTCACAACACCAGTAAAGGCAATCGACAGCGCAACCGCCGCTAAAACAGACTTCTTTAAAGACACAACTATTACCCCGAACAGATCTAAGCGTTCACAATGTACTCAATCCCACAAAAATGAAAATTAACTTTTCGTTAATCTTTAAGTTTGTGTGACTTTGTAGCGCAGACGCAACACCAACCTATCCCAAGATGGGCCAGCGACTGGTATATTCAAGTACATACGGTAAATTTTTTATAAACTGAACTCAGGTGCGATTGAAAATGCGGTCAATTGTGGCACTGAGGCATTGAAAGCGACACGTCGAGAAAAATCACCAGCGTTTTTCGTGTAGATAATAGCGCTATCTACACCGTTGATCGGCTCAACACATACGATCCGCCCACCATCGGCCAATTGTTTTTTCAAACTATCAGAAACGAAGTCAACGGCACCTTCGATAAAAATCACATCGAATGGCGCTTCCTTTGCGCATCCCAATTGCAATTCAGCCTTCAAGACGGCGACATTACCAATTTCTAAATCTGCCAAAGTCTCAGTTGCTGCTTCAACAAGGTCTTCTTGATCGTCAATCGCAACGACCGAACCAGCCAGCCCAGCAATAATTGCGGTGGCATAACCAGTCCCGCAAGCCACATCCAAAACAATGTCCGTTTTTTGAATGCCTGCCAATTGTATGAGTTGCGCCAGACGCATTGGAGACAACATCTTGCGATGATCTGAAAGCGACAAGTGCTGGTCCAAATATGAAAGTTGGCGCTGATCGGCTGGAACAAAATTTTCCCTCGGCACAGCGTTCATAATTCTGATGATGTCAAAATCTGTAACTGCATTTGGTCGAATTTGGCAATCAACCATTGCTGTGCGCGCGCGTTCGAAGTCCATTTTACATTCCTTTTGGCATTGCGTCTCAATGAGACTCAATATCGCCGTATCCGCCGATATGCAAGCGATGCCAAACCGAATTATGACGCTTTTGGGTCTGACCAGACAAACTTTGAAAACTTCCAGCGCAACAATCGCTTGAATCCGGTTTGGGTTTGGTATAGCAACGCACTCGATATGAGGCCACGTGGCGGAGTGGTTACGCAGCGGATTGCAAATCCGTGCACCCCGGTTCGATTCCGGGCGTGGCCTCCAGATATCCCCAAAATTTATCATTCCAGTGGCAAGGTGTTTCGTATGCACCCAAATTGCGCCCCATATGTATCAATGGGTTAGCAAAGTAGTGTCCCACAGGAATTGCCCGTTGGGTCTGGCGATTAAGTCGCCAACTCGCTCAGTTTTCCCCATTGGCCATCTACGGCGCGCTGGTCCTGTGGATGCATTGGGATAGCCAGCAACCTGCAATCACACCAAGCCAAATGCGCCGTTCGATGCCCGATCAACTTGTGAACGCGTGAATCGCTTTACATTTTTGAATTTCTTGAAATAATGCAGACGCTTAGATTTGAGCAGAAATATTTTTGTTTTATTTTGTGTATGTTTATCAAGGATGTGAACTTGAACCGCCATTTTGTATTTTTGCCCGGCACACTGTTAAACGCCGACCAATTCGCGCCGCAGTTGAGGAAACTCTCATCAACACATACAGTCTCTGCATTTGAATATGTTCGAAACTCTTGCAACTTGACGCGTAAAAACCTTATCGAGGTATGGGCGCAAGATAGTTTGGACTATGTCAAGAGCATTGGGCGCCCAGTTACGCTGTGTGGGCATTCGTTCGGCGGCATTATTGCTCAGATTGTCGCCTTTCAAAGACCGGAACTGATTGAACGTTTGGTGTTAGTGGAAACCAATTTTTGTTCGACTGACGGCCTCCTGGACACAGTTACCCTGCCGCTTGCAAAGCTGTTTTTGCGTTCAACACCTTGGCCACAGCTGAGAAAACACATTTTGAATGTGCACGGCCAGCACTCGTTTGAGGCAAAAATGTATTTGGAGGCGACCCTTTCGCCAACTCACGAACCAGCGTTTGCAAGAGACATTATGCGCGCAGCACTAGACTGGGGCGGCAAAGAAAAACTAAACCGAATTTTTCCGCCGACCGACATCATAGTTGGCGAGTTTTACGACAGAACGGCCAAGCAGGCAGAACATTTCCAAACATTGATTCCGAACGCACAACTTCACAAAATTGGCAAAGCTGGCCACCTTGTCAATCTTGATGCACCGGCCGCGTTCAACTCAATATTGCTACAACAGGATGCCTCAGTTCTAGCCGCTTAGTTGGCCCGCCACTTCTCTTGTGAAGCATAAGCTGGATTTCCCTGCAAAATTCAAATAGGGAATAGAAAATCTACAGTGCAGGATTGGAGGCGGAGATGGCAGTATATTGTGTGATACTTGCTGGTGGCGGCGGTTTGCGCTTGGGCGGCGTCAACAAATCAGCAATCCGAATGGGTTCTGAAAATCTTGCCACAAGTGTCTATAATCGCCTAAATCCGCAATCTGACTTTTTATCAATCACAAACACCAATTTGGACGACAGTTCGGGTTTACCCCATGACGTCGCCAATTTAGTGGACGGTTTCACGCCACAAATCGGACCATTAGGTGGCATCTATGCGGGGTATTGCTGGGCAAAATCAATCGGTGGCGCTGACAATGAGGACTTCTTGTTGGTCGCGCCTGTCGACACACCTTGCTTTCCAACAGATTTTGTACGTAGGGCGCGCTCTGCGATTGGCGAAGCAGACGTTTTGGTCGCACGCTATGGTGATCAAGAATATCCCACGTGCAGTTTATGGCGCTTGGGCGCTGCATCAAGCATTGCATCGACACGTGGCAGTGCGCCGAATAATTCAATCCGCTGCTATCTCGAAAATCTTGATGTCACATATCTAAATTTTGCGCCATATCACGTCGAAAACCCCTTTAAGAACGTCAACAAAATTAGCGACTTAATCCACTTGGATCGCGGGGCTGCCAAAATTGTTGGGATGGCGTAAAAAAGTTCGAAAAATGGCGAGAAAGGTCTTGGCAAGCTCGCCCAAAACAGGTAAACCCCGTCTCACCTGATCATCAGGAACGTTTGGTGATCCTCAGTAGCTCAGTTGGTAGAGCAAGCGGCTGTTAACCGCTTTGTCGCAAGTTCGAGTCTTGCCTGAGGAGCCAAAACTTTTTCTCTCAAATTGATATCCATTGCGCCAAAAAGGTGCTGCGACATGTGACGCCATTTCGACGCGCACATTGGCAGCGCCTTCACCTAACTTGGCTATACTCCCGCGTTACTGTGACGCACGGTTTTGTGGGGACTTGAGCAACTGCCATGCTGCCAACGCCACACCAATCGCGACGACACCAATCATAAGGCTTGCTAACGCGTTAATCTCTGGGCTTACGCCAAGACGGACTTTTGAGAAAATCACCATCGGTAAAGTCGACGCACCTGGTCCAGACACAAAGCTTGCAATCACCAAGTCATCCAACGACAGGGTGAAAGAGAGCAGCCACCCGGACATCAGGGCCGGAGCAATCGTGGGCAGCGTAATGTCAAAAAACACCCGAACTGGTTTTGCACCAAGGTCCCTCGCCGCTTCCTCAATCGACTCGTCCATGTCGCTCAAACGCGATTGCACGACAACGGCCACATAGGCCAAGCTGAACGTAGTGTGTGCGATAACGATGGTGGTAAAGCCGCGTCCAGAGGGCCAGCCAATCAATGATTCCATGGCCACAAAAAGCAGCAACAATGATAGTCCCGTGATCACTTCGGGCATCACCAGAGGTGCCGCTGTCATGCCACTTAAGAGCGGCTTGAACCAAAAGCGCCCCATCCGGGTGAGTATGAACGCCGCAAGCGTGCCGAGCACAAGTGCAAGGGACGCGCTGATGAATGCAATGCGAAGGCTGATCCATGCAGCACCTAAGATCTGCGGATCCTGCAAAAGCTCCCCGTACCAGTGCGGCGAAAACCCGCCCCAAACCGTCACAAGCTTTGATTTGTTAAAGCTGAACACCACCAGGACGATGATGGGAATATAAAGAAACGCAAACCCCAGAAAAGTTGCAATCGGCAGGAAACTGAATCGTTTTTTCATAGTACGCTCCTACTTTGCACCTTGTTGATTGTTTTGGTTTTGTCCGGCTTGGGCCTTTTGCAACAGCACAATGGGCAGCACCAGCACCAGCAGCATGATGATGGCGACAGCGGATGCGGTTGGCCAATCGCGGTTTCGGAAAAACTCATCCCATAAGACACGGCCAATCATGTTTGTGTCCGGCCCGCCAAGCAGCGCGGGAATGACAAACTCGCCCACAACTGGAATGAACACGAGCATACAGCCCGCCAGAACACCAGGAAGCGACAAAGGCAGCGTGATGGTCAGAAATGTTGTGAAAGGCTTTGCCCCTAGATCGCTCGAGGCTTCCAGCAAAGACCCATCAAGCTTCACCAAACTGGCATAAAGCGGCAATATCATGAAGGGCAGATAGGTATAAACAATCCCAATATAGACGGCAAAGTCGGTTTGCATCATCACAAGGGGCTCGTTGATGATGCCAAGGCTCATCAGCAAATTGTTGAGATACCCGTTGCCTTTGAGAATGCCGATCCAAGCATAAACACGCAACAAAAAGGACGTCCAAAATGGCATAATGACCAACATCAGTAAGATATTGCGCCATTGGCCGCCAGCTCGAGCAATGAAATACGCCATCGGATAACCAGCAAGCAGAGCAAGGATTGTTGAGAAAAAGGCGATGCGCAGTGACGAGCCGTACGCCGCCAAATACAGTCCGTCTCCAACCAAATATTGGTAGCTCTGGAAACTGAAATTTATCGCAAAGCCGGATTCTGTGGCTTCGATTAGTTTCGAATAGGGAGGCCGCGCGATCATTGCCTCGGCAAAGGATATTTTGAGCACCACCGCAAAGGGAATGAGAAAGAACAGCAGAAGCCACAAAGTTGGCACAGCGATTACAAGTCCACGCCCATTCAAGCCAAATTTTGCCAGCAGGTTTGCGGTGAATTTGTATGGTTTGGAAATCAAAATGGCCTGGATCATGATTGTAAAACCACACCTGCAGTTTCATCCCAGGTGACGTATGTTTCTTCGTCGCAGGAAAATGCTTCTTCGTCTCGACGAACACGATTGGATTGTGTTGCCTTAACAATTTTACCGCTATCCAGTCGAATTCTGAATACGCTCAAATTTCCCATGTAAGCAACATCTTCAACTGTACCTTTTAGAATATTTGCGTCGCCTTCGGGCCTCTTTCGGCTAAGAATTAATTTCTCCGGTCGTACCGCAAACCACAGCTTTTGATCTGGCGAACAGCTTACGCCGTGCCCTACGTGAATGTCGCAGCCGGCCTCATCTGAGTGAATGCGCACAAAATCTTTGTCATCTTCTTTCACCCGTCCTTCGAACATATTCACAGACCCAATAAAATCTGCGACGAAACGCGATGAAGGGTATTCGTAAATCTGTGGTGGTTCGCCAATCTGTACAATCTCGCCATAGTTCATCACCCCAATTCGGGTCGCAAGTGTCATGGCTTCTTCTTGGTCATGGGTCACAACAATAAATGTGATGCCCAGGCTCTCTTGGATATTGACGAGTTCGAATTGGGTCTCTTCGCGCAACTTTTTGTCGAGTGCGCCCAATGGCTCATCTAACAACAGCAGTTTTGGCCGTTTGATCAAAGAACGCGCCAAAGCAACACGCTGGCGTTGACCGCCTGAGAGCTGATCTGGCTTGCGTTTGCCAAAATCAGACATTTGGACCAGCGAAAGCATCTCGGCAACTTTGTCGCTGGTTTCTGCCCGGCTGACGCCGTCACGCCGCAAACCATAACCGATATTTTGTTCAACACTCATGTGGGGAAACAAAGCGTATGACTGAAACATCATATTGGTTGGGCGTTCATGCGAGGGTATGTTGGCCATGTCTTGGCCGTCGATTTCTATGGTGCCAGACGTTGGTGTTTCAAATCCCGCCAACATGCGCAGCAAAGTCGATTTGCCGCTTCCAGAGCCACCAAGCAAACAAAACAGTTCGCTTTGATAAACGTCCAAGCTGACATCGTCCACGGCAATGAAATCACCAAATTTCTTCGTTAAGCGATTTAAGCGGATAAACGGCTTTTCATTCGCTTCGCGCCAAGGTTTCTTTTCCCAGGCCAGTTGAGTTTGCATGGACATAGTTTCCCCCCAAAATTTATGCGAAAAGGGGGAGACGCGCGGCGCCTCCCCCCAATTTTTGCAGCTTATTGACCGGTTTTGATTTTTGTCCAAAGTCCGGTGATCATGCGATCAGTCTTTTGCCCGTAAACTTTGGAACTCCAAAGATTTTTCTTGGCTTCCTCAGTTGGGAAAATGCCAGGGTCCGACGTGATTTCTTCATCAACCAGGGCCATAGATGCAGCGTTACCGTTTGCGTACCAAACATAGTTGGTAATATCTGCGGTAATCTGCGCGTCCATCACAAAATTTATGAACTTGTGCGCAGCGTCTGGGTTTGGCGCATCAACAGGAATGGCCATCATGTCAAACCATTGCAGTGCACCTTCTTTGGGGATCACATACGCAATTTCAACACCATTATCAGCCTCTGCAGCGCGGGCCTGTGCTTGGAACACATCACCTGACCACCCTACAGATACGCAAATATCGCCATTTGCGAGATCAGAAATATACTGAGATGAATGGAAATAGCGGATGTTGGGCCGAACCGTCATTAGAAGTTCAGCACCCTTTTCAAAATCAGCCTGCTCGGTTGATTGGGGGTCTAAGCCCAAATAGTTCATCGCGGCAGGCAACAGCTCTGTTGGCGCGTCTAGTACACTAATGCCACATGCGGCCAACTTCGATGAATATTCTGGGTTAAAGAGTAGCTCCCAACTATCGGTTGGTGCATCATCGCCCAAAATTTCTGCAATTTTCCCAACATTGTAACCAATGCCGGTGGTGCCCCACATATAAATCACAGAGTGCTCGTTGCCTGGGTCATAGCCCGCAGCGCCAGCCATCAAATCTTGGTCCATGTTTTTGAGATTTGGAAGTTTGCTGAAATCCAGTTTTTGGTACACGCCAGCCATGATTTGGCGCTGCAAGAAGTCAGACGTTGGGATCACAACATCATATCCGGCGCTGCCAGCGAGCATTTTTGCTTCGAGCACTTCGTTGCTGTCGTAAACATCATAGTTGACATCAATACCAGTTGCTTCGGTAAATTTGGCTATCGTGTCTTCTGCGATATAGTCTGACCAGTTATAGACATTTAGCGTTTCCGCCTGCGCGGCCACAGTGGTCGCCAATGCCATCAAAGGCACCACAATAAACTTGTTCTTCATCCAACTTCTCCCTTTATCAGAACTGATTAAATTCCCAGCTTGTCTTTCAGTGCGTAGTACCAGGACCCCAGTGTAGAATACGGCACACGAAGGAGCCTCCCTCCCGGAAATGGTATCCATGGTACGCTTGAAAACACATCAAATCGAGACAAATCACCATCGATTGCCTCTGCTAGTATCCGGCCGAACAGATGTGAGCCGGTAACGCCATGTCCTGAATAGCCATGTGCGAAATAGGTATTGTTATTGAGCCGCCCCAATTGAGGGACGCGACTGAATGAGAGCGCAAAATTACCACTCCAGGCATAATCGATTTTTGAACTTGCCAGTTGAGGGAATATTTTGAGCATGTTTGGTCGCAATTTGCCCACAATATCTGTAGGGTCGGTGCCACCATAAACTGTACCGCCACCGAACAATAAACGCTTATCGGCAGAAAGACGGTAATAATCCAATATGTATCTAACGTCTTCGATGCAGGTGTCAGTCGGCAAAATACTATTTGCCACGTCCTCCGACAACGGCTCGGTTGCCATAATTTGCGTCGATACCGGCATGACGCGAGACTTCAAACGCTTTGATGCGTCGCCAAGATAGGCGTTTCCACAAAAAACCAGTGTTTTGCAGCGCACAGTTCCGTTCGCCGTGCGAACAATGTGCCCGCCATCAATTTGCTGCGTGGACATAACACGCGATTTTTCGAAAATCGTTGCGCCCAAAGATTCAATTGCGGCAGCTTCGCCCAAAGCAAGATTTAGAGGGTGCATATGGGCACCTGAATGATCAACCATGCCACCAATATAGGCATCAGTTTTCACATATTCTGCGATCTGGCTTTTGTCCAAAAGCTCGTGATCGTTCATTCCATATTTTGACCAGAGGGCTTTTTTTGCCGACAATTCAGCCATCTGCTTTTCGGTGAAGGCCGCAAAAACATTTTTTTCCTTCAGATCACACTGGATATCGTATTTGGCGATGCATTCTCGGATAATTTTGCCGCCTTCGGTGACAAGCCCACCCACGAATTGTGCGAATTCATCGCCATAACGTTTTTGGATTGTGTCCAGACTTGCATTCAGCCCGTTGACGATTTGACCGCCATTTCGCCCTGAAGCACCCCACCCGACTTTTGCGCTCTCTAAAATGGCGACTTTGTAACCGCGCTCTAGGAGATGAAGTGCTGTTGAAAGTCCTGAATATCCCGCACCAACAACACAGATATCTGTGACAAACTCTCCCGCCAAAGCGGGTCGTTCGGGGGGCGGATTTGCCGACGCTGCATAGTAGGAACCAACATGTTCCTGATCATCCAAGCGTTGACCTGCGAGGTTCATCACACGGTCTCCAAATAGCTAGCGAACTCTCGGTCAGTTACCTGCCGAAAAATGCCATTCAATTCCTGCTGCTTGCAGGAACGAAAATTCTCAATCATTTGATCGCTGAAAATCGTTGGCAGAATCTTTCCTTCACAGAAGGTGTCGATCGCGGCTTGCCAATTGGTCGGCATAAACGTTTCAGATTGCTCAAAGGCATTGCCAAAAACCGGAGGCATCGGAGACAATTTGTTTTTTATGCCATGCAGCGCCCCGCCCAATACAGCCGCCAAAACCAAATAGGGGTTGGTGTCGCCACCGGCCACGCGATGCTCTATCCGGCGTGCCTGATGGGGACCACCTGGAATGCGGATGGCTGCGGTGCGGTTTTCATACCCCCAAGAAATTCCTGTGGGTGCGTGGGTGTTTTCCGCAAACCGGCGATAAGAATTGTAATGGGGCGCAAAGATGAGCGTTGATTCTTCCATCGATGCCAATAGTCCGGCGATTGCTGACTTCATCAGGTCACTGCCACCTTCTGTGCCATCGTCAAAAACATTGTTTCCGTCCTGATCAAGAAGAGAAAAATGCATGTGAAATCCGTTGCCAGCCCGGTTGGTGTAGGGCTTTGCCATAAATGTCGCGGCCATACCGTGTTTTTGCGCAATTCCTTTGACCGCACGCTTAAAATACAAAGCATCATCGGCGGCCTTTAGCGCGTCGTCTTGGTGGTCAAGATTTACTTCAAATTGTCCAGCACCGCCTTCAGAAATCACTGCATCTGCTGGTATGTTTTGCAGCATGCAAGAATCATAAAGTGCGTCCAAAAATTTCGAATTGTCGGCAATCGCGTCCAAAGAAAGCACATCGTTTTGGGAAAAATCGAGTTGCCGCGAGTTGGGCGGCGTCGGGCGGGGACCCGAATTGTCGACAAGGTAGAATTCCAATTCGGTTGCAACAACCGGCGTCAAACCCAGCTCTGTATATTTGCTCAACACTTCAGCCAGTGCGTTGCGTGGGTCACCAAGATAAGGCACCCCGCTATTGTCGTGCATTGTCACCGGGATTAAGGCCGTGGGTCGATCACTCCAATCTAAGGGCACCGCACCGCGCGACGTCGCCAAACACACCCCGTCCTGATCGCCACTTGCCATCACAAGCGGGCTACCTTCGATGTCGTTACCCCAAATATCGACGGAACAGGACGATGTGGGCATGCGAATACCCTCTTTGAGTACTTTTTCCAGAGACGCAGCAGCCAGACGTTTGCCGCGCAACAAGCCGTTGATATCGCAAACACCCACGATCAAGTTCACATACTGGTTCGACTGACTCAATTCAAACTCCCCACCGACGGTCGGCAATATTTCAAATCTTTTTGGATATCTCAGAAAATGTGATATCATTTCTTGAAAACCTATCACTAATAGATAAATTGTCAATCAAATATAGAGGTGATATTGCCCTCCAGCATGACAAAAAAAGCCCAAATTTCGGCCGACCGCAAAACATTCACACTTGTTGCAAGTGAACGCCCAAATGGGGTGACCACGCAAGAGCATATTTATCTCCAATTGCGAGATGCAATCATGCTTGGTCGGTTCCGTCCAGGCATGTCTGTGACCATTCGCGGATTGGCAGAATTGTTGGAAACCAGCCCCACGCCGGTTCGTGAAGCTTTGCGACGTTTATCTTCAGAAAACGGGCTAGAACTTTTACCAAACCGACGCATTGTGGTGCCACATATGACGGCAGAGCGTTTGGCAGAATTGATCGAGACGCGCGTAGAATTGGAACGTTTTGCCGCCGTCCGCGCCCTGCCCTATATTGCCGACAAATTGATAGACGAATTAGAAGTGATCGACACCCGAATCGACAAAGCCGTTGTGGAGGGTGACCGCGACAGCCAAATTCGTGACAACCAGCTCTTTCACCGGAAAATCTACTGTGCAAATCCAGACACCATCACAATGCCGATGGTGGAAAGTGTCTGGCTGCAACTCGGACCGTTCTTGCGCATCGCACTGCGAGAAATGGGCGAGTTTTATATCATTGACCGTCACAA
Source organism: Maritalea sp. (assembly GCF_047634455.1). Classification (GTDB taxonomy): domain Bacteria; phylum Pseudomonadota; class Alphaproteobacteria; order Rhizobiales; family Devosiaceae; genus Maritalea. The sequence continues at coordinate 27,075 of NZ_JBLIAI010000019.1, forward strand.
AGAAGCAGTTTCGGCCTTGCGCGCACGCGACCCGGAAATGCTGCGCGCTGCCATTGAAGCAGATGTGCGTGATGGCGTCGGTCAACTTGGTCGCGACGCCATCGCCACCATCTTGAGTGAAAGCTAGGACGCCACTGAAATCGCTTTGATTTCGAGGAAATCTTCCAGCCCGTAATGCCCACCTTCTCGGCCTGTTCCAGACATTTTATAGCCGCCAAACGGCGTCCCATAACCAATATCTGAATTATTGATATGCACCATCCCGGCGCGCAGTTTCCTTGCTATACGCATGGCTTTTTCAGCGTCGTTTGTTTGCACGGCAGCGGCCAAACCGTAATCGGTATCATTTGCAATCGAGATTGCTTCATCTTCAGTATCGAACGGTATCAGGGCAACGACCGGACCAAAAACTTCTTCTCGCGCAATCCGCATGTTGTTATTGACGTTGCCGAACACTGTTGGCTTTACAAAATAGCCAAGTTCGAGCCCCTCGGGTCGGCCCGTTCCACCTGCCAAAAGTGTTGCACCTTCGTCAATTCCGGCCTGAATTAGGGACTGAACCCGATCAAATTGCAGCTGCGAAACCAGCGGACCTATATGGTGGCCCTCTTTGTTCGGATCACCGACGGGCTGCCCGTTTGCAGCGTCCGCCGCCACTCGCATCGCTTCAGCATAAATTGATCGTTCAACCAACATGCGGGTGCGCGCATTACAGCTTTGCCCGGTGTTCGAAAACACCCGACGTGTTTCCCGTTTGACGGTATCGAGTGCACCTTCTTCGTCAAAAATGATGTTTGGCGATTTTCCGCCAAGTTCGAGCGTAACTTTTTTGACGTTTTCTGCGGCATCGCGAGAAACCGCAATCCCTGCCCGTGTTGACCCGGTAAACGACATCATCGCAACATCTGGGTGTCGCGACAAAGCGGCCCCAACGTTCAGACCGTCGCCATTTACAAGATTAAACACGCCCGCTGGCACCCCGGCTTCGTCTAAAATCTCAGCATAAAGGATTGCATTGAGCGGTGTGACTTCGCTTGGCTTCAACACGACAGTGCAGCCGGTTGCTAAAGCGGGCAGCACTTTGAGCGCAATCTGGTTTATCGGCCAATTCCAAGGTGTTATCAGTCCACAAACGCCAATTGGCTCCTTGAAAATCAAGTCACCATTCGCCTCTTTGGATTCAAACTCAAATCCCTCAAGCGCCTCGATGAAGCCTTCCAAATGCCCCACACCAACGCCGGCCTGCGCACCGTGTGCCAATTTGTGTGGCGCGCCCAATTCAAGCTTAATAGCTTCTGCGACTTCGCCTTTTCGCCGCTTATAGACGTCCAAAATCCGCTTGAGCAGCGCGAGCCGCTCCTGCTTGGTTGTTTGCGAAAAGGTTTCAAACGCCTTTTTTGCGGCGGCGACAGCATTATCGACGTCCACTTGCGATCCAAGTGAAATAATTGCCACTTTTTCTTCAATCGCCGGATTAATCACATCAAAGTCATTTGGCGTCGCTGGTGCGACCCATTTGCCATCGATGTAGAATTCGCGTTTTTCGATAATTGTCATGTCGAACATTCCTCAAACAAATGGATTAATACCGCAATCAAGCGCGACCTATTCAAGCGCCTTTTTGTGCGCCATTAAGCAAAGCCAATCATGCGCAACAGTTGCGGCTGCGATTGCGGTGATTTCTGAATGATCATAGGCGGGCGAAACTTCCACCACGTCCATACCAATTAGGTTCAAACTACCAAGACCTCGCAAGATTTCAAGTGCTTGCCACGTCGCCAGACCACCGACCACCGGAGTGCCGGTGCCGGGTGCAAAAGCCGGATCCAAGCAATCTATGTCAAAACTGATATAGGCGGGACGGTCGCCCACACGCTGCAAAATACTTGTTATCGCATCATCCACGCCGTTGCGATGCACCCAAGGGGCGGTCAAAATTTCAATACCATGCGGATCATCATTGTGCGTACGGATTCCAATTTGAATCGAATGTTTCGCATCAATCACCCCATCATCCACGCCGCGGGTAAACATGGTGCCGTGATCAAGATGGTCCGGCGTCACGTCCCATGTATCACTGTGTGCGTCAAACTGGATCAGCGCGACCGGACCGTATTTTTCGGCATGCGCTTTTATCAACGGATAGGAAATGAAATGATCGCCACCCAAGGTGAGCATTTTGGCGTTTTGAGCAATGATGTTGCGCGCATGTTCTTCGATTGCGGCTGGAATGCTTGATTGTTGCTGGGGGGTCAAATAGCAGTCGCCAAAGTCAACCACACCCAGTTGCTCAAAAGGATCTGTCCCGAAAGGGAAAGCCTTCAGCTCCGCCAATTGCACCGACGCGGCGCGAATTGCTTGTGGCCCCAATCGACACCCAGAGCGATGGCTAACTGAGCCATCATAGGGCACGCCAGACACAACCACGTCAGCCCCGGCAATGTCTTTGCTGTATTTACGGCGTAGAAAACTCAAAACACCCGCATAGGTCATTTCAGGCACCCGACCGGTCAGCTGTGTTGCTTGGATTGCTTGGTCGCCTTTTGGTGCTGTAGACATAAAATCGCCTCCACTTGATATAATTTGATCAAATATTGCTTTTTGATCAAATGTCAAGCATATTGGAAAAAACGCAACACGGATTGAGCATAATATGGATCTACCGCCACAAGAGCTAGACGATGTCAACATTCCCACCCATGAGCGCCTTTATCGTGATTTGCGGGAACGTTTATTATTTGGCCAATTTCGCCCGGGAATGTCGGTCACGCTGCAAGGAATTGCGGACGATCATGATGTAAGCTTGACCCCTGTGCGCGAAGCAATCCGACGGCTGGTTGCCGAGGGAGCGCTCGAAATGCACGGGAATCGGCGCATATCCGTTCCCGAGATGGACGAGAAGCGCATTGATGAGATTTTAGCGGTTCGGCTGATGTTGGAGCCGGAATTGGCAAAGCGTGCGATCACAAATGCAGATGTTAAATTGCTCGGCGCCATTGATGATCAAATGGACAAAGCCATTCAAGAAGGCAGTGTTGATGATTATTTGAAATGCAATTTCGCGTTCCACTTTGCGCTCTACCGGGCATCAAATGCCAACATCATGATTTCGATTGCGGAAAGCTTGTGGCTGCAAATGGCGCCTTATATGCGCGTCGTTTGTGGTCGTGTTGGCACCAGCAATCTTGAAGACCAACACAAGCGGGCTATTTCGGCGATAGAGGCCCAAAATATTGGCGCATTGCAGGCAGCAATAATTGAGGACATTTCCTCAGGGGCAACATTTGTGCGCACCACACCTCAAATTGAAAATGAAACAAATTTGATTGACAAATCATAATTTGATCAAATTATATAGCACATCCATTTTGATTGGATGGCAAGGGAAGAATATGTCACAAAACCCAGAATGGATGAAGCTCATCCCCGAACACGCCACTCAGTGGCTTGCAAACCGCCGCGTTGAAGAAGTTGAATGTATTGTGCCTGATATGGTGGGCATATCGCGTGGTAAAACCATGCCTGCGAAGAAATTCTCCGAAACTGGCCGCACCTACCTGCCAACCTCCATATTCTATCAAACCGTCACCGGTGCCTATGCTGACATGGACATAAAGGACCAATGGACGGAAACGGACATGGTTTTAAAGCCAGATATGAGCACGGCATGTGCTGCGCCGTGGACGGAAGACATCATTTTGCAAGTGATTCACGATCTTGAAACCACCGATGGCGAGCCGATTTCAGTTGCGCCACGTAACGTTTTGAAGCGCGTTCTGTCGTTTTATGAAGCAGAGGGTTGGCAGCCAATCGTTGCGCCTGAGATGGAATTTTATCTGACGCATCCCAACACAGACCCTAACGAGGCTATTGAGCCCCCCATCGGGCGGACGGGTCGCAAGGGTATCGGCAGACAAGCTTACTCGATGGTTGCCGTGGACGAATATGGTCCTGTTATCGACGATATCTATGACTTTGCTGAAGCGCAGGGGTTAGAAATCGATGCCATCATTCAAGAAGGTGGTGCTGGGCAAATTGAAATCAATCTGCAACACGGAAACCCGCTCAAATTGGCGGACGAGGTGTTTTATTTCAAACGTACAATCCGCGAGGCCGCCCTGCGAAATAATTGCTTTGCGACCTTTATGGCGAAGCCAATGCGCGACGAACCCGGCAGTGCAATGCATATTCACCAAAGTGTTGTGGACATCAAAACCGGCAAAAACATCTTTTCCAACGCAGACGGTACAGAGTCACCTTACTTTTGGAGTTTCCTTGGCGGGCAACAAGCCCATCTTGAATCCGCTGTTCCAATTCTTGCGCCTTATGTGAATTCTTATCGTCGGTTCAAAGCTGACGATTCTTCTCCAGCAAATATTGAGTGGGCTGCTGACAATAGAACAACAGGCATTCGCATACCGATTTCAAATGCAGAATCGCGACGGGTCGAAAACCGCATCGTTGGCATGGATTGCAACCCCTATTTAGCAATCGCCGCCAGCCTCGCATGTGGATTTTTGGGCATGAAAGACGGCACAAAACCGCGTCCGCAAAGAACCGGCGACGCCTATAAAGACGGCGTTACATTGCCCCAATCAATCAATGAAGCGATGCCAGGTTTTGCCGAAAACCAGGCTCTGCGTGATCTATTGGGCGAAGATTTTTGCAAAGTCTATGAAGGCATCAAGAATCAGGAAATCAACGAATTTTTGGGCGAAATCTCCGCTTGGGAGCGCGAGCATCTGTTGCTCAACGTCTAGGGTCTGGACTGAATTGAGAAAAGGTCTGGATTGGGTGCAAAATAGACTGATTTGAGGAGAGAAACGAAAGCGATTTTCATATCGGTGAGGCTTTTCGACGCTGAAGCAGCCTGTTTTGCATCCAACCCGAAAGGCAGCATTCAATTTTGCCAGTTTGCGTTGAAATATCCTCATTGACAGCAAGTCAATTCGGCCCATTCGCCTAAATCTGATCAAACTTGAACTGCTGTCCAGATCATTTCTCAATTGAGTTCAGACCCTAATAAGATTGGAAAACCAATGAACTATATCGACAACCATTTACCAACCGAACAGCTGCAAGCGCTGGATGCGGCCCACCATATTCATCCGTTTTCTGATATGGGCGATTTGAACGCCAAAGGCACCCGGATTATCACGCGTGCCGATGGCGCTTACATTTGGGACAGCGACGGCAACAAACTGCTTGATGGCATGGCTGGTCTTTGGTGCGTAAATGTGGGCTACGGTCGGCAAGAATTAGTTGACGCTGCGACCAAGCAAATGATGCAACTGCCCTATTATAATTCATTTTTCCAGTCCACCAACGTGCCGGCAATCGAATTGAGCGCAAAACTTGCGGAACTTGCGCCCGGCGATTTGAACCATGTTTTTTATGCAGGTTCGGGTTCTGAAGCCAATGACACCAACATTCGCATGGTGCGCCACTATTGGGCATCGCTGGGCAAACCTGATAAAAAGGTGATCATTTCTCGGCACAATGCCTATCATGGGTCAACTGTTGCGGCCGCAAGTTTGGGCGGCATGGGCTTTATGCACGCGCAAGGTGGTTTGCCAATCCCAGACATTACGCACATTGCACAGCCTTATTGGTATGCTGAAGGTGGCGACCTTTCGCCTGAAGAGTTTGGGTTGAAGTGCGCGCAGGCATTGGAAACTGAAATTGAACGTTTGGGCGAAGACAAAGTTGCGGCCTTTATTGGTGAACCCATTCAGGGTGCTGGTGGGGTTATTATTCCGCCTTCAACCTATTGGCCTGAAATCCAGAGGATTTGCGATAAGTATGAAATCTTGTTGATTGCTGATGAGGTCATTTGTGGCTTTGGTCGCACCGGCAATTGGTTCGGCAGCCAAACGTTCAACATTCGCCCCGATATTATGACAATCGCCAAGGGCTTGAGTTCGGGATATTTGCCGATTGGTGGGTCAATGGTTGCAGACCATGTTGCCGAGGTGCTTGCACAAAAGGGCGGGGAATTTGCTCACGGTTACACCTATTCTGGTCACCCTGTAGCGGCGGCAGTCGCCCTTGAAAATCTACGCATTCTTGATGAAGAAAAAATCGTAGAGACCGCATCAACAAAAATTGCGCCGTACCTGAAAGACAAGTGGGAACAGTTTGCTGATCATCCTCTTGTTGGGGAAGCACGGATTTGCGGCATGGTGGCTGGTTTGGAATTAACGCCAGATAAGTCTGCACGTGCGGCGTTCAAAACGCCATTAGGAACTGCTGGCAATATCTGTCGCGACTTTGCCAACAAAAATGGTCTGGTGATGCGCGCCGTGCGCGATGGGTTGATCATTTCGCCACCCCTGATCATTTCTCTTATGCAAGTTGACGAGCTGATCGACAAGGTTGGCCGTGTTCTTGATCAAGCACACACCAAAATGCGCCAAGCAGGCATGCTCTAACCATAACGGGGTCCCGAATGGCCATGGATGTACTCACCGCCAACGACGTCGCGGGCGCATACCCTGCGTCCTATTATGCAGCAACCGTCAAACAACTCGCGCCGTTTCCCACCTTACGCGGGGATATTGTGGCTGACGTTGTGGTGGTTGGCGGCGGCTTCACCGGTTTGTCGACGGCGCTGCATCTGGCAGAGCGCGGTTATGATGTTGTTGTGGTGGACGCACAACGTGTCGGTTGGGGGGCGTCTGGGCGCAATGGCGGGCAACTTGGTTCGGGCCAACGGGTGGAGCAAGATGCACTTGAGAAGATGCTCGGACGCGACAATGCCCACCTGCTTTGGAGATTTGCCGAACAGTCCAAAGATTTGGTCAAATCTTTGGTCAAAAAACACAAAATCGAGTGTGACCTAACACCTGGCATTATTCACGCTGACCATCGCAAACGCTATGTGGCTGAAAGTCGGCGATATGTCGACAAGCTGCAAGCCGAGTATGGCTACGATCAAATCCGGTTCGTTGAGCGCGACGAGTTGCGGCACATGGTTGATTCTCCTGCCTATCATGGCGGCTCGATCGACATGGGTGCGGCGCATTTGCACCCTTTGAGTCTCGCCTTGGGCATGGCCGATGCAGCGCAAAAAGCTGGCACTCGAATTTTTGAAAATAGCCGCGTCACTGAGATTGACGAAGCTGCACGTAAAGTGGTCACCGCCCAAGGCTCTATCACCGCAAAACACATTGTATTGGGTTGCAACGGCTATTTGGGTGATTTGAACGGGCAAACTGCCAAGCGCGTTATGCCGATCAACAATTTTATCATTGCCACCGAGCCGCTGGGCAGCAACACAGCGCCAGCGGTTTTTGCTGATAAACTGGCGGTAGCTGACAGTAAGTTTGTCGTCAATTATTTCCGCATGTCGGCGGACAATCGCCTATTGTTTGGCGGTGGTGAAAGCTACGGTTACAAATTTCCCGCTGACATTTCTGGCTTAGTGCGCAAATGCATGCTGGAGATATTCCCCCAACTTGAAGGCACCAAAATTGATTATGCATGGGGCGGTACGCTCGCCATCACCATTAATCGGATGCCGCATTTCGCCCGTTTGGCGAAAAACATCTATTCAGCATCGGGCTATTCTGGTCATGGCGTTGGCATGGCCACATTAGCGGGGCAAATCATGGCTGAAACAATTGCTGGCACTGCAGAACGTTTTGACGTTTTGGCGAACGTGCCAACACATAGGTTCCCCGGCGGCGTTGGGTTGCGCACACCTTTGCTGATACTGGCCATGACCTATTATGCGTTGCGCGACAAACTGTAGAACAGCCACATATATGTGGCATTTCCACGCAAATTGATCTCTATTTGATTTATATCAAGTTCGCATTCCCACGTCAGGCGTATCGATTTGCCATGACAAAGAAAACTCATCGTGGCCAACCGCGGATTTTTCGCGATCCCAAAGCTGGCCCAATTTCGCGTGCGCTCCCTTTATTTCCGTTGCAGCCAGTGCTGCGGCGTATTGTGCGCCATGTAACCAAGATTCACCCAGAGCTCTTTGAGCGTTTGGAAACTGGCTGTTTCAAAACATTTCTGATTGACGCCAAGGGCATTCCGTTTCTGCTGGTCCTCAAGCCTGATCCGAGCAATCCGACGCTCGTGGCAAAATCTCGCCATGACGAGGTTCAGTACGACGTGCTGGTCAGCGGCAAGTTCTCCACATTGTTGCGCATGATCGACAGCAAAACCGATAGCGATGCCCTGTTCTTCAACCGCGATATTCTGATCACGGGCGATACCGAAGCAATTCTTTTGCTGCGCAATGCACTCGACGATTTGGACACAACACTTGCAGATGATGTGGCCACCGCATTTGGCCCGCTGGCCAAACCGATGCGCGCAAGCATCAACTTAGCCAACAAAATAACAGGTGCCAGAGCATGACACTTTTTGAAAAACCTGAACTGGTATGCCCTGCTGGAACACCGGCAAGTTTGCGCACAGCCGTTGATGCGGGTGCAGATGCTGTTTATTGCGGCTTTAAAGGCCCAACAAACGCCCGAAATTTTGCCGGATTGAATTTCACCAAAGCAGAACTTTCACAAAGCGTGAAATACGCGCACGACCGCGATGCAATCGTGTTGGCCGCCATCAACTCGTTCCCAACAGCCGGGCGCACCGACCTTTGGAAAAAATCGGTCGACGATGCTGTTGAAATCGGCATCGATGCGGTGATCATCGCTGATATTGGTATGGCGCAATATGTCGCCCGCGAGCACCCAAATCAACGCCTGCATTTGTCTGTTCAGGCTGGCGCTTCTTCACCTGAAGCAATCAATTATTACGTTGAGCAATTTGGGGTGAAGCGCGTGGTATTGCCCCGCATCCTCACCGTTGCAGAAATCAAACGGGTGCACGATGCCATTGACTGCGAAATCGAAGCCTTTGTGTTCGGCAATATTGGCATGATGGCCGAGGGGCGTTGCTCGCTCACCAATTACGTCACGGGCGTTTCCACCAATATGGATGGCGTGTGTTCGCCAGCAAGCCATGTGGAATATGAACCAGACGAAGATGACAACCTCACGACACGTTTGGGCGAGTTCGCGATTGATTGCATTTCATGCGGCGAAACGGCGGGTTATCCGACCATTTGCAAGGGCCGCTACGACACAGCGATCAAGAAGAACTATTACGCCTTTGAAGAGCCGATCAGCCTCAATCTGACGCGGTTGCTGCCAGACCTGATCAAGGCCGGGGTGACGGCCCTTAAAATTGAAGGTCGGCAACGCTCACGCGCCTATATCAAATCCGTAGTCTCGTCATTCCGCCAAGCGATTGACGCCTATGCAATTGGCGACGAGCCAGACATTTCGGAATTGATTGCCCTCACCGAAGGCGGCAAAGAAACCGAAGGCGCGTTTAAATCCAAAACGTGGCGCTAAAGACGTGGAGATAGTCATGGACGCACAACTCACCCTTGGCCCTGTTCAGTACAACTGGGCGGCCGACGACTGGCGCGATTTCTATTTCAAGGTTGCTGACGAAGCAGCGGTTGAAACTGTGTTTGTGGGCGAAGTGATTTGCTCAAAACGCGCGCCGCTATACGACAAACACTTGCCAGACGTTTATGAACGCCTCACCGATGCGGGCAAAAAAGTTGTGTTTTCAACTCTGTCCGAGGTCACCTCGGACATTGACCGCCGCCAAATGAAAAAAGTGGCCACCGCAGAAGGCTTTTTGATTGAGGCCAACGACGTGTCGGCGCTATATCAAATGGCCAAGGGCCCGCATTACATTGGTCCGTTGATGAATTGCTACAATGAAGAAGCGATTGAAGTTTACGCCAAGGGTGGCGCGACCTCGATTTGCTTAAATCCCGAAATTCCAAAGTCCGGATTGGAAGCGCTCGCCAAAGCCGCCGCGCCCTACAATATCGACTTGGAAGTGCAGGTCTATGGCCGCATGTCATTGGCGCTTTCTGCGCGCTGTTATCACGCCCGGGCCCACAACCGGACCAAAGATTCATGTCTGTTTGTTTGTGATGAAGACCCAGATGGCATGCGGCTCGACACCCTTGAAGGCGACAAATTTCTCACCGTCAACGGCATTCAAACCCAATCGCATTCAGTGCTGAATTTGGTCGACTGTTTGGATGAAATGCAGCAAATCGGCATAAAAACCTTCCGGATTTCGCCGCACTCAATCGGCACTTTCACTGCTATCAACGCCTTCCGCGACGTGCTTGACGGCAAACTCAGCCCCTCCGAAGCGCTCAAACTGATGCGCGACGACGGCATCGACGCGCCTTTCTCGAATGGCTTTTATCACCAAAAACCGGGCTATGAGTGGCACGATGCTGTTGGGGGATAGAGGAGTTTAGTCTGCAAAACCTTAGAAAAAAGGCGGCCAACTGGCCGCCTTTTTGCAATCTGTTAGAAGTTTACAACGCGCTATATTGGTGACCTACAAACATCATGTCGTAGAGCTCATTGGCGAGGTCTGTGGGGTCACGGTCCGCTGTATTCAATGTAATGTCTGGGTTCTCTGGCGCTTCAAACGGGGAATCTATGCCCGTGAAGTTTTTGATTTCACCAGCTTTTGCACGGGCATACAGACCTTTTGGATCGCGCTGTGCACACACTTCAATCGGCGTGTTCACATAGGCTTCGATAAACTCGATATCGCCCGCAATTTCGCGCGCCAGTTTACGCTCGTTTTTGAACGGCGAGATAAAGGATACCAAAACGATCAGCCCTGCATCGGCCATCAGCCGTGCGACTTCGGCGATGCGACGAATGTTTTCCACCCGGTCTTCATCGGTAAATCCAAGGTCTTTGTTCAGCCCGTGGCGCACATTGTCCCCATCAAGAATGTAGGTGTGTTTGCCTTCAGCGGCGATACGCTTTTCGAGCAGGTTCGCAACCGTTGATTTGCCAGAACCTGACAAGCCGGTAAACCAAACGATTTTTGATGTTTGGCCCTTCATTTCGGATCGGGTTTTGCGGTTCACGTCAAAATCTTGATAGGTCAGATTTTGCGCGCGGCGCAAGCCAAACTCAATCGTTCCCGCTGCCAAAGTGGCGTTGGACAGACGGTCAATCAGAATAAAACCGCCTGTTGTGCCATTGTCCGCATAGGGGTCAAACGCAATCGGTTTGTCAGTCGCAATTGTCACCGTACCAACCTCATTGAGGTCAAGGCATTTGGTCTCGCTCTGCTCAAGCGTGTTGACGTTGGTTTTGTGTTTGACGTTGGTGATGGTGGCTGGCACCAATTGTGTGCCGACCTTGATCAAATAGGAGCGGCCAGACATGGCGCGTTCTTCATTCATCCAGACCAGTTTGGCTTGGAACTGATTGGAATATTCAGGCACAATCCCGGGTGCAGACAATACATCACCGCGCGAAATATCAATCTCACGATCCAGCACCAGCGTCACCGCCTGCCCAGCAATCGCTACATCCAAATCGCCGTCCATGGTGACAATGCGGGATATTTTTGCGGGTTTGCGTGACGCAGCCACTAAAACATCATCGCCCGGCCGAACGCTGCCGCCAGCCACAGTGCCGGAAAAGCCACGGAAATCAAGGCTGGCGCGATTGACCCATTGAACAGGAAAGCGGAAAGGCTTTTCGGTTTTGTCTTCTGTGACGTCGATTTCTTCAAGATATGGCACCAGCTGCGGGCCGCGATACCAATCCATGTCTTTGCTTTTATTGACGATATTATCGCCCTTAAGCGCTGACACGGGAATAGTGACCAATGACTTGAAGCCAAGTTGCCCCGCAAATTCACGATATTCAGCTTCAATCCTGTCGAACACGTCTTTATCATAATCAACAAGATCGATCTTGTTCACCACCGCAACAACGTGCTTCACCCCAATCAGCGACAGAATGAAACTATGGCGACGGGTTTGGGTGAGCAGGCCTTTGCGCGCATCAATCAAGACAATCGCCACGTCCGCGTTTGACGCGCCAGTGGCCATGTTGCGGGTATATTGTTCGTGACCCGGCGTATCGGCCACAATAAATTTGCGTTTATTGGTGGTGAAAAAGCGGTAAGCCACATCAATCGTGATGCCCTGCTCGCGTTCAGCGGTCAGGCCGTCGACCAACAACGAGAAATCGATCCCCTCGTCACCCGTGGTGCGGTTGCTGCTTTCCTTTTGCAGCGCGGCGAGCTGATCGTCCAGGATCAGCTGGCTATCGTATAACAAGCGACCAATCAGCGTCGATTTTCCATCGTCAACTGAGCCACAAGTGAGAAAGCGCAGCAGGCTTTTGTTGGTTTGTTGGCCAAGCCAACTGTCAACGTCTAAGGCACTGTTTTTTTGGATATTTTCTTGAATAGACATATTAGAAATATCCTTCTTGCTTCTTCTTCTCCATCGACCCAGCCTGATCGCTGTCGATCAAACGACCCTCGCGCTCAGAGGTGGTTGAGGCATTCATTTCCATGATGATTTCGGGCAGCGTCGCCGCGTCTGATCTGATCGCACCAGTCAGGGGGTAACAGCCGAGTGTGCGGAACCTGACCATCTCTTCGCGCGGCACCTCGCCTTCGTTCAACGGCAGACGGTCATCGTCGACCATGATCAAAGTGCCAGAACGTTCAACAACGGGACGCTTTTTTGCCAAATAGAGCGGTGGAATTTCGATGCCTTCAGAATAGATATAGGTCCAGATATCCAGTTCGGTCCAATTGGACAAGGGGAACACCCGCATGCTTTCGCCGGGCGCAAGCCGCGTGTTGAACACCCGCCAAAGTTCGGGCCGCTGATTCTTTGGGTCCCATGCATGTTGCGCGTTACGGTGCGAAAAGATGCGCTCTTTGGCGCGAGATTTTTCTTCGTCACGGCGTGCACCGCCAATGGCCGCATCGTACTGGCCAGCATTCAACGCCTGGCGCAAAGCGACGGTTTTCATGATGTCTGTGTAACGCGACGAGCCATGGTCAAATGGGTTGATATTGTCCGCTTTGCCTTCTGGATTTGTGTGCACCAACAAATCAAAACCGTGTTCATCGGCCATGCGATCACGGAACGTGATCATTTCCTTGAACTTCCACGTGGTGTCCACATGCAGCAAAGGAAATGGGATTTTTGACGGGAAAAAAGCTTTGCGCGCCAAATGCAGCAGCACGCTTGAATCCTTGCCAATCGAATACATCATCACCGGACGTTCAAACGACGAAGCAACTTCGCGGAATATTTCTATGCTCTCAGCTTCAAGTGCTTGAAGGTGAGATATTGAATTTTGTGTGGCCGACATGATGGCTCCAAAACGGGCAAAACAGTTGCTGACCAAAATAAGCTGACATAGCTTGTAAAACAATCATACAAATCAGTACTTTAGATTGAAATGGACGCAGTTTTTGCGTTAGTCGACAAAGGCGAACAGGACGCCTTGCATGCGCAAAGTTTTGGGAAATCTGATTGTCGAATTTGCATATTATCGGGCAAACTATTTCACCAAGCGTTTTTATTCTTAAACGGTATGGCCCGATGAAAACTGGTTTGTATCACCTGGCATCGCAAAGCCATGAGAATATAATTCGCACAAAATTTGCCGACGCTAGATCGGTTTGCCCTGTTTGTTGACGAAAGGGAAAAGCCTTTGTTTTTCACCAATTTGTGCCTTGAGAAACCGCAATTTGGGACCTAATGTCTAGCCAACATTAAAAGGAATGACTCGATGACCCAGCACAGAAGCGTTTTAGACGCTATTGGCAATACACCGCTTATCCGGCTCAATGCTGTATCTGAGGCAACAGGTTGCGAGATTTGGGGCAAGGCGGAATTTTTGAACCCCGGACAGTCGGTCAAAGACCGGGCAGCGCTTTATATTATCCGCGATGCTGAACGGCGTGGCCTCCTGCGCCCGGGTGCAACCATTGTTGAAGGCACTGCCGGTAATACAGGCATTGGCCTTTCTATGGTCGCAAACGCGCTTGGCTATAAGTCTGTAATCGTTATCCCGGACACACAGAGCAAAGAAAAAAAGGACAGCATCCGTTTGGCTGGCGCGACACTGATCGAAGTGCCTGCAAAGCCGTACAAGAACGCGAACAATTACGTAAAGCTGTCTGGGCGTTTGGCCGAAAAGCTGAACAAAGAACTGCCCGAGGGTGCCATATGGGCGCAACAGTTTGACAATGTGGCCAACCGTCAGGCGCATATCGAAACAACTGGTCCTGAGATTTTTGAACAAACGGGCGGCAAGGTTGATGGGTTCATTTGCGCTGTAGGTTCTGGCGGCACGCTTGCAGGCGTTGCTCATGCACTGAAAGACCGCAACAATGACATCAAGATCGGCATTGCGGACCCAGAGGGTGCTGCGCTTTACAGCTATTACACAACGGGCGAGTTCGGCTCTACAGGCAGTTCAATCACCGAGGGCATTGGCCAAGGACGCATAACCGCAAACCTTGAAGGCTTAAAAGTGGATCACGCGTACCAAATTCCCGACGCAGAAGCCCTGCCCTACATCTTTGACCTGTTGGCCAATGAAGGCTTGTGCCTTGGCGGATCAAGCGCCATCAACATTGCTGGCGCTGTGCGCATGGCAAGAGAAATGGGACCGGGCAAAACCATCGTTACGGTTCTGGCCGATTACGGAAATCGCTATCAAACAAAATTATTCAATAAAGATTTCTTGAACTCAAAAGGCTTGCCAGTCCCGTCCTTTCTGGACCACAGTTTGAACATTGATGTTCAATCTGTAATGGCGAGTGATGATGGATAATGGATTTGGCCGCACAGAATTTCTTTTTCGTGGCTACAGCTATTTGAATGCAATTTCCGCCAGGGTCGTAGAAATAAACGAGCTTGGCGGTATTGTGCTTGATCGCACAAATTTCTATGCCACATCTGGCGGGCAACCTGGTGACTTTGGTTGTTTGGAAAGCGCCTCTGGCGACAAAACTCAAATTGCAACAACCATCCACCCAAACGGCGAAAAGCTAGAAATTGTTCACGTTCCCGCTGATGGGCAAATTTTGCCAAATGTTGGTGATGAGATTACCTGCCATATTGACTGGGACAACCGCTATAATTTGATGCGTATGCACACCGCATTGCATCTTTTGTCCGTGGTCATTCCCCTGCCTGTTACAGGCGGCTCTATTGGCGCAATTAAGGGCCGGCTAGATTTTCAAATGCCGGAGCCACCCGAAGATAAAGATGCTCTAGCCGACCAACTCAACGCCCTTATTGCGCGCGAATTGGACGTGACGGAGGAATGGATTAGCGAAGCCGAGTTGGCTGCGAACCCGGAACTGGTGAAAACCATGACGGTGAAACCACCGTCAGGACAGGGCGAAATTCGAATGATCCGTATTTCAGATGGCGAGCAAACAATAGACTGGCAACCCTGCGGTGGCACACATGTGAACAACACGCGGGAAATCGGCAAAATCCGGTTCGGCAAAGTTGAGAAAAAAGGCAAAATCAATCGCCGAGTTGCAATCCATTTCGACGAGTAGATTGCAGGTATTGGAGGGAAGAACTATGGAACAGGACTATCAAGGTTCATGCCATTGCGGCGCGGTGCAGTTTGCAGTCAAAGCGGATTTGAACAATTCCATCACTTGCAATTGCTCTTTGTGCAGCAAAAAGAACGCCGTGATGGTGCGCATCCCGGGTGAGAACTTCACACTGATTGCTGGGCAAGATATGCTCGGGCTTTACCAATGGAATACAAATATAGCCAAGCACTATTTCTGTACGACATGCGGCATATATACGTTCCATCGCCCACGTTCAGCACCTGAAAAGTATGGAATTAACGTCGCCTGCTTGGATGGGATCGATGCGCGCGCGCTTCATCCGCAGCTTTTGGATGGTGCATCATTGTCGCGCGAAGCAAAGTAACTTCAAAACATCTAGCGGACAGGTGGTGCGTACATTAAACCGCCGCGTGTCCATAATTCGTTTTTGCCACGCGCTAAGGCAAGGTCTGAATCACGCCCAAGGTTTCGACCATAAATCTCGCCATAATTGCCGACGCCGCGAATGATATCGCGTGCCCAAGTATCGGGGATACCTAAGGGGGCGCCAAATTTTCCATCAAGGCCAAGCAGGCGGCGAACTTTAGGGTTTTTGCTTTCAGTCATCGTGTCAACATTTTGGGAGCTGATGCCCAACTCCTCCGCGTTGATCAGTGCGAAAATTGTCCAACGCACGACATTTTGCCAGCGGTCATCATTGTTGCGAACGATCGGCCCCCAAGCGTCTAAGGAAAGTCTTTCAGGGAGTATGCGATTTTCGCTTGCGCTCAAGTCTTTGTCGAGCAAGGCCTGCAATTCGCTTGCAGGCGCAGTAATAACGTTACACAAGCCAGCTTTGTAAGCGACGACAAGGTCATCGAATGCCTCGTAATATGCTTCTTGGTAGGCAATTTGTTGCCCAAACAAGTAGCGCTCCACCCTATCCTGTTCGATCGAACCACGCACGGCACAAACCGTTACATCTTGCAATTGGATTGCGGATACGACACCCAAAGTTTCTGGCACCAGCAGCGCTTGCCCATCAAAATAAGTCGCCACAACATTTTGAACCCCAAATTGGGTATCGCGCGACATTGTCCAGTATGCACTACGCGCCATAATGTCGACTTCGCCGCTTTGCAGCGGGGCCACCCGATTTGGTCCTGGATATTCTGTGAAATCGACACGGTTTGCCACGCCGAATACCGCTGCTGAAACTGCCCGGCAGATATCTACGTCAAAACCCTTCCAGAAACCATCAGCTGATTTTTCGGAGAAGCCTCGGTGTCCTTCAGCTGCGCCGCAGCGCACGATGCCCGTCTCCAGCACATTGTCCAGGGTATCTGCTTGTGCAGATGAGACCAATACAAGTGCCGTCAACAAACCGGCTAAAATGGTACGCAAACCGTTCACTGGTCCCTCTTAAAGTTTGAGCGGCCCCAGCGGGCCGCCCAAGATATTTGTAATTCAATCCTTTGTGCGAAGCAATTGCTTTGAACGGGTGTTTCACCGGCCCAAAGCAACATCTCACTAATGCAGGATTTGGCTTAGGAACAGCTTTGTCCGCTCATGCTGCGGATGATCAAAGAAGTTGTCCGGATCATTTTGCTCAATAATCTGGCCCTGATCCATAAAGATAACGCGGTTCGCAACTTGGCGGGCAAAGCCCATCTCATGCGTAACACACAGCATTGTCATGCCCGTTTCGGCGAGATTCACCATCACTTCCAGCACTTCTTTGATCATTTCAGGATCAAGTGCTGAAGTTGGCTCATCAAACAACATAATGTTTGGGTTCATGCACAATGAACGTGCAATCGCCAC
This sequence comes from Maritalea sp., assembly GCF_047634455.1. Classification (GTDB taxonomy): domain Bacteria; phylum Pseudomonadota; class Alphaproteobacteria; order Rhizobiales; family Devosiaceae; genus Maritalea. Next base: position 44,322 of record NZ_JBLIAI010000019.1, read on the forward strand.
ACGTTGTTGCTGACCACCTGACAATTGACCAGGAAACTTTTGCGCTTGCTCTGGAATTTTCACCTTTGTGAGGTATTCCATCGCAGTTGCTTCAGCCTCAGCCCTTGGAATGCCACGTACCCACATTGGAGCAAGTGTGCAGTTTTCCATAATTGTGAGATGCGGAAAGAGGTTAAAGTGTTGGAACACCATGCCCACTTCCCGACGCACTTCATCAATCCGCTTCAAATCATTCGTCAGCTCAATGCCATCAACAATGATCTGGCCCTTCTGGTGTTCTTCCAAGCGGTTGATGCACCGAATAAGCGTCGATTTTCCGGACCCCGAAGGTCCCGCAATAACAATCCGCTCACCCTTCATGACCTTTAGATTGATGTCTTTTAGAACGTGAAAGTCACCGTACCACTTGTCCATGTCGTTAATTTCAACGGCAACGTCCGTATCGGACACTGTCATTTTTGTGCGGTCAGCTTTGATGTCGATTGCTGTAACTTCTGACATAATTTTCTACTCCTTGTGTCCGGTATCTAGGCGACGTTCCATGTACATGGAATAACGTGACATACCGAAACAGAATACCCAGAACATTGCGGCTGCGAACAAATAGCCGGTTGTTGCCTGGTGAGGTGATTTCCATTCAACTTGCGCTGTCGTTGCTTGCACT
>NZ_JBLIAI010000020.1:0-44213 GCF_047634455.1 Maritalea sp.
TTCTGAACATTTTTTGTTATACTTATTTTACGTTTCTGTTCAAAATCATCGCCACCCAATTGTCTTTTAATCTCTCGATTGAGTTTCTTGAGGGTTATCGTATGGCGATGACGTTCTTGCCTGACTTTATGTTGAAGCAATCGACGTTCTGACAATTGCTTTTCAATCAAAGATTGTATTTCAGCAATTGTTCGCGTTTCGCTAGCTCTGGCTTCCTTTTCAATTTGGGTTTTAATTCTGGCGTATTTGCCAGTAATTCGAAACCACAGTGCTTTTAGGCCTTTTGGTAGTTGTGAAGTCCGTTGCTTGGTTTCCGCAACGCGTCGTTTTTCTTGTTGAGCTTCTAACTCATTGCGTTTCTGCCTATGTGTTTCCGAAAGGTTCTGACGTCTTTCTACGAGGGCAGTTGCACCATTTTGATATCGACTAATCTCTTGATCTGCGTATTCGCGAAGTTTTGCGGTGAAATTCGTTGCCAATTGTTGTTTGGTCCTATCGATAGTTTGTAATTTGTCTGGATCACCAAGTTTGGTTTTTATGTCCTTAGTGCGAATGCCAACCCATTTTGAAATGGCGTAAACTTCGCCGCGCCAATCAACAGCAACAAAACTGCGCCTGTCACCTTTCGCTAGGTAATAGCCTCGTTCCTCCAATGCATGTGCGAACGTGTGGCAGCCATCAGAGACGGCCCAGCAATCTTGAAACGCTTGTTTGATGATTTTTGGATTGGCCTTGATACGTTTTGCTTGTTGATATTCTTCATAGGAATAATTGAGATGATCGCGTTCCTCACTATTCATCAAGCCACGTGGCATCTGCCAATTGTGCTCGAGATACAGCTCTCGTGAAATATCTCGCAGCTTGAGCTTGTAATGTGAAATGTTGATTGCCTTCATGGCGTCCCCATCAATGCGTGACCAAACGCAATGGGCATGGCGACGACCTTCTTTTTCGTGGAACACAATCACACAAGGTTGGCCAGCCAATCCGAGCTTGTTTTCAATGTCTGAAATAGCTTTCTCGAATATCCCAACAGGGACCTTTTCAGTTTCAGGCGGACTAAGGCTGAGCGAGAAAATGAAGTTTCTGCACTTTGTTCCCTGACTAATCGCATACGCCTCTGACAAAGCACCGGCGACGGTATCAGAAACGAAGCCTCGTATTTGATGCACGGTGACAATTTCATTGTCGTGCGTGTTTTCAAGGTGTCGCGCCATCTGAATTGCGCCGCCTCGTTCACTGCCTTTCAGAATCATGGCGCTGCGCCGTCACCAACACCAAGCGCCTTAACTAGATCAGAGCGCATGTCCTTTATGTGCTGACACGCTTCATTCAGTTGTTCATCTGTCTGCACATCAAGCAATAACGAGCCGCAATGAGCTTCATAGGCAATTTGATTGAGGTTGTTGGCTATACGAGTTTGTCCAAGCGCAAAAAGAACTCGACCTAGAGCTTTCTGGTCTTTGATTGGCACCCGGCTGCGTACCTTTCGTGGCGCTGCATCTTTGCCAAATATGCAATCACGCAAATATGCACTAACGGACATACCTGCGGATGAATGAGTGAGTTTCGCCATTTCCTCATCTGTTACTCGAAATGTAATGCGAGGTTGCTTTTTCTTTGGCTCTGGTGGTCGCGCGGATGAATTAGTGAAGTCTGAGCCAATTGATGCAACGACAGGAGTTCCTTCGACTTTCCTCATAGTGACGGCCCTTTACGTTGGATACGTGGCCGAGCTTGTTGCTGGTTTTCTGGTGATGTATTGATGCCGTCTAAACTAATATTTTCAGTCTTGAGATAGTCATTCCATTCTTCTAGCGTTTCCAGAATCGTGTTCGAGGTTTCTTCGCCCCGGTGCACCATTTTCCTAATATTGAACGTCACACGAACCTGACCTAACCGCCACAGTTAGGCCAGAAACGGTATTTGATAAGTTCACTTGAATGTCAGCTCTGTGGATAAACCGGCAGAAATCGCAAAACTCGCATGAGGCGGAAGCAGTCGTTCGCTGTTGGGCCCTGCGCTCCCGCTCAATTGCTGCGTGTCTGAATGCTCGATTATTGATGTGCCGCCGGAAGCCTCGCCATAATCGACTTAAGTGTTGCAACCATCTAATATATCAATTATTCATGATGTATGGAACAAATAGAACCAACTTCAGCATTTTCTGCTCTCAGCCAACAAACGCGACTTGATGTTTTTCGTCTGCTGATGAAAGCGGGTGCACAAGGTTTGTTGGCCGGTGAGTTGGGGGAATTGCTCGATGTCAAACAGAATACAATGTCTGCCAATCTAACTGTGTTGTTGACTGCCGGGCTTGTCCGCAACCAGCGACAAGGTAGAACAATCCGTTACTTCGCAGAGTTGGAGGCGGTGCGTGGACTGCTTGGTTTCCTGTTGGAAGATTGCTGTGGAGGCCGACCAGAGCTTTGCCAGCCGATTATTGATGAAATTGCATGTGCTTGTTGAGGAGCAAACTATGAATGATAGTACCAACGGTGCTGTTCAGACAGCCCCGACCGGAATCGGCATCTTTGAGAAATGGCTGTCTATCTGGGTAGCACTATCGATTACATTGGGCATTCTGCTTGGTCAGTTATTTCCCACAATATTCCAGTCACTTGCGTCCTTTGAATACGCTCATGTAAATCTGGTGGTTGCTGTTCTGATATGGGCGATGGTTTACCCGATGATGGTGTCGGTTGACTTCGGCAGCATCAGAAATGTGAAAGACCAGCCGAAGGGTTTGTTGATTACCCTCGTCGTCAACTGGCTAATTAAGCCGTTCACCATGGCCGCACTTGGTGTGCTGTTCTTCAAATATCTATTCATCGACTTGATAAATCCTGCCGAGGCGGATTCATATATCGCTGGTCTAATTCTTTTGGGCGCGGCACCCTGCACGGCAATGGTGTTTGTGTGGTCTCAGCTCACGCGTGGTGACGCCAATTATACATTGGTGCAAGTCAGTGTGAATGACTTGATCATGGTCTTTGCCTACGCACCGATTGTTGCTCTGCTTCTGGGGGTAACCGACATCCCTGTGCCTTGGGCGACGTTGGTGCTCAGTGTTGTTCTTTACATAGTTGTTCCCCTTTGTGCCGGAGCATTTACGCGTCTTGCTCTGATGCGCGGTAGCAAATCGGAAGACGCCGTTTCAGCTTTTACAACCAAGTTAAAACCATTCTCAATCGTTGGGTTGCTGGCAACCGTGGTATTGCTGTTTGGTTTTCAAGGCAGCGTGATTTTAGCACAACCAGTGCTTATTGCCCTGATTGCCGTGCCGTTACTCCTCCAGTCATACGGCATTTTTGCGATTGCCTATGCAGCCGCATGGGCGATGAAGGTTCCTTTTAGGATCGCAGCGCCATGCGCAATGATTGGTACGTCCAACTTCTTTGAATTGGCAGTTGCCGTCGCAATCGGGCTTTTTGGCCTCAACTCTGGCGCAGCGCTTGTTACGGTCGTCGGTGTGCTGGTCGAAGTGCCCGTGATGCTTTCTCTGGTCGCATTCGCAAATCGAACGAAGGCTCACTTTCCAACATAGAGGGGAAACAATGCATGACAAAAGCTGAGCGACACAAACACGGCTACGGAACAATATTCCATGACAGTTTGCATTTCTCCGTCAACGAAGAGATGCACGGAAAAGTCTTCTCTTTTGAAATCGATAGCACCGGTCTGGGTCTTATCGCGTGAGCTGTCAGTTCTGACCTCGTTCAGGGGGGATGACTATCCTGTTTGGAATTCGATCACTGCTATAAGTTTTCCATGGCAAAGCTGGCTCTGGAAACGGCGATATCTAAGAATTAATTGGAAAATAGCCCATGACAATCGTAATTCATCACAATCCAGAATGTGGCACCTCGCGCAATGTTCTTGAAATTATCCGCGGGTTCACGGGTGAGCCTATTGTTGTTGAGTATCTCAAAACAGGTTGGTCGCGTGCGCAACTTCAAGCACTGTTTGCCACTGCCAATTTAACGCCTCGCGAGGCTTTGCGAGTGGGCAAGTCGCCCGCTGAAGAACTGGGGCTTACCGACCCGGCAGTTTCAGATGAAACCATTCTCAATGCAATGTTGGCACATCCCGTCTTGGTCAACAGGCCGATTGTTTGTACCAAAAAGGGCATTGCACTGTGCCGCCCATCCGAAACCGTGTTCTCGTTGCTAGATGTGCCGTCAGGTACTGTCTTCACTAAGGAAGACGGGGAAGTCATTGCCGTCCCATGAACAAAGACCTACCGAATATCGATCTTAAGCAATTGGAGCCCATCGACTTTGACGGGTTGGCTAAGTCGAGTGAGGTTTATCAGCGCCCACGGGTTTGATGCTTTATGGTTCACTTCGCCAACGTTCCTATTCTAAATTAATGACAGAGGAAGCCGCAAAAGTTCTTCGACACTTTGGTGCAGAGGTTAAAATCTTCAACCCAGCAGGTTTACCTTTGGTCGATGAAGCGGAGGACGGTCATGAAAAGGTGGTAGAGCTCCGTAAACTATCTCTATGGTCGCAGGCTCACGTCTGGTGTTCACCTGAACGACATGGTGCAATGACCGGCGTAATGAAAACCGAATTGTTTGGTTGCCGCTTGCGCCCATCGGCGGTGTACGGCCTACTCAGGGGCGCACCTTGGCATGGATGCAAGTTTGCGGGGGCTCAAAGCTTAAACATTGTGTGCATTTTCATTTTCTGAACGAAATTACCTTTGTGGGTGTAATTACCGCGAACGATGGCGTTAGCAGCGACCACTTTGCATTTTGTGGCACCACATTCAGTGCCGCCCCAATCACCTTCACACCAACCATCGTCTCCATAGGTGCCCGTTTTACCTTTGTTCGGGCCTGAGGCGACGGTGCATTTGTCGCCCGCCGTCAGCGATGCTTGTGGCGCTGCGTAGCTGGTGAGGACACCGGCAACCAATAGGATAACGGTTGCGGCGAGGATTGATGAAGTTTGTGCAATTTTGCGATGCGCTGACATTTGAAATCTCCCTGAGGTTAAAACTTATCCTTTTCTACATTTTGCTCTGTGTGCCGGGGGTGAACTGGTCATTCATTTTGGGTTCACATGGGTCCAACCGCTAAATATTGCCGATAAAAATCACATGAAAGCAGGATGAACTTGGCGTTCAATTCGGTGCGCTTCAGCAACGGCCGTTTTGTTGCTGCACTGGGGGGATCAATGACAATTCAGCGGTCACCCGCACGGCGCAAAGTGACAACAACCAGCGTTGGATCATCACAAGTGCCGAATAAGCATAATCTAACTTAGAATAAAATCAGCGGCCGCCTTGGCATGAAGGGCGGTCGTATCATATGTGGGGAGGGGACTATCATCATCGCCAATCAGCATGGTGATTTCTGTGCAGCCCAAAATCACAGCTTGAGCACCGCGCGCCATTAAGTGTTGGATGGCGTGTATATAGATCGCACGGGACTGATCGGTGACAATACCTTTGCACAATTCATTGTAGATAATGCCTGACAAATTCGTCCGATCGACTTCAGGAACGAGCACGTCTAAACCGCTATTTTTCAATCGGTCAATATAGAACGGCATTTCCATTGTGAAGGCGGTGCCCAGCAGCGCAACTCGTTCAATGCCGTCGGCCAATAAAGCCTCAGCGGTTGGCGTGGCAATATGCACCAAAGGCAGTTTTACAGCGGCCTCAATGCGGTCTGCCACATTGTGCATGGTGTTTGTTGCCAAAAATATCGCTTCGGCCCCCGCACGTTCCAAGCGCTGCGCACTGCTTGCCATTTCGTCGCCAAGCTTTTCCCAGTCATGGGTGGCTTGCAGTGCAGCAATCGGCGCAAAATCAACCGAATGCATTAGGATAGGTGCAGAATGCAGCCCGCCTTTGCGCTTGGCGATTTCGCGATTGATGGCCGTGTAATAAAGCGCGGTTGATTCCCAACTCATGCCACCTATGAGCCCAATTGTCTTCACTTATGCAGCCTCTTTCGGGCCGATATGGGCGAAAGCTTTAAGTAGGTCTTGGTAGACCTTGCGTTTGAATGGCACGATCAAATCTGGCATTTCTGAAAGTTCTTTCCATGCCCAAGCGCTAAACTCCGCGCGGTGTTGCCCGTTGGCGGGCCGCTTGACGTTGATTTCATCCTCATCGCCAACAAAGCGCAGCGCAAACCAGTCTTGGCGTTGACCGCGATACTTGCCCTTCAAACCGATACCGAGCAAATCATCGGGCAGGTCGTAAAACAGTGGCTCTTTGGTTTTTTCGATTATTTCAACCGATTTAACATTTGTTTCTTCATAAAGCTCGCGCAATGCGGCCTCAGCGGCGACCTCACCCTTATCGATGCCGCCTTGTGGTAATTGCCAAATATATTTGGCAAAGTGTTTGTCTTGCGGCAAGCGCTTGCCCGCGAAAACTTTCCCCTTGTCATTGAACAACACAATGCCAACGCACGGCCGGTAGGGCAGCTGCTCACGCAATGCAAAATTAGTCATTTTAAGTTCCACTATCGTTAGTATAAAGAGCGCTCAAGGGCACAAGTATAATACCCTTATCCTCTAGTGTTTGCGCCCACTCGGTTAGGGTGCGCACTGAAATAGGCAACACCGCAGCAAGGCCAATCGCAGACCCGTTTTCGCGGGCACGCGTTTCCAGCCGGGTTAATTGTACCAAAATCTTGGCCCGTGACGGCGTGTCATCTAAGGTCAAGTCGGCAACGGCAAATGCTGCCCCCGAACGTTGCGCCAATTGCGGCGCGACCGAACGATTTGATGAGCCATCGTCAAAATAGGCGAGCCCGCGCAGGGCGATTTCTTCCATAATGGGTTCAAAATCTCCTGACGATGAGGTGAATTTTGCGCCCATATGGTTGATGATGCCAGTATAGCCCTCTATTCTGGACATCAACCAGTATAGCCGATCAAGGTTGGAGCGTACCGATTGTCCGATCAGCAAAGTTTGCGGACCCGGGTCGTTTTGCGGATAGTCGAAAGGCTCAAGCGGCACTTGCAGCATGATTTCGTGTCCGCCCTCGCGCGCCTTGCGCGCCAGTTCGGCGACCGATTTGCCGTAAGGGGCAAACGCCAAGGTAAAATCATCAGGCAATGTGGCGATCGCATTATTGCTGCCATCTTTGGAGAGCCCCAAACCGGTAACCACAACCGCAATGAGTGGTTTGCCATTTGCGGAACTAAGGGTGATGGAGGGGCGCGCATAAACGTCCAACGGCCGGTCACCATTGCTGGCGATCTGCGGAATGTAGCCGTGCTGACTTTGTTCCAACATGTCTTTGCGCGCAGTGGTTTCGTCTAAAGGTGCATCGTCACCTTCCGGCAAATCATCCGTGCTAACAACAAGTTGGTCACCGTCTAAAGTTTCGGCTGTGTCTATGGTTTGCTCGTCGACCGGTGTTGCATTTTCAACCGTTAGGTTTCTTGCCAACTCATTGCTGTCCACGACTGAATTGACTTCAACATCGGCAACCGGCCGACCGCCTTCGGGGTTGTCGACAAAAAACATCCATGCGATCGGCGCACCCAGCACCAATGCCAAAACGAAGATGGCAATTGGCACCATCGGCAATCTTGGAAAAGTGCTTTTTGGTTCTTTTGGCTTCGCCTTGCCGCGTTTGCGGCCCAAGGGCTTATCCAGCTGGTCCATCATGTGCCGCAGATCGTCCTGTTAAGTCCATTGTTGGACGGTTTGATCAAATCTCCCTTTGACTATCCATCAGATTGGGGTGGAAAGGCCTCATTTGTTTCCAGCCCATTGATCAAATCGACAGCAAATTTTAGCTGATTATCCTTATCCGGATCACCCGGCACATAGACCGAAGACCCCGTTGTTGCCTCTTCTTCCGTGCCACCGCCAATTTGGCCGTCAAGCGCCGCCTCACCAATAATTTCATCGCGGCCCTGCAGCTCTTCGGGGACGTCTTGGAATATTTCGATGTCCGGTATTATGCCCGCCGCCTGAATGGAGCGACCGCTTGGCGTGTAGTAGCGCGATGTCGTCAATCGCATGGCGCCGTTCGCCCCAAGTGGAATGATGGATTGCACAGAGCCTTTGCCAAAAGAACGAGTGCCAACCAATGTCGCCCGTTTTTGATCTTGCAATGCACCAGCAACAATTTCGGATGCGGATGCAGAACCACCATTGACCAAAACAATCAGTGGGATATCCGCGATCAATTTATCAAGATCGTCGGGATTTGCATCATATCGTGTATTTTCTTCGTCGGTCCGACCGCGGGTAGACAGGATATTCCCTCGGGCCAAAAACGCATCCGAAATATAAACGGCCTGATCAACAAGGCCGCCCGGATTGTTGCGCAGGTCAAGAATAAGCCCTTTCAGATCGTCGCCAAGTTCTTCATGCAACTCTCGAATTCCATCTTCAATTCCAGCATATGCTTGGCCGGTAAAACGCGCCAGCCGGACGACACCCACATTCTCACGAATGGACGTCCGCACCACGCGGAAGGAAATTATGTCGCGCGTAATTGTGATCTTGATCGGCTCACTGACACCTTCGCGAATAATGGTCAAAACAATATCGGTGCCAATTTCGCCGCGCATTTTTTCAACGGCTTGGTCAAGTGACTGACCCAAAACTTTTTCGCCATCCAATTCGACAATCAGATCACCAGCCAAAACACCAGCACGGGCGGCCGGTGTTTCATCAATTGGTGACACCACTTTGATCACTTCATTCTCTAAAATAACTTCGATGCCCAAGCCGCCAAAAGTGCCTTGCGTATCTTCGCGCACATCCGCAAAATTTTCAGGGTCAAGATATCCTGAATGGGGATCAAGAGAACTCAGCATGCCTTGTATGGCCGCGCGAACCAACTCGCGTTCATTGGGCGCATCCACATATTCTTCACGAATACGATCAAAAATCTCCCCAAACAAGTTTAGCTCTTGATAGACCTCGTCGTCGTTCAACGGGCCTGCGCTAATCTCTTGCGCAATTGCGCCGACAGTGCTGGTGGTGATCATAACAGTGGACAGCCAAAGTGCCCGAACAATACCTGATTTCATTTTCTACCCGTTTTGCGTTGCGGTTTTTGTGGTTGCCCACCAATCAGAAGGATCAATTGGTTCCCCTTCTTTGCGTAGCTCAATATATAGCGTTGGTCGAGAGTTACCAGCACTGGTCGCTATTGTTTGAGAAATTGTGCGCTTGCCCATAATTCCCAAAGGTTCTCCCATTAGCACAAACTGTCCTAACTCAACATTCGTACTTGCCAATCCTGCCAATAAAAAATTGTAGTCTTGCCCTACGTTTAAGATGACAATTTGGCCGTAATTAAGGTAGGGGCCGTGATAAATAACCCATCCATCCGCCGGCGCCACCACTTGGGCTTCCGCTCGGGTGACGATGAAGGTACCTTTGGCTTGGCCGCCAAATCCGTCATTTGAGTCAAATTCAATAACACTGACCCCGTTACTAGGAACCGTGAGGTACCCCTTGCCCAATGAAAATGGAAACGCTGGTTTGTTTCGGGTTGTGTCCGCTAACGCCAATTTTATCGCTTCGATTTCCAATCGTTCGCCGATGCCATAGCCAGAATTTGCATCCGATTGTCGCGCGGCTTCATTGGCTTGGCCAACCGAAAGCACCTCGTCTTCGAGCACTTTCAATAATTGGCTTAATGATTGGGCGCGGCTGGCCAGCAGTTCGGCTTCTCGCTGTTCAGAATCCAAGGCTTGGCTTGCGCGCTCAACACCCTTGCGCCGTGCTTCAATGAGAACGGCAATGCGCAGTTTTTCTTCGCGCAAAATATTGAGGTTCTGACGCAACTGATCTTCCTCCGCCTCAACCAGTTGTTTTATTTCCAGCAATGCATCAAGTTCAACTCTAATGGCGTCTGCGCGGTCGCTCAATTGGGGCAGAATAGCTGCAAGCAAAAGCGCCGCTCGCGCTGATTTTGTGGCGTTATTGGGTTCAACAATAAGGGCGGGCGGCGGGTTGCGGCCAATGATCTGTAGCGCGGTAAGCAAGGTGCCAATTTCGCCATTTTCGACATCCAAAGTCGCTTTGATGCTTGTTTCTTCCGCGCGCAGTTCCACCACCCGCTCAGCGATTGAGGCAGCTTCAATCTCGGCAAGTTTTACCCGTTGTGCAGAGGCAATCAGCGCCGCAGTCTGCTGAGAACGGTCGCCTTCCATGTCGGTGATTTCTTGGCGCAAAACATCGATACGCTCAGCGCTGATTTCAATGGTTTGCTCGACCCTTTGCAGTTCCGCACGGGCGTCCTGTGCCGTTTGCGGGTCGACAAATTGCGCAAGCGCACTTGTGCTGAATGACAGCGTGACAACGCCGCAGGCCAATGCACAGCGTAAAAGGAATGTGGAAAAAAAAGCACGAGCCAAACTCAAATGACCTCAAAGCGCTGGTGAAGGACCGAATCAACGCTTTCAATCTAGCAAATCAAAAGGCGTTTTTGTGATTTAGTTCGACGAATGTTTGGGGTTATTCACGGTGATAGGGGTGGCCACCCATTATTGTGATGGCGCGGTAGATCTGTTCACACAAGAGTGCGCGCACAATCTGGTGCGGCCAGGTGAGGGGGGAAAAGCTTAATACAAGATCGGCCCGCTTGCGCACCGCCGCATCAAGCCCGTCGGGACCACCGATCACGAAGGCGCATTGTCGAGCGCCATCATCTCGGAACTGACCAAGCCTTTGTGCAAAATCAGGGCTGGTCATTGTTCGCCCCCGCTCATCAAGCGCAATGAGCTTTGCACCCTCCGGACAACAGCTAAGCAGTTGTTCTGCTTCTTGAAGTTTGCGCTGCGCGCTATTGTCATGTCGGGCTTCGCTGAATTCGTTGATATTAAACCCAGTAAGCCCCATTTGCTTGCCCGCACCAATTGCGCGTTCAAGATATCGGTCTACCAATTGCCGCTCCGGGCCGGTTTTTAGCCGACCAATAGCGGCAATCGAAATGCGCATGGATTAAGCGGTTTCACCGGGAAAATCCGCGGACCACATTTTTTCAATGTTATAGAACTCGCGCACTTCTGGACGGAATATGTGAATAATTACATCGCCACCATCCACAAGCACCCAGTCGCATTGTGGCAGACCTTCAACTTTTGGGCGGCCATAACCAGCTTCGCGCATAGCGCGTTGCAATTGGTCAGCAATCGCACCCACATGGCGGTTTGATCGGCCAGAGGTGACAATCATGTAATCACCAAGGCTAGATTTTTGCCGAATATCAATTTCCACTGTTTCTTCTGCCTTGGCGTCTTCCAAGACAGCAGAAACAAGATCTAAAAGTTTGATATCAGGTTGATTTTTTTGGGCTTTTGCGCCCTCGTGAATGGTTGTCGGCGTCATCGGCGAACAACTGTCTGAGACAATGTAGAAACCATGTCGGTTCGTTTGGTCCTTTTAAAAAAACAATGCAGCCATTAGGCCGCTCACAAGTGGATTATGCGCTTTTTGGCGCGTTTTTTCAAGCCTCATCCCGCTATTGGCTCGTTCTTCTTGCCATTGCGAATTTGAGTTGAAGAAAGATTGCTCATAATGCCGTGCATATAGGTCCAAGCAGGTGCGTTCATGTCAATCAATGCATGCGCATCACTTTCATCCACGCGGTGCCGCCCGAGCGCAATTGCAGCCTTGGAAAACGGCGCTTGTCGGGCGCTGCCGGGGCGCACATAAACCGCGATGGGCATCAAATTTGCAATGTCGCGCCAGCGCTCCCATTTATGAAATCCGGCCAGATTGTCAGCGCCCATAATCCAAACAAATTTTCGGTCTGGTAGGCTGTTGGTCAAAAACTCAAGCGTGTCATAGGTGTACCGAAAACCATGCTCTGCTTCAAATCCCGTTATCCGAACACCTGGATGGTCAATGATTTTGCGGGCGTCATCGATGCGTTGGCTGAGGGGGGGGAGTGTTGCATTATCCTTTAAGGGGTTACCTGGCGAGACCAGCCACCAAACGGCGTCCAGCCCCAAACGTTTGAGCGCTTGGCGTGATACCAACCGATGCCCGTCGTGCGGTGGGTTGAAGCTGCCGCCGAACAGGCCAATGCGCATGCCCGAAGCGGAATGCGGCAGACGATTTCTGCGCGAATTTTCCAAGAAAATTGTACTCACGGACGGGTCTGTCCTGTGCCATGAACAAGATATTTAAAGCTGGTCAACTGCTCTACCCCAACTGGACCCCGCGCATGCATTTTGCCTGTCGCAATACCAATTTCAGCACCCATGCCGAATTCGCCACCGTCGGCAAATTGGGTTGAAGCGTTATGCATCACAATCGCTGAATCAATTTCTGCAAAAAAACGATCTACAGCGCTTTTGTCTTCGGCGATAATCGCTTCGGTATGCCCAGAAGAATAGTGTTGCACGTGCTTGATCGCTGCATCAATGTTGTCGACCACTTTTACAGATATGATCGCGTCCAAATATTCGGTGGACCAATCTTCTTCGGTGGCGGGCGTTGCATCATCAAACATGGCACACACCGGAACATCACCCAGAATAGAGCATCCCTGTGCCGCCAAAGTCTTGCAAAGTGCCGGGACCGTGCCAGCGGCAATATCTTTATGCACGAGCAAGGTTTCAGCCGCCCCGCAAATGCCGGTTCGGCGCATTTTGGCGTTCAAAACAATTTCGTTCGCCATGGCTAAGTTGGCGCTTTTATCAACATAAATGTGGCATATGCCCTCAAGGTGAGAGAACACTGGCACCCGCGCTTCTTGTTGAACGCGGGCCACCAAACTCTTGCCGCCGCGTGGCACGATCACATCGACTGTGCCATCTAGTCCCATCAGCATTTCGCCCACTGCTACGCGGTCCGTTGTCGGCACCAATTGTATCGCCGTTTTCGGCAAGCCAGCTTGCTCTAATCCGGCAGTCAACGCGGCATGAATGGCGCGAGAAGAATGGTGGCTATCCGACCCGCCGCGCAAAATGACCGCATTGCCGGATTTTAGGCACAATGCACCCGCGTCAGCGGTGACATTTGGGCGGCTTTCAAAAATCACGCCAATGACACCCAAAGGCGTGCGAACCCGTTCGATCTTGAGCCCGTTTGGTCGCTCGATGGTGGCGATTATACGGCCCACCGGATCATCCAATTCGGCGATAGCGCGAAGCCCCTTAGCAATGGATGCTATGCGATCGTGATCAAGGGTGAGCCGATCAATAAACGCAGCGCTCATGCCCTTTGCATGGCCTGCTGCAATGTCTTTAGCGTTTGCGGCCAATATGTCATTGCTTGTGGCCAGCAAATGATCGGCGGCAGCGGTGAGCGCTAAGTTTTTCTGCGCCGGCGTCGCGGTCGCCAACACCCGCGCTGCCGCTTTTGCAGCCGCGCCGAGTTCGCGCATAACGTCAACGATATCGCTCGACTGTTGTGAATTCTCAGCAATCATTTCGCGTGCACCTCTAACTCAACCCCAGTGAGCACCAAATTATCACGATGCACCAATTCTGTGCGACTAACAGGCCCTAAAATATCAACAATTTCTTGCGATCTACGGCCCACGATCTTTTGTGCATCACCCGCATCAAAGCTGGCAAGCCCCCGCGCGACTTCACCGTTCAGCGGATCAAAAATGGCCACCGCATCCCCGCGCTGAAATTGACCATCAACTTTGGTCACCCCAATCGGCAACAAGCTGCGGCCAGAATTGAGGGCTTTCAAAGCGCCATGATCAATGAATACTCGGCCAGTGGGAATGGACGCCATGATCCAGTTTTTGCGCGCCGCCCTTGGGGTGTGGCTTGGCACGAAATAGCTGTGCTTGGCCCCCTCGAACAGACAGGTCAGCGGGTTCATCGCATGGCCCTTGCAGATCACCATCGCTGTGCCTGCATTTACCGCCATCTTCGCCGCTTCAATTTTGGTCACCATGCCACCGCGCGAAAGATGACTGGCTGCTCCCCCGGCCATCGCTTCAATGTCGGGGGTGATTTTTTCAATAATCGGCAGGTGCTTTGCGCTCGGATCAAGATGCGGTGGGGCTGTATATAACCCATCAACGTCAGAAAACAGGATCAGCCCGTCGGCCTCAATCATGGTCGCCACCCGCGCGCTCAACCGATCATTATCGCCATAGCGAATTTCACTGGTGGCAACGCTGTCATTTTCATTGATGATTGGCACGGCGCCCAAACCAAGCAACGTGTTGATCGTGGTGCGCGCGTTTAAAAAATGCCGACGTTGCTCGGTGATGTTGGGGGTGACCAAAATCTGCCCCGTCACCACATCATGTGCGCTCAGTGCATCGCGATAGGCTTGGGATAAAGCGATTTGACCAACAGAGGCAGCGGCTTGGCTTTGATCAAGCGATAAGCTTTGTGCCGTCAGCTTCAATATCCGGCGACCTAAAGAAATGGCCCCGGAAGATACGATCAGCACTTCAATGCCGTTGACTTTTAACCCCGCAATGTCAGCGGCCAGACTTGCCAGCCATTCTTTGCGCAATTGCCCCGTTTCATCATCAACAAGCAGTGCAGACCCGATTTTTATCGTCAGGCGCTTGAAGCTGGTCGCGGTGAGGGGGCGCAATTGAGCAGACATTGTTTAGGGCGCCCAGTCTTCTTCAAGCGAAGCGTTCGCTTCATCTTCGAGTTGCTTTTTCGCCGCATCGATTGTGCCGATGATTTTATAGAGCACTTTGTCTGTATTGAGGTGGCTGACCGCCGAGATGGCCAAAACCTCACCGCCTGATGCCTTGCGCAATGCGGCAAGTTTTTCTTCGCGGTCTTCTTCGCTGATCGCATCAACTTTGTTGAGCGCCAGAATTTCAATTTTCGTATCCAAGCCATGGCCATAAGCCGCCAACTCGCCACGAATAGTTTTGTACGCGCCAACCACATCTTCTTGTGTGCCATCGATCAAATGGACGATTGAACGCGTGCGTTCAATATGACCCAAAAACCGGTCGCCAATGCCTGCGCCTTCGTGCGCACCCTCAATTAGGCCGGGAATGTCGGCCAACACAAAATCACGTTCGCCGATTTTCACAACGCCCAAATTGGGATGCAAGGTGGTGAACGGATAATCGGCAATTTTTGGTTTGGCGGCAGAAACTGCGGACAAGAATGTCGATTTACCCGCGTTTGGCAAACCCACAAGGCCCGCGTCGGCGATCAGCTTTAGACGCAACCAAATCCACTTATCCACCGCTTCAATGCCCGGATTGGCGCGACGGGGAGATTGGTTGGTTGAGGTTTTGAAATGCATGTTGCCAAAACCGCCATTGCCGCCTTCAAGCAAAACCACCTTCTGGCCGACTTCAGTCATGTCCGCGATCATGGTTTCATTGTCTTCTTCAAAGACCTGCGTACCCACAGGTACTGTTAACACCACGTCATTGCCCTCGGGGCCGCTGCGTTGCCGCCCCATGCCGTGCGTGCCAGTACCTGCCTTGAAGTGCTGCCGATAGCGATAATCGATCAGTGTATTAAGACCATCAACGCACTCAATAATAACATCACCGCCACGGCCGCCATTGCCGCCGTCAGGGCCACCGAATTCGAGATTTTTTTCACGCCGAAACGACACAGAGCCTGCGCCGCCTGCGCCAGATTGAATGTAAACTCTGGCCTGATCGAGAAACTTCATTTCACTCTAAAGCGTAGTCGCAAACGCACTATTGCGTTACGGCGACAAACGCATCCTTTGTTAGTTGGGTATCGATATGCTGCAAATCTGTGTTTTGTGCAAGGCAATGTAGAGTGGAGCGGCCCACTTCTTCAAACCCAAATTTCTTTTGGATCGCCAAAGATGCTGAATTGGTCACAAAAACACCTGATTTTATATAGGCAGGCTGCGCCACGTCAAACATCCAATTAAGCACAGTCTTACAAGCTTCACTCATATAGCCTTTGCCCCAATGCAAAGGGTCCAAATAATAACCAAGCTGAGGCACATCGCCATTGCGGCCATAGCCCGTCATGCCACAGAATTGACCATCCCTGTCGATGATCGAAAATTTTGCGTCATACAGATCGGTTGCGCCCGAAATGCGCGTTAAATATTCCTGTGCACCACCATCCGGATAAGGATGCGGAACGCGCGACAGATTTTTGGAGACTTCAAAGTCCTCCAAAATCCGCTGCATGCGTTTCGCATCGCCTAAGTTCGGTGTGCGCAAAGTTAAGCGCTCGGTTTCAATCGCGATCATTATTCTGCTGCTTCCTGATCCGATAGATCATCGCGGGCAAAGCGTGTCAGTGACCAAACCGGGGAACCTTCATGCTGACCACAGCTATTGTCTTCGCCTGTTACGTCAAAGCCGACTTTTTCAAGCAATGCTTTTGACGCATGGTTTGCTTTCAGGCATCGCGCGTAAAGCTCCAACTCTGGCACCGCGATGTCGAATTCATCCATCAAAGCGCCGATTGCTTGGCTGCCAATGCCTTTGCCCCAAAACTCTTCCCCCAGCCAATAGCCCAACTCGCCTTGCCCATCTTCGCCACGTGCGATGCCAACAACGCCCACCATCGGGCCTTTGCGTTTGCAAATCACCCACACGCGCTCGTCTGTGCCGTTGGCAATATCGTTGATGAAGTAAAGCCCGTCCTCAGACGTATAGGGATGCGGCATGCGCGCCAGCACGTCTGTTAGTTTTTTATTGTTGGCCAATTGAACAAGGTCCGCCAGATCGGCGAGTTCAATTGGCCGAAGTTCCAGCGTGTCTGTCAAAAACCGTAAGGGCATTGCCCTGTATATCGTGTTGAAAGTCATTGTTCCGCTCCAAAAGCAAAAAGGGGAGCCGGTTTCCCTGTCCCCCCTTAAAAACTTTTAAAGCTTTTCACGAATGTCTTATCCGCCGGGGTTCTTTGAGAAACCGGCGGGTAAGATTTTAATCATCCGCCGTTATTCTGCTGCCTCTTGAGGCATCACAGAAATAAATGTCTTATTATTGCGACGAGTCGAGAAGGTCACTTTGCCTTCCACGAGTGCAAAAATAGTGTGATCTTTGCCAAGACCTACATTTTCACCTGGGTGCCACTTTGTGCCGCGCTGACGCACGAGAATGTTGCCTGGTACGACGCTTTCGCCACCAAACTTCTTCACGCCGAGACGACGACCAGCGGAATCACGACCATTACGGGACGAACCACCTGCTTTTTTATGTGCCATTTGTCAGTCTCCTAGTTCTTATTCGCCAGCCAAAAGCGTTTTTGCTTGGCTAATCCAGTCTTCACGGTCGATGCGGCCTTTAAAGTTTAGCTCTGCATCAACGCGTTCAATTTCTTCCGGGGTGAAAGCGGCAACCTGGGCCAAAGATGTCACGCCCAAAGCGATCAATTTCTTTTCCAAAGCTGGTCCAACACCAGAGATCAATTTCAAATCGTCTTTTGCGCCAGCAGCAGCTGCTGGAGCTTCAGACTTTGCAGCAGCTGGCTTTTTAGCCGCTTTTGCTTTTGGTTTCGCGCCGCCGGTCAAAATGTCCGTGATACGAACAACGCTCAGACACTGGCGGTGACCCGCTTTACGGCGATAGTTTTGACGACGCTTCTTTTTGAAGACGACGATTTTCTTCGCACGTTTTTGTTCAACCAACTCAGCAACAACAGTTGCACCATCAACAAACGGTGCGCCAATTGTCACATCCGCATCAGCGCCAACCATCAATATTTCTTCAAATACGATAGCGTCGCCGGCAACGGCGTCGAGCTTTTCAATTTCCAAAACGTCATCAGCAGCAACTTTGTACTGCTTGCCGCCTGTTTTGATTACAGCAAACATAATCTTTTCCTTATGAGCATTATTGCTCTGTTGTGTCGCGCTGTGCGGCGCCGAACCTTAGTTCGATCTTGTGATTCCCCTAAGAAGGACAATCGGCCTTAAGCTGCGCTTTTCGTAAACGAAATCACGCGCACTGGTGACAGTACGCGAGAAATTCATGGTGGGTTATGATGCAAAGTGGTTAGTGAGTCAAGCTTTTGGGCCAATTTTGATCCAACTTTGGAGCAGCGATTTCCCAATCGCTACATCTTGTTATTGGGGCCAAGTTCTCCCGCATCCCAGAACAGGCCAGCCATCATCTGCAAACCTTCTTCAACCATTGGCATCAGCAGGTGTTCGTCGGGCGCGTGTTGGCCGCATGAATTGTAGGAATGGGGCACCCAAATGGTGGGCATGCCCAAAAGATCACAAAAGATATCATTGGGCAGCGAACCCGCACCATTGGGCAAAACTTGTGGCGCGCGACCCAATGTTGTTTCAATCGATTTGGCCGCCCATTGTACCCACGGCAGGTTTGGGTTGTGCCTGGATGCTTGATAGGCGGGGCTGCGGTCAGGTTCTTCAATGTGGATCATCGTGAACCCATGATCATCCAAATGCTTGCGCAAGGCAGGCACAACGCCATCGGTGTCAGTACCCACAATGAACCGCAGACCGCAATGCATCACCGCACGTTTGGGGATGGCGTTCACAGGGTTCTTGGCGTCGCCCACATCCATCGCCAACACATCAAAGCTGTTCCATGCGCAAAGCTTTTCGACGGTCGTAAAACCGGGTTCCCCCCAATAGTCGTCTGGCGTGTCCGCGCTTTCTCCCGGATCGAACGGGCAGTCTTTCAGCGACGCGCGCACATAGTCGGGTAGGTCTTTGGGCAACCATTCATCAATCAAGATTTTGCCGTTCCGGTCCATGATGGTGGTCAGCGCATGAGCCAACAACACCGTTGGGTCTTCGATGATGCCACCCCAATTGCCCGAATGATGATCTTCTTGCCGCAAATCAGCAACCAGCGAAAATTCCATCGCGCCGCGCGTCCCCAAAACCATCGTTGGCGTGTCAACGGCCACACGCGGGCCATCCGACGCAATCAGCACGTCTGAACGTAGTAACTGCTTGTTTGCAGCACAAAACGCGCGCAATCCGGGTGAGCCGGTTTCTTCAGACATTTCGATCAAAAATGTTAAATTGAACCCGAGTTTACCGCGTGTGGCCAAAACAGCCTCAAGCGCCAGCATATTCATGGTGTGCTGGCCTTTATTGTCAGCCGTGCCGCGCCCATAAATCTTTTCACCATCAATGGTAATTTCCCACGGGTTCAGATTATTTTTCCATTGCCCTTCCATGCCCGGCACCACGTCGCCATGCCCATAGCAAAAGATGGTCGGCAGGGCGTGGTCTTCGACCCGTTTTGCCACCAAAAACGGCCCGCCGCCCTCAACAGGATTGTCATGGGTGGAAACTTCACAACCCAGCTTTTTAAAGTCCGGCGCAAGCACATTCTCCAAATAATGCCAAAGGTCTTTGTGACTGTCTTTGATCGAGCTTTGGGTTGGCACGGCAACGCGTTTGCTCAACTCACCAAGAAACTTGCCATTGATTGTAAAGTCTCTTGCCATTTTTATGGCCGTATCTCTGCTCATCATTCTGCCTCCACGTGCGCGAAACGAAAAAGGGCGGCCCGATTAAGCCGCCCCTTGTAAAAGATTACCTGCCGATCAACGACCGCGAATGCGCGGATCAAGCGCGTCGCGAATACCATCGCCGATATAATTGACGCTCAAAACGGTCAGCGAAATCGCCAGCCCGGGCCAAATAACGCGGGACGGGTTGAGGGTCATAAAGTTCGCCCCATCAAACAGCAAGCGGCCCCAAGTTGGAAAATCGGATGGGAACCCAAGGCCCAAAAAGCTCAACGAACTTTCGGTGATAATCGCGTTGGCAATGCCCAACGTCGCTGAAACCATCACAGGGCTCAAAACGTTCGGAAAAATGTGCCGGGCAACGATTTTCCATGAGCCCGTTCCAACAGATCGCGCGGCAAGCACAAACTCGCGTTCCTTAATCGCCAACACCTCGCCGCGCACAATACGGGCCGTGTTCATCCAAGCGGTAATCCCGATCACGAAAACGATCAGCAGGAATATCCCCATTTCTGGTCCAAATACCGAACGTAAACTATCGCGGAACAACATGATAATGACCAGCAAGAGCGGCAGGATAGGTAACGCCAAAAACAGGTCGGTGGTGCGCATCAACGGGCCATCAAGCTTTTGGAAAAAGCCGGCAATGATGCCAATCAATGTGCCAACCAGCAATGACAATGCCATCGCTGCAATACCAACCGCCAGTGAAACGCGGCCACCGCTCAATACTTGGGCCAGCATGTCGCGGCCAAGATTGTCGGTGCCCATTGGATGGATCCATGTTGGGCCTAAATTTTTGTTCCGAATATCCAAAAACTGCGGATCGATTGTATGGATAAACGGGCCAAACAGCACCGCAGCAAGGATGAACAGGAAGATGATTGAGCCCGCAACGCCACCTTTATGGTGCAAGAATTGTCGCAACACGTCGCCCCATAGGGTGCGTTGGACCTTCGATACTACTGTTCCAGCTGTTTGATCAGTCATAGCGAATCCTTGGATCAAGCATGCCGTAGACAATGTCGGCAATCAGGTTAAACAACACAATCAGGATTGCGAAGAGGAAGGTTAGCGTTTGAACCAGCGGGAAATCGCTGCCCTGAATGCCAATGATCAAAAGCTGACCAAGTCCGTTGACCCGGAAAATTTGCTCCGTGATGATCGCGCCGCCAAAAATGGTCGGAATGCCAAGGGCGATAACTGTCACCACGGGGATCAAGCTGTTGCGCAACACATGGGTCAAGACCACGATTTTTTCGCTCATGCCTTTGGCGCGCGCTGTGCGCACATAGTCTTGGCTAAGATTGTCGAGCATTGAGGCGCGCATGAACCGACTAATTTGCGCCGCGTTAAACAACGCCAGCACAGTCACCGGCATCACCATCTGCTTCACCTGTATCCAGAATGTCGCGAGACTATTGACCTCCAGCGTCGTGTCGTAAACCGAGGGAAACCATCCCAATTGGACCGAAAAGATAACGATCATCAACAGGCCGGTGAAAAATGTTGGTACGGAAAATCCGACCATGGAAATGAATGTGCCGACTTGGTCAAACCATGAATATTGTTTGTAAGCGGAGATCACCCCAATCGGGATCGCGATCAGGATGCCAACAACATAGGACAGGCCGACAACCCATAATGTTTGTGGAATGCGTTCGAGCAACAGATCAACAACTGGTCCACGTGTGGCAAACGAGATGATGCGCGGCCGGTTTGACGGATCGCCAAGGCTGATGCCCATTTGATCTAGCCAATGCAGCGGTTCATAGATGAAGAAGCCACGCAACCATTTGACATAAGCGATGTGAATGGGTTCGCCAACGCCCAGCGCTTCGCGAATTTTTGCCCGCACTTCAGCGGGAATTGTAAGTGGCAAGCTGCCGGTGGGATCACCTGGCGCTAGGTCCAAAATGAGAAAAATGATGAAGCTGATCACCAATAATGTCGGGATCGCAAATAGCAATCGCCTGAGGGTGTAATTCAGCATGAAACGTCCCCGAAATTCCTGTTATTGCCCTTATGGGAAAAGTCTTGGCGCGGCTGAAAATCAACCGCGCCAAAAGTAGTTATTCGACTAGTTACGTGTCCACTCTTCAGCGAACGCCAATTCTGAATCCCATGGGTTCAGAACAACATTGCCAAGTGCGTTTGAGGCAGCAGAAACACGACCGCGGTGAATAAGTGGAATAATCACATATTCTTGCATAAGCAGGTCGTTCATTTTCTTCGCCATCTCAGCACGTTTCTCGATGGATGCAGTTTTACCCATTTCAGCGCTTAGAGCGTTGTAATCTTCTGAGCAGTAGCGCGGCATGTTGTTGCCGATCCACTGGTTCGCAGGTGATGGGATTTCTGAACATACCCAGTTGCCCATATAGGCTTCAGGATCTGTGCCATCGAAGTTGTTTGTGTACATTTCAATGTCCGCAAAGAACTTCTGGAATGTGTCTGGAGATGACTGGTCACCACCAAAGAACACGCCAGCGTCGATGTTGCGCAATTCAGTTTCAACACCAATTGCTTGCCACATTTGTTTGATCAAAGCTTGTGTGCCTTGACGAACAGAGTTGGTTGATGTTTGGAACAAAATTGACAAACGTACGCCGTCTTTAGCACGCACACCGTCGCTACCAACTACCCAGCCAGCTTCGTCAAGAAGCGCATTGGCTGCATCAACGTCTTGAACTTTACAAGCGTCGTTTGCAGTAGATGCATAGATGGCAGGTGCTGGAAGTACGTTACAAGTAACCTGGCCGTTCGGGCCGTAACCAACTTCAACCAAAATGTCGCGATCAATGGCCAAAGACAAAGCTTTACGCACATTAAAGTCGCTCAAGAATGGGTGAGGTCCACCTTCAACTGTACCACGAAGGTCGCCAAGTTCTGGGCGAACATCTGTCAATTGAACCATCAAACGTTCAACCGATGTACCGAAAGCAGAAATGATTTTGCCTTTACCAGCAGCTTGCATTTGGTCAAGTACTTCAGGCTCAACCTGTACGTTCCAAGCATAATCAAACTCGCCAGTTTCAAGCACTGAACGTGTTGTTGCAGCACTATCGCCACCGCCTTTAAGCACTGCTGTTGCAAATGCTGGCTGGTTAGGGTTGCGATATTTGTCGTTCGCTTTAAAGGTCACAACGTCGTTGGCGCGGAATTCGTCAACAACAAATGGGCCAGTTCCGATCGGGCCAAAGTTAGCTTCAGTACATTCTGGGGCTTTTGCGCCCATGCAGTCTTTGAACTGAGCTTCTTGGATCACCGGAGAAGTCGCACCAACAAATGGGCCATATGGGAATGGTTTTGCTACTGAGAAGTTCACACGAACGGTGTGATCGTCCAAAGCTTCAACGCTTTCAACGTCAGCAAAGTTTGAAGCCGCGTTACAGCCGCCTTCAGGGTCCATACAATAGTTTGCTGAGAACACAACGTCATTTGCTGTGAACGCAGAACCATCTGACCATACGATGCCTTCCTTCAATTTCCACGTGATTGAACGAAGGTCAGCTGCAACGCCACCATTTTCAATCGTTGGAATTTCAGCAGCCAAAGCTGGGTCCATTGAACCATCTGGGCGATAGTTTGCCAAAGGATCAAGGATCAAAGATGAAGCTTCAACGTCCTTAGTACCACCGGACAAGAATGGGTTCAAAATAGAAACAGCTTGCCAATAAGCAATGTTCACGTTTCCATCTGAACCGCGCTCTGCTTGTGCGGCTGTGGCGGCAAAAAGTGATGCTGCGACAGTCGCCAGAACGAGGGTTTTAAGTTTACGCATTTAATTCCTCCTGGTTACTTACTTAAACCTTGTTTTTGTTTTCATTCGAGCCAGTTTGTTCCTGGCTTCACGGCGCTCAATCGTAAGTGAAACTGAGCATCGTATTCTTATTCGGCATAGTGGCAGGCGACAAAGCCGCCATTGCCAATTTTGCGCCATTCGGGATCGTCCACAAAGCAATTGTCCTTTGCAACAGGACAGCGCGTTGAAAAACGACACCCTTTTGGCGGGTTTGCCGGGCTTGGTACATCGCCTTTGAGGACGATATGTTCTCGGGTCTTTTCGACCTCTGGGTCCGGCACCGGCACCGCCGACAAAAGTGCTTTAGTGTAGGGGTGCTTCGGATTTTTATAAAGTTCTTCTTTGTGCGCCAATTCAACAATGCGCCCTAAATACATAACAGCTACACGGTCCGCGATATGCCGCACCATGCTCAAATCATGCGAAATAAACAAATAGGTCAGGCCCATACGTTCCTGAATGTCCTGCAACAGGTTCACCACTTGCGCTTGGATCGAAACATCCAATGCCGCTATGGGTTCGTCACACACAATAAAATCAGGCTCAAGCGCAAGCGCACGGGCAATGCCAATGCGCTGCCGTTGGCCGCCTGAAAACTCGTGCGGATATCTGTTCACATAATCGGGGTTCATCCCAACAGATTCCAACAGGCTTTTCACCTTCTCGCGCTTTTCCTTTGAGGACATTTTGGTGTGCTCGTCCAAAGGCTCAGCAATAATATCGCCCACGGTCATGCGCGGGTTCAAACACGCTTGCGGGTCTTGGAAGATCATCTGCATGCGCGGGCGCATTTTGCGCAAAGCATCCTTGCCCAAACTCGCAATATCAACGCCTTCAAAATCAATTTGACCCTCGGTCAATTCATAAAGCCGCAGCATGGCGCGACCAGCTGTGGACTTGCCACAACCGCTCTCGCCCACAAGGCCAAGCGTTTCACCGCGCATAATGTCAAAGTTTAACCCATCAACAGCTTTGACCGAACCAATTTGCCGGCGGAAAATACCCGCATGAATGGGGAAGTGGACCTTTAGATTTTTAGCACTAACGAGCGTTTCTGCACTAGCTGGCATGGCGCGGAGCCTCCTTCTCAACATCCCACCAACATGCAACATCATGCACGCCATCCAAACGTTCAAGCTGCGGGTTTTCTTTGTGGCAGCGTTCAAACGCATGTTCGCACCGGGGTGCAAATGGGCACGATGTGGGTGCAGCGCCAATATTTGGCGGTGAGCCCTTAATAGAGCGCAGCCGTGTTTCCCCACTTCCTTCCGCTGGAAGGGTGTTCAACAGCGCGCGCGTATAGGGGTGTAACGGCCGTTTATAAAGATCACCGACAATGGCGTGCTCGACAACAAAACCACCATACATCACGATAATGCGGTCTGAAATGCCCGCCGCGACGCCCAAATCGTGGGTGATCCAGACAATCGCCATGCCCAATTTCTTGCGCAGGTTTTTGATCAGCTCAATAATTTGCGCCTGAATGGTCACATCCAGCGCTGTAGTTGGCTCATCAGCGATGAGGATTTGTGGGTCGCACGCCAAAGCAATCGCAATCATCACGCGTTGTCGCATGCCGCCCGAAAATTGGTGTGGAAAATCATTCAAGCGATCTTTAGCGCTGGGAATACCCACCAAATCCAAAAGCTCAATTGCGCGTTTTCGTGCGCCTTGTTTGGACAGGCCCAAATGCTCTTTCAGCGGCTCCATGATTTGAAAACCGACATTAAAAACGGGGTTGAGCGATGTCATAGGGTCTTGAAAGATAAAGCCAATTTTGCCGCCGCGAATTTTTCGCAGCTCTTCAAGCTCCATTTGCAGCAGATCTTTGCCCTCAAACATCACTGTGCCTGATGCGATTTCTGCTGGTGGTATTGGCAGTAACTTCAAAAGCGACATCATTGTCACGCTTTTGCCTGATCCACTCTCACCAACTACACTTAATAACTCACCCTCTTCAAGATGAAAGCTGATGCCATTTACAGCATGCACAACGCCATCTTGAGTGTGGAATACGGTCTTTAGGTCCGTAACGTCCAATACTGGCTTGATAGCCCTTCCTCCCCAGGAATATTTTATTTTTTTTAAAAACACTATCGTAGGATCAAAATAATTCAAGGACAAAAATGTCTTACAATCCAGTAATTTCGAGCTTGCCAAGATTATATAAAGGTGCATTCATAGATTGGTTGAACCATTTTCTGCGGCAATAGTTGCTGAACATGTTCAGCACGAGGCATGTCCTTTGTTTCGTTAAAGCTTTGATTGTTTTTGACAAAAATGACAGGCTGCAATTCTATACATTGATTGCTTTCACTTTTGTCATTTGGGAGGAAATTTCGTGGGCGCCAACAATAATGGTCAAGACTTGCAAGTGCCGTGTCCGTTCGGAACTGAAGATCGGGTAAGCTCTGGTTTGAAATGGCGCTGTATCGGCCCACCGCGCGGCGGCCGAGTTGTCGCCGTTGCAGGCGACCCGATGGACCCCATGACATTTTACTCCGGCGCCTGCGCAGGCGGCGTGTGGAAAACCACAGACGGTGGCACCTTTTGGGAAAATGTCTCAGACGGTCATTTTAAAAGTGCAACTGTGGGTGCCTTAACCGTAGCTGAGAGTGATACGAACGTTATTTATGCCGGGATGGGCGAAACCACCATTCGCATCGATGTATCTTATGGTGACGGTGTTTATAAATCCACAGATGGCGGCAACAGTTGGACCCATATGGGCCTAGAAAATACCCGTCACATTGCTGAAATTCGGGTGCATCCAGATGATGCAGATTTAGTTTATGTTGCAGCCTTTGGTCACGCCTTTGGCAACAATGAAGAACGTGGGGTTTACCGCTCGTTTGATGGCGGCGAAAACTGGGAACTCATTCTGCACGAAAGTGCAGGGGCAGGCGCGATTGACCTGGCTATGGACCCCAATAATCCACGCCATTTGATCGCAACAACCTGGGAAGCGCATCGACATTTCTGGACCCTGTCCAGCGGTGGACCAGGCAGCAAAATTTATCGCTCAAAAGACGGTGGCGACACTTGGGAGGACATCACTCAACGGCCCGGCTTTGCCAAGGGTATGCTCGGTAAAATGGGCGTGGCGATTTCGCCCGCCAAATCGGGCCGCGTTTGGGCATTGGTTGAAGCCAAAGGCATTGAAGGCGCGCTCTATCGGTCAGACAATTTTGGCGACAGCTGGGAGCGGGTGAGCCCGAACCGCGATCTTTTGCATCGCCCTTGGTATTATATGCATGTTTTTGCCGACACCACTGATCCGGATACGGTTTATGTCAATAATTATCAAATGTGGAAATCCACCGATGGTGGCCGCAATTTTGATGAAATCACCACCCCCCACGGCGACAATCATGACTTGTGGATCGATCCGGTCAACAATCAGCGCATGGTGCAGGGCAATGATGGCGGGGCCAATGTATCGTTTAATGGCGGTTTGAGTTGGACGTCGATCTACAATCAGCCCACAGCGCAATTCTATCGCATGGATATCGACAACCAATATCCTTATCGACTCTATGCGACCCAACAAGACAATACATCGATTTCTGTGCCATCAGCCACGGAATGGGGCGCGATCACGCTTGGCGACTGCACCTATCCGGGCACCGGCGAAAGTGGATTTATCGTCGTTCATCCAAAAGATCCAAACATTGTTTATGTGGGGGCCGTAGGCTCGTCACCGGGTGGCAGCGGCGCGTTGCAGCGCTATGACCATCTCACAAAGCAAAGCCAATTGATCAGTGTTTGGCCCGAGGAAAATACGGGCTATCGCCCACGCGATCTAAAATATCGGTTTGCATGGACCTTCCCAATTCACTTTTCCCCACATGACGAGAACGTCATCTATGTGGGCGGAAACCATGTCTTTAAAACCACCAACGAGGGCAAAAACTGGGAAGTCATAAGCCCCGACCTCAGCTTAAACGATCCTGAAAAGCTCGACTATTCGGGCGGGCCACTAACGGGCGACAGCGCCGGGGCGGAAACCTACGCATCGCTTTCAACCTTCATTGAATCGGTGCATCGCAAAGGCGAATTATGGGCTGGGACCGATGATGGGCTGGTCCATGTCAGTCGCGACGGTGGCGGCAATTGGGAAAATGTAACCCCGCCCGATTTGCCAGAACTGGCCTATATTGGTTCCATTGAGATTTGCGCCCACAATCCAGACAAAATCTATTTCGCCGCAACGCGCTTCAAGCTGGATGATTATCAGCCTTACCTCTTTGTGTCTGAAGACAGCGGCAAAAATTGGCGCTCGATCAATGGTGATTTGCCCAATGATGAAATCACCCGCGTTTTGCGCTCGGACCCGGTTTCCGACGATCTTTTGTTTGTTGGCACAGAAACAGGCATTTTCTATTCGCTTGACGATGGGGTGCACTGGGTGCGGATGCAAGGCGGTTTCCCGGTGGTGCCGGTTTATGACATCAAAATCAAAAATGAGGATTTGGCTGTTGCCACACATGGTCGTTCGTTTTGGATTGCGGACGACATTACGCCGCTGCGCGAAATGGCAAAAAGGCACGACGTGACGCATGGCGAAATGCTGTTTCAGCCCCGCGATGCGGTGCGGCAAAAACTGCATTGGGCCAAAGGTGTTTTTGACGGCGATGGCAAAAACTACAGCCCAGCCTTCGGCGTTGGGGGGACCACATATCACAAAACCATGAGCGATGGTGGCACCAAAAACGTGCATTTGGACGTGGGTGAAAACCCGCCAAATGGGACCATCATCTATTATTGGTTTGATGAAGAACCAGAGGGCAGAGTGGCGTTGATTTTCCGCGATTCTGAAGGCGAAATCATCACCAAATTCACCAATGGTGAGGATGAAAAACTAGGTCGCAAAATTACCACCCAAAAAGGTTTAAACCGCTTTGTTTGGGATTTGCATCATCAAGCGCCAACCGCACTTGTTCCAGAGCTGATCGATAAACCATACGAGCCTTTGTCTAAGGCTGGTGAGGGGCGCGGCCCGCAAGTTGCGCCGGGTGATTATTTTGTGGAAATGGATGCGGAAGGGGCCAAAATCGAGCAGCCCTTCAAAGTCGTCAAAGACCCGCGATTGCAAACATCGCAAGCCGATTTTGACGCTCAATATGCCGCGTTATTGGCGATATATCAGTCCCAAAACAAACTGCACGCCGCCGTGAATAGTTTGCGTAGCCTTCGCAAACAATTGGTTTCATTGGATAAAAAACTGCTTCGTCACCACAAACACATCGCCGATGCGGCGGCGGGCCTAATTGAGCAACTCAATGAAATTGAGGGCGTTTTGGTTAATCGGCACAAGGAAACGCCGCGTGATGTGTTGCGTCATCCAGCAGGACTTGATGACACGTTGGTCGAATTGGCGTGGGTCATGTCAATCGCAGATGCTGCACCGACCAGCCAAGCGCTGGAGGTCAGCGAAGACGTGCGCGCCAAAATCGATGCGCGATTGGCGCAGCTGAATGAGCTTGTGAACGGCCCAATTGAAAACCTAAACGATGAAATTGAGAAAGCAGGGATCAAAACAATCTCCGCATGAGCATGTCCAAACGAGTCAACCAAAATCTGTGGCGCGTTTCGGCCGCAGATTTTTTGGTCCGCACCGCTTACCAGATGGGAAAGTCTCCCTTGCTGCCGCTGTTCGCGGCAAGCTTGGGCGCTGGCTCGGTGTTTTTGGGGCTGATTGTTTCTGTGTCCACAATGACTGGGTTGTTCTTAAAGCCGATATTTGGATATCTGTCTGATCGATCTGGTCGGCGCGTATGGATGCTCATCGGGGTTGGCGTATTTGCGTTCACGCCTTTCGCCTATTGGCTTGTCAAAACCCCAGAACACTTATTGTTAATTAGATTGTTTCACGGGTTGGCAACAGCAATTTTTGGCCCGGTTACGCTGGCCTATGTCGCATCACTTGCGGTGCAGAAACGCGCAACCCGACAAGGGTGGTTCGGGCTTGCCAGATCAGGCAGTTATTTGATTGCGCCGACGGCTTCTGCTTGGGCGTTGACCGTGTTTGAGCCAGCGGCGGTTTTCAGCATTATCGGCGCTATAAGCCTGTTGGCGTTCCTCCCCGTGCTGTTGCTGACAGAGATAAAACCAGCCGTTGCACACAAAATGCCGTTCAAGAATCCAGTATCTGCATTCTTCACGTCAGCCAAAAGGGCTGCGACTGTGCCTATTTTATGGGTCGCTGGCTCAATGGAAATGGTTATCTATACAGCGACTTATGCGATCAAAGCTTTTTTGCCGATCTATGCACATCTCGAGTTGGGAATTGATCTGCTCACCGTTGGGCTTTTCTTTTCAGTGCAAGAAGGGGCAAATCTTTTGGCCCGTCCGCTTGGTGGTAAATTGGCCGACAAGTATGGTTTTCGACCAACATTGAGCGTAGCGCTATTGGTGCTTGGGTTGAGCATTGTTCTTCTGCCATTTGCCTCAACAAGCACTCATTTCCTCGCCATTGCCCTATTCATGGGTGCCTCGCTTGGTGTGTGTCTGCCAACCATCATCGCGCTTTACGCTCATCATCTGCATGACAGCCACCTTGGTCTTGGTATGGGCCTCTTAGGTACCATCCGAAATCTTGGCAAAGTTGCCGGCCCAATTGTTGGCGGCCTGTTGCTCACTTTTACCACATACACAGCCCTATTTGCTTTTTGTGCGGTGCTTGTGTTTTTGCTAGCAGCAACAATGTCGTCGCGCGGTTTGCGGCAAGAAAACACTGATTTTGTTTGACTTTTTGGTGAGCAACTTGTCGGCCTAGCGGGAATTGCGTATATTAATATGGCAAAAGATTCGGGGAAGCACTTGTTGCAGGTTTCACGGCCCAGATTTGTTGATGACGCGCTCTTCTATCACGATGGGTGGCGCACCGGCAGATATGGTCCATACCAGCTCAACTCTGTATATCAGCCGATATTTTGTACCTCTGATCTTAGCGGTGCGCCTTGCGGATTTGAAGGTCTTTTGCGCGTCAAGCATGAGAGCAAAATCATCTCGCCAATGGATTTTTTTCCCCGCGTTCCGCAAGAGGATAAATTCTTCATAGAATGGATGTGTCGCGCCATCCATATTTCCAATTTTCATTTGGTTCGACAGCCCGGACAACTCTTGTTCGTCAATCTTGATCCTGCCACCTACGCCGATGTTGAACAGGCCGAATATGAAGTCAAATTCATGGTCATGCGCATGGAGCAACTTGGGGTGGATCCACAAAACTTTGTTTGTGAAGTCATTGAAGAGCGAACACAAGATGATCGGGTTTTTGCAAATATAATTGCCTGCTTTAAAAGCTTTGGTATCAAGGTCGCGGTAGATGATTTTGGCGTCAAATATTCAGACCGAGACCGCATTGAACGTTTGTCCCCTGACATCGTTAAACTGGACGGCGTATGGTTTAAATCGATGCTTCAAACTGCGCGCGGCAAACAGCAATTGATGAAGACCATAAACGGGTTCAGTGACAATGAAATCCGGGTGATCGTTGAAGGCATCGAAACAAAAGAACAACTTGATTTTGTTATTGATGTGGGGCGATGCGGTGTGCAGGGCTATTTCCTGGGTCGACCTGAGGGCGATGTGCAGGGTTAGCGGTCTAACAATTGGCTACCACATTGATTTTTGCGCGCGCTCTGGCCACTCGTCATCATACACTTTTCCACCAACTTCACCGTTCGTCATTGCCGCCAACATTTGCCCAGCTGTTGGTACAATATTGGGGTCGGTTTTTGATGCTTCGTCCCAAAGGCCCGAGCGGATGATAGCCCGCGCGCACTGGAAGTAGATTTTGTCAATTTTTAGCACGATTGCGGATCGCGGCGCTTTCTCTTCGACCGCGAATGAAGCCAGTAATTGAGTATCGACAGATATTTGGGCTTTGCCATTCGCGCGCAATATCGTGCTGCTGCCAGGGATGAGAAACATAAAGGATGTGCGTGGGTCGCGCACAATATTGCGTAAGCTATCGATCCTGTTGTTGCCGCGCCGGTCAGGCATGATCAGTGTTTTTTGGTCGGCTATGCGTACAAAGCCAGGTTTGTCGCCGCGTGGCGAACAATCAATTCCCTCTTGAGCAACAGTTGCAAGGCCAACAAATGGCGATAGCGCTATAAATTGGGCATAGACGTCAGCGACATAATCAATCTCTTTAACAAGCGATGGCGCGCTGGGTTGCCCGTAAATGCGCGCCAGTTCCTCAACGCTTGAAATGAATTGCATAAGGTTCCTTGCCCGCTGGCGCGCAAATTCTGGTGTCAATGACGATTCGTCATATGCCGAATAGGATAGGTTTAGTCCCCCCTCCAAGCAATAGTTGTCGCCCCACAACGCTAAATTTCGCCGGATTTAGGCACTTAATTGGTCTTCTTCAAATATGGTTAGGAATTATTAAACAGTTCGCGGTGACACTGCGCGAGAATGAATCGTGTATTTCGGGGGATACCAAATATGTCGGACACGCAAAGTAAGCAGATCGATTTACCAGCAATTGCTGATATTGGCGCGGTGGATGAATTGCGTGACGAAATGCTCGAGGCGCTTAATGCCGGCGATCTGGAAATCAATCTGGCACATGTTGAACGTGTTTCAACAAATGCTCTGTTCATGTTGCTGAGCGCTGCTCAGACAGCGAAAAACCATAACTATCAGCTAATGCTGAGCGCGCCGAGCGAACATTTTTCCAGCGCCCTTGAGACTTTGGGCCTGGAAAGCGCTTTTGCACCGTTAATGAAAGGATAGTCAGTTTATGCGTGTACTCACGGTTGATGACTCCCGCACAATTCTTGCAATGCTACAGCACACCTTGGCTGGGGCGGGATATGAAGTTCTTCAGGCCGAGAACGGTCAGCAGGGGCTTGACGTCCTTGGGGCAGAAAATGTCGATGTGGTGATTACTGACATCAACATGCCAGTGATGGACGGGATTGAGTTCATCAAAAATGTGCGGGCTTCTGGTCAGTACCAGAGTTTGCCAATTCTAATTCTCACAACTGAAACCAGTCAGGATAAGCGTGACCAAGGTCGTGCCGCTGGCGGAACCGGTTGGATTGTGAAGCCTTTTGATCCGGACAAACTGCTCAGCGTGATCAAAAAGGTATCTCACTAACACTTAAACCCGTATTGCGTTGGATATGCCATGAGCGAACTTGACGAATTTAAGGCTACCTATTTCGATGAATGTTCTGAGCTGCTTGCCGAATTGGAAGAGCAGTTCTTAGCTATCGAAGCGGGCGATAAAGATCCCGAGCGCCTCCATGCCGTATTTCGTGCGATCCATTCGATAAAAGGTGGCGCAGGTGCATTCGGGTTTTCAGCGCTGGTAAGTTTTTCCCATAGCTTTGAAACGCTGCTCGATTTCGTTCGTGATGGTCGAATTGAGTTGGACCCAAAGGTTCTTACGCTTTGCATTCGCTCAAGTGACCTTATTGCTGATTTCGTGGCTGCAGCACAAGAAAATCGTGAGCTTGAAGAAGGATATGGCGCAGAGCAAAAAGCCGCTTTTGAAGCCCTTTGCAATCCAGATGGTACGGCAGAGGACGATGAAGATTTTGACATCGAATTCACGCCCGTCATGGCTGGCGGGGCTATGAATGTCCTTGCAGATGATGAAGATGTGTTCGAAAATGCGCCTCTCAATGCAGGCACTGAAGGCGACCTAACTGCCGCATTGGACGATGCGGAAGACGATCTATCAGACGCAGACGTGGTATTTGCCGGCGACGGCACTGACGGCGCGCCCGAATTTGGCGCCGCCGCAGATGCGTGGACGCTAACATTTACGCCGCTCCCGGCGCTTTTTGAACGCGCAAACGATCCGCTGCTTTTGTTTCGCGAATTGTCGATTGTCGGTGATTCACAAGTCAACGCCGATATTCGCGAAATCCCTGAGCTCAACGATTTCGAACCATTTCAACCCTATTGTCAGTGGGTCATTACGCTCAAAGGTGACGACGTTACCGAAGAACGCATTCGCGAAGTATTTGAATTTGTTGAAGGCGATTGTGAAATCGAAGTCACGCCTCCAGGGGAGTTGAGCGAACGCCAGACATCAATTCTTGTCGGTGAAATTGGTTCCGCCGCGGACCAAGCCGTGCCCAACCAAGAACCTGTTGCTGCACCAGAGCCGGTTGAAAGCATCGCGGTAGAAGCCGATACCCCAAGTTTTGCAGATTTAGCAGGAGAGCTTGGCGTTGACATGAACGCTGAACCTGAACCTGAAATAGACGTCGAAGCAGAAGATGAGCCTGAATTAGAAGTTCAAGCCCAAACGGCACCAGTGCCGCTGGTTGCTCCCGTGTCCGACGAGGATACAAGTGCGGCTTCGTCCGATGGGCCGGGTGGTCTATTTGGAAACGCTTCGGCAAAAAACAAAGCGGCAGACAAAGCTCCCGTTCAGTCCATTCGGGTTGACCTTGATAAGGTTGACAGGGTGGTGAATATGGTTGGCGAGCTCGTCATTACCCAATCCATGCTGACCCAGCAAATGGATGAGACTTTGCGCGACAAGTACCAAGAACTTGTGCGCGGTATTGAAGTTTTGGCGCAAACAACCCGCGGCCTGCAAGACAGCGTCATGGCCATCCGTGCGCAGCCCGTAAAGTCGGTATTCTCTCGTATGCCACGTCTCGTGCGTGAGCTGGCGAGCAAAACCGGCAAGAAAATCAAACTCGAAATGGTCGGTGAAAACACTGAGATCGACAAAACGGTTATCGAGCAATTGTCCGATCCGCTGACCCACATGATCAGGAACTCAGCTGACCACGGCATTGAAACGTGTGAGAAACGGAAAGAGCGTCGTAAACCCGAGCAGGGCACAATTACGCTTTCTGCCGAGCAAGCTGGCGGCAATATCTTGATCATTGTCGAGGATGACGGTGCGGGCATTAACCGTGAACGTGTGCTTGCCTTGGCCAAAGAAAAAGGCGTGGTACCGCAGGATCAAACACCAACCGATGAGCAGATCGACAATTTGATTTTTGCGCCAGGTTTCTCCACGGTTACCGAAGTATCCGATCTTTCAGGTCGTGGCGTCGGTATGGATGTGGTATTGTCAAACATCAAAAAAATCGGTGGTTCTGTGCACGTTCGATCCACGCCAGGTCGCGGCACCCGGATGACATTGCGCTTGCCACTGACATTGGCCGTCTTGGACGTCATGCTCGTGTCGGTCGCAGGTTGCCCCTATGTGGTGCCGCTTTCATCGATTGTTGAAACCATTCAAGCCGGTCGTGCAGAGTTTGGCAAAGTGCCAAGCGGTTCGCGATTGCTGCAAATTCGTGGCGAATATGTGCCAGTGGTTGATCTGGCAACGCGTTTTGCAATGCACACCGATGCTGAAGAGAAAAACCGCTTTGTCGTCCTTTGTGAGGCGGAAGGTACTAACAAACTCGCTATCATTGTCGACGAAATAATTGGTCAACAACAAGTGGTTATTAAGAGTTTAGAGGAAAACTATGAACGTATCGACGGTATTGCCGGCGGTACAATTTTAGGTAACGGACAAGTGGCGCTCATTGTTGATGTCCAGGGCTTGAAAACAAGTCGGGTTAACCACCGTAGTGCGGCGGCATAACGCAGGAAAGATTGAGAGGAAGTCATGGAAGCCATAGAACTCAATGAACACGATCATGAAATTGGCGGTGCGAACTCCATTCAACTGATCGCATTTTCAATTGGCGAACAGGCCTATGGTGTTGAAATCACCACGGTTCGCGAAATTCGGGCTTGGAATGGTGCGACGCCATTGCCAAACACAAAGGAATTTGTCCGCGGCGTGGTAAACCTGCGCGGTACAATCGTCCCGATATTTGACCTGCGGGCGCGCTTTGGTGCTGGCGTAACTGAAGCAACCAAAACCCATGTGGTCGTGGTTTTGGCTGTGGGTGAAAAATGGATCGGGATTCTTGTTGATGCTGTGTCCGATATTCTCACCGTACAAAAAAATGATGTCCACGCTGTCCCTGAGGGCGAGAACATGGATTCCGAACTTCTCAACGGCATCGTCACGCATGATGGCCGGATGGTGGGGTTGATTGATTTAGAAGCGGTGGTTGGCCAAACTGGCGAGGAAGTCTAAAATCCACATTTCAATTGAGCAAAATTTGGACGCAAAAAAGCCCGGTTCAACCGGGCTTTTGTTTGCGAATAATATGGATTACCCGCAAATCAAAATAATTCGATGTCGTCGTGTTTTGCGCGGCCAGCGATGCCAGACAAGTTTGGTTTACGTAACTCATCAAGCGTCAGGTTTGACCATACGTCCTTGTCGTCGATTTTCTCGGAGATTTCATCCACCACTTTCGCCATCAAACGAGCGGCTTTTGCAATATTATCGCAACGTTGCTGAATACGATCTTGTGCCTGAAGCGCGATGACCATTTCTTGAACTGCCGTGCTGCGTGCCTCTTGGCATCCAAGGCTATTGTTCATCAAAATGCCCAAGCTGTCATTGATTTTATCAATCATTTCAGCGGTTTGTCGCGCCGTTTCTTCCAGTTCAACAGCGAGTTTATCTAAAGACATAACCTTCTTCCCCCTTTACTAACCCGCCCAATCTACATTCTATTCCCTAACTGCCACTTTCATTTTTGTTGCAATAAAGTGAATGTTCTCTTTGTGGTTAGCAGTTCACTAACAAATTTGTTGCTAGGTTAGTCTAAAATAAGAACAGGAAGAATCAGTGACAGAAACGATCAGGTCCCCGCGTGACATCCCAAGACAATCGACTGTGCAAGTGCATCAAGGTGATTGTCACGTGTCTGGCGAGCCGGAGAAGGCGTTCTCGACTGTCCTGGGATCGTGCATTTCTGCCTGTGTCCGGGATAAGATTACCGGGGTAGGTGGAATGAACCATTTCCTCTTAGGGGTTCAATCTGACAGTTCAAAAGATAAATATGGCGAATCTGCACGCTATGGCGCCTATGCAATGGAAGAACTCATCAACAAGGTTCTGACCCAAGGGTCGGGTCAACGCGCTGAGCTGGAAATCAAAGTATTTGGCGGCGGCAATATCAATCAAAAAATGGATGATGTCGGGGCCAAAAACGCAGCTTTTGTGCGGGGTTTCCTCGCCGCAGAGGGCTATAAGGCCGAAGCAGAAGATCTTGGTGGCACTTATGCAAGGCGGGTGGTTTTCCAACCCGTGCCGGGACGTGTTTTTGTCAAACACCTCGATAGTTCAGTGAACGATGGATTGATCAAAGACGAGATTGCTAAAGCCAACAAGCCGGTTGAAACCCACGACGATATCGAATTGTTCTAACTGGGATAAAACTTTCTTATCATTTCGTTTACAGCGGCTGTGTGCGGCAACTTTCTGTTAACCATTGCAACCTAATCTCACAACCTAGTGGTGGCTCCATATTGGGGCTGCGTTGCTTGGATTTGTTTGTTCGCGCTGCGCGCATATCCTAAAAAATCGGCAATGTGCGTTTCATTTACCAAAAATAAGGGGTGAGAGACGACAATGGGCGATTAACGGCATCAAGCCGAACCGATTGGTTCAGTTTTGTGTTGGTTTTAGGAGTTGCAGACATGAGGTTGGGTGCCAACCGAATGTCTATTTGTAGTCGAGCGTATCACAGGGGCCAGCAACATCATGGATAGCGGTGAAATTTCTTTGTCAGATCGCGAATTTGAAGCGGTAAGAAACAAAGTTTACGATTTGGCGGGCATCTCAATGAGTGACGCTAAGCGAACACTTGTCGTCTCTCGGCTGTCCAAAATTGTTCGCCGTCTCAACATGGATACGTTTTCTGCATACCTTGCTCATTTGGACCGGGGTGCCTCGGCAGACGAGATCCAGGAATTCATCAACGCTCTGACGACCAACCTGACGCGATTTTTCCGTGAAGATCACCACTTTGACCATTTAAGTGATTATATCGGTAATCTGGTCAATGACCCCGCAAACCCAAATAAATCACGGTTGCGGCTTTGGTCCGCTGGTTGCTCTACGGGGCAGGAGCCTTACACAATTGCGCTCAGCCTATTAGCTGCGCACCCCAAACTGAAAACTTGGGACTTCAAAATTCTTGCAACCGACATCGATACCAATGTTGTCGAAAAAGCAAAAACCGGTGTCTATAAAGCGGGGGACCTTTCCGGCCTATCGCCAGAGCGCGTGAAACTATTTGATCGCGACGGCGCCGGAAATGTAAAAATCCCCGATCACGCCCGCTCGGTGGTCACCTTCAAATCACTTAATTTGATGGAAAATTGGCCAATGCGTGGCCCGTTTGATGCTGTGTTCTGCCGCAATGTGGCAATTTATTTCAACAAACCAACCCAAGAAAAGATGTTCACGCGCATGGGCGAATTGCTGGCTCCTGGCGCATTTCTATATATTGGGCATTCGGAAAACCTGAATTCAGTGGCCGACAAATTCAAGCTGGTTGGCAAAACAGTTTATCAAAACAAACTCGGCGAAAGCGCACGGAGTGCCGCATGATCAAAGTTCTTGTTGTTGACGATTCAGCTCTTATACGTGAGGTCTTGTCGTCGCTGCTTTCAGCCGGTGATGACATACATGTTGTGGGTACCGCGTGTGATCCCATTGATGCACGTGGCAAGATTAAAACACTTAATCCTGACGTGGTGACTTTGGATATTGAAATGCCAAATATGAATGGTTTGGCATTCTTGGAAAAAATTATGCGGTTGCGCCCGACCCCGGTCGTGATGATTTCAACCTTGACGCAAAAGGGCGCGCAAGAAACGCTCTTGGCCCTCGAGTTGGGGGCCGTTGATTTTGTGGCCAAACCCGGTCACGATCTGGCCGGTGGGCTTGAACAATTTGGCCGCGAGGTGCGCGATAAGGTTATTGCCGCGTCCCAGTCCGATGTACGTGGCCGCGCAATGGCACGCCAACCAAGTGCGCAGCGCGACGCAACACCCGCAAAACCTGTTGCAACAGGTGCTAAAGTTTCTTCAAACGCGTTGATTGCCATTGGGGCATCAACGGGTGGAGTTGAGGCGGTCAAAACCGTGCTGTCTGGCATGCC
This sequence comes from Maritalea sp., assembly GCF_047634455.1. Taxonomy (GTDB): domain Bacteria; phylum Pseudomonadota; class Alphaproteobacteria; order Rhizobiales; family Devosiaceae; genus Maritalea. The sequence continues at coordinate 38,169 of NZ_JBLIAI010000020.1, forward strand.
AGCAGATTGCCCGCCAATTGTGATCGCCCAGCACATGCCTGCAGGCTTTACCGCAAGATTTGCACAGCGCTTAAATGAAACCTGCGCGCTGACCGTAATGGAAGCAACAGAGCGCCTGGTTTTGAAACCGGGCCATGCATATGTTGCGCCCGGCAGCGCACATTTGCGGATTGAAAAATCATCGGGTCAATTGAAATGCCGATTGGGCGACGATGGTTGTGTTTCTGGGCATCGCCCATCCGTCGATGTATTGCTTGAGTCTGTTGCTAAACAAGTCGGTGGTGACGCTGTTGGGGCCATACTGACGGGCATGGGAAAAGACGGGGCAAAGGGCATGAAAATGATGCACGATGCTGGCTGTTATACGCTTGGCCAGAGCAAGTCATCGGCATTGATTTACGGCATGCCGCGCGCCGCAATGGAATTGGGCGCGGTAGACGAAGAAGCACCAGTAGAAAAAATAGCTGCAATGCTTATCCGCGCCTTAGAACGTCGTAAAGCTGCTGCGTAGGACATTGAGGGATTGGTAACTGTTAATGGATAAGATCAAGTCTGTAGTAAATCGTATGAATCCTGAAACCAGAGGCATCTGCTAATGCCCAAAGCAAGTTCAATGTGCGTTTTGATCGTTGACGATCAGCAATCGATGCGTGGTATTTGTAAATTTATCCTGAACCAGCTTGGGTTCAAAAATGTCGTCGAAGCCAAATCGGGCCGCGACGCATTGATGAAACTCGAATCGGCAAACGTGGATCTGATCATTTCTGATTGGAATATGGACGACGTGGATGGATTAACTTTGCTCAAAGTGATCAGAAAACACCCACGCACCTCATCCATGCCGTTTATCATGGCCACCGGCCGTGGGGATAAGGAGCAGGTGAAAGAGGCGATTAGTTGTGGCGTGAATAATTATGTCATCAAGCCTTTCGACGCTGGCACCATGAAAAAGAAAATTGAAGCAGTTATCGGCGCGCTTAGCTAATAATCCGCATCAATTGAATACCAATAAAAGGCCTTTTTACTTCGGTAAAGGGGCTTTTTATTTAGAATTGATTCAATGTTTTCATTGTAGTCTTGGTAACCCAATAATCGATTGTTCGAATGTGTGGGGATATTTGCGTTCGAACGCATTGGTGCGAGCCAGCGCCATCCAATTGATTTGCACGTTCGAGGGCGGAGAATAGCTCAATGCTTAAAAATATTAAATTGCCATCCATGAAGATTTCTCAGAAACTGCCACTAATACTGGTTAGCGCCGCGTTATTAGCCGCTTTTGGCGTTGGCATGGTGAGTTATAATATTAGTGAATCTACTGTCAAACAAATGGCACGACAAAGATTGTCCACGATTGCGAGCATTCGCGCTGAATCAATGGCCGAATTGTTGAACAATATGAAGGTAGATCTGTTAAAAACAGCAAGCGATGCTGGTTTAGGCAGTTCGCTGAGTGAGCTACGCAGCACGTGGGAACAGTCGGATGCAAATCCAACACAGTTCTTGCAAGAGGGCTTTATCACCAACAACCCGAACGCTGAAAATGAGCGTTACCTTGCCAATACGGCAAAGCAATTCACAAACTATGACTTTTCACATTCTCGAATTCACCCAAGCCTTTCCACACAGGCGGTGAACGCCGGCTACAAAGATATTTTGTTGATCAGTGCGGATGGTGTTGTTGTTTATTCTGTATTCAAGAAAACGGACTTTGCTACTCAGCTAGAAGCAGGTTCTGTGCTTGATACATTCTATAAAAAGGCGTTGGAATTGCCGGACGGCGAAGTGGCGTTTAGCGATTTCTCTCCGTACGCTGCTTATGATGGGCAAGCTGCAAGTTTCATGGGCGCAAAGGTTCTGGATCCAAAAGGAAATGTCGTTGGCGTATTAGCCTATGGCGTTCCGGTTGACACAATTGCTGCATTTGTTGGGTTAAAAAAAGGTCTTGGCGAAACAGGTGAAACTTTACTTGTGGGCGCGGATAATCTGCTCCGGGTGGATTCTAGCTTTACCGAGGAAAATGATCAGTTTGTTTCTCGCTTTGAATCAATGGCGATAACTGCCGCGCTCGGCGGCAATGAAGCGCAAGGTATGTCAATGATGTACCGCGATACGCCCATGCATGTTTTGGCAATTCCGGTATCGTTCGCTGACGTCAATTGGGCAATGGTTGCAGCCGAAGCCCATTCCGCGGTGATGAAACCGGTCGAAACCATGCGCAATATGATGCTCTTGGTCGGTGGCGGCACAATGCTTTTGGCCGTCTTACTGGGCTTGCTTTTCTCGCGCACGATCACGGGCAGTATTTCAAACTTAACCGCCACCATGCGCAACTTGGCTGATGGCGACTTGGATGTTGAAGTGCGCGGCGCAGATCGCAAAGACGAACTTGGCGAAATGGCACGGGCCGTGGAGGTTTTCCGCGAAAATGGCATCAAAGTGCTACAAATGACCGAAGAGGAAAAAGATGCCTCGCAACGGCGTAGCGAAGAACGTCGCCAGATGATGGAAGAATTGCAAGGCGCATTTGGTGCTGTGGTTGACGCTGCCGTGGATGGTGATTTTTCCCAACGTGTGCAAGCCGAGTTCCCAGACGAAGAGCTAAATCGTCTCGCACATGGGGTGAACAATCTAGTTGATACGGTTGATCGTGGTGTTGGTGAAACAGCTAAGGTGCTCTCTGCATTGGCAAATACGGACCTTACGCAGCGCATGGAGGGCAGCTACAAGGGTGCCTTTAAAAACCTGCAGGACGATACGAACCGCGTCGGTGAGCAACTCTCAGAAGTGGTTAACCAATTGCGCTCTACGTCGCGTAACTTGAAGGCCGCCACCAGCGAAATTTTGGCGGGCGCTAACGATCTGTCAAGCCGAACCAATGAGCAGGCCAGCACCATCAATGAAACAGCAAGCGCAATGCGCGAGCTTTCAGGTACTGTTTTGGACAATGCCAAAGAGGCCGACAGCGCCAGTGAAAATGCCGAACGTGTACGCCAAACTGCGGAAGAGGGTGGTGATGTTATGCGCCAGGCCACTGAAGCCATGGAACGTATCACGGGAAGCTCAAGCAAAATTTCAAACATCATTGGCATGATCGACGATATCGCGTTCCAAACGAACCTACTTGCCCTGAACGCATCTGTTGAAGCGGCACGAGCCGGGGAAGCGGGTAAAGGCTTTGCGGTTGTGGCGGTTGAAGTGCGACGACTGGCTCAGTCAGCAGCTCAGGCCTCATCAGAGGTGAAGGTGCTAATCGAGCAATCCGGCACAGAAGTTGATGGCGGCACCAAGTTGGTGGCGAAAGCGGCTGCAAATCTTGGTTCAATGTTAGAGGCAGCGCGTTCAAACAATGAGGCAATGGAATCGATTGCACTAAAAAGTAAATCGCAGGCCTCAGCCATCGAGCAAATCAGCGAAAGCGTGCGCCAGATGGATGAAATGACGCAACGCAACGCAGCACTTGTTGAAGAGACAAATGCGGCCATTGAACAGACCGAAGGTCAGGCAAGCGAGTTGGACCGTATTGTTGATGTATTCATTACAGACGGCTCTATGCGCCAGCCAGCACCAGCTGCCGCCTCGCATGAATATGCTGCCCCAGAAGAAAAACCACGCGGCGGCATCAGAGATCTTCAGCAGAAAGTCGCATCGGTCGCAAAATCCTACATGTCGAACGGCAATGCGGCCATTGATACCGATGTGGAATGGAAAGAGTTCTAAGAACCACACAACGGTTCTGGACCCACCCAAATTCAAAAGGCGGCCACTGTGCCGCCTTTTCGTTGTCTATTGCGGCAGGGGAATTATTCCCGCCAGCCTTGTGTGACGGCCATAACAATATCTTGTTTTGGTGTGAAGTTGCTTGCTTCAAACTGAAATTGCGTTGGCGCGATTTTGGTCAATTTGCCATCCCAGCACAAAGTTACAATGTTTCGCGGGTCGGATTTGTCGATAGTTAGTTTGAATTGCCCGATGGGGCCGGCCCAATTATTTCCCGTTTGCAAGATATAACCCAAATCAACGATCAGGGGCGTTTGCTGTTTCCCAGCAATTTTCTCAAGTGCTGTCCATTCGCTTTCGCTTGCACAAAATTCTTTTTGAAAGTCTTTCTTAAAACTCCACCCATCATAGGTCACATCACCAAGGAAAAATTGTCCGCCTGTAATCGGCGTGTATTGGTGATCGACTGTGACTTGCTTGCCCGGTTCAAAACGATATTGCCAGACAAAATATATCTCTGTGCTCCAGGCGCGTCGGTCATAACCGTCTTTGTCTTGGATCAACAAACCTTCTTCGCGTAAATCTTGGCTGAGGGTGATCATCTTGATGTTGTCATAATCATTTTCAAGATTGTAGCTCCAAAGCGCATTAAAAGGCCCAAGCGGGAGACCTTTGTTTTTGAAAAACTCGGTGACATTTCTGCCGTCTTGCGACCGAATGATGACGATTTCACGCGGCTCAACATTGTCGCCATCAATTCTGGTTGAAAACTCAATAAAGTCCGTGTTTTCAAAATGTCTTGAATAGGAATACGGTACGTCCTCAGCAGCGATCTTGGGCAGTGGAAACGCCACCGTTAAGTCTTGCGGCGCGTTCGTGATGTTCTCGTAAACATAACGCACTTTTACCAAGTCTTTGCTGACATAAAGGTCTTCGCTGACCATGCGCACCTTGTCGGTCTTTTCAAGCACTATGCCGCCCGCCGATATTTTGGCGGCACTGTCATTTGCTAGCACGCCCCCTATGGCCAGTGCGGTTATCGCACACGCCATATTGAAAGATTGCATGCGCATATGAGCCTCCCTTTTTTACAAATATGCCACAGCGCCTCAGCTTGATAAATGACAGAGGTCAAAAAAGGGAGCACCCGGCCGCTAGACCGGGTGCTTGTTCAAGCCCACGAAAGGAAAGGGGGAGTGGGCCGATCTGTGATGTCGTTAAAGGCAGGTGACACCGAGATATTAACATGATTTTTATAATCATATTAATATCAGATTGCAAGTGACAATTGAAATTCACTTCAATATGCCCCATCTGTGAGGTCTAAGCGGAAAGCGGGTGAGATGAATTCTCTCAAACAAACATTATGGCTGAGTGCAGGTTTGATCAGCGTCGGTCTTGGCTTTTTGGGTGCATTCTTGCCCCTGTTGCCCACGACACCGTTTATGCTTTTGGCTGTATTCTGTTTCGCCCGCAGTTCGCAACGCCTGCATGATTGGCTGATCAATCATCGCCAATTTGGCGCAGCCATTCGCGATTGGAACGAAAACGGTGCGATTGCCCTCAAAGTGAAAACAATTGCCGTCGCTTCCATGGTCACCGTGCTTGCCATTAGTTTTATGTTTGGCGTGCCTTTTCCTGTGATCATCATTCAAGTGATTACTTTGGGCGCGGTTGCAACATTTATCCTGACGCGGCCATCAGTATAATTCCATGATATGGAATTGCATTCCATTTTCTTGACACCATCAGGATTTTGGCTATTCTCTTGCCAATCATAGGAGAATAAAGATGACTCAGGACTACATTCAATTTGGCAAAATCAAAGTTGCAAAACCGCTTGCTGACTTGGTTCAAAACCAAGTGATCGACGGCTTGCCGTTTTCTGCTGAGCAGATTTGGGCGTCCTTTGAAAACATCCTTGGAGCGCTTGGTCCGCGAAATCGCGCGCTTTTGGCTTACCGTGACGACTTGCAAACCAAAATTGATAGCTGGCACAAGGAACGTGCCGGCAAACAGATCGACCAGCCTGAGTATCAAGCATTCCTCAAACAGATTGGTTATCTGGTGGAAGAGGGGGAAGAGTTCTCCATCGGCACGCAAAATGTCGACCCCGAAATTGCAAGTGTTGCCGGTCCACAATTGGTGGTCCCGGTCATGAATGCGCGCTTCGCCCTTAACGCCGCCAATGCGCGATGGGGCAGCCTATATGATGCCTATTATGGAACAGACGCCATCGCGCGTGACGGCGACCTTGCGCCCGGTAAAGTCTATAATGCCAAACGAGGTGATGCTGTAATCGCCGCCGCCGCCGCTTTTCTGGACCGC
>NZ_JBLIAI010000021.1:0-42754 GCF_047634455.1 Maritalea sp.
CAGCAGACGCGTTTTCCTTCGCCAAGAACTCCATCGAAAATATCAAAAGCTATTAAGAGTAATCAGCATGACCAAAAAACAAGGCGTCGGCATTATTGGAGCCGGCAATATATCTGCAGCATATCTTAAGCTTTCGCCCAATTTCGTGGGCATAGAAGTGCGGGCCGTCGCTGACATCAATGTGGATGCGGCAAAAGCACGGGCTGAAGAGTTCGGCGTACGTGCGGAAACGGTTGATGGATTGCTCGCGAGCGACGATATTTCAATTGTGATCAACCTGACCATTCCAGCGGCCCACTTTGAAGTTTCAAAGCGCATTTTGGAAGCGGGTAAGCATGTCTATTCGGAAAAACCTTATGTGTTGAGCCTTGAAGAAGGTTCAGAGCTGGCAAAAATCGCTGGCGCAAACAATCTACGCATTGGTTCTGCACCAGACACATTTATGGGCGGCGCGCACCAACATGTTCGGCATATGATCGACCAGGGTCTGCTTGGCACGATCACCTCTGGCACAGCTTTTGTTATGGGTCATGGCATGGAAGACTGGCATCCAAATCCAGATTTCTTTTATCAGCCGGGCGCGGGGCCAATTTTGGATATCGGGCCATATTATGTGACCAACTTGGTTCAGCTGCTTGGTGCCGTAAAGCGGGTTGGCGCCATCACCTCGACGCCTTCGAGCGAACGTTTGATTACGTCCGAACCCCGCAATGGCGAAACCATACCCGTTGATACGCCGACCACAATCCACTCGATTTTGGAGTTTGTATCTGGTGCTGTGATCAGTTTGGTCACCAGTTGGGACGTTTGGGAACACACGCATTCCAATATGGAACTTTACGGGACACAGGGCACTGTGCACGTCCCTGATCCAAACTTCTTTGGCGGCGACGTCCGCATCACCAAACGCGGTGAAGCAATTGAATTGCCCGGCGGTTGGGAACACCCATTCGCTATTGCAAACGATGGCGAAAACGCCAACTACCGTTGTGCGGGGCTCTCAGATATGGCCGTGGCGATCACACAGGGTCGGGCACACCGTTGTTCGCAAGAGCTAGCGCTGCACGTCGTTGAAGTGATGACCAGCATTTTGAGTTCTGGCGAAAAAGGTCAGTTTATCGAAATGACAACAAGCTGTGAGCGCCCTGCTCCTTTGAACCCAAGTCAGGCAAAAGAGTTGTTGGCATAAGTGCCAATTGCCTACAATAGTCAGACAAAAATGAAAGTAGACAGACATGGCCAATAATATGACAGGTCCGGGCATATTCCTCGCACAGTTTTTGGGCGACGTCGCTCCTTTCAACTCCTTGCCAGCTATTACAAAGTGGGCCGGCGATTTGGGCTACAAAGGCGTGCAAATGCCTGCGGGCGACCATCGATTGTTTGATTTGGACAAAGCCGCCAGCTCTGTTGGTTATTGTGATGAAATTGCAGGCGTGTGTCGCGAAAACGGTGTGGAGATAACCGAGTTGTCAACACACATGTTTGGACAAATGGTGGCGGCTCACCCCGCGTATGACGCACAATTTGACGGCCTTGCGCCACCCCAGGTGCGCGGCAACCCCAAAGCCCGGCAACAATGGGCAACGGGCGAGTTGATTAAAGCGGCAAAGGCATCACGCAATTTTGGGTTGGACGTTTCAGTGTCTTTTACGGGCTCCCTCGCCTTTCCTTATCTGTACCCTTGGCCACAACGGCCGGACGGTTTGGTCGAAGAAGCGTTCGGTGAATTGGCGCGCCGATGGAAACCGATTTTGGATGTTTACGAGGACCATGGTGTCGACGTCGCATACGAAATCCACCCCGGTGAAGATGTGTTTGATGGCGCCACATTTGAGATGTTCTTAGAAGCCGTCGGCGGTCACAAACGCTGCATGATCAATTATGATCCTTCGCATTTTTTGCTTCAGCAAATGGACTATCTTGCCTTCATCGATATTTATCACGAGCGCATCTCCGCTTTCCATGTGAAAGACGCAGAGTTTAACCCAGACGGACGACAGGGGGTTTATTCAGGCTATCAGCCTTGGCTGAACAGAGCAGGCCGCTTTCGGTCCTTGGGTGATGGCCAGGTAGATTTTTCTGGTATCTTTTCACGGCTTGCGACCCACGGCTATGACGGTTGGGCGGTGCTTGAATGGGAATGCTGCTTGAAACATCCAGAAGATGGTGCGCGTGAAGGCGCTCCCTTCATTGCCGACCACATCATCCGCCGCACCGAACGCGCATTTGACGATTTCGCAGGTGGAGAGATAGATAAAAACGCGCTACGAAAAATGATGGGCATCGAATAGAAAATGCATAAACGCATAAAATACGGCATGGTTGGCGGTGGGCAAGGCGCTTTTATTGGCGCGGTGCACCGCATGGCCGCGCGGATTGATGATCAATTTGAACTGGTTGCAGGCGCTTTATCATCAAACGCAGAGCGCGCGGCAGCTTCTGCGGCAGAGGTGGGCATTGATCCATCTCGGTCCTATGCTTCATTTGAAGACATGGCGAAAGCTGAAGCAGCGCGTCAAGATGGCATCAAGGCCGTTTCTGTGGTGACGCCAAACTATATGCATTTTCCAGTTGCCAAAGCATTTTTGCAAGCTGGGATCAGCGTAATTTGCGACAAGCCCCTCACCGCAACACTTAATGATGCGTTGGCGCTTGGTGAAATTGCAAAATTATCAAAAGCTGAATTTATTCTCACTCATAACTATTCTGGCTACCCAATGGTGCGCCAAGCGCGTGAAATCGTGCAGTCCGGTCAGATTGGCAAAGTGCGTAGAGTGCAAGTTGAATATGTGCAGGATTGGCTGAGCGCCGCTGTTGATGCAGCAGAAAACAAACAAGCCGATTGGCGAGCAGACCCGAAACGATCTGGCTTGGGCGGGGCGATTGCCGATATCGGCACCCACGCGTTTCAACTCACCAACTTCATTAGCGGTGTGGCGGTGCGCGAAATTGCGGCGGATCTGACGCGTTTTGTTGACGGTCGGTTGGTTGACGATGATGCGCACATGCTTTTGCGATTTGAAAATGGCGCTAAAGGTTATCTGTGGGCCAGCCAAGTGGCCCCCGGCAACGAGAACAATTTGCGCATTCGCATCTATGGCGAAAAAGGCGGGATCGATTGGAGCCAGGAAAATCCAAATCAATTGTGGGTCAGCATGCTAGGGGAACCAAAACATCTGCTGACCCGTGGCGGGCATGGCACAAGCGAAGTGGCAGCAAATGTTACACGCGTGCCTGCCGGCCACCCCGAAGGCTATTTGGAAGGTTTTGCGACCATTTACAATGAAGCTGCGGACATCATACGCAACGGTCGCAATCCAGATTGCCTGAGCCCCACAATCGATGAAGGCATTTTGGGTATGCGGTTTATTGATGCGGCAATCAGGTCATCCAATGCTGATGCAAAATGGACACCAATTGATGCGTAGTTTCAGCTTTTAGACGCTCCATTGATGTGCAATTCTCATGCAAAATTCGTTTGCAACAGAATTGATCTGAAATGCCACACATAGATAGTTATTATGCAAATACCCTCGTTGCCAAGACCGATTTTGCCCCGCTAAGCGGCAACATCGAAGTTGACGTTTGCGTTATTGGCGGCGGATTAGCAGGCCTTACCACGGCACGTGAATTGCTCAAACACGGCAAATCTGTTGCCCTGCTGGAGGGCAACAAGATCGGGTGGGGTGCATCCGGGCGCAACGGTGGATTTGTCTCCGATGGATATGCCGAAGGTATTCTCAATTTGGAGAAAAAGCTGGGTGTTGCACATGCAAAAGCCCTGTTCGATATCAGTCGCGAAGGCACCGCCTATGTTCGGCAAAACATTGAAGGATTTGCTGCCAACGGTCAGCTGCCACAACAAAATTGGCTGAATTTGGTTCGTCATGATGCAGGCGACAAACTCAAGCAATCAGTTGAAAAACTTAGCACCGTTTACGGCGCCAACTACCAGTTTTGGCCCACTGAGCAGGTCCGTGCGCAGCTCAAAACCACGCGCTATTTTCAGGGACTAGAAGACAAATCAGCTTTCCACATCCACCCCCTCAACTACTGCATAGCCCTGGCAAAGGACATTGATCAAAATGGCGGTCAAATCTGCGAACGCTCAGAAGCGCGCGCTATTCACAAACATGATGGGCATTTCAAAATTGAAACAGCTGGTGGCATGGTAAAAGCGGGACAAGTGGTGTTGTGCGGCAGCGCCTATATGCATGACTTGTTTCCCAAAATCGAAAGCGCCGTGTTGCCAGTGGCTACCTATGTGGTGACAACAAAGCGGATGAAAGAACAGCTCGCGAGTGCAATAAGCTTTAAAGGCTGCATTTCCGACAACCGCCGCGCGGGAGATTACTACCGGCTAATTGAGGATGGTGACCGCTTGTTGTGGGGTGGCCGCATCACCACACAAAAATCTGAGCCCCGCGCATTATCTGGGCTTCTCAGACGCGATATCGAGGCCATTTATCCGCAACTTGCCGGTCTTGAAATTGACAAGGCCTGGTCAGGATTGATGGGATATTGCACCCACAAGATGCCCGTCCTCGCCGAATTGGAACCCGGCATTTGGACCGCTACAGCAACGGGCGGACATGGTCTGAACACCACAGCAGCTATCGGAATTGTGGCCGCCGAAGCGATTGCGGGTAAAAGTGACCGATATAAGCACTTCGCGCCTTTCAAAGCGCAATGGGCAGGTGGGCCGGTCGGACGATTGGCCACCCAATTTGCTTATTGGGGCATGCAAATTCAAGATTATTGGGACGAACGCTAGGTCTGGACTCAATTGAGTTCAGACCCTAATCCCATTTTTGCTGGGTGAAACCTGTACTATATAACTGTTGCAACTAAGCATTTAGCCATTTGGTCATTGTTTTTTTGGTGCCTCCGGCAATTTAGACGACATATTTTTTGAGGCGGCGGCTTGTTTTTACTGCTGCAATTTACTTAGCCTGCTATTGCGCAAGCCTTTTCCATTCGCCATTCAGCAAAAGATAAAACACTTGCACCCTGCGTCAAATCTGATTTGATGCGCACCAATTGTTCGCGTTGGGGAGGCCGAGCTGATGCGGTGGATGGGGCTTGCAGCCAAAATATTGGCTGGCGCAATAGTCTTTTTTGTTTTGAGCATTATTGCCTATTTGGTGATCGTCCCGCCAGATCTGTTGCGTATTGCTTCCAACTATTCTGCCAAGATTGTATGTTCAAACGTGTTTCTTGCGGGCCGAGATCCGGTCGAAGTGCAGAATGTTGACGTGCAAGCTGGTGGCCATCCCATCCTTGGCTACATTAATGTTGACGTTGACGAACCAAATGGCGTGGTGACCGCCCGATTTCTTGGCATGTTCGCCACGGGCACTGCGGTTTACCGTCCAGGTTTGGGCTGCGCCAGCGCACCAACTGGCAATGTGGAAGCGGTGAAGCAAATAGCGTTTGAAAATGCAGATATCGAGCAATTCACCACCCCATTGCCCTGGCCAATGGGCGAACATAATGCGCGGTTGGATAATATCCTGATCGATGAGACGCTTACCGGACCTGAGATGCGCGCCGTTGTGGTGATCAAGGATGGACAATTGATCGGCGAAACATATGGTTCAGGTTTCAACGCCGAAACGCCACTCATTGGCTGGTCAATGACAAAAACCGTAACCGCTTTGATTATGGGCACTATTTTTGATGAGGATTTTACCACTAAAACAGCCAATCTGTTCCCAAAATGGCAAAGAGACGAACGTCGAGGCATTCGCGTTCAAGACCTGATGAGCATGAGTTCGGGACTGCAATGGAATGAAGGCTATGGCAGCGTTTCAGATGTCACACGCATGCTGTATTTAGAGCCTGATATGGCCGCTTTCGCCGCGTCGCTGCCGATGGATAATGAAGACTTGCCCCACAAATTCCAGTATTCATCGGGCACCACTGTTTTATTGTCTAAGATTTGGCAGGAAGCGGCAAGTGAGGGCGCTTTGCTGTTGCCACATCAAAACTTGTTCGGCCCGCTGGGCATGCGCAGCGCCACTTTTGAAACCGATGCGGCAGGTACATATGCTGGCTCATCGTACCTGTATGCGTCTGCGCGCGATTGGGCGCGGCTTGGACAGCTCATCCTTAACAAGGGCGTTTGGCGCGGACGTCGTTTGATTGGAGCAGACTATTTGTCGTGGATGACCAAGGGTGCTGATATCTCGTTGGCCCCGTGGGGACGGCCCGAATATGGAAACGGGCAAATTTGGTTGCATGGCCCAGATGCTGGGGTGCCCGATGGCATTGATCCGGACGAAGGGTTTGATTTTCCGCTGGATACACGCTGGATGCTGGGACATGATGGGCAATCCGTGGCTATTATTCCCTCTCAAGGTTTGGTGATCGTTCGAATGGGCTTAACACCATCCAAGCTTGGTTATCGACCGCAAATGATGGTGTCACAAATCATCAATGCACTAGGGTCTGGACTGAATTGAGAACAGGTCTGGACTGGGTGCAAAATAGACTGATTTGAGGAGAGAAACGAAAGCGTTTTTCATATCGGCGAGGCTTTTCGACGCTGAAGCAGCCACACGGGCGTTGGCGTATTTTTCAGTCCGAGCTAGTGAATTTCGCCGCCAATTTGTTGCACATCGTTTGCCGCGTTCGCTGCCGCAAAGATCGACCGTCTGATTGCCACGACCATTTCCGCTAAGGGCAAAGAAGGCACGGCAGTGCGTTGGGCAAACTCTGTTGCTTGCGGCACATGGATAAATCCAGCGCGAATTGGCAAATTGTTGCGATCAATATGGTCCAAAATACCATACATGAGATGGTTGCAAACAAAGGTGCCGGCTGAAAAAGAAACAGCGGCACCCACATCACAATTCCTGATTTCGCGTACCATCAGATTGACGGGCAACGTTGCGAAATAGGCCGCTGGGCCGGTCGATGAAATCGGTTCGCCAATTGGTTGGTTGCCCCCATTGTCCGCAATGCGAAAGTCGTCAAAGTTTATTGCCACTTTTTCAGGTGTAATGTTTGTGCGGCCAACCGCAACCCCCAAAGCCACAACAATATCTGGCTTATGTCGCTCGATGAGTTTGATGGCGGCCCGTACCGACCGAAAGCGTTCCACTGGCAATATCGCTGAAACAACAGCGCAATTCATGCTGCCCTCGCCGTCGAGCGCATGGACGATCTCCATTGATGGATTTGTCAGCTCGCCACCGAAGGGCTCGAAACCGGTAAGAAGAATTTTTTGCATCATGCCGATTTCGCCCCGTGACTGCGCGAATTGAGGTCAATAGTCAGGTCGCAGATCGGTTGACTATGCGAAACATGGAAACGTGAGCCGACGTCTTTTAAGTGCGGCCCAAACCGCCCATCAGCACATATTTCACTTCCAAATAGTCATCTAAGCCATAGTGGCTGCCTTCACGACCAAGACCAGATTGTTTGACGCCACCAAACGGCGCTTCAACCGCGGATGTAACACCTTCATTTACGCCAACAATGCCGCATTCCAGCGCTTCAGCAACACGCCAAACACGGCCAATATCACGCGCAAAGAAATAGCCCGCCAAACCAAATTCTGAATCGTTAGCAAGCGCAATCACTTCCTCTTCGGTTTCAAATTTAACCAACGGTGCAACGGGACCAAAAATTTCCTCTTTGAGAACGCGCGCGTTGAGCGGCACATCACGCAAAACTGTCGGCTGATAGTAAAGGCCACCCAGCGTATGCGGTTGACCACCGATTGCAGCAATAGCGCCTTTTGCCACGGCATCAGCCACCAGTTCTTCAACCTTTTTCAGCGCATTTGGATTGATCAGTGGCCCTTGCGTCACACCATCTTCAAACGCATCTCCAACTTTAAGGCTTTCAACACGTTTTGCAAAAGCTGTCGCGAATGCGTCGTAAATTCCGGCCTGTACATACAGCCGATTGGCGCATACGCACGTTTGACCTGAATTGCGGAATTTCGAGTTCAGAGCACCTTCAACCGCCGCGTCCAAATCAGCATCATCAAACACGATGAAGGGGGCATTGCCCCCCAATTCAAGCGACAGTTTTTTTACCGTTTCCGCGCCATTGCGCATGATCAGACGGCCAACATTTGTCGATCCGGTGAACGACACTTTTGCGATGTCTTCATGCTTGGTGAGCACGTCGCCCACCTCTGCGGTGTGTGTGGTGGGTAGAATATTGAGCACGCCTTTAGGGACACCTGCCTCCGCAGCCAAAACGGCAAGCGCCAAGGCCGACAGCGGCGTTTCGGGCGCAGGTTTGATCACAATTGTGCACCCAGCAGCTAAGGCGGGCGCAACTTTTCTGGCGATCATGGCGTTGGGGAAATTCCATGGTGTGATGGCCGCAACAACGCCCACGGGCTGTTTCATCACCACGATTTGAGTGTTTGGGCGAGCCGCCGGGATTATGTCGCCATAAGCGCGCCGTGCCTCTTCGGCAAACCATTCGATATAACTGGCACCATAAATGATTTCGCCTTTTGCCTCCGCGAGGGGCTTACCTTGCTCGGTGGCAAGCAACGCACCCAATTGGTCCACATTGGCCAAAATCAAATCGTTCCATTTACGCAATATATCGCAGCGTTGCTTGGCAGTTTTCGCCGCCCACGGCTTAAAAGCAGCTTTTGCAGCGGCAATTGCTGCAAGTGCATCTGCTTGTGTTGCATCGGCAACATCGACCAAATGCTCACCATTGGCGGGGTTGGTCACAGCGAAACTTTTGTTCGTGCTTCCATTTACCCACTGGCCATCAATATAGGCCTGAGACATTTTGAATTTCGACGCAATATCCAACATGGCATACCTTTCTCAACAATCGGCCCGAATCGAGAGGCTATATCAATTGTTGACGGAAAAAATGACGAAGAGCCACAAGCGTAGCGAGTGAATTCGCCTATGTCACCCCATATCGCTGCAATTTGATCAAATAATCCATGATCATTTTGAATGATGCATTCACAAACATTCATGACTTTGGCAGATGGCAAGAATAGTGAACCAGCCCGAACGTTAGCTTGCCTGCAAGCGACTGAGCGGTGGCACGATGCGTTTTTTGTCCGCCTCAGAATCTATGCCAGCAATCAGGTCCACCGTAACGTCTTCAGCCTCGGGCCTTCCAAACAGATAACCTTGACCGATGTCGCAACCAAATGCCTTCATCGCCTCCAGCTGTGCCGTGGTCTCGATACCTTCGGCGACAATCGTTGTTTCCAAATTCTTACCAAGCGCGAAGATTGCCCCTACAATTTTTGCCATCCGCTCACTCTCGCCGCATTCTTGAACGAACAGCTGATCGATTTTGATTTTGTCAAATTCAATTTTCGTCAAACGCGAGAAGCTTGAATATCCCGTACCAAAATCATCGAGTGCAATTCGAATGCCCGCGTTCTTTAGATCAACAAGGGTTGCGATTACTGTCTCGTGATCATGCACAAAACAACTTTCGGTCACTTCTAGCTCCAAGCGGTGCGGGGGCAACCCGCATTCTGACAACATGCCAATTATACGAGCGCTCAGCAATCGGTCGCGCAGTTGAGATGGCGACAAATTGAATGACAATGTTTTGTCGTCTGGCCAATCACATGCGGCAAGGCATGCCTTTTTGAACAGAGATTCGGACAGTTCAATAATTTGTCCAGACTGTTCTGCAATGCCGATAAAAATACTTGGAGGGATCATCGTCCCATCAGCTTGGCGCCAGCGTGCCAGTGCCTCAAACCCCAGAATTTCGCCCGTATTGAGGTCAATATAGGGTTGATAATGAACGCAGATTTGATCACCACCGATTGCTCGGCGTAACTCCAATTCTATCCTTGAGCGTTCTACAATTTCTGCGCCCATGCCTTGGGTGAACATTTGGCACGTACCCTTGGACTGTTTTTTTGCTTTGTACATTGCAAGGTCTGAAAACTCCAATGCACGATCAAGCGAGGTCGTGTGTTCGGGCATCATTGCGATGCCAATTGATGCGCCGATTTCCACCTGAATACCCTTAATTTCAAAGGGCTTTTCGAGTGCCTTAGTTGTTTTTTGTGCAATTTGCAGCGCGTCTTGCTTGTGCGTAACGCTCAACAAGGCAGCAAATTCGTCGCCCCCCAGGCGAAAGACCTGGTGCTCAGAAAGCAGCCACTTTAGCCGATCACCGACTTGGACCAACAATTCATCACCCCCAGCATGCCCCACCAGGTCGTTGACGGCCTTAAAGCCATCCAGATCAAGCGCCAGAACGGCGTAGAGTTTTGTGGGGTGTTGCGAGATCGAAGCTTCCAGTTGTTCAGCTTTACTCTGCAAACACTGACGATTAGGCAAACGGGTCAATGGATCATGTTGGGTGAGCCAAACGATTTCGTCTTCAGCGTTACCGCGCCCTAGCGCTTCTCTTCGAAAATCCGCATGGCGCCGCAACGCAAAAACCATACTGCCAATCCCAGCTAAAATCAGGCCCCGCATTGCCTCGCGTAGATTGTAGCTCTCCAAGTCTCCAAATAATTTGGAGACCAACGTCAAAGGTTCCCATTGCGCAACAAAGGACCAAACCGCCACAACAACCGCAGCTATGATCAAAGCATCTGTTCTGGCGTTGCCTGATTTTAGCGGTTTTTTGCTGCCCATTTAGCTTTCTCGTTCTTTCTGCGTGATCGCTTTAGCGCCAGCGTACGGGACGAGATTTAATTTTCCCCGAATGGAAACAGGTCCGAGGCTCGTATATATGCTTAGATAGTTAAGTTTTTACATGGTTTTCGCACCCACAACCAAGATAGCATGGTCTGGCTAGCTTGCCTGCAAGCGACTGACCAGCGGAACGACCACCGATGCCTCATAGCTAATGTCGTGATTGACGTGTTTTGCATCCCGCGGGCTGCCCAACAAAAATCCTTGCGCAATATCACAGCCCATTTGGCTTATGATGTGGAGCTGTTGTTCGGTTTCCACCCCTTCGGCAACCACAACAACATCAAGACTTTTACCCAAGGCCACCATCGCTTCGACGATTTTTTTCACACGATAATCGCCACAACATTCCGCAACGAAATGCCGATCAATCTTGAGTTTATCAATCGGCGTTTTCGCCAACCGCAGAAAACTTGAATACCCAGTTCCAAGATCGTCCAAAGAAATGCTAACGCCCAACGCGCGCAATTCGCGAAGCGCCGTGCCCGCGCGTTTGCCTTCCAACACAAGTGTGCTCTCAGTTAACTCGAGTTCCAATCTGTGTGGCGGCAGGCCGAATTCTTGCAAAAGGCTGATGATATCACTCGCAAAATCCAGTTCATGCAATTGCAGCGCCGAGATGTTAAATGACAAAGTGAGGTGCGACGGCCAGCTCTTAGCTTCATTGCAGGCAATCTTAAACAGCATGGTGGACAGTTCACCGATTTGGCCGGTTTTTTCAGCCACCTCTATAAAAATGCTGGGTGGAATGAAGCTGCCATCGCGCTGTGGCCAACGGGCCAGGGCTTCGTAACCAGCCAATTTGTTGCTGCGCACACAAAAATATGGCTGGTAGTGAATTGTCAATTCTTCCCGCGCTATCGCGCTGCGCAGCCTATGCTCTATGTGGTCAATGTCTGTTTGGTAGCCAAAATGAACGTCGCTTTCGCTTGGCTCTACACAAACGGATTGAGCATGAACGTCAGGATGATCCGTCACGTGAGAGCCTGCGTGTGCGATAGAATCTGCATGCATGTCATTGACGAGCTGCGACGTGATTTTGTTGTGCGCTGTCGTGGTGCAATGTTGGCATAAGCGCGCCATGACCAAAAAAATCATAAAGGCACCGGCAAGCATCAGTTCATCAACATTGGTGTCTTGCGCCGATTGCAGGAGACCTTGTAGGCGATCCACAATGTTGGCATAGGTGAAAAACCACCAGGACGTGAATGTCCCTGCTAGCAATATGGCCACTTCATAGAGCAATTGCGAAACGCTCAATCTGATTTTTTTAGGCACGCTCCCCCCAGGAGTGATCCAGCCAAAACTAGGGGTAATAATTTTCCAAATATATGAAGATATACTTACGTTAAATACGAAAGGGAGCGTTTGGAACCAATATTACATTCAAAAATGCATATATTTCAGGCCCTCAACCTGATGGTTGCAGCCAATTTGCATTCGTCTGGTCCTTAATCAGGACTAGATTTTTGAGTTGAAATTGTGCTCGTTAACGGAGCAAGTTATTCACCCACCGAATCTAACAACGCGAAAATGCAGCACCTTTATGTCCAAAGACTTTGCCGAAACAGGCCAATTCCAATCCTATCTTTCCAAAATTGGGGCGGGTTTGGATGAATTCGTAAAATTTGAACACGAAGATGCGCTCGCGCTGGGCAAGACATGGCAAGAGAGCCTGAACGAGCCGCTGCCACAAACGGGCGTCGGCCTTGAGGCGGTAAGCGAGCTGCTTGTTGAACAAGTGATCGCCAATGGCTCTGCAATTATTCGACCCGGTTTTACATCGTTTATTACCACGGGTGGTACGACGGCATCGGCTATTGCATCAGCTGCCGGGTCAATTGGCTCGCCACAACGCTACACACTAAACGCCTTTAATTTCTTGGAGGAATTGTCGCTCGATTGGCTGTCAGAAATGTGCGGCGTCGCGGGCATGAAAGGCATTTACTCGACGGGCGGATCGGTCGCAAACTTGATCGCGTTGGGTGGTGCGCGGCAATGGGCATTTGAACAGGTGGGGCATGATGTTGCGGCTGAGGGTGTGGACCGACCGGTGCGGATTTATGCCAGCGCTGAGTGTCACCACACCATTCAGAGGTCAGCTGGCGTGCTGGGCTTAGGGCGACGCTGCGTCCGCTTGATCGCCTGCGACGATCAAAAGCGTATGCGGCCTGAAGCACTTGCGGCCGCCATTGAAGAAGATTTGGCTGCAAATCTATTGCCTGTCGCAATTGTTGCGAATGCTGGAAGCACCAATACCGGCGCAATCGACCCAATTCGCGCCATAGGCGAAATCGCTGTTGCCAACAAAATCTGGTTTCACGTGGATGGTGCTTATGGATTACCCGGTGTTTTGGATGATCGTATTGCGCACCTATTTGATGGATTAGAACTTGCCGACAGCGTCATTGTAGATCCGCACAAATGGTTGGGGGCTTGCGTCGGCATCGCCGCGACTTTCGTCCGCGACCGCAAGATATTGCATCGCGCTTTTACGCAGGAACCTGCGGACTATTTAGAGGGTTCGGTTGATTACCAGGATGGGGCAAACACCCCGACACATTCGATGGACGATTTCGGCATCCCCTATTTTGACTTTGGGGTTGAACTTAGCGCCCCCTCGCGCGGCGTTGCTGTTTGGGCGATGCTCAAAGAGATCGGCGTTGATGGCATGCGGCAGCGCATAAAACGGCACAATGACATGGCGCAGCGGGTTGCGGCACGTGCACGGGCAGATGATCGGCTGGAGCTGGTTCTGGAGCCGAGCCTGTCAATTTGTTGTTTTCGTTATGTTGCGCCTGGCATTGACGACCTCAATACCTTTAATCAACGCATTCACCGTCGCTTGGTGCGTGGCAACACCTTTATCCCCAGCACCACCAAGGTTGGCGACATCTTGGCTATCCGCCCCTGTTTTGTTGGCGCACGCAGTGTGACAGGTCAGGATGACGGTTTGGTCGATGAAGTTTTACGGCTGGGGGATCAGTTACTTGCCGAATTAGGCGCGTAACAGTTTGCAGTTCTTACATTCAGTTTCCAGTGAACAAAGCTGAACCTTACAAGAAACTGGAGCGTCTTTTGCAGCAAATATCCGCCAGATTTTTGCATTTTTGGCCGATTTTAGAATGATGAGGGCGTCAGGATGTGGCGCAATTGCCGCCAACACGTCATCAATCGTTTCACAAGCCAATACGTTCGCGGTTGGGTCAGCCTTTTTTATTCTTTGCGCACTTGAATAACACCTGCCAATCCCGATCAACAAGTCGACATGGGGTAAAGCACGATTCAGCGTTTGCCTATATTTTTGTGCCCCACCATTGCCTGTGTCCGACAAATGACCGAGCACCATGATCATCGGGCCATTTCTTATGTTCTCCAAGTCATTGATGAACAGCTGTGTGGACCAAAGCGGTGCCTTATAGCTATCGAGCAGGAAACTCTGACCGTCTTGTGTTTGCTGGATATTGCCCCGGTTTTCAATTGATCCCATTTCAGCGAGAACTTTAATTGCAGGTTCGATTGCCAACCCCATTGCATGCACAACAGCGATGGCCAAAAGTACATTGTGCAGCGCAATGGTTCCTACGAATTTGGTCTGCACAAAATGGGTATGCCCCTCGACTGTGACGTCAAATGACAGTTGCCGCTTCCAGTCCGCACTGCGGATATGCGCGCGGATGTCAGCATCACGTTCACAGCTGACCGTTATTTGTTTGACGTCTTTATTTGCACGTTCTGCAATTTGAGCGATATGTTCATCGTCGATGTTGAGGCAGGCCGTCCCCCCCGGCACGAGCGAGGCGAGGATTTTCTCTTTCTCAAGAACAATATCATGTGAAGACGGGAACGCTTTGGCGTGATCTGTGCCAATGGCCGTTAAAACGGCAATATTTGTGGGGATATCGCGCACGAGATAGTCCAAATAACCTGACCCACCGGCCGCGGATATTTCTTGCACCACGGTTTGGTTGTTCTTAACAAGTTTTCGAAACGTTCTGTAGACGCTGCGCTGAGAATTGCTTGAGTACCCCATTTGCACGTCTTGTCCATAGGCTTTTGACAAGATGCGATTAACCAGCATTACGGTGGTTGATTTGCCGCAACTTCCGGTAACCCCGACCACAAACGGCGTTTTTTCTTTGATATTTTTGACCGCTGCCCTGCGCTCGCTGGCGCGCACCAATTGATACCAGTTTCCTGCCAGTTTTTCTGACATTTGATGTTTAAAAACGCTGATTTTTTGTCTTGTTGTTTGCAACGATTTTCTCAGTTCTTTAAAAACAAGGCATCAAAGTTGGTGTGAAACTTTGCACAGGCCTACTCTCGCAGCCGTGGACATTCACGACAACCCGGCACCATTCGACAATGGGTCAGTGTACACGAAATTGGTTCATTGCTTGCGGCAAATACACGCCAAAGTTTTGCGACGGCCCTAGCACAAACACAATTGGCCCGGATTTGATGTCAAGCTGGCCCCATGGCGGCTAGGTGTTCTTGCCATTTTGATTAGGTTTTTCGCGGTTTGCTCAGGCATAGGTGGATAGATTGCCCGGCAGGAAAAATGGAGATATCAAAAAAAGTGATGTGTAAAATACCGCAATCTGGTTGTGGTTTTTGCGTAATGCCCTAAATATTAAGGCAAGGCCAATGCTGACCACTAAGATTGTCGAGCAATCGGGATGAATTGACCTGCGTCATGTTGCCTGATCGGTGTATCGATATAGTTTGGGTATAAAGGGCCGAGTTATTTGTGCTAGGTTATGTAAGATAGGGGTATCAATTGATGGATTATCGCGGACTATTTGAGGACGCCATTGATACTTTGCGTCGTGAAAAACGCTATCGCGTATTTGCCGATTTGGAACGCATTGCCGGACATTTCCCCAAAGCGATCTATCGCGATAGTGCTGACAATGAACGCGAGATCACCATCTGGTGCTCCAATGACTATTTGGGCATGGGGCAACATCACAAAGTCATTGCTGCCATGCAAGACACAGCGGGCAAGCTGGGTGCAGGTGCCGGTGGTACGCGCAACATTGCAGGCACCAACCGGCCACTGGTTGAGTTGGAACGCTCATTGGCCGATTTGCACCGCAAAGAAGCGGCGCTGGTTTTTACATCTGGCTTTGTTTCTAACGAGGCATCAATTTCCACGATTGCGCGGCTCATCCCTGATTGTTTGGTGATCTCGGATCAACTCAATCACGCTTCGATGATTGCGGGTGTGAAACAGTCTGGTATGGAAAAGAAGATTTTCCGTCATAATGACATGACCCATCTGCGTGAAATTTTGGAGGCGGCTGGCAAAGATCGCCCCAAGATGATTGTTTTTGAATCTGTTTATTCAATGGATGGCGACGTCGCCCTGATCGAACAGATCGCAGATCTGGCGGACGAGTTCAACGCGCTGACTTACATTGATGAAGTGCATGCTGTTGGCATGTATGGTCCACGCGGCGCGGGAATTTGTGAGCGCGACGGGCTCATGCAGCGTATTGATATTATTGAAGGCACCATGGCCAAAGCATATGGCGTGATGGGCGGCTATATTACCGCAAGCCAGCCAATTGTTGACGCTGTGCGCTCGTATGCATCTGAGTTTATCTTCACCACAGCTTTGCCACCAGCGCTTTGCGCAGCAGCGCATGCGTCGATTGAGCATTTGAAAAGTTCAAACTCGGAGCGAGAAAGCCAGCAGCGACAAGCCCGAAAGGCCAAAGAAATTCTATCGGCCGCGGGCCTGCCGGTCATGCCTACCGACACCCACATTGTTCCTGTAATTGTTGGCGATGCACGCTGCTGCAAGGCGGCAAGCGACATGCTTTTGGACAAACACAACATTTATATTCAACCCATCAACTACCCAACGGTGCCAAAAGACACTGAGCGGTTGCGGATAACGCCAACACCGTTGCACACCGATGAGATGTTGTTTGAGTTGCGCGATGCTTTGGTTAGCGTTTGGAAAGTGTTGGACCTGCCGATGAATATCGATACGTCACAACTTACCGCCCATGCGCTTAATTCTGGCGATTTGGTTCTGCCCACAACAGGTGGCTAGCCTGCCAATTCATTGAGCGCAGTCATTGCGATTTCGATCTTGTCGACTGGGATAAACAAGTGGTCATGGTGATAACCTGCGACCACGTTGCATGGCACACCCACTTGCCTAAGTTTTTCAGAAATTGCCGCCATAAAGCCAACCGCTGCAAGTGCTGAGTGCACACTGAGCGTAATTTTTTGGCAGATAAACTCATGCTCGATGCTGGCGTTTATGGCGTCTTCTTGGCGCAGGATAAGCGTTACCCCCTCGTCTTCCACAAAAGTCAGTACAGGCGCAAAATTGAGTTGATCAACAATAGTTTGCTGAACCGTTGCAAAAGCATAGCGGACGGGCGAAAGCGTGGGGTCCATACTTTTTAGCAGTTCACCTATGTCAGAACTGGGCGTTGTGCTTGTCATCAGGCTGTTCCCTTTTTTCGCGGGTCGTCCCGAAATATCTGGCCTTTTGGTTCAGGTCGTCCTGATGGCGATGGGACCAATCTGCAACGCCGCTGCTTTGATTTCAAGGGCAAAATTGGGTGACCATAAGCCACCCAATTGGTTCGCATTTATTGCCAAGCGGAGGGAGGGGTTCAGCTTGTCAAAACGATGCGAACGAGATCTGCTGTATTGCGCGCACCCAATTTTTCCATAACGCGAGAGCGATGCACTTCAACCGTGCGCGGGCTTATCCCCAATTCGCGACCGGCTTCTTTGTTCGATTGCCCGTTGGTGATCAGTTGCAACACTTCACGTTCTCTTGGCGTGAGCTGGTTGAAACCTCGCACCTCAACTGGCCGGTGGTATCCAGTTTGCACCGCGCCAATATGCACGTCCCGCCGCAACGCGTCGCGCACAGCGCGCACCAGTTTTTCGGTATCGATGGGTTTTGAAATCACATCTGCGGCTCCAACTTTCATTGCCTCAACCGCGCCACCCACATTTTGGCTGTCGGCCAGCATAAAGACGGGCGAACCAGTGCGCATAGATTTGACCCGCATAACTGTCGGGAGCGTATCTTCCCCATCCACCTGCATATTGATGACAATCACATCTGGAAGACGCCGATCCAATTTCGCCAGAAAATGGGTAATGGATTGAGATGTTTCTGTTTGAAAGCCCTCAAGACGAAACAGAACGCCCAGCGCTTCGCAAGTGCCGTGATCACCGTCCACGACATGGATCATGCGGTCCTTGTTAAATGCATTGTGATAGTAAATGTCAGCGGTCATTGGTGACCTCCAAACGCACAAATTGCGTTCGGTTTAGCCTTGAATTGGAGTGCGGTAATAAAACGCATGGCTTGCTCCTAAAATTATCTAAAACATTCAACGCCCCGCTAAAATACGATGCGGGGAGCACCTAATCAGTATGATCCCTATGCGCAGATTCGGTAGTTAGGTTGACTGCGATTGGAAGAGTACGTAGATGTCTCCGTACAATTCCGTATATAGGTAATCATGCCTAGTATAGGTATATTTTCCTTCGCCATAATACAACTAAAAATTGCATATTTGGTATTTTGCAACCTAAATATGTGAAATCTCACGATAAATGATATGTCTGGCGGCGATCGGCACATCAGGCATCAGGATAATATTCATCTCGTTTACCAACGCTATTGCGTAGTTTCCAAGATGATTCGCAGTCGATGATTGCGTTTATGCGCACTAAAATGTTAGCTGGACGCGCGCCCTGCGCTACGCTTCATTCTGTTATAGGCACTGGAGAAAGCATTTGAGTTTGACCGACGAAGGCCCGACTTTTCGCATTGTTGTTGATCATTTGGGTCAAGGCATCGCCATGATTGATGCTGACCACCGGTTGGTCTTATCAAATGCGCTATTCCAAGAATTATTGGGCCTGCCCGACGCGCTTGTTTTACCAACCACCAAACTGTCGGCGATTGTTCAATTTTTGGTGGAGCGCGGCGATTTTGGTGACGGTGACTTTGAAACCCTGGCGCGCCAACGGATGGCGCAGATCGAAAATCGGAACGTTGGTTTAACAGAACGGTCGGGGCACAAGGGGCAACATCTTGAAGTGCGAACGGACCATTTGCCCGATGGCGGGCTGGTGATCAGCTACACTGACGTCTCCAGCCGGGTTGAGGCCGAACGTGAACTGGCGCGGGTCAACCAAAACCTTGAAGCGCGGGTACAAGATCGCACCCAAGCCCTCACCTTGCTGAACTCAGAGCTCGAACGCGCGCGGGCCAAGGCCGATGCTGCAAACTTGGGCAAAACCCGTTTTTTGGCAGCTGCGAGCCATGATTTATTGCAACCCTTGAATGCCGCCCGGCTGTATACATCCACCATGATTGAGCGCGCCCATGGTTCGGATTTGGCGCGTTTGGCGCAAAATATTGATGCATCGCTTGGCGCAGTTGAAGACATTATGTCGGCGCTGTTAGATATTTCGCGCATCGATAGCGGGGCGCTCAAACCCGCAATTTCCGTGTTCTCCATCCGCGAATTATTGCGCAAAGTCCGGGTGGAATTTGAACCTGCGGCGACTGAAAAAAACATAAAACTCCGCCTTGTGGGGGCAGACAGCGTTGTGCGTACAGACCGCCGTTTGGTGGCTCGTGTGGTGCAAAATCTTGTGTCTAACGCCATAAAATACACGCCCGAAGGCGGCTCAGTTTTGGTGGGGTGCCGCAAGCGGGGAAACAAAATTCGCCTCGATATTATCGATAGCGGCATTGGCATCGACAAAGGCCAGCATTCACTGATTTTCGGCGAGTTTTCGCGGCTTGAGCCCGGTGCCCGTATTGCCTCCGGGTTGGGACTTGGCCTGTCGATTGTGCAACGTATTTGCGACACGCTTAATTTGCAGCTTGAAGTCGAGAGTGAAGTCGATAAGGGATCACGATTTTCAATTTACGTCGCCGAAGCGAACAAGGGCGAAACCCCAATTGCTGAGCCAGAACCTGCACAAATCGCTGTGAATGCTGCGCAATTTTTGGGCAAACAGATTTTATGCGTTGACAATGAAGAAGATATTTTGGACGCAATGCAAGCGCTATTGTCCGGTTGGGGCTGCGATGTGCGCACGGCCAAATCGCTCAAGTCGATTTCGCAATCTTCCACCTTGGAAGGCTGGATTCCTGAACTGGTTTTGATGGATTATCACCTTGATCAGACATCTGGTTTGGACGCAATTGAGTGGCTCCGGCAAAATGTTGGTGGGCATTTGCCCGCTGTTCTCATCACCGCAGACCGCACACCACAGGTTCGCGAATTGGCCGAGGCACGCAACATTTCTATTCTGCCAAAACCTGTGAAACCCGCAGCTCTGCGGGCCTTAATTGGGCGACTGACTTGAGTTAGCCGTGCACGTCTTGGCTATCCTTGGGCACCCCATGGCGTTCGTTTTTACCATAATCCCGCAGCACTGACGCAACACGCAGACGGTAGTTCACGAATAGTTTGCCTCGCCCGGCTTTTTGCGCATAACGGTGGCTCGGTAGGTTGCGCCAAGTCAGCACAGCCGCTTCATTTTCAAAGAACGAAAGCGAAAGTATTTTGTCCCGATGCGTCAGGCTTTGAAAACGTTCGACTGAGATGAAGCCATCGATTTGTTCAAGCTCACCTTTCAATTGTGCTGCTATGTCCAAATAGGCATCTTTATGCTCTTGGTGCGGCATAACCTCAAAAATCACCGCGATCATGATTTTGGCATCGCGTGTGGCGCAGAAGCGAGAGTTAGGAACGTGCGATCTTCTTTGAGGATGAACTTTTCTTTTTGCGCAAATTGATAGTTTTCCTGTCCTAGCGGATCAGCAGAAAGCCGCGTTCGATATTGCTCATAGGCCGCCAAATTCTCAATCGAATAAACACCGTAGGCCAACGTGGAAGAACCTTCGTGCGGCGCAAAATAGCCGACTAAATCGGCCCCACAACGCGGGATCGCCTGCCCCCAATTTTGCGCATATTGCTCGAATTGGGCCTTCTTCGTCGGGTCGATTTGGTATTGAATGAAACAGGTAATCATTGCGCGTTCCTTCTGATTGAACCCCGCTTTTGCCATATTGATCCGCGTGAATGCTTCGGCTATGATCGAACTATGAAAGACGGACCCGACATTTCCCGCATCGGCCAATTGATTGGCGATCCGGCGCGCGCCAACATCTTATCTGCGTTGATGAGCGGCAAAGCGCTGACCGCCACCGAATTGGCGCAAGAAGCGGGCGTAACGTTGCAGACCTCAAGCGGGCATTTGTCCAAATTGGTAGAAGGTGGTCTTGTGCGTATGCGTAAGCAGGGTCGGCATCGCTATTTCGCCTTAATGGATGATGAAGTGGCCGCTGTGTTAGAACATCTCATGCATTTGGCTGCCATGAAGGGGCATTTGCGCACCCGCACCGGCCCGCGTGATCCGGCGCTGCGCGACGCACGGGTTTGTTATGACCATTTGGCTGGGAACAAGGGCATTCAGCTCTATGATGCGTTGATCGCAAACGGTCATTTGCATGAAGACGGCGAAGACCTAGAGTTGAGCGAAGCCGGCGCTGAGATGTTCAGTACTTTTGGTATTGATGTGCGCACGATCCAGTCCGCGCGGCGTCCCTTATGCCTTCAATGCCTTGATTGGAGCGAACGCCGCACCCATTTGGCAGGAACGTTGGGCAAAGCCATTTTGGAGCAACTTTATGCACTCAATTGGGCAAAGCGTGAACCTAATTCCAGGGTAATTCGCTTTAATAGGGACGGAGAAAAGCAGTTTTTGTTATTGCTGCAAAACAAGTGAATTAACCGCGCGTTACCGCATCGATTTGACCTTGTTCCAGCTTGGACGCCGCGATCACCGCTTGGGTGCGGCTGTCAACATTTAGCTTTTGCAGAATGGCGGAAACATGCGCTTTTACTGTTGCTTCAGATACGGTCAGTTCATAGGCGATTTGCTTATTCATCAACCCATCAGAAAGCATCATCAATACGCGCACCTGCTGCGGCGTTAATGTGGCAAGCCGCTTCGTATATTCAGCAATCTCGCTGCTTTCGTCATCGAAAGTGAACCCATCGGGCACCCAAATACCACCAGCAAGCACGGTCTTGATTGAGGAATGAATGGTCTCCGGTCCAACAGATTTTGGCAAAAATCCGGAGGCACCCAAATCGATTGAGCGGCGCACTGTGGCCCCATCATCGCTGGCCGAACAAATCATCACAGGAATTTCGGGGAACTGAGCGCGGACCAGCAACAGGCCAGAAAATCCACGAACGCCGGGCATTGCCAAATCAAGCAGAACCAAATCGCAATCGCGATTTTGTTCCAACAATGATGTCAGACTATTTAGATCGCCAGCTTCCTCAATCGTGCAATCCGCACCATTTTCAGCTTCAATTGTTTGGCGCAGCGCTGCCCGAAATAACGGATGATCGTCGGCAATAATGATGCGATTTACAGACATTTGGCTTCCTGTGCTGCCCTTATAAATCTGGTGTAGCGTAACAATTGCCACATAACAAGTCACGCTTGCCAGTTTCAAGTTCGCATGTTGGTTTACTCGTCAAGCGACGCGCCCGCCTCAACCATTCCGGCGATAATCGCTTCTACCCGCTCTAGCTCAAGTAAACTCATTTCAATACTTTCGCGTCGTTGTTTGAGCAGCAGCCGTTGCGACCTTACCTTTGCGAGCGCTTTGCGCATTTGCACATCATTGCCATCACGCAATTCGTAGCTTTCCAGAAAATCTTGAATCTCGCGAATGGTCATACCGATTTGCTTGCCATTCAAAATCAAACGCAACTTTGTGCGGTCCCTATTCGAATATAGGCGTTTTTGCCCAATCCTTCTGGGCTTAAGCATGCCTTTGTCTTCATAAAAGCGCAGGGCACGGTGAGTTATGCCAAAAAAATCGGCCAAATCTCCAATCGTATAAACGTGTCCGCCGGCATTTGCTGACATGTTGGCCCTCACCAATTCTGTTATGGGGTTTAAGTATAGTCAAAATTCAATGATTGTGCAGGCGCACATCGCCGCAAATCGATCGCTGATGGCGAATCGTTGCCAATATTAGCCAATTTGAACCAAGAGTTAACAGCTTCTTTACCATGTTCACTGAAAGGTAGGGCTGTTCGAGAACTTGATATTCGAGCAGCTCGATTCATTGCCGCCCCTTTTGTGGATAGAATATGCCAAAAAGTCGCTCATATCCGGCCCAGACGCCGCCATCCAGCCGATACAACGCCGCCCCCCAACCCTGGGACGCGCTAAAGAATGAGCTTGAAGACCTTTTGGGACAGGTTCAAGACCAAATTTTAGAGTTTGAAGATGGCGACAAGCAAGAGCAAAACGTACAAGCCCCCATTTCACAAGCAATGAATGCGGCAAGTGATTTGGAGATGCGGCGCCAGGAAGCGCTGTTGAACGTTCGAACCGCGGTTGATCTGTTGGGCGCGAAACAAGTCAAGCCGAAGAAAAAATCCAAGAAAAAGAAAAAGCGGTTCGCAAATAATGACCTTGAGGCCGCAATTGCGCAAATTCGGGCCTCAACTGGTCAAATGGATGCAAACATCCCTGCCCCACATATTCCTAGCGGCATGGCACAAGTTCAGCCACAAGTTGATGAGGCGGGTATCGGTCCAACTCACGATTTCGCTGAGCTGACTGGGCAAATCGAAGGTTTGCACCGCAGTATTCGCGATCTGGCAGGTGCGGTACCCAGTAAAGACAGTTTTGCGCGTATTGAAAACCAAATATCAAATCTGAGTACAGAAATTGACGAACATAAGTCGCCGCAAGCGATGGCGATCAGCGACCAACTCGACGGGCTGCAATATGCGCTTGAACGATTGGCCGAACTGCAAGTCCGCCAAATTGGACATATTGAACAAATTAAGGTCCATGAAGCCAAAGATGTAAGCGACGAACGTCAACAACGTATCGAAGAGAGCATTCGCTCGATTTACGAGAAGTTTGATACGCTCGAAACCAGCATCGACAAACCAAATAGCAGCATTGAAACGATTGCGAAGGGCATTGCTGGAATTGCACGCGCGGTTAGCGATATGCAAAAACGCGACGCGAATGACCAAAGCCACAACATCTTAGCGCAAATCGAGAATGTTTCGCAGCGATTGTCAGCCATGGACAATGGTCAATCAGGAAGCCTCACCAACGATGTTAAGCGCGAGATGCAGGGCTTGCGCGGCCAGCTGGTCAATGCGCTCGAACCCCGCTTCACCGCGCTTGAAAGTCGGCTCGACGATTTTGCAGCAAAAGGTCAAATTCCTGGCGGCGCGTCAGACTACCAGCATGTCACCACACGCATTGAGGAGATGGAAGATCGCATCGCCCGTGCGATTGAAGGCATTTCAACCGCCCAATCTTTGGGCGGCGACAATTCAGGATCACCCGAAACATTTGTGATGCTGAAAGCGATGGAGACGCGCCTTGCCGAAGCTCTTGAGGAGCTTAGGAGCGCCGGGTCTGTTGCGAATGGCGGCGCACAGGTTTCCCTGGACGCTTTGCAGGCAATGGAAGATCGCATTTCGGCTGCCATTTCTCGCCTACCAAGCAATGTGCAGGTTGCAAATGAAGATCAGTATGACGATTTACGGGTTATCGAGAATAACCTGTCAAGCAGCTTAAGGCGGCTTGAAGCGCTTTCTGCTTCGTCCGGTCCAGTTCAAAAATCGGTTTCAGCAGCTGAGCCTGTGGCGCTGACAGCTTCTGCTGTCCCGCA
Source organism: Maritalea sp. (assembly GCF_047634455.1). Lineage (GTDB taxonomy): Bacteria > Pseudomonadota > Alphaproteobacteria > Rhizobiales > Devosiaceae > Maritalea. The sequence goes on from NZ_JBLIAI010000021.1 coordinate 24,412, forward strand.
AAGAACAGCGCCTACACCAGCCGCCACGACAAATGTTCCGCCGGTCGATCGTGCTAATGTTACCAAGTCGTTGCAGACACACAAGCCGTTGCAAAAGCAAACCCCTCCGGCGCCAACATCAAACAATGCTGAAGTGCCACCAGTACCAAAATCTTCTTTCGTCCGCGATGAAGTCGCAGAACGATCCGCGCCAATTCCGCAGTCACACAATTTTGAGGCTGAAGCCAGCGATCAAAAATCCATCGCGCAACAATCACGTGAAAGCTTCATCGCCGCAGCCCGGCGCGCCTCTGTTGAACGTCATGATACAAAACCCACCCCCGTTAGCAGCGGTGGACTTTTGGGCCGTGCATTTGATCGCATCAAATCGATCAAACAGGACAAGCAACCATCTAAAGACGAGCCAACAGAAACACTACGCGCAGAGCAGCCCATCCCTGGACAACGAGAGCCACAGGTTGAGCAAACTGCAGAAATCCTTGATGAACAAGAGCAAGCCAGCGAAGATGTGCGCACCTTGTCTGTGGGACCAGAGCCGGCGCGCCCACAATCTTTGGTACAAACACCAAAACCACATAGCACGCTCGCCGATTTGGATGTGGCAGACCATGCCAACAAAGACCCCAAGGCTTTGCCCGAAGACCCAGAGAGCTTTTTAACGCGCAACCGACAGCCAATTCTGCTTGCTGCGTCAATTGTTGCAATTATTGCGATGACCGCCAACTTGGTGCTCGACAAAGGCCAAGACATCAAAGACGTCGGCATTCCATCCACTGTTGGGTCGCAAGATGTGGGCGAAGCGCCACGCCAAATAAGTCTCACCGAAGTCGAAACCGCGCTTTCAAATTCGCAACCTATGCCAACCCAAACGGCCTCGTTGACGAGCGCCACATCCATGATCGAGCAAAATGTTGGTTTGGTTGCGCCAACACCGCAATTGGTTGATACGCAAACCGTGACGGCAAGCATTCCAAATTCGCCGATAGAAGTGGCTTTGCCACCAACCGAATTGGGGCCAATTGCTTTGCGCGAAGCCGCAGCAAATGGCGATCCACGCGCCCAGTACGAAGTTGGTTTGATCTTTGCTGAAGGCAAAGCAGTGCCCAAAGATTCTCAAGCGGCTGTAAAGTGGTTCGAGCGCTCCGCCGCCAGCGGGTTTGCCGCTGCGCAATATAGGCTTGGTACAGCGTTTGAGCATGGATTAGGCATCGAAAAAAACCTTGACCAGGCCAAACTTTGGTACTTGCGTGCCGCTGAGGCGGGCAACCGCATGGGCATGCACAACCTGGCAGCTTTGTATGCGAGCGGCCCTGACGGTGAACGCGACTTCAACGCTGCCACACGATGGTTTGAGGAAGCTGCAAAACGCGGCGTATTGGATAGCCAGTTTAACTTGGGCATGCTTTATGCACGCGGGCTCGGCGTCACCCAAGATTTTGAACAATCATATAAATGGTTCTCAATTGCAGCGGCGAACGGTGACAAAGACGCCCAGAAAGCCCGCGACGACGTTGCCCGCTCGCTTGATCCAACCCAAATGAGCGCCATCAAGCTAGAACTTGCACAGTGGCGTGCAGAGCCAATTGACTTGGCCAGTAATTTTGCGCCGATTGGCACTTGGGACAAAAATTTCAATCCTGGTGCTGAAATCAAACAGCGTGAGGTTGTGATGGGCGTACAGATTGCGCTGACCAAACTCGGCTTCCAATTGGGCACACCGGACGGCGTTATGGGACCCAATACACGCGACGCCATTCTGGAGTTTGAGCGCGTGTTGGGCATGAATGAAAGTGGCACCATCAATCCTAGACTTTTGACGGTTTTGAACGGTCAACCTGTTTAGCTGCCGCAAAGGTTGAACGAATTAGTCCAAATGCGGGCGGTTCGCCCGACTTGAGCGATTGACAGGGTATAGGCGTGGGCCTAAACCGGGACTAACTGAGCCCTCAAGAACCAGGATGCACCGCCGTGCAACTCTATTTGCCTATCGCCGAAATCTCACTCAATATTTTCATGTTGATTGGGCTTGGCGGCGCGGTCGGGTTCCTCTCTGGTTTATTTGGAGTTGGTGGTGGTTTTTTGCTCACCCCGATGCTCATTTTTTCCGGCATTCCAGCCCCTGTGGCTGTTGCTTCTGTGACCAGCCAAGTTGTTGCGGCGTCAACATCGGGCGCACTTTCATATTGGCGACGCGGCGGCATTGACGTTAAACTTGCTCTGTTCCTGATTGTGCCGGGCATATGGGGCGCTTTTGGCGGGGTTTGGACCTTTGGCATTTTGCGCGCAGCTGGCCAGCTAGACTTGGTTATTTCCCTTGGTTATTTGATCTTTTTGGGATCAATCGGCAGCCTCATGCTGTTTGAGGCCGCGCGTTCAATCATCAAACACAAGGCGGGCAAAACAATACCGCATAAGCTGCCTGGGCAGCATAGTTGGGTGCATGGCCTGCCCTTCCGTGTGCGCTTCAAGCGATCAAATCTTTATGTCAGCATATTACCTGTCGTTGTGATTGGTGCGAGCATTGGATTTTTGGGATCATTGCTGGGGATTGGCGGTGGGTTTATTCTCGTGCCGGCGCTGATTTATATATTACGCGTACCCGGCTCGGTGGTCATTGGAACATCATTATTGCAAGTGCTCGCCATTATGGCTGCGACGACCATTTTGCATGCGGTGAACAGCCAAACCGTTGACATTTTGCTGGCGTTCTCTTTGATGGTTGGCTCGGTCATCGGCGCACAATTTGGGGCTTCCGCAGGACAACATTTGCGCGGCGAGCAATTACGGGCCCTATTGGCAATCATCGTTCTGGCGGTTGCCATTCGTTTTGCCATGTCGCTTTTGCTTAACCCCGCAGATCCGTTTTCGATGACCGTTTTGTCAGGGGGTACGTTGTGATTTTTCGCCTCCTTGCGGTTTTGCTGTTTAGTCTTTTTGGCATTTTTGAAGCCGTTGCCCAGCGCCTTGTGTCCGCAAGTTCTGATCCGCAGATATCAATTACCTCCACTTTCGCTGGCGAAGAAATCACCTTCTTTGGCAACATAGAGAAAGCCTTCGATCAACAGGCTGATGCGATAACCAACAACTATAATATTGTTATTGCTGTGCGCGGACCAACCTCAACACGCGTGGCGCGGCGCAAAACCAACCAATTTGGTATTTGGCTAAATGGCGAGGAAATTGCTTTTAAGAATTTCCCCTCGTTCTTCCACATCATCTCCAACCTGCCGCTTGAGCAAATAGCTGATCCAGAAGAACTGGCGGTAAACGGGTTGGCATTTGACAGTGCGCCATTTCTGCAACCGATTGGAAACACTGCCAATGTGGGTGAATTTAGCCAAGAACTTATCCGACTAATGAAAGAGCAATATCTGTATAAACGGATTGACCACGGCGTAACCTTTCATTCGGATACATTTTATTCGGCTCGGATTGAACTGCCTGCGCATGTGCCAAACGGCAACTATATCGCGATTACATATTTGTTTCAGGACGGCAAGTTGAAGGCCAAGAAAGCACAAAGATTTTCGGTGCGCACTGTGGGATTTGAACGGTTTTTATCGACAAGCGCGAAAGACTATTCATTTCTTTATGGACTTGTGTCCGTTTTACTGGCGATATTTACAGGGTGGTTGAGCGGAGTCGCATTTAGGAGGTAACACGCCAATGAACAGTCTACCTCATTTTTGGTCGCGAACGGTGGCTTTCGCTGGTCTTGCAGGCTTGCTGCCATTTGTTTTGGGCCTTGTTTTTACGCTCTTCCCATTCTTATCGCCCTTTGAACCTGTGGTTTTGGAACGGGCACTGGTGGGCTATGGTGCGCTCATCTTGTCGTTCCTTGGCGGGGTACGCTGGGGCATTCGTTTGCAGGGTGGCGCCGGTACAGACCTCACCTATATTGTGGGTACATTTGGCTCAATTGCGGGGTTCATTACGCTGTTGTTGCCGATAAATGTCGGCCTGATCATTCTCACCATTGGCTTTGCCATCCAAGGCGTTTGGGATGTTTCTGCGGGCATGCGTGGCCGCGTACCGCAAGCCTATGCACGGCTACGCGCGGTTTTAACTTGGGCTGTTTGCTTTACGCTCATCTTGATCTTTGTCGTAAGATTGATTGTTGGCTGATGATGAGATGCGAAATCAGAAACGCAACCATATTGGATAATATTGCGCTGCAAGACATTTACGCGCACATGCACCCGAACGACCCTGAAGTGTCCGAACCCGCTTTCCGCAATGCCCTCACCTTGTCCATTGATGACCCAATGCAAGACATTATTGTCGGCGAACTCGACGGTATCATCGTTGCCGTTTGTACGCTCTATATTTTGTCAAATTTAACCCGTGGTTGTCGTCCCTTTGGTCTGATCGAGAATGTTGTCACCCACAAGGATCACAGACGCTTGGGTTATGGTCGCCAACTATTGGCAGAGGCGACACAACGGGCGCAGCGCATCGGCTGTTACAAGCTAATGCTGATGACGGGTTCTAAGCGCCCAGAAACGCTGGCCTTTTATGAGGCCTCAGGCTTTAAGCAGAATAAGACCGGATTTCAAATCAAGTTCTAGCGCCCGATCAGATGGCGTCGCGCCACCGGATAAATTTGATCACGCCCAATAACCGAGATCTTCATTTGCTCCCGATTGATCACTGGGGCAAATGCCGAATTGAGGATATTTAGACTGCCCGTCGATACCCCATAGGCGGGCATGATCAACCGGGTTTCGTCTTGTACAAAGCATGCACGGCGGATGGATCGCCCATTCATGCGCACATGGGCTGCGGGGTGCAAGTGGCCCGCAATTTGGTTGGCAACTTTAGCATCTGGCTCATGGGAAAGGGTCAGCCCGTTCAGCGCTACACTCTCACAACAATTACCGCCCAATTCATGGGTTGCGGGATCGTGATTGCCCGCGATCCATATCCAATCTGTCCGCTTGGTTAGCACAGCAAGCGCATCTGCATCGTCAACCGAAAGCGTTGTGGTGCCTTCATCCCGGTGGAAACTATCGCCCAGCGCAATGATGCGTTCAGCACCAGTTGCGGTCACATCGTCAGCCAAGCGTTTGATCGTTGCCCCCGTATCATAAGGCGGTAGAAATTGGCGCGATTTGGCGAATGACGACATTTTCTCCAAATGCAAATCTGCAACCAGCAGTGTTTGATGTTCAGGCCAATATATGCCGCCTGACAATAGCGCGACCATTTCCACCCCGGCAAATGGCAGGTCATAACCTTCATATTGTTGGGGCGAAGGTGTTCGCGCTGATCGGGTCATTTCAAATTCCATCAATGTTTTCCTGCCGCTTCGCGCAATAAATCCTCAGCCGCTTCAGCCAATACGCTTTCCCGGCCCTCGCCAAAGATCGGCACTTTGCCGATTTCCAGCATGACGGGCACCGCCAGCGGAGAGATTCGTTCCAAATCTTGATGGATTATATGCCGTCGAATACGTTTTAAACAGGTGCCGAGCCGCTCGATATCCAATAGTCCGCGGGACGCATCGCGGCGGGTGGCTTGGATAAGGATGTGGTCAGGCTCATGTTCGTAGAGCACATTGTAAATCAGGTCCGACGACATGGTGATCTGGCGTCCCGATTTTTCTTGCCCCGGATAGCGGCGTTCGATCAGACCTGAGATGATCGCGCAATTACGGAACGTACGCTGCATCAGGCTTGATTCATCAAGCCAAGTTTCCAGATCGTCGCCCAGCATGTCCTCGTCGAATAGTTCATCAAGCGACAAGCGACCGCGCTTGAACTGCGCGCCAATGTCCGTGGCGCACCAGATGGCCAATGCATATTCTGAGGCGACAAAGCCAAGCGGTTTGGCGCGATCTCGCTCTAGGCGTTTGGTCAACAGCATGCCCAAAGTTTGATGGGCCAAGCGCCCTTCGAACGGATAGCAGACCATGAAGAATTTGTCGGCTTTGGGGAATGTTTCCACCAGCAAGCTATCTGTGCCCGGCAGGGTCGACACATCACGTTGCAGGCGCAGCCAGTCGCTGACCTGATTGGGCAGTGCTTGCCATAGTTTTGGCGTTGCAAGTGTTTTGCGCACCCGTTCGGCAAGATAGGTCGACAAGGGGAATTTGCCGCCCATATATGACGGGATTTTTGGGTTTTTCGCCACCGCCCGCGACACATAGGCTTCTGTGTCTTTCAAAGCTTCAAAGGCGACAATTTCACCGCCGAAGATAAAGGTATCGCCCGGTGCGAGTTGGGAGATGAAATATTCTTCGATTTCGCCAAGCACCCGCCCGCCTCGGCCAATGGGCCCGGTTGTTGCCCCACGCTTTTGCCCCCGCGACCGAACCAGCCGCACTTTGAGCATTGGTTCTTCAACGATGGTGCCCACATTCATGCGATATTGCTGTGCAATTTTTGGGTGGGCTATACGCCATGTATCATCTTCAGTTTTGCGCAATCGGGCGAAGCGCTCATAAGCGCGTAACGCATATCCGCCCGTGGCGACGAAATCGACGACACGTTCAAACTGTTCCCATTCAAGATCGCGATAAGGCCATGCGCGAATGATCTCGTCATAGAGCTGCACCGCATTGAATGGGGCAGAACATGCGACGCCGAGCACGTGCTGCGCCAGCACATCTAAGCCACCCGGCTGCGGGTCTTCGCTGTCTTGTGCGCGTTCCTTCACCGCCTCTTTTGCGGCTTCACATTCGAGCACCTCAAATCGATTTGCTGGCACCAACAGCGCGCGCGAGGGTTCGTCTAATCGATGATTTGATCGCCCGATACGCTGCAACAATCGCGAAGAACCTTTGGGGGCGCCGATTTGGATCACTAGGTCCACGTCGCCCCAGTCGATGCCCAGATCAAGCGTTGAGGTACAGACCACCGCTTGCAGTTTGCCTGCCACCATAGCCGCTTCAACTTTGCGGCGTTGCTCAACGTCTAATGAGCCATGATGCAAAGCGATGGCGAGGCCATCCTCGTTTAACTCCCATAGCGATTGGAACATCAATTCAGCTTGTGACCGGGTGTTAACGAACAACAAAGTCGTGCCGTTTTGTTTGATGATCTCCAATAGTTCTGGCACCGCATATTGCGCGGAATGGCCGGCCCATGGCACGCGATCATCGCTGGCAAGAATTTCAACCTCTGGGTCCGCGCCACCCTCATTGGTGATGAACGCCACTTCTCGCTCAGGTTTTGGCGTACCGATCCATTCGCGCAGCAGTTCAGGTTTTGCAACAGTTGCAGAAAGCGCTGAGATTTTCAGATCGGGGCAAAGCGTGCCGAGACGGGCCAACCCGAGTGCCAACAGATCGCCGCGCTTTGACAGGGCGAGCGCGTGCAGTTCGTCCAACACCACGCGTTTGAGCGAGCCGAACAGTTTGGGCGCTTCTTTGTGCGACAACATCAGCGCCAATTGCTCTGGCGTGGTCATCAGAATATTGGGCGGGTCGAACCGCTGGCGTTGCCGCCGCGACGAGGGTGTATCGCCCGTGCGGGTTTCTACCCGAATGTTGAGCCCCATATCACTAATTGGGTCCATCAGATTGCGGGCCACATCGACGGCTAAGGCTTTGAGCGGCGAAATGTAAAGCGTGTGCATACCGTCGAACGGTTCAACCGCTAATTCAGCAATTGAGGGCAGGAAGCCAGCCAGTGTTTTGCCTGCACCAGTGGGGGCAATCAACAGCGCTGATTTACCAGATCGATCGGCCTCCAGCATGTCGAGTTGGTGTTGCCGAGGGGCCCAGTTTTTGCCCACAAACCAATCGCGCACCACTGGCGGCAGCCCCCACGCCTGAGCGAACAGATCGGCATCAATTGGTTTTTTTGCGGATGGGGCGCTTGTTGATTTTTGCATTACACCTATATTTAACGCACAATGCGCTGATCGCTAGTGTTTTCGTGTGTTCAGCCGCTAGATTTATTTGGGGAACAAAATGAGCAATTCTAACAATAGTGACACACGGCAAGAAGGCCGCCGCGACAAATATGACTTTTTTGGCGGCAGCCCGCGCAAGGTGTTTTTTAAGCTAGTAATCCTTTCGTTGATCGTTGGTTTTGTGATGCGCATGATCGACATCACGCCCGGAACCATTTTTGGCACGCTCGGCTTCTATATCGGTCGCACCTTTGCCGACCTTGGTAGCTTTATGGGCGACATTGGCATTTGGTTTGGCTTTGGAGCGGCAATTGTGTTTCCGTTGTACATTTTCATCCGCCTTTGGCGTCGCTGGCTTTCATAAGCCCATCAATTGTTTTGATGGCGCGCGGCTTGCGTAATTGCGGGCTGCGGCTAAAGTCCATCCTTGGCGAATCTATCGGCAACACGCGTTCTACATTGCGTTGCCTTTTCCTTTGGGTGAATGAATATGAGCGGTACGAGTTTTCCCTTTAAAGTGGGTCACAAGGACGTATGGCTGATCGCCCTGCCGACAGCTGTGGCCTTTGTAACAGAACCGCTGGTTGGCATTGCAGACACCACCATTGTAGGACGTTTGGGCGAAGTTGACTTGCTGGGCGGCTTGCTGATCGGCGGGCTGGTTTTTGATTTCATCGCTGCGATTTTCTATTTTCTTCGTCTGTCGACCACCGGCCTAACCGCGCAAGCATTTGGTGCACGTGATGACGCGTCGCAAGCTGCTCACTTGGTGCGGGCTTTGGCCGTCGGTTTTGTCGCCGGACTATTTGTGTTGGCATTGATGGTGCCGATCGCCGAGTTTGCGGGGGTTGCTTATGGCGCGAGCGAACAAGTCGTGGACGCGTTCAAGACCTATTTCTATATCCGCATTCTGGCAGCCCCATTTGTTTTGATGAACTTTGCGCTGGTCGGTTGGTTCTTAGGACGCGGCCAAAGTTTCGTCGCCCTCATCCTACAATTGATCCTCAATTTGGCGAATATCGGTCTTTCGATCTGGTTCACTTTTGGATTAGATATGGGCATTGAGGGCGTCGCTTGGGGTACCGTTGCAGCACAGATTTTGATGCTCGCAATCGGATTCATTTGGGCCATCGTGCAACTTGGTGGCCATTCGCGTTTGTTGCGCAAACTGAGTGAAATCGATTTATTGAACGTTACCCAGATCAAACGTTTGTTGGGATTGAGCGGGGACATTTTAATCCGCTCGGTTTTGCTCAGTGCGGTGTTCTCGTTTTTCGCGTCGCAGGGCGCGCGGGCGGGGGATGACATTCTGGCGGCAAACGGCATTTTGCTGCATTTCTTGATGGTCGCGGCGTTCTTTTTGGATGGTCTTGCCGCCGCCTCAGAACAACTTTGCGGCAAGGCGATTGGCGCCCGGTGGCGACCGGCATTTGTAGATGCCATCAAGCTTTCCACACTTTGGGGGTTCATTCTGTCGGGCATGCTGACGATTGTTTTTATGATCAGCGGGCCGACCATTATCGACTTCATGACCACCAGCGAAGTGGTGCGCCAGACCGCGCGTGATTATTTGTTGATTGCAGCGATTGCACCCGTATTTGGTGTTTTGGCCTTCGTGATGGATGGTGTTTTTGCCGGTGCAACCATGGGGTCTGACATGCGCAACGGCATGATTGCATCGACCATAATCTTTGCTGTTGTGTGGGCAGTTTTGACGCCCATTTGGGGCATTGCAGGCCTCTGGTGGGCGCTGCACCTCTGGTTCGCTGGACGTAGTTTGGTGTTTTTGGCCCTGTTGAAAATCCGGATGCCGGAGCTGTTTATGCGGGTAGAAGCTGGCGCGTAAGGCGCAACTCCCACCCCTAGCATTCCCGGACTTGATCCGGGATCAACTCTTAACAGCCCCCCCACCCTTAATCCCTCCCCACGAGTGGGAGGGAAATGGGTCTTGCGCGTCGCAAACGGTGTCCAATTCCTGCGCTATACTCCGCCAGCATCCCCGGACTTAATCCGGGGTCACCTAACACTTCCTCCAAACACTTAACCTGGTGGTTCAAAAATGAACCACCTATGCGAGATATTTTAGATTTTGGAACACAGCTAAATCTGATTTGTTGTTGATGAGTTTAACGGAGAACAACATGACTTTCACAGCTGCACTAATTGCATTCGCAATTTTGACCATGATCTTGTTATCAAACCAAATATTTTTCACCTACGCGACCCAAGGATTTGGCTATGGGTTCTCATCCAACCGAAAAGGGAACATTGAACTCTCCCCGCTCGCGGTCAGGATCGCCAACACATATCGTAATCAGGTCGAAGCTTCCGCTTATCTTGTGCCCGTACTGGCAGTTGCGGCACTTATTGGACTGCAAAGCGAAAGCGCGCAGTTTGCTGCGTTGCTGATCATTGTCGGGCGCGTTCTGTTTAGCGTGCTGTACTATATTGGGTGGCCATTCGCCCGCGTTCCAGCGTTTGGGTTGGCAAACCTTTCTGCGCTTTACCTGGTCTATGAAATCATCGTATCCGGCGTCCTCTAGTCCACGAATTTATTTTGACTGTAGATCCGCAATCACCGATTGGGACTGCGGTTTACCCGCTTATGAATTGAGCTGGTCTTACTACTCAGCCATTCGCTTTTGTCTAAGGAGAAGCTGGCTCAGATGAGTCCCCGGGACCTATTCTTAACAGCCCCCCACCCTTAATCCCTCCCCACCAGGGGGAGGGAAATGGGTCTTGCGCGTCGCCAAACGGTGTCCAATTCCTGCGCCATACTCCACCGTCATCCCCCGGCTTGATCCGGGGATCCATGATGCATGGCAGATGGAAATGCGATCCCGGATCAAGTCCGGGATGGTTCGGAAAACAATTCGACCGTATATCAGCCCGCCAAAGCATTTGCCCCCAGCTTGACCCGGGGACCCAGCAAAGAACGAACCACAAATTCTAGCACTTTTTGAACTTTGACAGTCAGACCTTAATCACCGTTCTGACGGGGAGAACGGACGCGGGGTATGGCAAGGTCTAGTCTCCCTCCCCCTGGTGGGGAGGGATTAAGGGTGGGAGGCGCTTTACATCATCGCAATGAGGCCCCCGCATCGCGTGCGGGGCGGTACAAAGGGCGTGTTTTACAAAGAAAATCGTACCGTCCCAGACTTGATCCGGGACCTATTCTTGTCGCCTCAAGCGACCAATAACTGACCCCGGCTCAGCCTGCGTGGCGCGAACGCCACTTGGTTGGCCGGGGATGCCGCAGCGTTTGTGGTAACGGGATTACCAAACCCACAGGCCACCCTGGCCTCGAGCCAGTGGTCTAGTTCGCCTTAAAGTGCTTTGACAATTTGAGGTGCTGACCTTGGTAATTTGAATTTAGGTCCGCGCCATAAAGGTTTTGTGGGCGCTCAGCCATACGCTCGTAAATCAAGCGACCAATGGTTTGGCCATGTTCCACCAAAAACGGCACTTCGCGGGAGCGCACTTCCAAAACTGCGCGACTGCCCGCACCTGCGGCGTTGGCATGACCAAATCCGGGATCGAAAAAGCCCGCATAATGCACGCGAAATTCGCCCATTAGCGGATCAAACGGCACCATTTCAGCAGCGAAATCGGGCGGGACATGCACCGCCTCGCGCGACACCAAAATGTAGAACTCATCTGGGTCCAGGATTAATTCGCCCGACCCACGATCATAAATCGGCTCCCAGAAATCCAAAATATCCAGTGCCGACTTTTTATCAACGTCGACCACGGCTGTGTGGCGTTTGGATCGGTAGCCGATTAACCCGCCACGATCGCCGCCTTTAAGATCAATCGATAGGGCAACGCCATTGTCGACGGGGGCGTTTTGATCGAACACGAGGGTTTGTTCTTTATGCAAGGCTTGGTGTTCTGCCACATTGAGGCGAGTATCGCCTTCGCGGAAACGGATCTGGCTAAGGCGCGACCCTTGGCGCACGAGCACTGGGAAAGTACGCGGGCTGACTTCCAGATAGAGCAGGCCTTGATAGCCAGCTGGCACGGTATCAAAGGCGCGGCCCTGATCGGTGATGACGCGCGTGAAAATGTCCAAACGCCCGGTGGAACTCTTTGGGTTTGTCGTAGCTGAAACAGCTAATGGCAACTTCAAGCTTTCCATGAGCGGGACAATATAAACGCATCCACGCTCCAGCACCGCGCCGACGGACAGATCAATTTCGTGCAATTTAAGATCGTTGATCCGGTCTTGAACGGCTTTGCCCGGTCCGGGCAAAAAGCTAGCGCGGACGCGATAAGCGATATCGCCCAGGCGCAAATCCAGGCTGGCGGGCTGCACTTGATCATCGTCAAATGGCTTTGATGTTTTGATGGAACCTGATGCGTTGAGATCTGCAATCATGTGTGCAGAAAAGATACCTGTTGCGCCTACCATATGTGTGCTGAAATCCGCCCAAGAGTTTTTGTTGGCTCTTGTCTAGCAACATTGGCAGGCTCTAGCAACATTTTGGCAGGCTCACCAATATTGACGCCAAGGCGCAATTGGCGTTACATCATCAAAATGGTGGTGATTTGGCCGGTCTGATTGCAGCCACCTTAAAAACAAATGCTAAAGTCGACCGCGTTGCCGGCCAAATTGGGTCGGCTTTTTTGTTTGGAGAGAACAGATGGCCAACACAAAAAACCCATTGTCAGACGCAAAAAATCAGCGCTCTGCAACCCAGTTGGTGCATGGCGGCACGCAGCGCAGCCAGCATGGCGAAACATCTGAGGCTTTATACCTGAATTCAGGCTTCGTGTATGAATCGTCCGCCGCTGCAGAAGCCCGATTTATGGGCGAAGACGAAGGCCATATCTATTCTCGGTTTTCCAACCCGTCTTACGATATGTTTCAGGACCGGATGTGCTTGATTGAAGGCGCAGAGGCCGCGCGCGCCACCGCCACAGGCATGGCTGCGGTAACAACTGCAGTGATGAGCCAAGTGCGCGCCGGTGACCATGTGGTCGCGTCGCGGGCGCTGTTTGGTGGATGCCGGTTTGTGGTGGAAGATTACATGCCACGTTGGGGCGTAGAATCGACATTGGTGGATGGCCGCGACCCAGAAAATTTTGCCAAAGCGATGAAGCCAAATACCAAAGTGATCTTCATCGAAACGCCGACCAACCCGACGCTTGAATTGGTCGACATCGCGGCGGTTGCCGACATTGCGCACGCCAACGGTGCTGTGCTGATTGTCGACAATGTTTTTGCGACCCCCATCTATCAAAAACCATTGGCATTGGGCGCTGATTTGGTGACCTATTCGGCGACCAAACACATTGACGGGCAAGGCCGCTGCATGGGCGGCATCATTCTTGGGTCAAAAGAATTGATCGAGGCGGACGTGCACACTATTATTCGGCAAACCGGACCAACCATTAGCCCGTTCAATGCATGGGTGATGCTTAAAGGGCTGGAAACGCTAGAAATCCGCGTGGACAAGATGACCCGATCTGCTGCTGCATTGGCTGATTTTTTGGCCGATCATCCAAAAATCGACAAGGTGTTTTACCCGCACCACAAATCGCACCCACAATATGAATTGGGCATGCGCCAAATGAGCGCTGGTTCAACCATGTTGGCGTTGGAAGTGAAGGGCAATGGGGCCAACGAAGCGCGCAACAACGAGGAAAATGCGTTCAAACTTGCCGATGGGTTGGGGATTATAAAAATTTCCAACAATTTGGGCGATGCGAAATCAATCATTACACACCCCGCCACAACGACACACCAGCGTTTTTCAGAAGAAGTGCAGCTGGAAGCGGGCATCACCCGCAAATTGCTGCGCTTGTCGGTTGGTTTGGAAGATGAGCAGGATTTGATTGAAGATTTCGCTTACGCGTTGGATCAGATTTAGGCCTTACCGAACTCAAGATAGGCGAGCCAAATGCGCGACCCGGCCGTGTAAAAACATGCGGCGGCAAAAACATAGGACATGATGGCAAAATATTGCGGCCAAATGCACAAGGCGACAAAAAAGCCGATTGTTTCGGTGCCTTCGAGTAATCCGGTTGAAAAATACAGCGACTTGGAGCCCCGTTGCTCGGTGGTCAATTTGTGTTTTTCCGCCAAAATCGCATAGCCCAAAAAAGTCCCGCCATTGAAATAGAATGACATCAGCAAAACGGCCCCTGCAACGGCGTTGTTGGCGGGGTCAAGCACAACAAAGGCAACCGGAATCGCGCCATAAAAGAAGAAATCCGCGACAATATCCCAAAATCCACCAAAGTCGGTTTTTTGCGTGGCACGGGCCACCGCCCCGTCCAGCCCATCAGCTACCCGAGAGATCAAAAGCATCCACAGCCCAGCTTGCACATAACCGATAGCAATGAGAATTGCGGCAACAAGCCCAAGTATCAGCCCCGCCAACGTTACAGCGTTTGCACTGACGCCGGTTTTGGCCAATTGTCGCCCAACAAAGTTGAGCGGTCCGTCGATGATTTTGCGCATGTAGCCGTCGAGCACCGTAATTCTCCGTCATTGCTGTTCGAGGTACGGTAACATAAAGGCACAATGGTAATTGGTCATTTTATTGTTATCAAAGAGTGTGCTAGGGCTAAAAGTCACGCGATTGGCAACTTGGACACGACACGGCTGTTTATGGATTTTCGCCCCGTATTAATGATTATCGGCGCGCTAACGGCGACGTTGGGCGGCACCATGTTTTTACCCGCCTTTGCCGATGCGCTTGTGGGCAATCCGGATTGGATTGTGTTTGTGACCACCGGGTTGATCACAACATTGTTGGGCGCGGGTACGTGGGCGGCGACATTTGGCAAGGGCCAGTCGTTGAATGTGCGACAGGCGTTTTTGATGACGGCGATGGTGTGGGTCGTATTGGCGTTTTTTGGTGCCCTTCCCTTTTATTGGGCTGAATTGGGTCTTAGCTATACCGACTCTTTTTTTGAAGCCCTCTCAGGGCTAACAACGACCGGGTCAACGGTCATTACCGGGCTTGATGACATGCCGCCTGGTATTTTGTTGTGGCGCGGTTTGCTGCAATGGTACGGGGGTTTGGGGATCATCGTGATGGCAATCGCGGTGCTGCCGATGCTGCAAATCGGTGGCATGCAAATGTTTCGGGTGGAAGCATTTGACGCGTCAGACAAAATTTTGCCCCGGGCTGGCCAGATCGCTGCCAGCATGACCACAGTTTACATGTTACTGACCTTAATCAATGCTATTAGCTATTGGATGGCTGGCATGCCACTGTTTGATGCGCTGGTTCACGCCATGACCACTGTGGCTACTGGAGGTCTATCGACACGCGATGGCTCAATCAGCTCTTATGACAGTATCGCCATCGACTATATTGCGATTGTTTTTATGATTGCGGGTGCACTTCCCTTTGTGCTTTACGTGCGGTTTTTGCAGGGCGACAGGAAGAGCCTGTTTTCCAATTCTCAGGTCCGTGTTTTTTTAGCGTCGCTAGCGGTGTTCGCGCTTGTTGCAGTCGTCATACAATATAGCGAAGGAATAAGCCGCGGTGAAGAAGCCTTTCGCCATGCACTTTTCTCGGTTGTTTCGGTCATGACTGGCACAGGTTACGCCACCGCTGATTATGGGTCGTGGGGGCATGGGGCGGCAGCGCTGTTCTTCATTCTTACTTTTATTGGTGGCTGCGCGGGGTCGACCTCTTGCGGCATTAAAATTTTTCGATTTCAAGTCCTGTTCTTGGACCTCAAGCAGCATGTGCGCGAAATCCTGTACCCGTCTGGCGTTTTTGTGAAACGTTATAATGGCGCAATTTTGACCGACAGTGTCTCGGCGTCGGTGATGAGTTTTGTATTTCTTTATATCGCAGCATTCATGGTGTTGGCGCTGTTGCTCAGCCTTACCGGCCTAGATAGCATTACCGCACTTTCGGGTGCCGCAACCGCGATTTCAAATGTTGGCCCCGGCCTTGGCGATGTTATCGGGCCGGCGGGTAATTTTTCAACGCTGCCTGACATTTCAAAATGGCTTTTGGCGGCGGGTATGATTGTGGGACGGCTGGAAGTGTTCACCGTGATTGTCTTGTTCCTACCCCGCTTTTGGCAGAACTAGCGCATTTTTCACGCCGCGGTTGGTATCCGAACCTACAATTGATCCCGGCTCGGGGGCCGGGAAAGCCAAAAAGGCAAGCAAATACAAATCAAGACCATGGGCCGTCACGCTCTTGGTACGGAACCAAGTTTTCAATCTACTGATTGGGTAGCGCCGCCGCTTGTACTTCACAGTGCCAATGTGCGGGTTTACCCCCTGAGCTCGGGACCACGTGGCACGGTGTGGTGATCGCCACGCAAAAGGCCGCGGAATGTTGGTGCGCCTTTGCGCAAGAACAGCCAGCCAAAAAATGCGCCAATATCCGCGCCGATGCCAATAAATGCTGGCACAAGGAACAGCACCAGCGAGGTCGCCAATCCAAGCCCAAACACAATGGTAATGGCCATGGGAATGAGGAACTGCGCTTGCAAACTGGTCTCGAACAATAGCGGCGTTAAACCGCCAATGGTCGTCAGCGACGTCAAAAGCACCGCGCGCAATCGATCACGCGCCGCCCCGGTGGCGGCTGTTTCCAAACTGTCGCCCTCTTCGATCCGTTCTTGCAAACGCGAGACGAAAACAATGGAGTCATTGACCAGAATACCAGCAAGTCCCAACAAGCCCATCACCGAAATGATCGTGAGGTTATAGCCCATTATATAATGGCCCCAAATGGCACCAACGATGCCGAACGGAATAATCAACATCACCGCGAGGGGCGCAAAATAGGATGCAAATATCCAAGCAATAATCACATACATAATGCCAAGCGCAATCCATCCACCCAATTGCAAATCACCAAACGCTGCGTTTTGTTCGGCCTGCGTTCCACCAAAACTATATTGCACGCCAAATTTGGCGGCGATTGCGCCCATGTGATCAGCTTCAAGCCGCTCGAGCACGTCGGCGCCTTGAACGATGGCTGTATCTGTATCAGCACGAACACGGACTGTGGTTTTGCCCTCGTCACGGTTGATCCGGTTGAAACCTTGGCGATCACTAATGGTTACAACTTCTGTAAGTGGCACGAAATTCCCAGCGTCAGAACGCACCCATAAATCGCGCAAGGCAGATGACCCTGTTGCATCAGAAACACGTTCCACACGGATTGATATTTCTTCGTCTTCTTCGGCGACACGACGGGCCAGATTTCCTTCAAATGTATCGCGAATTTGCGCCCCTAGACTATCGAGCGAAAATCCAAGTGCACTGCCACGCGGTGACAATTCGAGCACCAATTCCGGCTTGCCATAGCTAAGTGTATCTGAGATGGCTTGGACGCCTTCAAAGCCTTCCAATATGCCTTGTAGTTCCTCTGATGCCTTTTTTAGATCAACTGTCTCGGCACCGAAAAACTGCACGTCGATGGCGCGCCCCGGTGGGCCACCATGTGGTTCGCGCACAGACAGACGGTCAACGCCAGCAATTGTGGGTACATTTTCGCGAATGGCACGACCAACTACGTTTGTGCGTATCGAGCGCGCTTCCGCAGGGGTCAAAAAAATCGACAAGTTGGCGCGCGCATTTTCCATATCCAAAGACGCGAAGGTCGTTACGATGAGTTTTTCACCGTCGGGCGTCAAATCAGCTTCAACTTTTTGTACAGCCTTTTCGAGTTGATCAATAAGGTCGTACATGCCCTCTTGGGGGACACCGGGTTGGAAAAACGCTGTAATGTTGACGGTTTCGGCTTCAACGGAAGGGAAAAACTCAAAGCCCAATTTTCCGGCGGGGATCAACGCACCGCCAATCACCGCAAGCGCGACGGCTAATGCAACTGTTGCATAGCGCCAGCGATAGGCAATATCGGCCAAAGCGCCAAACATTTTGTCTTTGAAAAAATCAAATCCGGCATCAAAATTGCGGCGGAACCAGCCCGGCGCTTTGCGCTGACGTGGTAAAGCATGCGACAAGTGGCCAGGCAAAATCAAAAAACATTCAATCAGCGAAGCGATGAGCACCGCAATCACCACCATCGGTAGTGCAGATAAAATTTGTCCAACAACGTCACCGACCAACAAAATTGGACCGAACGCGGCCATGGTTGTCAGGCTCGCCGCGATCACCGGGGCGGCCATACGTCCCGCACCGGCGATGGCCGCTTCTTGGCGGCTGTCGCCCATGGCGTAGCGCGTTGCAGTATGTTCGCCCACCACAATGGCATCATCTACGATAATCCCCAGCGTGAGCAACATGGCAAACATTGAAATCATATTGATCGTTTGCCCGGTAAAATACATCACGCCGAGCGTTGCGAGAATGGACACAGGGATACCCACAGCCACCCAAAAAGCAATTCGGAAATCAAGGAAGACAAACAGCACGACAAGAACGAGAATAAGGCCGTACAGGCCGTTACTGATAAGAAGCCCTAACCGATCTTCCACCAGTTCGGCAGCCGCGTTGAACACTTCAATTTGTAAAGTTGCAGGCATTTCGGCTCTG
>NZ_JBLIAI010000022.1:0-41537 GCF_047634455.1 Maritalea sp.
TCACCGTCCTCTGGGTGTGCACCCACGTCGCGTGGCAATGATATCAGTCTGACCGCTTTCTCAAGATCAATCGATTCTGGTGTCCAGCCTTTTGGCAAGCTAGCGCGTTTCTTTTCGCCCTCAATCACCATTTCAAGGTAAGGGCCAAACCGGCCCGATTTCATTTCGATGTCTACGCCAAATTCTGGATGTTCGCCAATAACGCCTATGCCAGCCGTTTCTGCAGCTTGTCCGGTCGCGCTTTCTGCCAATTGGCGTGTGTGGTTGCACTCTGGATAGTTTTCACACCCAATGAACGCGCCATATCGGCCAAGTTTTAGTGACAACATGCCCGTGTCACAATCTGGGCATTTGCGTGGATCACTTCCATCTTCTTTTGCCGGGAAAATGTGTGACCCAAGCAATGCGTTTAGCGCATTGAGCACTTCGGTCACTCGAAGGTCTTTAATTTCAAGCACTTGGGCGGAGAAGTCGCGCCAGAAATTGGTCAGCACGTCTTTATAATTGATTTCGCCTGCGGAAATGCCGTCAAGTTGTTCTTCAAGGCCAGCGGTGAAACCATATTCGACATAGCGCTCAAAGAAGCTTTCAAGAAACGCTGTGACCAACCGGCCGCGATCTTCTGGGATCAGTACGCGTTTTTCAAGGCGGATATAATCGCGGTCGCGCAAAACGCCCAGCGTCGCTGCATAAGTGGAAGGGCGACCAATGCCGAGCTCTTCCATCTTTTTGATCAAGCTTGCCTCTGTAAAGCGGGCAGGTGGCTGAGTGTGGTGCTGCTCTGCGAGCGCCTCGAGAAGTTTTGGTTTGTCGCCTTCATCTAACGACGGCAATTCTTTTGAGTTCTCGTCGTCTTTGTCGAGCGTGCTTGCGCCATAAAGAGACATAAAACCGGGGAACGTAATGACCGAACCAACAGCACGCAAGTCGATTTGACGCGCGCCTTCAACCCGAAGATCAGCGGTTGTCCGGGCAATTTCTGCGGCGCGCATTTGGCTGGCCATGGTGCGCTTCCAGATCAGCTCATATAGTTTTTGCTGATCGGGGTCAGCGTTTTTGAGTAGTTTTGGTGTTTTTGACAAATCTGTTGGGCGAATGGCTTCGTGAGCCTCTTGCGCGTTCTTGGCTTTGGTTTGATAGATACGTGCTTTTTCCGGCAAGTAATCGTCACCAAAATCACGCGCGATTTGGCGGCGTGTTGCGTCAATGGCTTCCGGCGCAATTTGCACACCATCGGTACGCATATAAGTGATTGAACCATCTTCATACAGACGCTGTGCGATTTGCATGGTCCGAGAAGGCGAGAAACCTAGGCGGCTCGACGCATCTTGTTGAATGGTTGACGTTGTAAATGGCGCATATGGATTGCGTTTTGTCGGCTTCTTCTCAACTTTGTTGACAACAATATTGCCCGCTTTAATCGCGGCGCGAATTGCCTCGGCGTCTTCGCCAGTTTTAACGTCGAGTTTGTCGACCTTGGTGCCGTCTAATGAATAAAGACGCGCATCAAACTTTGTACCGTCTTTTTCAAAGTTTGAGGTAACGCTCCAATATTCTTGCGGTTTAAACTTTTCAATTTCAGTTTCGCGTTCGCAAACCAAACGCAGCGCAACAGATTGCACGCGGCCAGCGGAACGTGAACCCGGTAATTTGCGCCATAATACAGGGGAAAGCGTGAAGCCTACAAGGTAATCAAGCGCCCGGCGCGCCAAATAGGCGTCGACCAAGGGCACATCAAGGTCACGAGGGTTTGCCATCGCTTCAAGTACAGCTGATTTGGTAATCGCGTTAAACACCACACGTTTGACGGGTTTGTCCTTTAGCGCTTTCTTTTCTTTGAGCACTTCAAGAACGTGCCAAGAAATCGCTTCGCCTTCACGATCCGGATCGGTTGCGAGAATGAGTTCGTCAGCCGCTTTTACCGCGCGGGTGATGTCGGTGAGGCGTTTTTTGGACGCCGCGTCGACTTCCCACTTCATCTCAAAGTCACGCTCAGGGTCAACAGAGCCGTCTTTGGAGGGCAAGTCGCGCACATGGCCAAAGGATGCGAGAACCTCGAAATCTTTTCCGAGATATTTATTGATTGTCTTAGCTTTAGCGGGGCTTTCGACAATAACAACTTTCATCGCGTATTTCCTTAACTCGAGTTTGGTGGGCGGCGGCAACATGGTCTTGTTCGGCGCTGAATGTCAATCATTCAACGTTGTGCCAATGTGGTCACCTAGTGGAGAAACAGCGCGAATTCAAGTGAATGTTTTATTTCATTCGCTCAATTTCAAATTCACCAACTGCCCGGAAGAGCGTTCAATCCGCCCCGCAATTTCAAGATCAAGCAACACCATTTGCACTGCTTGGGCGGGCAAGTTGGTGGCCCTGATCACTTCATCAATAGCGATCGGTGTGTGGCTGAGGGCTATCAATACGTCATTGGCAGCGTTGGGGGCATCCTCCATATCCCAGTCGACGTTCAGCTCGCCTTCGTCTTCACTAAAAAGGGTGGTTTGGCTGAGGTCAAATGTGTTGAGCTGCTCCAAAATATCCTCAACGTTGCGTACCAATGTCGCCCCGTCGCGGATCAATTTGTTGCCACCCGCCGCCCGAGGATCAAGCGGAAAGCCGGGTATAGCCATCACATCGCGGTTTTGCTCGTTTGCCAAACGCGCCGTGATGAGCGAGCCGGACCGGATGGCTGCCTCGACAACTAAAACCCCAAGCGACATGCCGGCAACAATGCGGTTGCGACGCGGGAAGTCACGCGCAATAGGCTTATAGCCAAATGGCATTTCGCTGAGCAATATACCGCCATTGTCGACGATTGATTGGGCCAGGTCGCGGTTTTGTTCGGGATATATGTGATCAACGCCACCAGCAAATACGGCAACAGTGCCGGTTTTGACACTTGCTGTGTGTGCGGAGCTGTCGATACCCCGCGCAAGACCTGATACAATTGTATAGCCATTTTGGCCCAGCTCGGTCGCAAGTTGTCGGGTAAGCGCCATACCAGCGGCAGATGCGTTTCGCGCGCCAACAATGGCGAGGCATTTTTGTAAATCGCGTTCTGCTTCGCCCAACACCGACAATAGTGGGGGCGCACCTGCGGAGTGGGCCAGCAAAGGTGGGTAATCTGGTTCGCCAAGCGCGACCAGTTTGCCGCCGATGTTGCGCAACTTTTCCAGCTCGCTGACTGCGTCGTCAGCGGGGTAGATTTTAATCGGTTTTGCTGCGCCGCCACGTGCGGCCAATTCTGGCAATGCATGCAGCGCGGCATCAACTGTGCCGTATCGGTTGATCAGGCGCTTAAATGTGGCCGGGCCAACATTTTCGGAGCGGATCAGCCTTAGCCAAGCCAGCTTTTGATTGTCGGTAAGTTTTGTTTTAGGCGGTGTAGGCTCGTCGAATAGCTGCATCAGCTAGCCGATTGAGACTTTTCACTACCTATTTTTGGTTCAGTTCCATTCATAAGGCGTAAAATATTCTCTTTGTGTCGATAGTATAAAAATATGGAAATAACGGCGCATGCAGCGCTCAAATATGGGCCCGACCAGATCCAAGCAAACACCGGCGCAGCCGCGCCAGCTGAAAGCGCTGCGAGCGATGAAAATTTGCGGGCAAATGCGACAATCGCCCAAGTTAAACAAACTAAGAGAGCGACAATTATATTGAAAGCGAACAGGGTGCCAAGATAGGTCGCGAAACCTTTGCCACCTTTGAAGCGCAGCCAAATTGGCCAGCAATGTCCCGCGAATGCTGCAACACCTGCAATGAGCGCCGCTGTTTCGCCCAAGTAATAACGCGCAAGCAGAACAGCAATGCCGCCCTTGCCAGCGTCGAGCAATAATGTCGCTAACGCTAAGTCCTTGCGACCAGTGCGCAAGACGTTGGTCGCGCCAATGCTTTTTGAGCCTATTTCACGAATGTCACCAAGACCAGCCATGCGCACCAAAACCAGGCCAAAAGGCACTGAACCAAGCAAGTAACCGCCGATAGCGGCAATGATTAGAAATGTAATTGTCATTTATGCGTCTGCCAGTTCATAGATTTTAACACCACTTACAAAGGTCGCGGTGACCTTACCACTAAAGCGCGCGCCTTCAAATGCTGTGTTGCGCGAACGTGATTTGAGTTGTTCTTCGGCGACAACCCATGGGTAATTCAAGTCGATTTCAGTGAAGTCCGCTGGAGCGCCTTTTTGAATGCGGCCCGCCTCTATGCCGATCAAATCAGCCGGATTTGACGTCATGGCGCGCAATAGTGTGATGATGTCCACTTGCTCATCATGCACAAGCCGTAAAGCTGCGCTGAGCATCGTTTCAAGCCCAACGGCACCGTCAACTGCCTCGGCGAATGGTCGGCGTTTACCTTCCATATCCTGTGGGTCGTGCGCGGAGTGGATCACATCAATTGTGCCGTCTGCCAATGCGGCGACCATGCATTGGCGCTCATCTTCGCTGCGCAATGGGGGGGCAAGTTTGAAGAACGTGCGGTAATCGCCAACATCGTTCTCGTTTAGGCAAAGATTGTTGATTGAAATGCCTGCCGAGATTCGGTCAGTCTTGGTTTTCGCGCGCGCGATGATTTCTGAAGAGTTGGAACATGAAATTTGTGCTGCGTGATAACGCACGCCCGTTGCTTGTGCCAATTGCACGTCACGGTCGAGGGGAATGCTTTCTGCAATATGCGGAATACCCTTAAGGCCCAAACCCGTTGCCAAAAGCCCCGCGTTCATAACGCCAGAACCTGTTAGGCTCGCGTCAGAGACATGGTGGATCACCGGCATGTCAAAATTTGTTGCATATGTGAAAGCTGTTTTGAGCAAAGCTGCGTTCTGGATCGACTTGCGTCCATCCGTCAGCGCCTTTGCCCCAGCTTCTTTGAGCAGACCAAATTCTGAAATATCCTCGCCGCTCAGCCCTTTTGAAATGGCGGCGGCGGGGTAGAAGTTTATGTCCGCATTGTCGCGAGCGCGCCGAGCGATAAAGTCGATCAGTGCTGCATCGTCGAGTACAGGGTTTGTATCGGGCATTATGAGGGCGCTGGTGACACCACCTGCTGCCGCAGCATCGGATGCACTCTTGAGCGTTTCGCGATACTCGCGACCCGGTTCGCCAGTGAATACACGCAGGTCGACAAGACCCGGCGCAATGATGCGACCTTGGGCATCGTGAACTGTTGCCCCTTCAGGCGCTGCCATGTCACCTTCAACAATATCAACGAACTTGCCGTTTTTGATCAGGATTGATCCGCGAATGTCTTTATTTGTGGCAGGGTCGATGATGCGGGCGTTTTTGACGATCAGTACATTGCTCATGATTGCACCTCATCATTTGCCAGCAAAGCTTCGAGCACAGCCATTCTGACGGCCACACCCATTTCAACTTGTTCAGTGATGACTGAACGGTCGCAATCGGCGATAGCTGGGTCGATCTCAACACCTCTATTCATCGGGCCGGGGTGCATGACAATTGCATCGGGTTTGGCGAACGCCAATTTGCGCTCGTCAAGGCCATAAAAGCGGTAGAACTCCCGAACGGATGGAATTTGTTGACCTGCTGCGCGTTCGTGCTGGATGCGCAGCATCATCACCACATCTGCGTCCTTGAGGCCTTCTTCCATATTGGTGAAGACTTCGGCAGCGATATGTTCGATGCCAGCTGGCAGCATGGTTTTTGGCGCGATCACGCGTGTGCGCACATTCATGGCGTTCAACAGCATCAAGTTGGAGCGGGCAACGCGCGAATTGGCGATGTCGCCACAAATCGCAACGGTCAGGCCGTTCAATCGCCCCTTGTGCCGTCGAATGGTCAGGGCGTCGAGTAGTGCCTGTGTCGGGTGCTCGTGGGTGCCGTCACCTGCATTGATGACGGAACAGCCAACCTTTTGCGACAACAGCTTGACTGCGCCCGAGGCTGAGTGGCGCACCACAATGACGTCAGGCTGCATGGCGTTCAGGGTTGTTGCCGTGTCGATCAGCGTTTCGCCTTTTGCGACACTTGATGTGCTTACCGCCATGTTGAGAACGTCAGCGCCGAGGCGTTTGCCCGCAATCTCAAACGAACTTTGTGTACGTGTTGAGTTTTCAAAGAACAGATTAATCTGCGTCCGCCCGGCCAATGTATGTTTGGCTTTTCTCTGTTGGCGCGAGACTTGGACCATTGTTTCTGCGCGGTCGAGCAGATCGGTGATCTCAACCGGATTAAGATCGGCGATAGCTAATAGGTGTTTTTGGGAGAATGCGTTCTGGAGTGGCGATGTTGTGCTCATATGCCTCGATCCAAGTCGGTTTCCCCGACATACCTTATGCCCCAGTTTGGCTCAAGGGAAATTGCGATTTTCCCCGAGAATTGGCCAATCAATCTTAACGGCGGCGGTTTAGCGCCCCTTGCAGGATAAAGCTGGCCGCCAGTTTATCAACGACTTTTGCTTGTTTGGCGCGCGAAATGTCTGCTTCAATCATTGTGCGCGTTACCGCCGCTGTCGAAAGGCGTTCATCCCAAAAGGCGATGGGCAGCTCAATTTTTTGTGCGAGATTGCGCACAAAGGCGCGGGTGGACTGGGCGCGTGGTCCTTCGGTCCCGTTCATATTGAGGGGCAGTCCAATAACCACGCCAACGCAGGCATTTTCAGCAATCAGTTGGATTATCCGGTCGGCGTCCAATCCAAATTTCTTGCGTTTGATGGTTTCGTTGGGTGTTGCTGTCATTTGCAAGCCGTCTGAAATCGCAACGCCGATTGTTTTGGTGCCCAAATCCAGACCCATCAGGCGGCCTTTGGTTGGAAGTGCATCTAGCGGGAATTTATCTTCTTGTGACAAGGGGTGCTCTTTTGCTGGCAAATCCGATCAAACTTCCCTAGCGTCTCACCTAATTCAGTTCAAGCAAATAGGATAGCCGATGCGCATTACATGGTTCGGTAATCGATGTGTTCGCATCAATTTTAGTTCACATTCGTTTGTGTTCTACGCATATGAGGCTGTTGGTGAGGTGGCTAACGCAGAGCTTATTGGCGATGCAGTGCTCATCGATGATGATCAAACGGGACCGTTCGAGTCGCTACTTACTCAAAAACCTGCGGCGTCGCGCGGGCGGCTGATTGATGCCATGGATGAACCCGAAAAATATTTCTGTGGCGATAAATCAATTGTAATGGATGCACTACCTGATGAACGTCTGGTTATTCGGTTTTGTGGCATGGGGAGCGCTGACCATTTAGATGCGTGGTTTGAAGGTGCGGTTGTGCTTATTGTTGGTGAGTATGAGCAATGTTTGAGAATGATCGACGAAAACAACCTAGCTCAAGCGCGGCAGTTGGTTTTGGCTATATCGGATTTCGGAGCCGTCAATATGAGTATGCTCGCAATCGCGTGCCCGGGAATACCAATCCAATTGCTCGAAAATGGATTGGCTCTCGAGCTCTGAACTGAACCGCTTAAGTTGTAAGCAGCAGTAGAATGGCTATGCCAGCTGGAATGCTTTGATAATAGAGAATAGTTGTAACTTTGGCCGAATAGGCGCCATAAAACCCCGCAACCAAAACACAAGAGGAGAAAAATAGCGCGACATTTTCTGCCCAGATTGGGTCAGAAATGAGCAAGGACCACACTAGGCCGGCTACTAAGAATCCATTGTACAGCCCTTGGTTTGCGGCCAGTACTTTTGTGGGTGTGAACAGATCTTTGGGTACAGATTTAAAGACTTTCGGCCCCCTGGTTTCCCACGCGAACATTTCAAGCCATAAAATATAAACATGCAGCAGGGCGATTAAGCCGATCAGAATCATTGCGTAAATTGACATTTGTGTTCCCCAACGTCGTTTAAATTGGAGTTGAGCATCGATGTTGGAGGAGCACAAGAGCTCGCCAAGACATCGGGACGCAATCTCTACATGCCCTCACAAACAGTTTTGGCACGCGAATGGACAAAATCGTTGCCAATTGGTCAAAAACCCGATGCTTTTGGTTGTCAGGCCCTATCGGCATTGCTAAAAGCGCCAATAACCTTTCCTGAATTATGAGGAGTCTGCTATGTCGGTCGATGCCGATACAGTAAAACGTATTGGGCACCTTGCCCGCATCAAAATCCAAGACGGTGATGTTGATAAGCTCAAAGACGAGCTCAACACAATCCTTGATTTTGTCGAGCAACTGTCTGAAGTTGACGTAACGGGTGTTGAGCCCATGACGTCCGTTGCGCCTATGGCTCTGCGGCGTCGTGAGGACAAAGTCACAGCCGGTAGCCACCCCGAAAAAATCGTTTCCAACGCACCACTTTCCGAAGACAATTTCTTCATGGTGCCAAAGGTTATTGAGTAGCGCCAATGGCCATTACCGTTTTTGTTGAAACAGCTTTGCAAGATGACGTACGCAATCTAGTCGCGGCGCTCAATGCCCATATTGAACCGTTGGCACCTGCAGAATACAATTTTTGTCTGAAGGTCGAAGACATGGCGGATGATACCACCACTGTTTTTGTGGCGCGAGATGACGAGGGCAAGGCCGTTGGCATTGGCGCACTTAAGGATCACGGTGATGGTCTTGGTGAAGTGAAACGGATGTTTACACTGCCCGAAGTGCGTGGACAGCGGATTGGCGTGCGGCTTTTGAATGCTATTCAGGACAAAGCGCGGGTAAGCGGTCACAAGAAGTTAGTGTTGGAAACTGGTACCGGCGATGGATATGCGGGTGCCTGGCGGCTCTACGAAAATGCTGGTTTTGCCAAATGCGGCCCGGTGCTTGATTACCTTGAGAGCGACTATTCTGCCTTTTTTGAGAAAGAACTCGTAATGGGCGGGTTTGAGGAACTATTGAAATGACAACAGATCTCACACGATTGAGCCTTGCGGATACCGCCAAAGGTCTCAAAGCGAAAGACTTCACGTCAAAAGAAGTCACGGCCTCTTATCTTTATGCGATTGAGAACGCTACGGCGTTGAACGCATATATTGCCGTAACCGCTGATCAAGCGCTGGATATGGCTGCGCAAAGCGATCAAAAATTGCAAAAAGGCGAGGGCGGTTCACTTGAAGGGGTGCCTCTGGGTATTAAAGACCTGTTCGCCACCAAAGGCGTGCACACACAAGCTGCAAGTCACATTCTTGATGGTTTTAAGCCTGAATATGAAAGCACAGTCACACAGAATTTGTGGGACGATGGTGCGGTGATGTTGGGCAAGCTCAATATGGATGAGTTCGCGATGGGCTCCTCCAACGAGACTTCATATTATGGCCCGGTGATCAACCCTTGGCGCGTTGCAGGCTCGAACGTTGATCTGGTGCCAGGCGGATCATCTGGTGGCTCTGCAACCGCGGTTGCAAGTTGGCTGTGCGCTGGTGCAACAGCAACTGATACGGGCGGTTCAATTCGCCAACCTGCGGCGTTTACCGGCACTGTTGGCATTAAGCCAACATATGGTCGTGCATCGCGCTGGGGCACGGTGGCTTTTGCCTCTTCGTTGGACCAAGCTGGCCCGATTGCCCGCACTGTCGAAGATGCGGCGATCATGACGACCTCGATTTGCGGGTTTGATGCCAAAGATTCAACGTCTGTTGATATGGCTGTGCCAGATTTCGCTGCAGCTGTTGAGCGCGGTGTAAAAGGCCTCACCATCGGGGTGCCAAAAGAATATCGCATGGACGGCATGCCTGCTGAAATCGAAAAGCTTTGGCAGCAAGGTCTTGAGTGGCTAAAAGCCGAAGGCGCGATCATTAAAGACATTTCGTTGCCGCACACAAAATACGCGCTGCCAGCTTATTACATTGTCGCTCCAGCCGAAGCCTCATCAAACTTGGCCCGCTATGACGGCGTTAAATATGGTTTGCGTGTGCCGGGCAAAGATATCACAGATATGTATGAACTTACCCGTGCGGCTGGGTTTGGACCTGAGGTTCAACGCCGTGTGATGATCGGCACCTACGTGCTATCTGCTGGCTATTATGATGCCTATTATGTGCAAGCGCAAAAAGTGCGCACCTTGATTAAGAAAGACTTTGAAGACGTCTTTAATGCCGGTGTCGATGCAATTTTGACGCCCGCTACACCGTCGGCCGCTTTTGGTGTTGCAGATCAGGACATGCAGGCTGACCCGATCAAGATGTACTTGAACGACATTTTCACGGTAACGGTGAATATGGCAGGATTGCCGGGTATCGCGGTTCCCGCTGGCAAAGACGGGCAGGGCCTTCCTTTGGGCCTTCAGTTGATTGGCAAGCCGTTTGATGAGGAAACTCTATTTGCGGCAGCGCGGGTGATTGAAAAATCGCACGGGTTGGAATTTACACCGAATAAATGGTGGTAAAGTTAGGGCAGCATGATGACGGAACGGATCAAAACGCCAGCACAATGCGAAACCAAACAGGACGTGCGGGCTGAAATTGACCGCTTGGATCAGGACCTGATCAATTTGTTTGCCGAGCGTCATGGCTATGTGGCCAGAATGGCTGCGATCAAGACGGATCCGCATGAAGCATATGACAAGGCGCGGATCGAAGCTGTGATTGAAAAGGTGCGTGATCGCGCGCTGGAAAAACAGTTGGATGAGGACCAAGCCGAATTGATTTGGCGCACCCTCATCAATTGGAATGTGAATTTTGAAAAAGGCGTTATCGCCGCCCGCCGCAGCCAAAGCTAGCTGGCAAGAGATAAGAGAAACGACATGACAGAACTCGTTGATACACGCACGCCGGACCCAAAAAAATTCATCAAAGGCGCCACAGGCGACTGGGAAATGGTGTTGGGCCTTGAAGTTCATGCCCAAGTGACCTCTGAATCAAAACTGTTCTCTGGTTCTTCAACTGAATTTGGTCAGCCGCCCAACAATAATGTGAGTTTTGTTGATGCGGCGATGCCGGGCATGCTGCCGGTGATCAATGAAGAGTGCGTGCGCCAAGCTGTGCGCACGGGGTTGGGCCTGAAGGCGCAAATCAACAAGCGCTCGCTGTTTGATCGCAAAAACTATTTCTATCCTGATTTGCCACAAGGTTATCAAATTTCGCAGTTCAAAGACCCAATTGTTGGCGAAGGTATGGTTTATCTTGATATGGGCGAAGACGGCGAAGTTGAGATTGGCGTTGAGCGCTTGCACTTAGAACAAGATGCGGGCAAATCAATCCACGATCAACATCCAAATATGAGCTTTGTGGACCTCAACCGTTCTGGCGTCGCCTTGATGGAAATCGTGTCAAAGCCCGACCTACGCTCCGCGGATGAAGCCAAAGCTTACATCAACAAATTGCGCACAATTTTGCGCTATTTAGGGACATGCGACGGCAACATGGAGCAAGGGTCCATGCGGGCAGACATCAACGTTTCTGTGCGTCGCCCGGGTGGCGCATTCGGCACACGTTGTGAGATCAAGAACGTCAATTCTGTGCGTTTTGCTGGCCAAGCGATTGAATATGAAGCCCGTCGCCAGATCGACATTTTGGAAGATGGCGGCACCATCGATCAGCAGACGCGCTTGTTTGACCCTAAATTGGGCGAAACGCGTTCGATGCGATCAAAAGAAGAAGCGCATGATTACCGCTATTTCCCAGATCCGGATTTGTTGCCACTTGAGTTTGATGATGCATATATTGCGGCACTTGCCAAAGACTTGCCCGAGCTTCCCGACGAAAAGCGCGCGCGTTTCATCAAAGAATTTGGTTTGTCTGCCTATGACGCCAGTGTTCTTGTTGCAGACCGCGAAAGCGCTGCCTATTACGAAGATGTAGCTGAAGGCCGCGACGGCAAACTGGCCGCCAACTGGGTGATCAATGAGCTATTTGGGCGTTTGAACAAAGAAGGTTTGAATGTGGCCGATAGCCCTGTTTCAGCAGAGCAATTGGGCGGAATCGTTGCTTTGATCTCCAATGGAGAGATTTCAGGCAAAATCGCCAAGGACGTATTTGAAATCGTTTGGACTGAGGGCGGTAACCCAGCTGAGATCGTTGAATCTCGTGGTATGAAGCAGGTGACCGATACGGGCGCGATTGAAAAGATCGTCGATGAAATCATCGCGGCCAATCCAGACCAAGTCGAAAAAGCCAAGCAAAATCCTAAACTTATGGGCTGGTTTGTTGGTCAAGTGATGAAAGCATCGCAAGGCAAAGCCAACCCGCAGGCGGTAAATGAAATATTGATGGCAAAGTTGGAGCTTTAGGCTCATGGGTGCGGATCAAACACCGTTTTCGGTCCGCACCGCACTTCTTTGGGATGCACCTATGCTCAGCGCCATGATGATAGAATCGTGGCGTGAGAGTTATGTTGAGATTATTCCGACCGAAAAGTTGAATGAGATTTGCTCAGTTTGGTTGACGCCTGAAAAATTCAAAGAGCGGTTGAGCGATCAAAATGCGTGCAATTTAGTTGCATTGTTCAATCGTAAAATTGTAGGCCATATTCATGCTCTGCCGCGTAAAAACAACTCTTTGCTGGTCGTTTATCTTTATGTTCTTCAAAGCTATGCCCGTCGTGGCATTGGGCGGACATTGCTCACCTCCGCTTTTGAGTGTTTTCCTGGCGTAGCCCATGCTGAATTGGGCGTTTTAGAAGATAATCACGCTGCCATTGCTTTTTACAAATCGTTCGGGTTTTATGAAGCAGGGCCGGAACCGACCCCGGCAGATGAGCCCTCATGCATAAAGATGACGATGGCACTTTAGGGAGATTTTTTGATGTTGGCCAAGCGATTTACCGTTCGCCCAACTAGCGAACTAGATTGCCCGCACATTGGTCCATTGATGCGTAAGGTTTGGTTGGCGACCTATCGTGAAATCCATACAAAAAAAGAGCTGCTTGCACAATCACATAGAATGCACCAGCCAGTTCTGCTTCTTGCAGAACTCTCCGATCCGCAGATTTGTAGTTTTGTTGCTGAAGTGAATGGCAAAGTTGTTGGGCATGCGCGTGCAGATTTGCGCGCAAACGGCACAGTTTATGTCGTTCGGTTGTATTTAGAGCATAAATTTCATGGCAATGGCATTGGTGGAGCGCTGCTGGCAGCCTTGGAGAACCATTTTAGCGACACCAAACAGGTTCAACTTGATGTCTATGAGAAAAATGAGACGGCGCTGCGTTTCTATCTGGCAAAGGGGTATCGGATTGTTGGACGAAACACGAAGTTTCAGTCAAAAGACGAAGATGTGTTTGAACTCAAGGTTCTCAAGACCTTGGGTGCAAGTGAATGATCTGCATTCGTCCGACATCACCGGACGACGCCGTCGCGCTGAAGTCTGAATTGCTGGCGATTTGGCACACCACGTACGATTCGTTTTTAGGTTCGGACCGGGTAAGCAAATTGGCGGCGGGTTGGCACACGTTAGATAAGCTTACAGCAGAAGCCCAGTCTGAACACACATGCAGTTTGGTAGCTGCGAATAACAAAAAAATTGTTGGCCATGTGCTCATGTATGAAGCTGATCCGCGCACAGTTCATTTGGCACGGCTGTACCTCAATCATAGTTATCACGGGCAGGGTATTGGCAAAGCGCTGCTTAATAGTGCTTTGCGATCATTTCCGCATGCTCAAAAGGCGTATTTGGAAGTTTATGAACCAAATCAACGTGCGTTAGAATTTTACAAGAGGCAGGGGTTTGAAATTGTTGCTAAAACCCGTGATGCTTACACAGACGACGTGCTTTTTGAATACAGAATGGAAAAGAGTTTGGTGTCCTGATGAGCGCAGACCATCAGCATTTTGCGGTGACGAAAATCCGTCCAGAACATGTGTCTGAGCTTAAGGGGCTTTTGTACCGAGTTTGGTATTTGTCTTATATAACTGCCCTGGGACAATCCTTGATTGATCAGTTGACTTCAGAATTACACACAATTGAAAAACTCACCGCCGAGCTGCACAACACACAAAAAGCCAGTCTTGGTGTGTTCCAGACCGGAAAGTTGATCGGGCACGCTCTGACTGTTCGGCAACCGCCTGAAACCAACTATATCGGCCGGCTATATGTCGATCCTTCTTATCAAAGGATAGGCGTTGGCCAAGCGTTGCTAAACGCTGCTGAAACCGCCTTTGATTGTCGGGTGGCGACACTTGAGGTTTTTCATTCGAGCAACAACGCGGTGCGGTTTTATCGGCGAAACGGATATGTTCAAATTGGTCGGCACCGCTCCGCTCATGCAGTACCAACCGAATTGTTTGATTTACAGTTCAGCAAAACGCTTTGACGGTGGCTGTTATATCACCGCCAAAGCGCGCAAACTACGCCGCTTGCGGGAGAGCCCGAGCAGCATTAGTAAAGAACTGAGCTGATACCCGGTCAACAAATGCCGCCAAGTTTTTATGAGATTTGACGTGGTCCGCTAGTGGTGTCGGAACAGGGTTTTGGATTAAGTTGATCAAACAGCCATAAACGCTTGCATCGATTGAGGTTGGTTTGTCGCTTAGGAAGAAATCGCGGTCACCCAGCAGCACACTCAAATCGTCGATGATGCGCTTTCCAAGGGCGTATGTTTCATCAACACCATGTCGGCCAATCCCTTGTCCACGCAATGCGCTGCGCATCATTTCCAGGGCCTGTGGGGCGATTTGACTGCGGGCTTCTTCTGGCATGTGGCCAAAGAAGATATTTTCCATGATTGGCCAGTTTTCTTCGACCTGCCAGCGCGAATAGACAAGAACGAAATAGAGTTGCTCTTCCACCGTGCTCATGATCATGCGGCCAAGGGCCTGATCATGTGTGGAAAGATGCGCGAGCAAATCCACGCCGTGGTTTGCCTTGAGGTGTGCCTCAATGAATTGCGTGTCGCCAATGCGGTTTTTACCATCTGCGATAAAAGGCATTTTTTGCTTTGGTCCCTCGCGCGGGTCCATCACCGTTTGGCTCTCATAATCCAATCCGGACAGTTGCAAGATCATATCGAGCTTCGCACAAAACGGGCTCAGGTTTGCGTTTGAAGGTGGCGTGGGTGGTTGGAAGAAAGTGATCATTGTTTGCAGTTCCCTTGTTGGTTGAATGAAACTGACAATACTGACATCATGCTGACAGCGTTGTGTCAGCATAGGAAGCAAAATGCGCCGAGCAGATCGATTATTGCAAATTGTTCAAATTCTCAGGCGGGCCAATGGCCAGCCCGTTTCCGCTGACAAAATTGCTCAGGAATTGGAGGTCACCAAACGCACGATCTATCGTGACATGGTGGCGCTCGAATCGATAAACGTTCCAGTCAGAGGTGAGGCGGGGATCGGCTATATTCTGGAAGGCGGGCTCGATTTACCGCCACTGATTTTCAATTCTACCGAGTTAGAAACGCTGATGTTGGGTGCGCGGTGGGTGCAAGTGCATGGTGACGTGGACCAGCAATTGGCCGCAAAAGATGTGATCGCCAAAATTGCCGCCGTTTTGCCGGAGGAGTTGAAGGCAGAGTTTTTGGACGTTCCGCTATATGCGCCTGCGCGCACAAAGGAACGTTTTGAAGGGCATGTAGGCTCAGATCAGCTTCGCGCCGCCCTTAAATCGGAAAAAATTCTCAACATTTCTTATCGCAACGAAGCTGGCGAAGAAAGTGATCGGCGGGTTTGGCCAATCTCAATTGGTTATTTCGACTTTAAACGGCTGATGTTGTGTTGGTGTGAACTAAGGCAAGATTTTCGGGCATTCCGGGCCGACAGAATCTCAAAGCTGGAAGTGCTTGATCAAAGGCTGCCGCGTTCACGGGATGCACTGAAACGTGAGTGGTGGGAGCTTGAAGTGCGCAAACGTGAAAGTCTTAGTTCGTAAGCGCACTTGAATCGTGGTGTTGCCAATGCAAACAGCAAACGCCTAATTTTTGCTCGCTTAGGCGGCAGGTTTTGGCAGGCGCATCAGTTTAAACAACCTGCCGTCGATCGCGAGAATGCCAACAAAAATTGTCAACATGCCGAACATGTGGACGGGCTGAATTTGCTCATTCAAGACGATGTAGCCCAGAAATATTGCGGAGATGGGCGCGATGAATGTTGATGTTGACATGTTGGTTGCCCCAACACGGCCCAAAATTCGATAGACGACCAGAAACGTAAATGACGACGCCACCAGCCCAATATAGAGCAATGCGCCCCATGATTCTGCAGTTTGGATATTTGGCACACCCTCTAACGCTAGAGAGAACGGCAGCAACACAATGGCTGCACCAGTTAGCGTTATTGTTGCGATGAGTGTCGGGTTTAGTTGCTTGAACGAACGTGTGTAGTTCAGCGCAATACCATACATCAAGGTGGCGACCATCATTAAACCAATGGCCCAGAGTTCTGACTGTCCACCTTTTTGCAGGGCCGGGAAAGCGATCATGGCGACGCCAATAAAGGCGATAGCGACACCGATGGATTTTGCTGGCGTGGCTTTTTCACCACCGGGCCAGAAATGCGAAACAATCACCACCATCACTGGAGTTGTTGCGTTCACAATACCGGCCACGCCAACATTGACGTAGTTTTGCGCCAACGGAAACAAAGCAAATGGTATCGCGAAGTTGATGACACCGAGCAATGTAAGGCCAGCATAAATACGCCAATCAGACGGCAATTGAACTTTGGTGGCAATTAGGTATGCCCAGCAACCGAGCGCGGCGACGCCCACACGCCCCAATGAAATAGAAAGCGGTCCCAATTCGCGAATGAGGATGGCGTTGAACAGGAACGAGCCGCCCCAAATTACGCCAAGTCCGATGATGATGAGCCAATCAGATAATTTCACAGCTGTTTCGCTCCGTTGTCAGAGCACGCAACTTATGCAAGGACAATGATATTGTCGAACCGAAAATGACGATGGAGGCATCACCAAATTTGATACTGCTACCAAACGTGCGGCTCGCCGTTCCATTTGAAGAATTTACCAGAGCCAGCCAATGTCAGCTCGTCAAAACACTTCACTAAGGCTTTCGCGCTTTCTGATGGCGTGATGTCCGCCTCTTGCCCGCCCATATCGGTTTGCACCCAACCAGGGTGATACATGGCGATAGCAATTTTATCGGCGCGTAATTGGCTAGCGAGTAATGTCATGTTTCGGTTTAACCCGGCTTTAGACGAGTTGTAGGCAAATCGACCTTGGGTTTGGTATTGCATGGCGCCCAATTGGCTGGAAATCGCAACAATTTTGCCGTTCTCGCTTTGACGCACATTATCGATCAGCGCTTCAGTGACGCGAATAGGGCCGAGTGTGTTAATTGCGAGCGTTTGCATCCACTCATCATAGTCAATGTCACCCAATGACTGATGGTCGCCGCCAATAACACCCGCATTGTTGATTAACAAATCTACGGTTCGATCACCGACAGTATTGGCGAAATCAGCCACCGATTTCGCGTCAGCAACGTCAAGTTGGACAATTTCAATATTTGAGTTGGCTTTGGCCAAAGCGTTCAGTTCATCTGCTGACTGAGGCGTACGGCATGCAGCAATGATGTGCCAATCATCTGCGGCCACATAACATTTGACCATTTCAAAACCGATGCCACGATTTGCGCCTGAAATTACTACTGTTTTGGTCATATATTGCTCCTATTGGGGCCAGATAAGTGAGGCTTGCTCGGCTGCTGCGGTGTCGTTGTTGCCGCGCTTTTCAATATATTGTTTTAAAGCTAGTGGGTAAATCTGATGTTCAACTTTAAGAATGCGCGCCGCTAGAGTTTCCGCCGTATCGCTGTCGAGTACGGGCACCGCCGCTTGCAAAACAGGCGGACCAGCGTCGAGCTCAGGTATCACTTCATGCACAGTTGCACCGGATATTTTGACCCCTGCATCGAGTGCTTGTTGATGAACGTGAAGTCCCGGGAATGATGGAAGAAGCGAAGGGTGGATATTGAGCATTTTGCCAATCCACTTTTGAGCGAACGCATCTGAATGGATGCGCATGTAACCCGCAAGGCAAATCAGTTCAGTTCCCCAATCTTCAAGTTGTGCATCAAGCGCTTCACAAAATGATTCACGGCTGTCGAAATCTTTTTGCGAAATGACGGCGGTCGCAATACCTTCTGCTTTGGCAAATTCCAGCCCGGCAGCATCGGCCCGATTGGAAAATACGCCTATAATTTCAGCAGGATAGTCCGTTTGCTTGGCAGCTTGAATCAATGTGCGCATGTTCGAGCCACGACCTGAAATCAGAATGGCGACCTTGGTTTTTGCGCTCATAGAATTAGCTCACCTGAATAAACTACCGCATCGCCGTTGCGCTCGATGAGTTCACCCAGAACCAGCGGATCTTCGCCAGCTAATTTGAGTTCTGCAATTAGCGCGTCTTTATGTTCCGCGCCGACGACAATCACCATGCCAACGCCACAGTTGAACGTACGCATCATTTCGTCGGTTTTTACGGCGCCATGATCTGCCAGCCAACGGAAAACCGGGGGCGCTGAAATGTTCGAGCGGTTGATGGATGCGGCAAGAGTATCGGGCAACACGCGCGGGATATTTTCGGTAAAGCCGCCGCCGGTGATGTGGGCAAGGGCTTTGATCTTTGCGCCGTTTTTTAACGCCGCCAAGATTTGACGTACATAAATGCGGGTCGGGCGCAGCAATGCTTGGCCCAAAGTTACACCATCTTCAAATGGAGCAGGTGTGTCCCACGCGAGGCCTGACAGTTCCACGATCTTGCGCACGAGCGAATAGCCGTTCGAATGCACACCTGAAGAACGTAAACCGATGATTGTGTCGCCAACACCAAGATCGTTGGTTGGGAGCATTTGGCCACGTTCGGCTGCGCCGACGCAAAAACCGGCGAGATCATAATCGCCTTTTTTGTACATGCCGGGCATTTCGGCGGTTTCACCACCAATCAGCGCACAATTCGCATCACGACAGCCAGCTGCAATGCCTTCGATCACGGCCACGGCAACATTGTTGTCGAGTTTGCCGGTAGCATAATAGTCGAGGAAAAATAGCGGTTCTGCGCCTTGCACGATTAAATCGTTCACGCACATGGCCACCAGATCGATGCCCACCGTGTCATGAACACCGCTTTCAATTGCAATTTTGAGTTTGGTTCCCACGCCGTCATTGGCAGCCACGAGAATTGGATCGGTAAAGCCAGCGGCCTTTAGATCGAACAGACCGCCAAAACCGCCAATCTCCGTGTCAGAGCCTGGGCGCTTTGTCGATTTTACGGCTGGTTTGATACGTTCAACGAGCTGATTGCCCGCGTCAATATCCACGCCCGCGTCGCGATATGACAGTCCATTGGTTTTTTTTGATGCTTTGTCTGGCATTTTGTGCCCCAATCCCTATTTTAGGCATGTTCGCGCTGTGCGGCGAAAATGTTGATGCGTTTAGCCATATCTGGTTGAATAACCGCATTCAAAACGATATCAGCGCTGATAAAGGTTTGAGCGTATTCACGCAAGAGGTAGGAACCCATATGACACTGCAAAAACAGATTATCTCGTGGGTTGCTCTGCTCGTCGTCTTCATTTTGTTCATGTATGTGTTTCGCGGCATCCTGTTGCCGTTCATCGCGGGCATGATTTTGGCTTATCTTTTGGACCCGGTTGCTGATCTACTTGAAAAGATCAAATTTTCACGATTTTGGGCGACTTTGACCATTCTTGTGGTCGCAGTGGCCTTATTCATTGGCTTGTTTTTGTTCATCGTGCCGCCGCTCATTCAACAGTTGGTTGGTTTAATTGAGCGTTTGCCGGGATATATTTCACAATTGCAAGCCTATGCCACTGATTATGGCAACAAATATGCGCCAACAATCATCGAACGGTTGGGCGAAGAGCGCGCCGCCGAGTTCCAAAATTGGCTTAACCAGCTACTTAATCAGGGCATTGGCTTTTTGGTTGATGTGACAACTCGGGTCGCGCAAAGTGGTTTGACCTTGCTCAACGCGCTTGGCCTGTTGATTGTGACGCCAGTCGTGGCGTTCTATCTGCTGCTTGATTGGGACCAAATGGTCAAACGTATCGACGAATTGCTGCCGCGCGCGCATCGTGATGAGGTGCAACATGTGTTTGGCGAAATCGACAAGGCGATGGCCGGGTTTGTGCGGGGTCAAAGTTCTGTCGTGATGATTTTGGCCGCGTTCTATGCCACTGCGCTGACGCTGGCTGATCTCAATTTTGGCCTTGCAATTGGACTGGCAGCCGGCCTTTTCAGCTTTATTCCATATGTTGGGTTTTTGGTTGGTTTCGTGCTCTCAATCGGTGTGGCCATCGTTCAGTTCTGGCCAGATTGGTTTATGGTCGGCGTTGTGTTTGGCATTTTCATCGTGGGTCAATTCATCGAAGGCAATATTTTATACCCAAAATTGGTGGGCCGTTCGATTGGTGTGCACGCGGTTTGGTTGATGTTCGCATTGTTCGCTTTTGCGCTACTGTTTGGCGCGGTGGGCGTGTTGTTGGCGGTGCCAATGGCTGCAATTGCAGGTGTTCTTGGGCGTTATGCGGTGCAAAAATATCTTGAAAGCCCGCTTTATGAGCCGGCAAACAAAACTGGTGCAATTGTTGCTGCAAAGAATGCGGAAGACAAAAAGAAAGCGTAACAAGCTAACGCATGACAAACGACAATAATGAGATCAAAAAGGCCCATCAATTGGTGCTCGATTTGCCAGTTGAGACCGCAATGGGCGAAGCTGACTTTGTCGTTGGAGCAGGCAACAAGAACGCATATGACCATTTTTTGGTGTCAAATGAATGGCCGGCACAGGTTAGCGTTTTGTTCGGGCCGCCAAAATCTGGCAAAACCCATCTCGCGGGCATTTGGGCGAACCATATCAACGCAACGCGGCTTAGTGCGGGCGATGATTTGCCTGAGATTTTAGAGTGCGATTTGTTGGTGGAACATGCCGACACGCTATGGATGGGCGAAACGGGTTTGTTCAATCTATTGAACCAGGCCATGCGTTCAGAGCATCGGGTGGTGCTCACAGCCTCGCTTCACCCCAATGAGTGGGTGCTGCAAACAAATGATGTGCGGTCGCGATTGCGACTGGCACATTCAGTGGAAATTGCGGCGCTTGACGATGCGCATTTGATGCAGCTTTTTGTGAAGTTATTTGATGATCGTCAAGTGCAGGTTGAACCATCGTTGATAAGCTACATCTTGCCCCGCATGGAGCGATCTCCTGCACAGGTTGTGGCGTTGGTTGAGAAGATGGATGAGTTGGCGTTGTCGCGCGGAAAAGCAATTACAAAACGCGTGGCGGCTGAAGCATTAGCAGAATTGGCGAAGGATTGATCTTTCGTGCGCCTTGTAACGCAATCGCCATAAATCTGTTCTAAAATGTTGAATTCAGTAGTTATTGTGCGCATCATTTGCGCCAATTTGAGGCGAAAAATGGACAAAATTGTATCTAAAGATATAGCGCCGGAAATTGATGAATTGTGGAATAGCCCTGCGCGATTTGTAAACCGGGAAGTGTCGTGGCTGCAATTTAATATGCGTGTGCTGGAAGAAGCGGGAAATATTGCGCATCCACTGCTTGAACGGTTGCGTTTTGTTTCTATTTCAGCCAGCAACCTTGATGAGTTCTTCATGGTTCGCGTGGCGGGCCTGAAAGGGCAATTAAGGGCAGGCGTGACGCGTCTTAGCGCGGACGGCATGTCGCCCGCGGAGCAGCTGGACGAGATTGCGGCGCTTGCTCAACATTTACACCTTGAGCAACAAGATAGCTGGCAAGAAATACGTGAAGCGCTTGAGGCAAGCGATATCATTTTGAATGAAGCCGAAGAATTGTCGACGGCGCAGCTCGAGTATCTTGAACAATTGTTCAAAGACGAGATTTTTCCGGTTTTAACCCCAATGGCGGTGGATCCTGCCCATCCGTTTCCGTTTATTCCGAATTTGGGGTTTTCATTGGCGTTTGAGCTTCAACGGCCAGATGAGGACGACACCCTTACAGCACTTGTGCGTGTACCCAACAATATCGAACGGTTTGTGTTTTTGCCTGATGAGCTTACGAGCGGTAAGCGGATCGAAATGGTTACGATCGAGACCCTGATTAATTTGTTTTTTGAAGGCATGTTCCCCGGCCATAAAGTTGTTGGTTCTGGTGCTTTCCGGGTCATTCGCGACAGCGAAATGGAAATTGATGATGAAGCCGCTGACTTGGTGGTTGAGTTTGAATCTGCTTTGCGTCAGCGTCGTCGTGGGCAGGTGATCCGCCTAGAAATCGAACGCTCAATGCCCCGCAAATTGCGCAAGCGCATCGCGGACGAATTGCATGTGGGTCAGGAAGATACGTTTGAAGTTGAAGGCTTTTTGGCACTTTCTGATGCGTCCGGTATTTGCGAAGTGGACCGTTCGGATTTGAAATTCAAGCCGTTCAATGCGCGTTTTCCTGAGCGGGTGCGGGACCATCAGGGTGATTGCTTTGCCGCGATCAAACAAAAAGACATCGTGGTGCATCACCCTTATGAAAGCTTTGATATTGTTGCACAATTTTTGATGCAAGCGGCAAGCGATCCTGAGGTCGTGGCGATTAAGCAAACGCTTTATCGTACGTCCAACGACTCGCCAATTGTCAAAGCGCTTATTCAGGCCGCAGAAGCCGGTAAATCGGTGACTGCATTGGTTGAACTCAAAGCGCGTTTTGATGAGGAAGCTAATATTCGTTGGGCGCGCGATATGGAACGCGCGGGGGTGCAAGTCGTGTTTGGTTTTATTGAGTGGAAAACGCATGCCAAACTCAGCCAAGTGGTGCGTCGGGATAAAAAGGGGAAACTGGTTTCTTACTGCCATATCGGTACTGGGAATTACCACCCAATCACGGCTAAGATTTATACAGATTTGAGCTATTTTACCACGAACCCAACCATTACACGAGATGTGGCGCGCGTGTTTAACTACATCACGGGTTACGCACGTCCGACGGCTCTTGAGTGTATTTCTGTGTCGCCATTGTCCTTGCGCAGCACATTGCTGCAACATATTGACCGTGAGATAGAACATGCCAAGGCCGAAGAGCCGGCAAATATCTGGTTCAAAATGAATTCATTGGTCGATCCAAAAATCATTGATGCGCTGTATCGTGCATCCCAAGCTGGTGTGCAAGTTGAGCTAATTGTGCGTGGTATATGTTGTTTGCGGCCCGGGATTCCTGATTTTTCAGATAATATCCGGGTGAAAAGTATCGTTGGACGGTTTTTGGAACACTCACGTATTTTCTGTTTTGGACAAGGTCACGAGATGCCATCACGCAAAGCGGCGGTGTACATTTCTTCGGCGGATTTGATGCAACGCAATCTTGATGGGCGGGTTGAAGTGTTGGTGCCGTTGTTTAACAAAACCGTGCAAAAGCAAGTGCTTGAACGCATCATGGTCGCCAATATCAATGATAACCAGCAAAGTTGGGAAGTGTTACCGGATGGCACTTCGCGCCGAATCGAGACACAAGAGGGGGAGGTTGTGTTCAACGCACATGACTATTTCATGACCAACCCAAGCTTGTCCGGCCGTGGAAGTGCTTCTGCAAGCGACGGGCTTGTTGAAGAGGACGATGATTGATCCGATCATTTGTTAAGTCGCTGAAACTGCCGACCGCCCAGGGCCGCATTGCCGAAGGGCAGCCGATTGCTGTGCTCGATATCGGGTCAAATTCTGTTCGATTGGTGATTTATGAGCGGCATATTCGCGCTCTAACCCCAATCTACAATGAAAAAGTGCCTTGCGGGCTTGGTCGAGGTATCGGGCAAACTGGCGCTTTGGGTACAGAAAGCGTTGAGCGCGCTTTGGTTGCGATGCGGCGGTTTGCGCTTGTGTGTGAACTGACAAAGGTTGGTGATCTGCATATTCTTGCAACCGCTGCAACGCGTGATGCAAGCAATGGCGCGATGTTTATTGCCGGTGTTGAAGAAGTGATGAATACCAAAGTGCAAGTCCTTTCGGGGGCGGAGGAAGCGCATTTCGCGGCACTTGGCACCATTGCTGGCATGCCGCAACAACAGGGTATGTTGGGCGATTTTGGTGGCGGCAGTCTTGAGTTGGCCGTGCTGGATGGACAGAACGAGAGTGCTGGGGAAACGCACCCTTTAGGCGCGATCCGGTTGCAAGATGATAGCGAGCTTTCCGCGAGCAAAGCATATAAAATTTGCCGCAAAGTGCTGGCGAGTTCACCACTACTGGCGGATGTCAAAAAAGGTGAATTTGTCGCAATTGGTGGTACGTGGCGCGCGATAGCCAAGGTGCATCAGATTCAATCTAAATATCCGTTGTCGATGGTGCAGGGCTATCGTGTGGATGCTGCATCGATGATCGAACTTTGCGATCAAATCATTGATCTGGCAGAAAAGGGCGAGCTGCCCGATGCCGCGCAACTCCTATCCAGTAACCGTCGTGATTTGTTGAGTTATGGGGCGGCGGCGCTGAAAGCTGTCTTGGAAGTGGGACGCTTCAAAACGGTAAAGTTTTCGGCCCTTGGGGTGCGCGAAGGCTTTTTGTTTGGCCAACTCGAACCATCCGAACAAAGAGTTGATCCGCTCTTACAAGCCTGTGAGGAGCTCTCGATCCTTCGTTCGCGGTCACCTATACATGCCGAAGACCTTATTGGGTTTACCGCACAGTTTTTGGATGTGATTGGTTTTGAAGAAAGCGAGTTGCTGCAACAATTGCGCCACGCGGCGTGTTATTTGTCGGATATTTCGTGGCGTGGGCATCCAGATTATCGTGGAGCGCAAGCCGTTGACGCGGTGGCCTATGGCTCGTTTGTGGGTGTTGACCACACGGGGCGATCGCATTTG
The DNA here is from genome assembly GCF_047634455.1 of Maritalea sp. GTDB lineage: Bacteria > Pseudomonadota > Alphaproteobacteria > Rhizobiales > Devosiaceae > Maritalea. The sequence goes on from NZ_JBLIAI010000022.1 coordinate 24,632, forward strand.
GCCCGCTGCTTGGCCGTACGTTATTTGGGATTAAAGCGCAAAAACATCGACTTCGATGCGCTCTTTGATTTGTGTGGCGAAAAGCATGCCAAACACGCCGATTTGCTCGGTGCGCTTTTTCGCGTCGCGTATTTGCTGTCAGCGGCAATGCCAAACGTCTTACCGCTCATTCAATGGAAACGTGATGAGATTAGGCTGCAAATCTTGCTGCCAGCAGGATATGAAGTATTGGCCGCTGAAAAGATGGTCAGGCGCTTTAAACAGCTGGCTGCGTTCTTAGATTTGGAGGCGGAAATCGTCTCCAGCTAACTATTCAATGGTTTGGCTATTCTAATTCAAGATCAACAGCGATTGGGATGATCCCGTCAGGTGTTGCGCCTAAAGCAAGTTTGCCGCTTTTTATTGCCAGTGCTTTGTTGCCAAAAACCTCGCGCCGCCAACCGCTTAGTGCCTGTACATCGGCATTGTCATTTAGAACGATCTGATCAATATCGTCGCTGGAGGCGATGATGCGCGGTGCAACGCCTTCAGTCTCACTAACCGCCTTCAGCAGCACACGCAGCAGGTCGCCGATAGCACCTTTTGGCGAAGGGCCATTCGGTTTGCGCGGCACTTTGGGCAAGTCATCTTTGTCGATGGATTGAACCTGTGCGACGATTTTGATGATCTCGTCGGCAGATGAGGAGCGGCCAAACCCTTTGGAGAATGAGCGTAGTCGATCAAATGCTTTGGTCGAATTGGGTTGTTGTTGGGCCAATTCATAAATTGCATCGTCTTTGACCACGCGGCCCCGTGGCACATCTTGTTGTTGTGCTTTGAGCTCGCGCCATGCGGCAAGTTCTTGCATCATCGCAAGGTCGCGCGGGCGGTTCACTTTCATTTTGAGCCGTTTCCAAGCGTCTTCTGGCTGCACAAGGTAATTGTTGCGATCCATCAAGGCGGCCAACTCGTCTTCGATCCAGGGAAGGCGGTCTTTTTCTTCCAGCAAGTCAACAATGTGCAAATAACAGTCGCGCAAATGTGTGACATCGCCCAAGGCATAAGTGAGTTGCTTGTCGGTAAGGGGACGATGCGACCAATTGGTGAAGCGTGAGCTTTTGTCCAATTGGGTGCCGGTGATCATGCGCACCAGATTGTCATATGAAATGCTGTCGCCAAAACCACAAACAGCGGCTGCAACTTGTGTGTCAAACACCGGTTGGGGCGCATCACCAGAGAGTTTTACGAATATTTCAATGTCTTGCTTTGCCGCATGGAACACTTTGACGACGGATTTGTTTTGAAACAGTTCAAACATCGGTCCAAGGTCGAAGCCCTCAACCATCGGGTCAACAATAACGGCTTCTTCAGGCGTCGCCATCTGAACAAGGCACAAGATTGGCCAGTAGGTGGTTTCTCTTAAGAACTCGGTGTCGACAGTTACAAAATCAAAGTTTTTTGCCGCATCACAAAATTCGGCCAAGTCCTTTGTGGACGTGATGATTTTCATATTGTTCTTTTTATCCGGTTGCGCGTTTGAAACGGCGTCATTTTTGGTTTATTGGTTGCGGGCTAGTGTGCGGTTTTTCGACAAACTTGCAACCCTTCATATGTGTTGTGTGCTAACATGGCAAAGGATATAGGGTTGTCGTGCTTGACAAACGGCGCGCATCATGCGCTTTTCCGCGCAAAAATTCCCACACGGATTACCGGGATTGGTATTGAAAATGCATCGCTATCGTAGCCATACTTGTGCTGACTTGCGCAAAACTCATGTTGGTGAAACTGTTCGGCTTTCTGGCTGGGTCCATCGTGTTAGAGATCACGGCGGGCTGTTGTTTATCGACCTTCGCGACCATTACGGGATTACACAATGCGTTGTGGATCCTGATTCCAATGCTTTTGGCTTGGCTGAAACGCTGCGTTCCGAGTTCGTGGTTCGTATCGATGGCGACGTGAAGAACCGCGCTGAGGGCACTGCCAACTCAGATTTGCCAACTGGTGATGTCGAGCTTTTTATTCGTGAGATTGAGGTGCTTGGTGCCGCTAAAGAATTACCGATGCCGGTATTTGGCGATCAAGAATATCCAGAAGACATTCGCTTAAAACACCGTTTTTTGGATTTGCGCCGCGAACGTATTCACAACAATATTGTCACGCGTTCGAAAATCATCTCGCATTTGCGCAACACCATGACCGCCCAAGGCTTTATGGAGTATCAAACACCGATTTTGACCGCTTCTAGCCCTGAAGGCGCGCGCGATTTCTTGGTGCCATCACGGATGCATCCGGGCAAATTCTATGCGCTGCCACAAGCGCCTCAACAGTTCAAACAATTGTTGATGATTTCTGGCTTTGACCGTTACTTCCAAATCGCGCCATGTTTCCGCGATGAAGATGCCCGCGCTGACCGTTCGCCGGGCGAATTCTATCAGCTTGATATTGAAATGAGCTTTGTGGAACAAGAAGATGTGTTCCAAGCGATTGAGCCTGTATTGCGCGGTGTGTTTGAAGAGTTCGGTAAAGGCAAGCCTGTTACCCAAACCTTCCCACGCATTCCATACGCAGAATCTATGCGTAAATACGGTAACGACAAGCCAGATTTGCGGAACCCAATTGAAATGCAGGCTGTAACCGAGCATTTTGCGGGTTCTGGTTTTGGTGTGTTTGCCAACCAGATTGCCAACGACCCTAAAGTTGAAGTTTGGGCAATTCCTGCGCCAACAGGTGGTTCGCGAGCGATTTGTGATCGGATGAACAAATGGGCACAAGGCGAGGGGCAACCGGGTCTTGGCTACATTATTTACCGTGAAGGTGAGGGCGCAGGCCCCATTGCCAAGAATATTGGTCCAGAACGCACCGAAGCAATTCGGACGCAGCTTGGTTTAAATGCTGGCGATGCCGTGTTCTTTGCCTGCGGTGTTCCATCCAAGTTTGTTGGCTTTGCAGGCGCTGCGCGCACCAAAGTGGGTACTGATCTCAATCTTATCGACAAGGATCGTTTTGATCTGTGTTGGATTGTTGATTTTCCAATGTTTGAGTGGAATGAAGAAGAAAAACGTGTCGATTTCTCGCACAATCCATTCTCTATGCCGCAAGGTGGTCTGGAGGCTTTGGAAAACCAAGATCCATTGACCATCAATGCGTACCAGTACGACATTGTTTGTAATGGTTTTGAGTTGAGCTCTGGCGCAATCCGGAATCACCGCCCCGAAATCATGAAAAAAGCCTTTGATATGGCTGGCTATGATGAAGCCATTTTGTATGAAAAATTTGGCGGCATGTTGCGGGCAATGGAATTCGGCGCTCCGCCACACGGTGGTATTGCGCCGGGCATTGATCGAATCGTCATGCTGCTTTGCGGTGAGGAAAACCTTCGCGAAGTGACGGCATTCCCGATGAATCAGCAAGCAGAAGACTTGTTGATGGGCGCACCCTCGGATGTGTCGGCAATGCAATTGCGCGAACTGAGCATCAGATTGAACCTGCCCAAAGCGTAGTTCTCTCTAACACATTGATAAATATAGAGTGGCGGCGTTGTGAGTGATCACGGCGCCGTCATTTGGTTAATGCGGTGTTAATCCTAGTTCAGTACAAGCTAAGTGTAGTCAACTTGTATGTTGCGTGGCCGATTTGAAATCACGGATTTCACATGTCCTGATGTTTTTCAGTGCGATCCTTGCGTTTGCACCGATTATCTCTGTCGATTATTTGATGGATGCCTATGTGCGTATGCGCGGCATGCAAGAGTTAAAAATGTCCATAAACGGCATTATCAATGAAACTCAATTTGCTGTTGGGTCGGCGACAAAATCCCTTCAGAGCTTGACTGCTCGCAGTCCCTCATTGTGTACACCAACATTTTACCGCGCGGCGGCAGCTGAAATGCGCGCGAATTACATGATGCGCCAATTGATCGTGAACTCAACCGATGGGGCGCTACAATGTGCGCTTTATGGTGACAAATTTAGCTATACAGCGATCACCCCGACAATGAGCATGCCAGGCGGTCCGCAAGAGATGACCGTCGTGCGCATCGAGGACAATGATTTCCCGCTTTTGAAAGTGTCTTTGCGCGTTCGTCCGGGCAAAGAGGTGTCGACATTTGTGCCGATTAATTCTCATATGTTCGACCCCACACATCCAGCGGTTGATAAGTCGATCATGACCCGTTTTGCACTGACCAGTGGCCTCACAATATATGAGTTTGGCGATCCGGGGCGGTTTTACGACGATGAACGTCCAGACGAGAACTTTATTTTTGCACAGCAAGTCGCACAAAATGTACCCATTTCCGTTGCCGCTGCTATTCCGGTGGATTTGATTGCTGCCGAATATGCAGACCTACAGATTGGTTTTACACTTGTCGCCAGCCTTGCCAGCTGCATATTCCTTTGGTTTTGTGTTCAGTATGTCCGCCGGTCACAAGCGCCGACTTTTGACCTTGAGCGCGCCATTAATGATGGTGAGCTGCGTCCGCGTTATCAACCGGTTATTGACTTGCAAACCGGGCATATTGCGGGTTGTGAAGTGCTTATTCGGTGGGAGAAGCCTAATGGCGAGGTCATTTCACCGGGGGCCTTTATTGAATATGCTGAATTGAGTGGCCTTGCTATTCCAATGACGCTTTCATTGATGGAACAAGTGCGCGACGATCTGGAAGATTTGTGTGATCGCCATCCGCACTTGAAGGTTGCCATCAACTTGTTTGAGCGTCATTTCCGAGACGGGTCAATTGTTGAAGATGTTCAAACAATCTTTGGTGCGACCAACATTCGATATAGCCAATTGGTCTTTGAAATTACCGAGCGGCAACCCTTGTCTGATATGGCCGGGGTCAATGCGGTTATCCACGCGCTGCGTGATCTTGGGTCCAAAGTGGCTCTGGATGACGCGGGAACGGGCCATTCAAATCTTGCTTATATCCAAAAACTGGGCATCGACATCGTTAAAATTGACCGGGTGTTTGTTGAGTTGATCAAACATCGCAATCAGCCAGTTCCTGTGGTTGATGCATTAATTAGCATGGCGACGGAACTTGGCACCGAGATCATTGCCGAAGGCGTTGAGACCGAAGAACAAGCGCTTTATCTGCGTAAAAAAGGTATCCGGCAAGCGCAGGGATTTTTGTTTGCGCCCGCTTTGCCAGTAGATGCTTATTTGGCCTTAGCAGAGCGAATGAACAATGAAGAAGTGCAATTGATCGACGAACTGGATAGTGCGCGTGTGGATGACCTGGTTGGCTTCGTTGATGATGAACACAGCGAGATTGGCGTTGATTATGGCAGATCAGCGCCTGGGGTTGATGGATCAGCAGAAATTGATGCCAACGAAGCGACCGGTTCGGATGATGATGCTGACTATGTCGCGCCGAAAATTGCGGCGGAGGAAGAAATCATGATCGGCGGAGACGGCTCGCCGACCAAAAGCAACGACGAAGCGGTTGCTTGATCGCGCTTGCTTGGCGCTAAAATCATACTAAAGTATAAAATGCACACCATGGCTGATCTGACGCTTTTCTTTTTGCTGGTTTAGTGGCAGACCAGATCAGCAATTTCAATGAGGTAAGCTGATGACGCAAGAACCACGTGACACGCAAAATTCGATTTATGAAGCCGCGCTACACTTTCACAAATACCCTAAGCCCGGCAAACTTGAAATTCGGCCAACAAAGCCGCTGGGCAACCAACGCGATTTGGCTCTTGCATATTCACCTGGCGTTGCTGCACCTTGCGAAGAAATTGCTAAAAATCCAGCCACTGTTTCAGACTATACGTCGCGCGGCAATTTGGTCGCCGTGATTTCAAATGGTACTGCGGTGCTTGGCCTTGGTGCCATTGGCGCTTTGGCCTCAAAACCGGTGATGGAGGGCAAAGCTGTCCTGTTTAAGAAGTTCGCCGGGATTGACGTTTTCGATATTGAAATTGACGAAGACGATCCGGCCAAGTTGGTGGAAATAATTGCGCCACTAGAGCCTACATTTGGCGGGATCAACCTAGAGGACATCAAAGCACCTGAGTGTTTTGAAGTTGAAGAAGCGTTGCGTGAGCGCATGAAAATCCCGGTGTTTCATGATGATCAGCACGGCACCGCCATTATTGTTGCAGCAGCGGTTATCAACGGGTTGCGGCTTGCCAAAAAGAAAATTGGCGACGTCAAAATTGTCACATCTGGAGCCGGTGCGGCCGCTATTGCTTGCTTAAACTTATTGATCAGCCTTGGGGCGAAGCGCGAAAATATCTGGGTTGCGGATCGAGATGGGTTGGTCACCACCCAGCGCCTTAACTCGATGGATCGCTGGCGGGCTGCGTTTGCGCAAGACACCAATAAAACGACCTTGGCCGACGTCATGCCGGGGGCTGACATTTTTATCGGGCTTAGCGCTGCTGGCGTGCTAAAACCTGAGTTGCTCAAAGAAATGGCAGCTAATCCTTTGGTGATGGCGCTCGCCAATCCGACGCCGGAAATTATGCCAGAATTGGCCAAAGAAGCGCGCCCAGACGCGATGATGTGCACTGGGCGCTCTGATTACCCCAACCAAGTGAATAACGTTCTTTGTTTCCCATTTTTGTTCCGTGGCGCTTTGGATGTTGGGGCAACCGCGATCAACGAAGAAATGAAAATGGCGGCAGTTCACGCCATTGCAAAGCTGGCGCATGAACCGGCGCTTGAAGCATCAACTGCGGAAGCGGGCGCAACGTTTGGGCCAGAATATCTTATTCCAAACCCATTTGATCAGCGCCTTATTTTACGCATAGCGCCAGCGGTCGCAAAAGCGGCTATGGATAGCGGCGTGGCGACACGTCCAATAACTGACTTTGACGCCTATCACGACCGTTTGAACCGGTTTGTATTCCGTTCAGGCATGGTCATGAAACCGATCATTGATATGGCGCGATCTAGCAATAAACGTGTGGTCTTTGCTGATGGTGAGGATGAGCGTGTGCTGCGTGCAGCCCAAGTTGCCCTTGAAGATCGCATTGCCAAACCTATTTTGATTGGCCGGCCGCAGGTGATCGAACACCGGATCAATAAATTCGGATTGAATTTGGAAATCGGCAAAGATTTTGAAGTTATCAACCCAGAAGACGACCCACGTTATCGCGATTATGTGGACTTGTTCCACTCTTTGGTTGGTCGCAATGGCGTAACCCCAGATACCGCGCGTACAATTGTGCGGACAAACACAACGGTAATCGGCGCGCTCGCAGTGAAACGCGGCGAAGCTGATGCGCTAATTTGTGGATTGCAGGGTCGCTATATTAAACACGTGCGCGACGTCAAATCGATCATTGGACTAGACCAAGGGGCGTCGGATGTTTCCGCGCTCTCCATGCTGATTATGCGACGCGGTGTGTTTTTCTTTGCAGATACGTACGTGTCGCTGGACCCTAGCCCCGACGAGTTAGTTGAGATTGCCCTGCAAGCGCAGGCCCACTTGAAGCGCTTTAATATCGAGGCGAAAGCGGCGCTTTTGAGCTATTCAAACTTTGGCTCACGCGATGGGGATACTTCTGAAAAAATGCGCACAACCTACCAAAAACTGAAGGCTGCTGCGCCGGAAATGATCGTTGAGGGTGAAATGCAGGGCGATTTGGCGCTCAACCAAATGCTGCGTGAACGTTATATTCCAAAAAGCAAATTGTCCGGCGAAGCCAATTTGCTGCTGTTCCCGAATTTGGATGCTGCCAACTTGTCGATGACCCTGATCAAAGAACTGAATGATGCATTGTCTGTGGGCCCGATATTGATGGGGACCGCAAAACCGGCACATATTCTTTCACCATCAGTGACCAGCCGCGGCATTGTGAATATGACAGCTGTTGCTGTTTCTGAAGCTGTGGGTGCGGACGCCAAGTAACGTCCGCAACCTACTGATTTGATTACTGAAACGCCGTTTCCGCAAATGATCTTAGTTTGCGGGAATGGATGGAATGCGCGGGTTGTTGCCGTAGTATTTCCATGGCGCGAATGCCGATTTTTAGATGTTTGTTGACCTGTGTGCGGTAAAAATCGCTGGCCATCCCGGGCAGTTTTAATTCGCCGTGCAATGGTTTGTCCGAAACGCACAATAGTGTGCCATATGGCACACGGAACCTAAACCCGTTGGCTGCAATGGTGGCACTTTCCATATCAAGGGCAATGGCGCGCGATTGGGAAAGGCGTTGGGCGATTTCTGTTTGATCGCGCAGTTCCCAATTTCGGTTGTCAAATGTCGCAACCGTGCCGGTGCGCATGATGCGCTTTTTGTCCATACCACTTAGTTCGGTGATTTCACCAACCGCTTGCTCTAGCGCTACTTGAACCTCTGCGAGTGCGGGGATGGGTACCGAAATAGGTAGATCGGCGTCTAGCACATGGTCTTCTCGCACATAGGCATGGGCTAGAACATAGTCGCCCAAATCTTGTGAATTTCGAAGGCCAGCGCAATGTCCAAGCATTATCCAGGCATGGGGTCGCAATACTGCAATGTGGTCGGTAATTGTTTTGGCATTGGACGGGCCGACGCCAATATTGACCATGGTGATGCCAGAGCCATGTTTTGACTTAAGGTGGTAAGCAGGCATTTGTGGCTCACGCGGTGGTTTTTGGCCCGTGGTCGGCTCACCAACATTTTTGTTGTGCGTGATCACATTCCCAGGCTCAACAAATGCGTGGTAGTCTGGGTGACCCTCCTGCATCCATTTGTGTGCTAACCGACAGAACTCCTCAATGTAGAAGCTATAGTTGGTAAACAGCACGAAGTTTTGGAAATGCTCTGGCTTGGTGGCCGTATAGTGCGACAGCCTATGCAACGAATAGTCGACGCGCGGCGCGGTAAAGGCGGCCAGCGGGTAGGGGCCGCCTTGGGGGGGGATGAATGTGCCATTTGCGATTTCATCGTCCGTATGGGCCAAATCGGGCACATCAAAAATATCGCGCAATGGAATGCCAAGTGCGTTGATGGCATCGCCGTCCAGCGTTGTTGTGGGATCAAGCGCAAAATGGACAGGAATGGGCGTGTCTGATTCACCAATCTCAATTTCGCAATCATGGTTTTTAAGGAGCTGGGCGAATTGCGCGGTGAGATAGTATTTAAACAATTCAGGTTCAGAAATTGTGGTTTGGTAGACGCCTGGCGAATGCAAAAAGCCGTATGGCAAGTGCGAATCGATTTTTTGGAAGCTATTCGAGCTTACTCTTGCCATTGGATAGTTTGCCCGAATTCGACCCCTTGGTTGCTTGCCATCTGAAAGTTCACGCACAGCGTCCCGAATGAACTGCGTATTGCGGTCATAAATCTGTGCCACATAGTCTCGGGCTAGATAGGGGTCTTTGAACGATTTTTGTGGCAAGGGTTCTGGGCGAATAATATCCATTTGAGCTCCATTATTATTTTTGTTTTTGGCAATCTCGCTATCACCTGTGTTCAAGAACACTGATGGCTGTTGCAAAAGCATATCCGCTGAATTTGGTTTTGTCTTTATGTGGCGCTAGAAGTTTTTTTGATCACAAGAATGTGACGGGCCTTTAAACCATTTCGGTGATCCCTATATCCTATTTATGCGGTTGGCTGAATGCCCTTTGTCGACTGCAATGGTCGCTGTCGGACATGTCCCCCTTTGCAGCCCTCAAACCATGTTCGATGGCGACCCAAATATTGACCTTCAATTGGCCAGTGCATTAGTTGCATTGGCCTTTTTTAATTGCAGAAGCGCACTGGCCGCTATCTTTTAATCCATGGCGCGCCGCTTGGCTTCAATGCTGGCTTGAATGAGGTCCTTTTCCATCAGGTCGGCAACGGTTGAGATCATTTTGGAGAACAGCGCCGCCAATATTTTTGACATGAATGTTTTTGGCGTTGCCTTGAACACTAATGTTACGTTGGTGCCGTTCTCATTTGGTTCCATTAAATAGCTGGTCACATATTCAGTGCCATGGCTAAATGCTTCCACTACAAATTGGTTTGGGCGGTCCATAATGGAGACTTCCATTTCTTCGGTTGCCTCTCGTCCCATCATAATTCTGGTCTCTCTCACTCTGGTGCCCAGCGCTACCGGGCCGGGTGTGAGCATTTCAACTTTGATAATGCCATCAACGAAGTTTGCGGCATTTGGGAAATCTGAAACCACGTCGAAAGCGATTTCTGGTGAAGATTCGAACAATCTTGAAACAGTAATTGTTGGCATGATGCGGTTCCTATTCAGGATATTTTTGAGCCATAGAGGCGACAGATCGTGTGATGATTTCCTCAAGAGCTGATTCATCAAGATCGCTTAAGCGTTTGATATATAGGCAGCCTTTGCCGTGCTTGTGTTTGCCCATTTTTTCCAATAAGGCATTATATTCCGAGAACCCAGCCATAATGTATAAGACAATATTGGCTTTGCGCGCTGCAAAGCCCGAGCGCATAAAATCGCCTTCGCGTCCACTTTCATATTTGTAGTGATAATCGCCAAACCCGATGATCGAAGTGCCCCACATTCTAGCAGGCGCATCCACAATGCGCTCCATCATATCTTTTATTTTGAAACAATCTGCGCGTTTTTCCGCATCCTCAATTTGCATGAGGTATTCGTCGACACTCGCATCTGTCTTTTGGGTTTTGTTCTGATTTTTCGCCATAGCCTCTTCCCCTTATGTGATCAAATCACATTTTGCCGGGTTTTGGCTAGTTTGTGATTTGGCTGGCCGCCTCATAACGGATGGCAAAACCAGTCACCGCGCGCTCAATTATTGCCTCGAGAACGGGCGAATGTTTCCATTGCTCGGTTGGGCAAGGACCTTTGGTGGTTGATATTGGTCAACGCACTGGTTGGGCCGTTTCTGTAAGCTGGTTGCAGCTTGGAGCGTGCACGCATGGAAAATTCTGAGATAATCGACTGGCTGATGGCAGGCGATGTTGCTGTTCAATATCAGACCCGGCGGGATTTGCTGGGAGAAAATCGGTTTGATTTGCGGGATCGCATTGCATCGCAAGGCTGGGGAAAACAATTCTTGGATGCGCGCAATCCAGACGGTAGTTGGGGGCGCGCGTTTTATCAGATGAAGTGGACATCGAGCCATTACACCTTACTTGATCTGCGCAACTTAGAGATTGCACCCGACATCCTAGAAATTCGTGCAGAAATTTCTATGATCATAGCAAACGAGAAATCCCCAACCGATGGCGGTATTGGCCCGTTTGGGCTCAAGGGCAATAGCGATGTCTGTGTCAATGGTATGTTTCTCCATTATGCGAGCTATTTTGATCTGCCCGAAAAAGATCTGAAATCCATCTTAGATTTTCTACTTGCCCAGCATATGGGCGATGGCGGTTTTAACTGCCGATCCAATCGCGCCAAGCCACATCATTCGTCGCTGCATTCAACCTGTTCAGTTCTTGAAGGTTTTTTGACTTATCTTAACGCGGGTTATACCTATCGGGCCGACGAGGTGCGTAGCCAGATGCGCGATGCCGAAGATTTTTTGCTTTTGCATCAATTGTTTATTTCTGACCGTACGGGGCTGTTGATCGAAAAAGGGTTCCTTAAACTGTCTTACCCCTATCGCTGGCGATACAGTATTTTGCGCGGGCTCGACTATTTCCGCGCTGCAAATCGGACGTGGGACGATCGGTTGCAACCCGCTACTGAAGTGCTCAAAAAGAAGCGCCGCGCTGATGGTCGCTGGAATGTGCAGGCCAAACATCCCGGGCAAACCCACTTTGATATGGAACGGGCAGGGCAACCCAGCAGATGGGTCACACTATTTGCATTGCGGGTATTTAAGCACTTCGGGGTTGAATAATCTCCAATTTTTAGGCATAACCCGCCCGCAGCATCGCTATTTGCGCCCATTATATGTTGTAATCGGGTAGCGAGAAAGTTTTGGGCGAAGCGGCGGGGCATTTCATCGGATGTGAAATGCCATTTTAAGGAGCTCACATGCAACTGGCATTTGTTATTCCGGCCTTCAATGAAGAGGGTCTTATCGGGCGTTGTCTTGAATCTGTTACGAAACGGGTCAAGCAATCCGGGGTTAAGTGCGAGATCATCGTGGTCAACAACGCCTCGACAGACCGCACAAAAGAAATCGCTGAGGGCTTTGAGGGCGTCACCGTTGTTGACGAGTTCGACAAGGGCTTGGTTTATGCGCGTCGCGCCGGTTTTAACGCGTCGACAGCTGAGTTGGTTGCCAACATTGATGCCGACACCGAGTTGCCTGACGGTTGGATTGAAACCGTTATGTCGACCTTTGAGAAGCGGCCCGAACTGGTGGGTTTAAGCGGCCCCTATATTTATTACGACCTGTCGCTGTGGAACCAGATTTTGGTGCGGTTCTTTTATTACATCTCCTTTGTAGTTTATCTGCTCAATCGTTTTGTGCTCAAGGTTGGATCGATGATCCAAGGGGGCAACTTTGTTATCCGCCGTTCGGCTTGGAACAAGGCGGGCGGCTATGACACGTCGATATCGTTCTACGGGGAAGACACAGACATCGCTGTGCGGCTTTCTAAGGTTGGTCCGGTCAAATGGACGTTCAACTTGCCCATGCGCACCTCTGGCCGTCGCTTGACCGAAGAAGGGGTGTTTCAGACCGCTGGGGTTTATGTTTTGAACTTCTTTTGGGTCACGTTTCGCGGAAAACCTGCAACCAAGACCTACACAGACGTTCGCCCCGGCGATAAAAAATAAGCAAACTCAACGCGTTTTCGCCTGCTAGGGCAGTTTTTCTGGTTTTTCAAGGCGCTTCTTTGCAAATAAAATGCGAAGGGGCGCCTTGTTCTTTGCGGCCCAATCCCCACATTTCAGGTCATAGTGCAGCAAAGGAGACCACAATGGTTGATGATAAGCGCAAAGAATCTGACGAGCCCAAAGGCGGCTGGGAAAGCTTTACCGAAGAAATTGAAGTTGCGGGCAGCAAACTTGTTGAAGAAATCACCAAATTGGTTTCTGAAGGCAATGTGCGAAAACTCCGTATCCGGTCAGCAAACGATGATTTGGTGATCGAAGTCCCATTAACCGGCAGCGTGGTTGTTGGCGGCGTCGTGATGCTGGCCGCGCCTTGGTTGGCGATCCTTGGTGGGCTTGCTGGCGTGCTGGCAAAAGTCAAAATTGAGGTCGTAAGAGACCCGAGCAAAGAAGCCGGTGACGGCGATCATCAAGATACGCCTAAAAAGAAAAAGAAGAAGAAGGCAAAGTCTTAACGTTTGCCGCTCTAGCATGAGTACAACTTAAGATGACCTCCCAAATATTGCCCCGGTTTTTAACCGGGGTTTTTTTGTGTCTTTTGACCTCACGCGGCGCGTGCCGGTTAATCTGCGCCGCCGATTGTTTCCATAATCTGTGATTGTTCACACAATCCACAGCTTCTGTTTTCTTCCCCTTGGTGGGGAGGGATTAAGGGTGGGGGGCAGGCGGTTGCTATCTCGTGAGAAGATCCCGGCTCCGTGGCCGGGAATGCCCCGTTTGAGGTAACATCCTACCCCTACGGTTAATTTTACGTGCCGCCGTTGGTCGCTTGCGCTCCCGACACCGGCACACCCCCGGCTCTTTTTACGCGCCGCCGTCGCAGGCTGTGCCTGCTACCCCGGCACCCCCGGAAGGGTTATTGCATGCCGCCGTCGCAGGCTGTGCCTGCTACCCCGGCCCCCCCGCCGATTGGTGCGCGCTAGCATGCGCCAATGGAGGTTGCTCAAAATACTCCACCATCCGTCGATGGCCGCTGGAGCGAAGATGGGGATGATTATGGGGTAAGTGGGCGAGGCGGGGATAAGTTTTTTGTTTGGCCCTTCGACAGGCTCAGGGTGAGGAAGAGTAGGTGGCGTAGACAGTCATACGCGTAGAGCGCTTTTTGTATTGCCTTTAGCGAGCCCTCATGGTGAGCTTGTCGAACCACGAGGGCGGAACAGCCAAATGCAAGCGATTGTGTACATCTTAGAATGTGCGGATAACTCTTATTACGTTGGAATCACACGCCGTTCGCTCGAAGAGCGGATAAGCGAGCACAATTCTGGGCAAATTGATGGCTACACGAAATCACGTTTACCCGTAAAGCTGGCGCATTCCGAGGAATTTGCGGTGGTTACCCAAGCTATTGCGCGGGAACTGCAACTAAAAGGGTGGACGCGGGCGAAGAAGGAAGCCCTTATTGCGGGAGATTTTGAAAAGCTTGCTGAACTGTCGAGGGCCAAAAAGTAAACCCGTTGCGACCTTGTGGGGAAACAAGTTTATTCTAAAATATTTCCGATCTGAGCTTGTTGGGCGGTGAGCCTGATTTACCGTTCCTCATCCTGAGCTTGTCGAAGGATGGCGTTCAGTAAATGGCGCGTGCAATCTTGCATGGGGTCTTTCTTATTAGCTCGCCCTTCGACAAGCTCAGGGTGAGGGGTGGTGGGTTTGGCTTGTGGTGAACGTGCCCGTTTTTGGCGGAATGACGGCCAAATTGGACCCTATGGTGCCTTCGGTTCATTTATTTGGCTTGTCCAAATTCTAAGGGCTTCGCCTCCATCGAAAGCTTCGGTTTGGTGGATTGCCATATCGCTCATTGTTCTTAGTTTTGAGATATTTGTAAATTTGAGCAACCCAAACTTGTTCACGAGTATTAAAAATTTTTGACCATGATGAGACAACGAATTGTAGAAAAGAAAGTTCACTTCATATTCTGACATTTGCGCCCTAACTATTTTAGCATAAAAATGTTGCTTTCCATTTGGTGCGCTTTCGTCGATGTACCGAAAAATCCGGTAAAGAAGTCGGAAGTAGTGGGCGAATTCGTGGGAGTGCTGCTCGTATGAAGCCTGATACGCACTTGCGTAGTCTACCTGTGGGGATACTTCGCGAAACCGATCATAGAAAACCTTTATGGCGTCTTTTCCTTTGGTTATCCTGGTGGAAACCACCAAGTCGATGTCATTGATTGACGAGTTTAGCGTTGTCAACAATTGAAAAAACGTGTTCTCGAATATCTGCAGTCTGAGTGCTTCGTTTTGAGTCTCGAACTCACCTTTTTGCTCTTCCATTATTTTTTTGAGTGTTTTTAAGTTCTTCCTGCTGGAGAAAGATGGCGGCAACCAATCCAACAAAAGCAAGGCCAGAAAATAGAGAAGTTATGAACCCAAATTTGTCTCCGAATGCCCCACCGTTGTCATCAATCGGGATCAACACAACTGTGTTTTCTGAAAAACTTGGCTGAACATTTCCAATGAAGATCCACGTCATCCCCCATGCTACCAGGACAAACAACGTAGCGAAAATTGTCCAAATCCAAATGTTTGTGGTGTTCCCACCAGTTTCTTTTTTCACTTTCAAAATCTCCAAAAAAATCAAAACCCCGGCCAGCTTGCGCCGACCGGGGTGAATATCACTTCAATATGCTGTTCCGCACCAACGGCTTAACTACAACCTGTCGTGCTTCCACAAGTGTCACATTTCAAGCACGTTCCATTGCGCACCAAAGTGAAGTTGGCGCATTCAGGGCAGCTTTCGCCTTCGTAGCCTTTCATCCGTGCTTGGGCGCGTTGGATGTTGGTGTCTGCCATGGGGGCAGTGCCGGGGGCGACGGTGGGTTCGGCTTTTAGGGCTGTTTGGCCAGAGGTATGCAACATGGTTGCCGCACTGGTTTGCATGGCTTGCACGGCGTTGCCACCAGATGCGGTTGGCTCGGAAGAGACAAGCATCAAGTTCTTGTCTTTTACGCGACCGCGGGTCAGGCCTTTTGACACATATTGCGATGCACCAACTGGTTTTGCGCCATTGCCTGAAGTTTGGTCTTGCCCCGCGTTGGACGACAAGGAGGTGGTGCTCATATGGTCTGGGGTGACGTGGGCCAAGTCGTCGCGATCAAGATAGGAAATCGCGAGTTCGCGGAACACATAGTCCAGAATTGACGTGGCAGATTTAATCGCCTCGTTGCCTTGCACCATGCCAGCTGGTTCGAATTTGGTGAAGGTGAACGCATCCACATATTCTTCCAGCGGCACGCCATATTGAAGGCCAAGGGAAATCGCAATCGCGAAATTGTTCATCATGGCGCGGAAGGCGGCGCCTTCTTTGTGCATATCGATGAAGATTTCGCCTAAACGACCATCATCATATTCGCCACTGCGCAAGAAGATGGTGTGGCCACCAACACGAGATTTTTGCGTGTAGCCTTTGCGGCGGTCAGGCATTTTTTCGCGCTCACGAACCCGTTCAACAATCCGCTCGACGATGCGTTCAGACACAGCTGCGGTGCGATCCACTGCGGATTTTGCCGCAAATTCTTCGGCTGCATCAATGGCGTCATCATCATCGTCGGCCAATAGCTGAGAATTCAATGGTTGGCTGAGTTTTGAACCATCGCGATACAAGGCATTGGCTTTCAAAGCGAGTTTCCAAGACAGCATGTAGCTTTCTTTGCACTCTTCAACCGTTGCATTGTTTGGCATGTTGATGGTTTTAGAAATTGCACCAGAGATGAACGGTTGCGCGGCGGCCATCATGCGGATGTGGCTTTCAACGCTGAGGAAACGTTTGCCGATCCGACCACAAGGGTTGGCGCAATCGAACACATTATAGTGCTCTTCTTTAAGGTGAGGCGCTTTTTCCAGCGTCATCGCCCCGCAAACATGGATGTTTGCTGCATCAATTTCAGCTTTGGTGAAGCCAATTGCTGCCAACAAATCAAAGTTTAAATCGTCCAATTGTTCGGAAGACAAACCAAGCGTGTCACGACAGAACTCTTCGCCAAGGCTCCATTTGTTGAAGGCGAATTTGATATCAAATGCGCTTGTCAAACCGGAATTGATGGCTTCGATTTTTTCTTCGGTGAAGCCTTTGGCGCGTAGCGTTGTTGGGTTGACGCCCGGCGCTTGGTTTAGATTGCCGTGACCCACCGCATAGACTTCGATTTCAGCGAGCTGATCCTCGGCATAACCAAGGGTGCGCAAAGCTTCTGGCACGGCGCGGTTGATGATTTTAAAGTA
>NZ_JBLIAI010000023.1:0-41005 GCF_047634455.1 Maritalea sp.
TCGCAAAGCGTTCGATTTGTTTTTTGGCCATGGTTGGATGATGTTCAAGGATGAGCGCTTCAATGGGTTTGTCTGGTGTTGAGCGCACCAAACCCGTGAACGTGACCGTTGCACCTGCCGCACCATCGCTGGCAAAAAACGCGTTGCTTTCGCCACCCGGGTCAAACGGTTCTTGTTGGATGCGCACCCACATATTAGCCGCCTGTCATTGGGGGGAAGAACGCTATTTCGCGCGCGCCGGAAATTGATGCATCGGTTTGGACCAATTCATCGTCAATTGAAGCGCGGATGATGTCGCGGTCTGCAAAAGCCAAAGCAAAGCTTTCGTCCGTCGTTGATTTCCAATCGATCAATTGATCAATGGTGGTGACGGTTTGCGGTGGCGATACGTCTTCGCTGCCCTTGTTCATGCGCTCTCTGAGCCATGCAAAATAGAAGATTTTCATTTTTCTTCCTTAATCAGATGCGGCCATGCGCCTGCAAAATACTCGTAGCCAGTGTAAAGCGTCAAACCAGTGGCGAGCCACAGCGTGGCGGTGGCGACAAGCTGAAGGCCAGGCACGATCGGCAGTACCATAACAAACCCCAGTGCAACCAGTTGCGAGGTGGTTTTGTATTTGGCAATACCGGAGACCGGAATGACGATGTTTTGCGGGCCCAAATGTTCGCGCAAACCTGACACGGCGATTTCGCGCATGATAATGAAAATTGCGGCGAATGTCAGTGCTGTAGAAAAGCTGCCGTCAAAGGCGAATGTGATTAGCAACGCGCCAACGATGAGTTTATCGGCAATAGGGTCGAGCATGCGGCCCAATGGGGACACGAGCTTCATTTTGCGGGCCAAATAGCCGTCCAAAAAATCGGTGAGGGCGGTGGTCACGTATAGCGCGAAGGCGATCCATTGGGCGGTTGTGTTGTGCATCATCACCAACGCAACGATGAGTGGTATCACAGCAATACGTGACAATGTGAGTATGTTTGGAATATTCACTGGCCGGTCCTAATCAGTTTTGTTGCCGTAACCAATCGCATCGGATTGTTAAGGTCAAGTGCGCTTGAAATGGTCATAGATGATTTGCGCCATTTGTTTTGAAATACCCGAAATTGCTTGCAAGTCTTTCAATGTTGCACCGCTCACGGCTTTGGCTGATCCAAAGTGGGTGAGCAGGGCCTTTTTGCGTGTTGGGCCGATACCGTCGATTTCATCCAACGGATTTTTGACTATCTGCTTTGAGCGCTTGGCGCGGTGGGTGCCGATGGCGAACCGATGAGATTCATCGCGCAAACGTTGCAAATAATAAAGCACCGGATCTCGGGCTGGCAGCATAAAGGGCTCCCGCCCCTCAAGGATAAACGTTTCGCGGCCTGCGTTACGTTCTTCGCCTTTGGCGATGCCGATTAGGGTTACCTTCTGCGGCAAGTTAAATTCTTTGAGTGTTTCGCGCACCGCCGTTACTTGGCCCTTGCCGCCATCAATCAACAGCACGTCGGGCCAGTCGGGCATCGTTTCCTTGTCGGCGTCAGCGCTGTTGTCGGTTGGTTTGTACTCGCTCACAAGCCGGGTGAAGCGTCGGGTGAGCACTTCTCGCATCATGCCAAAATCATCGCCCGGCGTGATCTCCGTGGATTTAATATTGAAGGTCCGATAGTGCTTTTTCGACAAGCCGTCGCGTCCGGCAACAATCATCGCGCCCACAGCATTTGTGCCTTGTATGTGCGAGTTGTCATAGACCTCGATGCGGCGCGGTGCTGCATCAAGACCAAAGGTTTTGACCATGCCGTCGAGCAATTGAATTTGTGATGCGCTTTCTGACAATTGTCGACCCAAAGCCTGACGTGCATTGTTGAGGGCATGCTCCACAAGTGCGCGTTTTTCGCCGCGCTGCGGGGTCAAGATTTCGACTTTGCGATCCGCACGTATGGCCAAAGCTTCGCCCAACAGCTTAGGCTCTTCTACTGGATGGGACAGAAGCACTAATTTGGGCGGTGTGCGCGCTTCATAAAATTGTGCGATGAAAGCGGTGAGTACTTCTTTTTCGTCAAAACTCTTGTCGGCACGCGGATAATAGGCGCGGTTGCCCCAGTTTTGGTGCGCGCGGAAAAAGAACACCTGAATGCAGAATTTGCCTGCTTCTTGGTGAATGGCAAAAATGTCAGCGTCGGCAACTGTTTGCGCGTTCATATCGCCTTGACCTTGGATATGAGAAAGCGCTGCGATACGGTCGCGCAATAAAGCGGCACGTTCAAAGTCCAATTCCTCAGACGCTTTTTGCATATCTTTGGACAAATCGGACTGCACGGTTTTGGATTTTCCGGACAGAAATTTCACCGCATCGTCGACCAGGACTTGATAGTCTTGAAGGGAAATTTCGCCCGTGCATGGGGCAGCGCAGCGTTTGATTTGGTGTTGCAAGCAAGGGCGGGTACGGGCTTCATAATAACTGTCTGAACAGTTGCGCAGCAGAAAAGCCTTTTGTAGGGCTGCTATGGTGCGGTTGACGGCCGTCACAGAGGCGAAGGGGCCAAAATAATGTCCCTTTTTGCGCCGTACACCACGATGTTTGGTGAGTTCTGCGGCGGCGTGCTCTGTCGCCATCAAAATATAGGGAAAGCTTTTGTCGTCGCGCAGCAACACGTTGTAGCGGGGTTTAAGCCGCTTGATCATGTTGGCTTCTAATAAAAGGGCCTCGCTCTCGGTGTTTGTGGTGACAAACTCCATGGTGCGGGTGGACGAAATCATCCGGCCAATACGAACCGAATTGCCATCGTAACGGGTGTAATTTGTGACCCGCGCTTTGAGGTTCCGCGCCTTGCCCACATAAATCACGTTGCCTGCATCGTCGAACATGCGGTAAACGCCGGGACCCGTTGGCAGGTTCTTGACGAATTTCTTGATGATGTCAGGGCCGGGTGATGTGGTTGCGTCGCTCATTGGGGTGAGATGTTTTCACCTTTGTGGGACCATTTCAAGTGTTCACCACCATCAAGCGCAACCATTTGTCCGGTCATAGATGGTGCAGACAAAATGAACCGTACAGCGTTGCAGATTTCTTCAAGTTTTGGCCCAACTTCTAGGGGCAATGCTTCGATTTCTTTCTGGAAAGCGGCTTGATTCTGGTGAATGTTCTTGATCGTGGGGCCTGGTCCAATGGCGTTTACGCGGATGCGCGGGGCAAGAGATTGGGCCATGGTTTGTGTTGCGGTCCACAATGCAGACTTGGAGAGGGTATAGGAGAAAAATGTTGGCTTGAGCGCCCACACACGTTGATCGATCATGTTGATGACGTTGCCGGTGGCACCCTCGCTCAACTGCTTGGCAAAGGCGCTGGTGAGAAAGACCGGCGTTTCAGCGTGGATGGTGAAGTGCTTTTGCCACAGTTCGGCTGAGAGTGCGTTGATATTGTCTGGCTGAAAAATTGAAGCATTGTTGATTAACACATTCAAAGGACCAAATAGGTTTCGAGCCTGTTCGATCAATTGATTGCGCGCACTTGCCTGCAACAGGTCCGCACAAACTGTTGCTGCGGTGCCGCCATTTGCGGAAATTTGCGCTGCCAGCGCATCTGCTTTTTCGCCGGAACTGTTGTAGTGAATAATTGTCTTGTAGCCATCAGACGCAAGCGCTGTGGCGATCGCGGCCCCAATGCGGTCGGCTGCGCCTGTGATGAGTGCAACACCTTTTGACATTGCTTGTTAAACGCTCCCCTCAACCACGCCGTGGCCAACATTAAATACGATGAACAAATAGATGACGTAGAAGGTTGCCATCACTAACCCTTCGCGTCTGCCAATGCTGCGATGCATGAAAACTATTGGCACCAGACCAAGCGTAACAAGCAGCATGACCCAATAGTCAAACGTGAGGAAGTTGGTGTCAACTTTAAGCGGGATGATCATTGAGGTGACGCCGATGATCGACAAGATATTAAAAATGTTCGAGCCCACAGCATTGCCAATTGCCACTGCTGATTGCTTGCGCAGCGCCGCAGCCATTCCAGCGGCAAATTCGGGCAAGGACGTACCGAGTGCAACAATTGAGAGGCCGACGGCACTTTCTGCCACGCCCATCATTCTTGCAATGTCTAGCGCACTGTCTGTTGTCAGTTTACCGCCAAGCGGCAAGCCAATGATGCCGATAAGTAAGTAGATAGTTATTTTGCGCGTGTCGTCCGGTGCGTCGTTTATTTCCTCGACGATCTCTTCAATCGCTTGGCCTTTTTTGCGCATCCGGTTTGCTTCGATGCCATTGTAAATCAAATAGCCAGCGAGCAGCACGAGCAAAATTAAGCCATCGGAGAAACTGATGATTTGATCAAGGCTTAGTACAATCAAAAGGACGCTCACAAAAACCATGAAGGCTGTGGAGCGGCGTAAACCTGTTTGTTTGCAATCAATGGAGAAAAAAAGCGCCGGAACGCCAAGCACGAACAAAATATTGGTGATGTTTGAGCCGACAACGTTACCAATGGATAGGCCGGATGCGCCCTCGGCTGCGGCGGAAAGTGAGACCACAAGTTCAGGTGCCGATGTGCCAAACGCGACGACAGTGAGCCCGATTACCAGCGGGGGTATGCCCATACGGTTGGACAGGCCGACAGCGCCACGAACCAACAGATCACCAGTTACGACTAGTGTGGCAAGGCCCAAAATGAGCAACAAATATGGCATTTGAACCTTTTCATATAAACGCGTGCGCTTGGTAGTGACAAAGATCGACGCAAAACACAAGAGTCTCTCATATGGGGATTGGGAATTATATGTAAAGACATCACAACTTATGTGATGCGCTGGTCATGTAAATAATTTCCTCGTACAGTTTTATGCGATAGGGGATTGAATATGCTAACCAATACGCACGTTTTGATTGCTGCGGCTGCGCTAACGCGAAGACGATATACACGCAGGCAGAATCTATTGATCGTTTTTGGCGGATTTTTTCCCGATTTGTCATTGTTTGTGATGTTCGTTGTGGGGCGAATGCCCGGGTCACAAATAACGAACCTGTGGCGCAAACCGGATGGGATGTATTGGCAGGAGCCCTGGCAATTTCTGTCTGCCCTGTCGAACTCGTTCCCAATATATATCGCCGCTCTTCTGATCTTCTTGCTTTTGCTGCGCAGCGCGCCAAAATCTCGGGTGGTCTGGTTGAGCCTGGTGTTATTTGTTTTGGCTGGCCTGACGCATATACTCGTTGATTTCATGACGCATGCGGACGATGCCCACGTGCAATTTTGGCCGTTCAGTGGCGCACGGTTCAACTCGCCTATTTCCTATTGGCAGTCGCAATATTACGGCAAATGGGTTGGCGCGTTTGAGTTGTTGATGGGGGCGGGTCTAGTAACAATTTTGTGGCGGCGTTTTGCAAGTTGGCAACCGCGCGTTGGTGTTGCATTATTGGGTTTGCCCTATCTAGCTTCGGTTGCTTTCACATTGGCGGGCTTTGGGCATCAAATTTGAGCGGGTTTGCGCTTAAAAATCGTTGCTACTGCAACGCCTGTCAGAATGAGCGTGCTGGCGACAATGAAGCGCAAACTAAGCTGCTCGCCGAGCAACAATATGCCGCCAGCTGCCGCGATTGCTGGCACGGTGAGTTGGACGACGCCTGCGCTGGTGCGCGCAAGACGTGGTAGCACAGCATACCAAATGGCATAGCCAATGCCTGAGGCCAGCGCGCCTGAAAGTGTTGCGAACAGCACGCCCTTCAAGTCCACCGGCCAAATGTCGGCGATGAGCATTGAGCCAACCACAATGATGATGGCCATTGGTAGCGCCAGCACAAAGTTGCCCATCGTGTCATATAACGGGTTGATTGAACCGCGCCCCAGCAATGAGTAAACGCCCCAGCTGATGCCTGAAATGGTCATTAAAAGTGTCCCAACTGGGTCAGGAGCGACAAGGCCGGGCGATACCAGATAAATGAACGCGCCGAACGCCAACACAATTCCGCCAATCTCAATCGGCCCCGGACGCTCGCCTTTAATGATTGCCCAAACGAGCATGGTAATTTGCACCGAAGCAAACAAGATCAGCGCGCCAAGGCCCGCGCCGAGCGACAAATAGGCGAATGAGAAGAATATCGCGTAACAAAACAGCGCAAGCGACCCGCGCCACGACCCGCCTGCTTTAGCGAACGTCCAAGATTTTTTGTGTGCCGCCACAATCACGACAAGCACCAGCGCGCCGGTTGCGATGCGGATCGCTGTGAACATGATCGGGTCAATCTGGGTTTCCACCAACGCAATGCGTGTGAATACAGAATTGGCCGCAAATGCCATCATGGCGACGGCAGTTAGAATAAGCGTTTTGAGCATTCTTGCGGCCTACTTGGTGAGCGCGGGGAAAATCTGCGGAAACTCAATTTCCTCATCATCTTCAAAACCATCACACTCTGATTTGGCATAAAATTTGAGCATTTTGAAGCCGTAATCTTGCCATTGCCATTCGCCAGATGTGCCACAGTCGCCAAGCCCTCGACCCTTGTAGAAGCTGTATAGTGTTTTGGTTTCAGGCTCATAGGATGGGTTAACAAGCATGTCAGTACCCGTCCAGCCCACGGAGTCCCAATAGTCGGCAAACAGCAGTTTGGATATTCCTGGATATTCAAATGATTGAGTGTAGAACATGTAAGAGAAATTATACGCACCGGCGCTGCACGGCAGCATAAACAAAAGTGTGTCATTGTTGACTTGATAAACTTGCCAGTCGTCGCCGTGTACCAGTTCTGCTGGTGGTTCACAGTTCTCTTGTTTGGCATGTATTTCAAAAATTTCGGCGGGTAAGTCTGTTGGCAACGTTAATTTCGGCTCTGCTAATTCCAGCCCGATTGGCAAATCCCCTGCGATACGTGGATCGCCCAAACGTTCCTGTTGCTCGTCAATCCACAACATGGATGCGGTCAGACCTGAGAGCGAAAACTCCACATTGACGGTTTCGCCCTGATCGCTATCGAATGATCCGGACATATTGCTGCCCGCAAGCATTGCGCCAAGCATTTTCGTTGCGTCGTCGCCGGTCATAAAAATGTCATTGACTGCGCCATGGGCGAGGGCAGAACCGCCTTTTGTAAACCAAAAGCTGTCCTCACCAATCCAGAAATAGAATGTGGTGGTATTGCTTGGCATGGATTTGATCGGGGTGAGCGAAATTTCCCACTTGGTACCGTCTTTGTGCCGGCCAATGCGCAGCCAATGGTCCGCCACGCTGCCGTTACCCGGGTTTGGGTTAATGTATGAAATTGCGGAGCAATAACCAGTATCTGGTCGACATGCGGCCAGCCAGTCTTTGAAGTATTCGCGTTTTTCGCCAGAATTTTGTGCTTGTGCACTCGTAATTGTCAAAAGTGCCATAATAAACATGATCATTAAACGCATGATAAAATACCCCCTGTTGGTCCCAACTGTAGCTTAGATTTTGCATTTAGACAGCAAATTATTGGCGTGATGCTTTGTCAGACAATGTTGGCATATGGCTTTTGTTTTGGCGGTCCGTGCGCTAATATTTGCGTGGCAGATTGAGGGATTTGCCCAAAAAAACGGAGGGAATTATGGAAACAATTTTACCATTACTTATACAAGTGATTGCTGGTGGTATCGGCGGCAACGGTGTTGCGCTGGCGATGAAGAAAGCCAGTCTGGGCACGATGGGCAACACAATCATTGGGGCTATTGGTGGCCTTGGTGGTGCAGCACTTACTGGTGCTGTGGCCGGACCTGACACGCTTGTGGGCTTGGGCCTTGCGGGCGACGGCATTTCTGGCCTGGTCGGCGGTGGCGTTTTGACCGCTATTGTTGGGGTTGTGAAAAGCATGATGGCGAAGAACGCAGAAAAATAGGTGTTCACTGACGAAAAATACCAGCCCCGGTGCGTCATGTGCCGGGGCTACTTTTATTCAGAGTGTGCGCCTGCGGTAAGTCGCGGGATCTAATTCTTTAATGTCCACCGAAATACTACCAACGTCTGTTAGACGAGCCGCCGCAGCTGCTAATATTGCAGATGTAACTTCGATTTTTTGCGCCTCGGTTCCTGCTGTTTGGCGATTGTGGGGAAAAAGCGTGGCGTTCTTTCGAGCGCTTTATAGGTTCATTCTTGTAGGTAGTTTGAAAATTCAATGTTACGGTTCTCGTCTTCAATATTGGACGTGCTGATTTGGTCAGACGTCATTTCATTTTCAGGTCTTGCTATGAATAACACGAGCCCCGCTGCCGGGAATAACATTTCGAAGGGCATTGCCCTGACGCTGATTTCAATCCTGATTTTTTCCGTGCAGGACGTTGCGGTGAAGATGCTGGTGACAGACTACCCACCCACACAGGTGGTGATGATCCGCTTTTGGGGTGTGGCAGTTTTTACCCTTGTTTGGATTATGCGGGAAGGTCCAATTCGGCAGGCCTTTCGCACCAAGCGCCCTAAGCTTCAGGTCACGCGGGGTATTCTTCTTGTGCTCGATATTTGGTTTTTCAGCGCGGCGCTGCAATTTATGCCGCTGAGTGACCTGCAAGCAATATTTATGCTGTTCCCCATTGTTGTGACGCTTTTTGCAATTCCCCTTTTGGGCGAGCAGGTGGGCATTTTCAGATGGTCGGCGATTGGCGTTGGATTTTTGGGCGCGATGATTATCATCCGGCCCGGTTTCCAAGACGTGAATATTGGCGTCTGGTTTATGCTGGGCGCGGTTACAACATTTGCGCTGTATACGGTTTTAACCCGCTTGGTTTCGCGCCACGATAGCACAACGACATCCATGGCCTATATGGCGGTTGTTGGCGTTGTGCTTTCCACGTCCGTCGGTATTTTCAATATGGTGCCGATGGCGCTGAACGCTTGGCTTTTGATGGGTTTGGTGATTATCACAGCCAATGTGGCGCACACGCTTTTCGCCATGGCTTATCGCGAAGCGCCAGCCAGTGCGTTGCAGCCGTTCAACTTCCTTATCCTACCAGCCGCAATCATCATGACGGTGATTTTCTTTGGCCATTGGATAGATGCGATTAGTTTGTTCGGGGCATCATTGACTGTGGGTGCCGGGTTGTTTGTGTGGTGGCGGGAACGTCAAAAGGCGAAAACGGCCAAGCGCGAAGCGTTGAAACAGGTACCAATTCGCTAAGGAAAAAAGATCGGACAGGCGCGACATACGCGGAGAGATCAGATAGGGGATGATCGCGAGAACATGCCCACACCTGTCCGAACACTTGTTGGCAATAAACCTTGGACGGGTTTTGCGAGGCATGAGATGATTGCACACCCGCCAAGGTTATTGCACAGCACCACTTGCGAAGTGCTGATGGAAGGATCACCGCCAGAAAATTAGTAGGTCAACGTGCGATCAATCTCTTCAACTTGCCGCCATTATGCGCAGAAGATTTGATTCTTCTAATTGATATAAATCAATTGCGATTTAGTTACATTTGCAACGTCTTATCGCGCACTGAGCGTTTTTCGCGCCGCACGGGCGGTCGAGTTCACCAACCCTCATGGTGAGCTTGTCGAACCACGAGGGCTGGCTGTTGTGTCGCCCTTCGACAAGCTCAGGGTGAGGGCGGAGATTGGCAGAGGTGATGGTGCCGTTGTTTTGGTCCCGACCCAGGCACCCCCGCCGATTGGTGCATCACACTTATGTTGAGTGAATTTACATCCCCACTTTTTATCATCGTCATCCCCGGACTTGATCCGGGGTCGAATTTCGGTGATGTAAAGCCCCCCACCCTTAATCCCTCCCCACAAGGGGGAGGGAGACATGATTTTGTTGGCGTTGATGTTGTGCACCAACTTCCCAACAAGCATCCTAGGGCTTGCCCCGGGGCCGGGACAGTCTGTGGCGGCGTAACGACGGTGTTTGTGGCAGCGCACGGCTTCAGCTTCCCTCCCCCTTGTGGGGAGGGAGACACTCTCTCTTGTGCCGCACGTGCGATCGAATGGTTGTTTTGGTCCCGGCTCGGGGGCCGGGGACAGTCTGTGGCGGCGTAACGACGGTGTTTGTGGCAGCGCACGGCTTCAGTTTCCCTCCCCCTTGTGGGGAGGGATTAAGGGTGGGGGCTAAGTCGGTCCTCACAGAAAGCTTGTTAAATTATGGAATTTGGTCCCGGCTCGGGGGCCGGGACAGCCAGAGGATTTGGTAATCCTTTTGCCACACATTCTGTGGCATCCCCGCACTTGATGCGGGGTCTGTCTTATTTTTCGCGCCGCCGTTGCAGGTTGCACCTGCTACCCCGGCACCCCCGCCGGATGTTGCGCGCCGCCATCGGCCCCAACGGGCCGACCTAAGACCCCCCGCCGCAGAGTGCTAGGCGGAAAGGGTTTTTTAAAATCAACAATTTAATCGATGATATCGAGTTCCAAATCCTTCAGCCTCTTCACCTCGTCACGTAATCGTGCAGCTTCTTCGAACTCGAGATTGGTTGCGGCTTCGCGCATTTTGGCCTCGAAATCTTTGATCGTGGCGGCGAGGTTGTCGCCCACATGCACCTGGCCTTTGGCAAACTTGTTGCCGGTGCCGATGGTGACGCGGTCGCCCTCGTAAACAGAATCCATGATGTTTTTAATGTCGGACTTGATCGATTGCGGGGTGATGCCGTGTGCTATGTTGTATTCTTCTTGCTTTTCGCGACGGCGGCTGGTTTCGCCCATCGCGCGTTCCATCGATCCGGTGACCTTATCCGCATAAAGGATGACGCGACCATCGGCGTTCCGCGCGGCGCGGCCAATAGTTTGAATGAGTGAGGTTTCAGAGCGCAAAAAGCCCTCTTTATCCGCATCCAAAATCGCCACCAATCCACATTCGGGAATGTCCAAACCTTCGCGCAGCAAGTTGATGCCGATCAGCACGTCGAAAGCGCCAAGCCGCAGATCACGGATAATTTCAATCCGCTCAATCGTGTCGGTGTCGGAGTGCATATAGCGCACCTTGATGCCTTGCTCGTGCATATATTCGGTGAGATCCTCGGCCATCTTTTTGGTCAAAGTGGTCACCAATGTGCGATAGCCGACTTTGGCGACTTTCTTGATCTCATCGATGACATCATCAACCTGGTTTTTGGCCGGGCGGATTTCCACTGGTGGGTCAATCAGGCCCGTCGGGCGAATGATTTGTTCAGCAAATACGCCGCCCGTTTGTTCCATTTCCCATTTGCCCGGTGTGGCCGAAACATAGACGGATTGGGGCCGCATGGCGTTCCATTCTTCAAACCGCAACGGGCGGTTGTCCATGGCGGAAGGCAAGCGGAAGCCATATTCGGCAAGCGTTGCTTTGCGTCGGAAATCGCCACGATACATCGCGCCCAATTGGCCGACAGTGACGTGACTTTCATCAACAAAAACAAGGGCATCGTCGGACAAATATTCGAATAATGTTGGGGGCGGTTCGCCCGGTTGGCGGCCCGTGAGATAACGCGAATAGTTTTCAATGCCCGCGCAGGAGCCGGTGGCTCCCATCATTTCAAGATCAAACAATGTGCGCTGTTCCAGACGCTGCGCTTCCAAGAAACGGCCCATGCCGTTGAGCTCTTGTAGGCGGGCCTGCAATTCGGTTTTGATGAATTTCATCGCTTGGTTGAGCGTTGGCCGCGGGGTCACATAGTGCGAGTTCGCGTATAGCCGGATATATTTCAGGTTAGCGGCTTTGTGGCCCGTTAGCGGATCAAACTCGACGATAGATTCAATTTCGTCGCCCCACAGGGAGACCCGCCACGCAGCGCTGTCATAGTGGGCGGGGAAGATTTCAATCGTGTCGCCGCGCACCCGGAAGGTGCCGCGCACGAACGAAGCTTCGTTGCGTTTATACTGCAAGGCCACCAGTTGGCCGAGCAGTTCGCGCTGATCGATTTTTTGACCTTCTTTTAGGTCAACGATCATCGAGGTGTAGCCCTCCACCGAACCGATACCATAAATGCACGAAACCGACGCCACGATGATGACATCGTCGCGTTCCAACACCGCGCGTGTGGCAGAGTGGCGCATCCGGTCGATTTGATCATTGATGGTGGATTCTTTTTCAATAAATGTATCGGTGCGCGGTACATATGCTTCGGGCTGATAATAGTCGTAGAACGAGACAAAATATTCGACCGCATTGTTGGGGAAGAAGCTTTTGAATTCGCCATAAAGCTGTGCTGCCAAAGTCTTGTTTGGGGCAAGCACGAGGGCGGGGCGCTGGGTGTTGTTGATCAGCGAAGCGACGGTGAAGGTTTTGCCAGAACCTGTGACGCCGAGCAATACTTGATCGGTCTCGCCGTTTTCAATGCCTGCTTGCAGTTCGGCAATGGCGGCGGGCTGATCGCCCTGCGGTGAAAATTTGGTGACCAGATCAAACTTTATGCCCCCTTCAAGTTTGGCCGGTCGAGCAGGACGGTGCGGTTTCCAAGCTTCAACACCTTCCACTTCTTCGCGGCCATATTGAATGAGGTTTTCGAGCGCTTTTACGGTTTCGGACACACCTGTGCTGGCATCAATTGGTTTGCCGGGCAAAACAAATCCCGCTTGGGGAGCCTCAGCGAAGCCGTCTAGGTTTTCTGGTCGCTCAACAGAGTTCGCCTTGGACTTTGGCGACTTTTTGGACATGCCGGTAACGGTGTCAGGATTGGACGTTTTGGTGTTTTTGCGCTTCGCTTCTGCCGCCTCTGCCCGGTCAAGCGCGCGGGCGTTGCGCAACCGATGTTGGGGCAGGGGCTTTGACGCCACAATGTCCTCAGCCTTCTCTATCTCTGATATAAAATCATCAATAGAAAAGTCAGCCTTGCTTGGCCGGCTCGGCTTGTCGGGCTGCTTCGGCTTGGAATCGTCGCCGCTCATTTTAAAGTCCTGGGCATAAGTGGAAGTGAGATGTTGCTGCAATATAGGCATTAACCGTGCGAACGTAAAGAGAACATGCACAAGAATTTGGACGAAAAAGCCCCGCCCTATTTTGGGGCGGGGCCACTCTCTCCGCTAAATCTATGGCGTCTTTAAAGGACCATTTGGACCGCAATCATAACGACGACTGCCGCAATCCAGTATCCGCCATCAACCATTTTCGCGTAATTGTTTTTCTGGGTAAATGAGTTGCCCGACCATTGCAGCAACACGAATGAAATTGTGATCAATATGATGGTCAGCAAGCTATTTGTTGCCGCTGTGATGGCCACAACCCATGCAAGGCCGATCAGGCCTAGAGCCTGTGTTGCCATTGCCACCATTGGCATATCAGTAGCGTTGCCCAATTCCACCTTGCTGCCTTCAGCCCATTTTGTGCCAAATAGTTTTGGTGAATACCAAAGCCAACCCAGCAAAAATGCCAACACAGCGCCCACAATTACAGCCAACCAGCTCACACTTGCAGTTAGTTCTACCATTTTAGTCCCCAATTTACTGCGAGGCAGTTCCCCTAAAACTTGCTGTCGCCCCCTACCAGCCAGGCAAAACTTTGCATGGGTGCGACATTTTGGCAAGCTTTTGTTAACCATTGAAGTTGTTGGCAACAGTGATGGTATTCCAGTTGATGCCTTGGTCGTGCTGATAGGTCGTCTGGCGTGCGCCAGTTATATCGGGTAGGGACCTGATATGGTTGCCAGTTGGATTCACGTTCAAATCAGGACAGAATTTCGGATATATGTAACCGCTGTTTGCGTAACCAGATTTTCAAAATCGTGCACTTCGCAAGCAGATTTCGTGTAAAACATGGCCTAGCCCTTCAACAAAACAGTTTCGCCGGTTTTTGCCGAGCGCATTGCCGCTTCTGCCAGCATTTGTGCTCTAAGGGCATCATGTCCCGACGGCGACGGCGCGGCACCGTTCCTCACAGCGTCAATGAAATGGTCCAACTCGGCCCGATAGGCGGGTAGATAACGTTCTAAGAAAAAATTCATTAACGGCGCGTCGTGATAGCCATCTGCGTTGGCCAAACGCACAGCGTTCTCATGCTGGTTTTTCGCCTGCAATCCGCCTTTTGAGCCATGCACTTCGACCCGCTGATCGTAACCATATGTCGCGCGCCGTGAGCATGAAATTTGACACATCTTGCCGCTAGCGGTTTGCAACTGCACAGTTGCGCTGTCAAAATCACCGGCTAGCCCGATAGCCGGATCAACCAGTGCAGCGCCCATGGCTTGCACCGAGACAGGTTCTTCATTTAACAAAAACCGCGCCATGTCAAAATCATGGATCATCATATCTGCAAAGATGCCGCCTGAACGTGCAATATAGGAAAGTGGCGGGGCACCGGGGTCGCGTGAAATCAGATTGATCATTTCCACGTTGCCAATTGCACCCTGATTGATTTGTGCTTTTAACGCGCCAAAATGCGGATCAAATCGGCGCTGAAACCCAAACATCAAAACTGTTTCGGGCGCCAGCTGGGCCAAACAATCTTTGATGCGATCCGTGTCCAGATCAAACGGCTTTTCACAAAGGATGGCCTTGCCCGATTTAGCCGCGGCCAAGATAAAATCCACATGTGTGTCTGTCGGTGTACCAATCAGTATTGCGTCAATATCCTCTGCGGCGCAAATTGCATCAGCATCGCGCACTTGTGCACCATATTCATTTGCAAGGCTTAATGCTGCGTCATCAATCGCGTCAGCCACGGCGACCAGCTCAGCTTGTCGATTTAGGGCGATGGAGCGGGCATGAACTTGCCCAATACGGCCACAACCTAATAGTCCAATACGTAGCATATTATACTCTCCCAAAGGCGGTGATCACGGTTTTTGTTGCCTCTCGAACAGGGGCAATGGTGGGACCAAGCAGTGCAACCCGATCAAATATGTCGGGCTGATCGTTCAGCGATTTTCGTAGCGCTTGGCCAAACGCCATACGCAGTTCAGTCCCAATATTGAATTTTGATACCCGGCTGGTTTGTGCCAACTCTTGGCGTACATCAACCGGAATTCCGCTGCCACCGTGCAACACGAGCGGCAAATTTGTTACCGCTTCAATTTCGCGCAAAAGTTCGAAATTAAGGCCTGCGGTTTTTTCGGTCTTCAAGTGGACGTTACCCACCGATATGGCCAGAGCGTCCGCACCGCTTTCCTTGTCAAATCGAGCGGCTTCTTGTGGATCAGTACCCGCGGAAGCGGCACCATCTGCATAGCCAACAAAACCAACTTCACCTTCCACAGAAACGCCCGCAGCGTGCGCCAACTCAACAATCGCTGCTGTTTTGTCAATATTCTCAGAAATTGGAAGTTTGGAGCCATCAAACATAACGGAAGTGAAGCCGCTTTCAATGCCTTCGACGCATTCCGCCAACGTGTAACCATGATCAATATGGCACACGACCGGCACACTTGCCTGATCTGCGAGATGCCGGAACATTTTTCCAAGAATTGGCACGGGGGTATGGTTTCGACACCCCGGCCCAGCTTGCAAGATAATGGGAATGCCGGTTTCCTCAGCGGCTTCCACATAGGCGCGGGCATCTTCCCAACCAAGACAAACAAGACCTGCGATCGCATAGCCGCCGTTCATAGCGGGGCGAAGAACATCGGCTAACGAAACTGCACTCATTTGAATTTCGCAATCATGTCTTTGATGCCCGGGATTGTTTCAATCTGATAGGCGTGTGTGGGGTGGAAATACTGCACCAGCGAACGCTGTGATAGCCCGCCAAGAATAGTGAAATAGTACATTTCGTAGCCCGGCGCAGCGAC
Organism: Maritalea sp.; assembly: GCF_047634455.1. Lineage (GTDB taxonomy): Bacteria > Pseudomonadota > Alphaproteobacteria > Rhizobiales > Devosiaceae > Maritalea. Next base: position 15,618 of record NZ_JBLIAI010000023.1, read on the forward strand.
GCAAGGGTGGTAACCATTTTCCAAATAGATGGTCGAGCCATTCACCAAATGATAAGCATCGCCGATCTTACCTTCTTCGCGCTCAACCAATTGCAGGCCAAAGCCGTGATTGGGGCGAAAGCGGTAATTGTAGGTTTCGTCATGCCGGGTTTCATCTGGCAAGCGATCTGTGTCGTGCTTGTGTGGCGGAAAGCCAGACCAGCCGCCTTGGCCAACCGTATAAAGTTCTGAGACCAGAAGCCGGCCAACTCTGTCATGCATCTTGTTGCCAAGAATATGCTTGATTTTGCGGTGGGTTTTGGTGTCGTCGGAGCCATATTGGACCATATCGATATCGGCCGCGCGCACGTCGAATGGGTCAAGCACCTTGTCGTGTGGCGCACCAGCAATAAACACCTCAGCATTCTCGGTCGTGCAAACAAAAGTAGCTTTTGCACCAATAGGCACATAAACCGCCTCGGGTTCACCGTCCCACACGTCCACTGTACGTTGTCCAATGTTTAGATATTTCTGGCCTTCCACATCCACATCAATTGTGCCAGTTGCTGGCACAATGCACGTTTCATATCCGGGCGTTTGATACTCAAATGCATCACCACGATTTAGCTTCACAATATTGAAATAGTTGAGCGGCACACGCGTATCATTCACGTCAACGATCGGCTTGTTATGATTATCAAATGGGGGAATATGCATATTAACTCCTAAGCGCAAAACCGATCATGCAGCCGATAAGCCGCTGTGATTATCTATGAAATCTTCAAGTTGTTTGGTGGTTGGCATGGCGGGTGCGCAGCCGATGCGCGAAACCACATAAGCTGCGGCGGCCGACCCGCGCCGAACGGCTTCTTCAAGCTCTTCGCCCTGTGCCAAAGAGGCCACAAGCGATCCCATAAATGCATCGCCTGCACCCGTGGGCTTTAGCGCATCAACCGCATAAATGCCTGTTTCAAATTGTTGATCTGAGGTGAACGTGATTGACCCCAATTGCCCCATTTTGTAGATCACAATGGCAACACCGGATTGTGCAAGTGATTGAGCAAATGCCTTGCCGTTTGCATAGTCATTTGCCATCACGCCAAACTCGTCGTCATTGCCCACCACGATATCGCAAAGCTGGGCGACGCTATTGTAGGTTTTTGCCGCGACCTCATTTGAGGGCCAAGAATAGGGGCGATAATCAATATCAAATATGATCGGCAATTGCGCGGCTTTGGCAAGGCGTATTGCTTCAAAAGTCGCCGTTTTGGATGGTTGAGCTGCAAGCGCAGTCCCGGTCAAAATTAGCGCACCATACTGGCTGTAATCGAGATTTGCATAGTCATCAGCCTCGACTTCAAAATCCGCAGCGCCATTGCGATAAATGACCGATTGGTGGTCTGTTATACGGCTTTCAACCACTGCCAAAGATGTGCGCGCCTCGCCGCCAACGAGTTTTACATGGTTGCGGCCAACGCCATATCGATCCAATTGGTTGAGGACAAAATGGCCGACGGCATCGTCAGATACAGAAGTTAACAAGTCCGCGATGCCGCCGTGCCGAGTTAAGGCAACCGCAATGTTGGCCGAGGAGCCACCAAGGCATGCAAAGAATTGCGATGCCTCTTTGGTGCGGGTGCCCGGAGGGTCCGGGTAAATGTCCATGCCTGCGCGGCCTAGAACAAGAAATTTGTTTTGTCTGATACGGGAAAGGTCTGCCATCACACCCCCCGTCGCTGACGATGGCGAGTGCTTTCCCAATCCTGATGGGCGGTGCGCACTTTATCATCGTTGCTGATTTCTGGGGTACCAACTTCCCACCAAGCGTGACCTTCTTTGGTCCAGCCTTCGTAAGGGTCAACCTTCATGCAAATCACATAGGTGCGATCAGATGCTTTGGCGCGCGCAAATGCGGCATCAAAATCGTCCATCGACTGAACGGTTTCAGCTGTCGCCCCCATTGCTCGCGCATGGGCTTCAAAGTCCACCGAAAAAGGCTCGCCGACGATATTGCTGTCTTCAATCAGATTATTGAAAGATGCGTTGCCGGTATTGTTTTGGAGCTTGTTAATCACCGCAAAGCCGCCATTATCGCAGACGATCAAAATCATCTTCTTATCTGTCAAAACGGAAGAGTAGATGTCTGAATTCATGATCAAATATGAACCGTCGCCCGCAAAAACGATGGTGTCATTTTCTGGTGAGTTTTCGGTCTGTGCGATGCGTGCGCCCCAGCCGCCAGCTATCTCATACCCCATGCAGGAAAACCCAAATTCTACGTCTATGGATGAGATGGACTTGGTGCGCCAATTGGCTGTCACTTCTGCGGGCAAGCCGCCGGCGGCGGCCACAATGCGATCATCGTCGTCGCAAAGACGGTTCACTGCGCCGACAATTTGCGCGTAAGACATTGGCCGGGTGTTACCCTCAGGCGATTTAGGTTCAATGTTTTCATCCACATACGCGTCCCATTTGGTGCGTTCGACGCCTGCCGTTTGCACCCAATTCTGATCGGCTTTATATCCGTTCAGCTTTTCTGACAGCGCGGGCAAACAAAGTTTTGCGTCCCCAACAATTGGCAGCGCCAAATGTTTGCCTGCATCAAACCGTCCAACATTGATCGAAACCAGCTTTGCGTCTTGCGCAAAAGCGGTCCAAGAACCGGTGGTGAAATCTTGCAGCCGGGTCCCGACGGCCAAGACCAAATCAGCATGTTCAGCCAAATAATTGGCCGAGTTTGAACCGGTGACCCCTATCGGGCCGCAATTTAGTTCGTGGGTGTGCAAAAGGTTTGCGCGGCCTGCGATTGTTTCGACCACAGGAATGTGGTGTTTTTCAGCAAACGCTTGCAGCTGTGCCGTTGCGCCAGAATATTGCACGCCGCCACCCGCAATGATTATTGGACGTTTGGCGGCAGCAATTGCAGCAACTGCATCGTCTATTTCTCGCTGATCTGCGGGTTGTTGACGAATGCGATGCACTTTCTCGTCGAAGAATGAAAGTGGATAATCGTATGCCCATCCTTGCACGTCTTGCGGCAGTCCAATGAAAGCTGGGCCACAATCTGCGGGGTCTAGCATTGTAGCTATTGCATTTGGCAGCGAATGAATGATTTGCGCGGGATGCGTAATCCGATCCCAAAACCGCGTAACCGACTTAAACGCGTCGTTTACGCTGAGTGTCGGGTCGTTGAAATTTTCGATCTGCTGCAACACTGGGTCCGGCAAACGCGTTATAAATGTATCACCGCACAAAAACAAAATTGGCAACCTGTTCGTGTGCGCCAATGCGGCAGCTGTGACCATATTTGTCGTGCCCGGGCCGGCCGATGCGGTGGCAAGCATAAAACGCCTGCGCAGTTTTTGCTTTGCATAGGCAATAGCCGCATGGGCCATAGACTGTTCATTTTGTCCTCGAAAAAGGGGAAGTTCTTCGCGGTGGGCATATAAAGCCTCGCCAAGACATGTCACATTGCCGTGCCCAAAAATGCCAAACCCGCCTGCGCAAAGGCGAACACGTTCGCCCTCGATCTCAATATATTGAGCGGCAAGATAGCGCACGAGCGCTTGCGTCATTGTCAATCGGATCGTGTCAGTTGTGCCTGACATAAGCTACTCCCCAAAGAACCAGAATCGTTTGGCAAAATCCAAGTTGATATTTTGCCCTTGACGATAAACCATATTTGGAGTTTATCTATTTTGCAACCGGTTGCAAAAAGAATCTCAAAAATGTGGGAATTTAGTGGTGGAAATTGGCATAGGAATTGTGGGCGGCGGCTATATGGGCAAAGCGCATGCGGTTGCAATGCATGCTGTTGCAGCGGTCTTCAATACCAAATTACGACCGCGACTTGAAATGGTTTGTGCGACAACCATTAAATCCGCAAATCAATATCGCGACGCGTTCGGATTCGCCCGAGCGACTGATGATTGGCGCGAACTGGTTTTAGATGACAAGGTAGAAGCTATTGTGATTGCGTCGCCACAGGTGACGCATCGTGAAATTGCCGAGCTCGCCTTCAAACACAAAAAGCCCGTTCTGTGTGAAAAGCCGATGGGCGCGTCGCTTGACGATAGCGCGGCGATGGTTGCGGCTGCAAAAAACGCTGGTGTCGCCAATATGGTCGGGTTCAACTATGTGCGTACGCCAGCTACCCAATTCGCTCGGCAGCTCATACGCGATGGAAAAATTGGCGATATCACTTGGTTTCGAGGTGAGCATACTGAAGATTTTCTAGCAGACCCCGATCTCCCTGCCTCGTGGCGCACCAGTGGCACAGCCAACGGCACCATGGGCGACTTGGCACCGCATATGATCAACGCAGCTCTTGCGCTTGCGGGTCCTATAACCGAACTCATTGCAGAAGTTGAAACCGTTTATGACGCGCGTCGCTCAGAAACGGAGATACAAAAAGTCACCAATGATGATCATGCGCAATTGATGTGTCGGTTCGCCTCTGGCGCCATGGGGCATCTGTATTTTTCGCGCACGGCAACAGGGCGAAAAATGGGTTTCGCCTATGAAATCACTGGCTCCAAGGGCGCTATCCGGTTTGACCAAGAAGACCAAAATGCACTGTGGCTTTATGAAATGAAGGGTGTGGAAGCGGAGCGCGGCTTCAAGAAAATCCTTATTGGGCCGCACCATCCAGATTATCTGGCTTTTTGCCAAGGTCCAGGCCACGGCACAGGCTATCAGGATCAAATTATCATCGAGGCTAAAGACTTTTTAACGGCCATTGAAACAGGTGAACCTATCTGGCCGACATTTAGTGACGGGCATGAAGTGAACAAAATCGTTGAAGCAGTATTTGCTTCGGCTGAACAAAAAAGCTGGCAACAAGTTAGCACCAACGCAGAGTGTTTTTGAAAGGCACCTTTATGACAATTAAAATTGGCAATGCGCCATGTTCATGGGGCGTTGAATTCGCCGACGATCCGCGCAATCCAAATTGGCTGCGCGTTCTCGATGAATGCAAGCAGGCAGGATATACTGGCATTGAGCTGGGACCTGTTGGGTTTATGCCAGAAGAATCACATCTGGTCGCAGATGAGTTTGCAAAACGCGATCTTGAGTTGATCGGCGGCGTGGTTTTTCGCGCCTTTCACGATCCTGCGCAATGGGACGACGTGCTAGATGGCGCGGTGCGTACCTGTAAAGCGCTGGCTGCGCACGGCGCGGAGCATTTGGTTTTGATCGATTCAATTTCGCCACGCCGTGCGCCAACCGCGGGCCGTCCCCAACAAGCCGAAAAAATGGACGATGACGAATGGCGGGCATTCCGCCAACGCATTGAGCATATTGCCAAAATGGGGGCAGAGGAATTCGGTTTGACGGTTGGTATTCATCCACATGCCGCTGGCTTTATGGATTTTGAGGACGAAGTCGAAAAACTGCTGGACGAAGTGGATGAGAAATATCTCAAAATTTGTCTTGATACCGGTCATTCGCACTATGCCGGGTTTGACCCTGTTGCTTTTATGAAACGGCATATGAAGCGCATTTCATATATGCATTTCAAAGACATAGACCCGAAAGTAAAAGCGGCGACCATCGCCAACCAAACCGATTTTTATAAGGCATGTGGCGATGGCATTTTCTGCAATTTGGGCGACGGTGAAACAGACTTTGTAGCGGTGCGCGAACTGTTGCTTCAGTCTGGGTTTGAAGGTTGGTGTACGGTGGAGCAGGATTGCGATCCTGAAGGCGACACATCGCCCGTAAGCGATGCAAAATTGAACCGCGACTATTTGCGGTCAATAGGTTTTGAGTAGGACAAAGTGATGGCAAAACTAAATTGGGGCATAATTGGCGGCGGCGAAGGCAGTCAAATCGGACTTGCTCACCGTATGTGCTCCGCACTTGACGACAAATTCCAGTTTAGAGCCGGCGCAATGGATGTTGACCCCGTCAAAGCGTGCGAGTATGGCACACGATTGGGTCTTGAACCAGACCGTGCCTATGGCAGTTGGCAAGATATGCTAGCAGCGGAGAAAATACGAGAAGATCGGCTGGACCTTGTAACGATAGCGACGCCCAATTCGACCCATTTTGAAATCACGAAAGCCTTTTTGGAAAATGGTTTCAATGTCTTGTGCGAGAAGCCTATGACCATGACTTTGGATGAAGCCAAGGAGATTGTTGCTCTACAAGCAAAAACAGGACAAATTTGTGCGGTCAACTATGGCTATTCGGGTTACCCTATGGTCAGGCAAATGCGCGAGATGGTGCGCAACGGTGACTTAGGTGCTGTGCGTTCCTTCGTGGCGGAGTTTTCGCATGGATTTCATGCTGATGCAGCCGACGCGGACAACCCACGTGTGCGCTGGCGGTATGACCCCAAACAAGCTGGCGTTTCAGCCCAGTTTGCCGATTGCGGTATTCATGCCTTGCATTTGGCAAGCTTTGTGTTGGGCCAAAATCCGAAAAAAGTCTCAGCAGATTTTGCAGCCTGTGTGCCAGGTCGGGAATTGGAAGATGACGCGCTGGTGGCTTTGCGCATGGACCAAGGGGCCGTTGGGCGCTTGTGGAGCAGTTCAATTGCCATTGGACGGATGCATGGTCTCACCTTGCAGGTGTTTGGCGAAAAAGGCGGGTTACGTTGGGCGCAGGAACAGCCCAATCAGCTCTATTGGAACCCAATTAATCAAAGTGTGCAAATACTTGAACGCGGGCAGGCGGGCCTTAGTGATGCCTCAATTGACGCCTCGCGTTTGACCATCGGACATGCAGAGGGTGCGCCGGTCGCTTTTGCCAATATTTACAAAAGCATCGCCAAAGATATTGAGGCGCGCAAGCTTGGATTGTCCCTCGATCAAAACGAGTTGGGCTATCCAACCGCGTTCGATGGCATGGTTTCCATGGCGGCGATTGACGCAGCGGCGAAATCGGCTACAGCGGCAAGTGCATGGACAGAGCTAGATTTGAATTAGATCTCTAAACTGGCAAGGGGCGCAAGGTGCCCCTTTCCACCACTTCGCACGGGAACAATCGTGTCTCAAGGGCGCGATCAGGGCTTTCAACCATCGAGACCACAAGTTCAATCGAACTCTTGATGATGTCACGGGTTGGTTGTCTTATGGTGGTCAAATTGTAAGCGCCCCAAGACGCCATTGGCATATCATTGAACCCAATGAAGCCAATGTCTTGTGGGATGCTCAACCCCTTGGACCATGCCTCGTCCATAGCGCCGATACATATGAGATCGTCGCCGCAAAAAATGGCATCGACCTTTTTCTCGTCGAGCAGTTCATGCATGGCGCGACGCCCCGCTTGATACGCGTAGGCGTCGGCGTATCGCACGTCAGCGATCTGAACACCATTCTCCAAAAGGTGTTGGCAGAAGCCTTGTTCCCGATCCTGTGTGGAGGTTGCAAATTTTGGACCGCCCAAAAACCCGACCGATTTATAGCCGTGATCGATAAGCGTTTGTGCCGCCATGCGTCCGCCAGCTTGGTTGTCAATTCCCACCACATGCACATGATGGGCGGGATTGAAGCGACCGAATGCATGCACCACGGGTACGTCGGCTTTCTTGAACGCAACGGCGAATTCGGGTGGAAGCGTCGATGTGGCCACAATGACACCGTCGACGCGATATTGCCGCAGCATTTGCGCAGAATGTTCGGGATCGGTTTCATTGGTCAAATTCACCAATAAGGGGCGCAATCCTTTTTCCTGCAGCGCTTGAGTATAAAGGTCAAAGACCTCCAAAAAAATTGGGTTTTGGAAATTATTTGCGACGAGGCCAATCAGTTTTGTGCGGTTTGTTGCCAGACTGCGCGCAATGAAGCTCGGGCTGTATCCCAGCTCACGTGCTGCTTTTTCTACCTTTTTTCGAGTTTTGTCCGACACGCTTGCGCCATCGGTGAAGGTACGTGATACCGCGGAACGGGAAACCCCCGCCATTTGCGCCACATCCTTCAATGTTACTGCCATTGTTCGCCACGGCCTTTCTTGAAATAGATTGTCCTGTGTCATTTCATCAAAAATCATAAAGTTCAAAAGATTTTTTTGCAACCGGTTGCAAAATGAAATTAGATGTGGTTGGTTATGCAGCATGGAGGGGTCATCAGCATTGATGACAAATCCAATGAATTGATCTTAGGGAGGAATAATATGAAACAGTTTATCAAAACAGTTGCAGGCGTTGCCATTGGTGTTGCCCTTGCGACTACTGGTGTGGTTTCGTCGGCATACGCTGAAGGCGAAAAATACATTTTGGTCAGTCACGCGCCAGATAGCGACAGCTGGTGGAATACAATCAAAAACGGCATTGCGCTGGCTGGCGAACAGATGGGCGTTGAGGTCGAATATCGCAATCCCCCAACGGGTGACCTTGCCGACATGGCTCGCATCATTGAACAGGCTGCGGCGTCGAACCCCAACGGCATTATCACAACACTTGCAGACTATGACGTGCTGAGTGGCCCAATTCGTGACGCTGTTGATCAAGGCATTAACGTCATTATCATGAACTCGGGTACGCCTGAGCAAGCCCGTGATGTTGGTGCGCTGATGTTTGTTGGTCAGCCTGAATATGATGCTGGTTTTGCTGCTGGTCTTCGGGCCAAAGGTGACGGCATTGGTTCGTTTGTTTGCGTAAACCATGTGATCTCGAACACAGTAGTTGCTGAACGTTGTCGTGGATTTGCCGATGGACTTGGGATTGATCTGGGCGATTCGATGATGGATAGCGGGCAAGACCCGGCTGAGATCAAAAACCGTGTCATGGCTTACCTTTCGGCTAACCCTGAAACCGAAGCTGTGCTGACGCTTGGCCCAACCGGTGCTGACCCAACCATCCTTGCGTTGGAAGAAATGGGTTTGTCTGGTGAGATTTATTTTGGAACCTTTGATCTGGGTACAGAAATTGTTAAAGGCATCAAATCGGGTGTTATTCAGTGGGGCATTGACCAACAGCCATTCTTGCAAGCCTATCTGCCGGTGGTCATATTGACCAACTACGATCGGTATGGCGTTTTGCCTGGCAACAACATCAACTCAGGCCCGGGTTTCGTCACTAAAGACGCTTTGGCTAAAGTTGAAGAGTTCGCTGGCGAGTATCGCTAGGTAGATAATTCTCTAGGGCGGCCGTTTTCAAACGGCCGCTTTTTACATACTTTATGCAGGGAGCATGAGTGATGTCGGACACAGATAAATCATCCCTATCGTCAGATGAACGCGTCAAAGAAATATCAACATTTCGCCGTTTTCTAATTCGCCCGGAATTGGGCAGCATCGCAGGGACGATACTGGTCTTTATCTTCTTTTTTTTGATGGCGCGTGACTCTGGCATGTTCTCACCAGCGGGTGTTTTGAACTGGTCGATTGTATCAGCGCAGTTTACCATTATCGCGGTCGGGGCTTGTTTGCTGATGATTGCAGGTGAATTTGATCTGTCCGTTGGGTCGATGATTGGCTTTGCTGGGATGTCTATTGCGCTGCTTTCTGTCAGTTTTGGCTGGCCGGTTTGGTTGGCCATTATAACAACATTTATTCTGTGTATGACAATTGGCGCGCTCAGCGGATGGCTTGTGATCAAAACGGGTCTGCCAAGTTTTATTGTCACGCTGGCATTCCTATTCATTCTGCGCGGACTAACAATTTTTGCGGCCATCGCAACAACACGTAAGACCATTATTGGCGGGGTTCGCGATGTGGCCGAGGGCGATTGGCTCGCACCGCTGTTTGGCGGAAAAATTCTAACAGGTTTCTTTCAATGGATGGGCGATCAGGGGTGGATCGAAACATTCAGCCGTGGCACGCGCGAAGGCCAGCCCGTTGTTGACGGCATCCCGATGCTCATTGTTTGGGCAATCGGATTGGTGATATTCGGGCATATACTTTTGACAAAAACCCGCTTTGGGAACTGGATATTTGCGTCAGGTGGCGACGCCCAATCGGCACGCTATACAGGTGTTCCCGTGAACCGTGTGAAAATCATTATGTTTATGTTCACCGCATTTACCGCAACCGTGTTTGCCACATCGCAGGTGATGGAATTTGGGTCGGCTGGGGCTGACCGCGGCCTGCTTAAAGAATTTGAAGCCATTATTTCGGTGGTTATTGGTGGTGCACTTTTGACGGGTGGATATGGTTCGGTTATTGGGGCGGCACTTGGCGCGCTGATCTTTGGCGTGGTGCAGCAAGGGCTGTTCTTTGCCGGGGTGGAAAGCTCGTTGTTCCGCGTGTTCCTTGGGGTGATCTTGCTGCTGGCGGTGATCTTGAACACCTATATTCGCCGCATGATTACAGGGGAGAAATAAGATGGCTAGTGAGCAAACTCCCATTATCGAAATGAAGAATATTGAGAAGCATTTTGGTGCTGTCATTGCCTTGGCCGGCGTGTCGCTTAATGTATTGCCTGGCGAATGCCATTGCCTATTGGGCGATAATGGCGCGGGAAAGTCGACTTTCATCAAAACCATGTCTGGCGTTCATAAACCGACAAAAGGCGAAATATATTTTGAAGGCAAACCTATGCGCTTTGCCCGCCCGCGGGATTCCATATCGGCAGGCATCGCCACGGTTTATCAAGACCTTGCCATGATCCCTTTGATGTCTGTGGCGCGTAACTTTTTTATGGGCAATGAGCCCACAAAACGGATTGGTGGCATTAACTTCTTTGATCACAAACATGCCAATGAAGTGACGATGTCTGAAATGGAAAAGATGGGCATCAATTTGCGTGGTCCTGATCAGGCTGTCGGCACGCTGTCCGGCGGCGAACGCCAAACCGTTGCTATCGCAAGGGCTGTGCACTTTGGGGCAAAGGTGCTCATTTTGGATGAGCCAACATCGGCGCTTGGCGTGCGGCAAACATCCAATGTTCTAGCTACGATCGACAAGGTGCGCAAAAAAGGCATTGGGGTTGTGTTTATTTCTCACAATGTGCGCCACGCGATGGCCGTCGGAGATCGGTTCACCGTTCTTAATCGAGGGCAAACGTTAGGCACAGCCAAACGTGATGAGATTACACCTGAAGAACTGCAAGACATGATGGCTGGTGGCCAAGAACTTGCAAAACTCGAAGGCTCATTGGGTGGCACAGTTTAGGGTATTACTGTTGTTTTGAGACGTTGCAGTTTGCCGCATTGCCCAGTCTGGAGCAATGCGGCCAATTGTGTTTGAGCGCCCAAACGTTGGCGAGGAACCGCAAGCGCTATATGAATTCAGCTGCCCGGTTTTACAGCTTTGTGTGCCATTATTGCAAAGTCGTTACTCGTCGTGAATTTCTGGTTTGCCGCGCTTGGTTGTTTTGCCTGTGTGCTTTTCGCGGGCGTGGCGTCTGGCCAAATTCGCTGTATTAACCGCGTCTTCCCCCCTCAGCTTCTTCCAGCGCTGCAGGCGATTTTCTTCAAGTTCTCCAGCTTTGAGTGCTGCGCTAATTGCGCAGCCCGGTTCCGTTTCGTGCTTACAGTCGCGAAAGCGGCAGGTGAGGGCCAATTCAGTGATGTCGGCAAATACTTCTTCTACGCCTGTTTGCACGTCGGTCAGTTGCAGTTCGCGCATGCCCGGCATGTCCAGCAGCAGTCCGCCAGAATCTAAAAAGTGCATCTCACGACTTGTGGTGGTGTGGCGGCCTTTGTCGTCGCCTTCGCGAACGCCCTGCGTAACGATTTTCTTGCCACCGATTAGGGAATTAATGAGGGTGGATTTACCCACGCCCGATGATCCCAAAAACGCTGCCGTTTGCCCTTTTGTACACCATGGTAAGAGCTGCTCCACCGCGTTAGAGCTCTTTGCGTTGAGGGAAACAACATCAAGGTTTGGCGCCAACGCTAAGGCGTCTTTTTGAAAGTCCTGTGGGGTATCCGTCAAATCTGTTTTGGTGAGGACAATGACAGGATGAACACCCGCATCATGTGCCAAGGCAAGGTAACGTTCCATGCGCGCAATGCTGAAGTCTTGATTGCAAGAGGAAACAATAAAAATCGTATCAATGTTGGCAGCGATCAGTTGAACTTTTCGACCCTTACCGGGAGCCAGGCGTTTGAGCAGGCTCTTCCGGGTTAATAAGCGTTTAGGTTGAAACGTTGTGTCATCGATCAAAAGCCAGTCACCGACAATGGCTCGCGCCTCATCGTCGCCTTTGGCCGCATAGAATGAGGGGATGAATTGATCCAGCGAGGGGCCAACCACACGAATGTTGCCGCGTTGGACTTCCGCAACTTTTGCTGGGATTTGGCTATCCAATTCGCTCACATTCAGCTGCGAAGAGAAAAAAGTAGTCCAGCCAAAATCAGCAAGGGTAGAAAATTTGGAGTTCATTGATCGCTCAACGATTTCAATGAGATTGGTAGACGCCAATCAAATCCGAGCTTCATAATGCTGTCCATCCAGAATATCGGGATAATTGTTTAGGCTTTGGCCGCAGTGTGGAAGTCAATGACAATCAAAAATCTCCTTTTTAGCGCTCTGTTGGTAACAGTATACGCACCCAGTGTCACGATATTCGATAAGGCCGCAGCTTGCATCTTGCAACATTCTTTGGGGTGATAAAAAAAGAATCGCCCCGGTTGGTGCCGGAGCGGCGTGGTCTGGATTAAGAAATTTGATCGCGACGCAGAGGGGATTAGTCGGCTTCGTCGTGTTCTTTGTATATCCCTGATTTGTCGTACCGTAGAATTGATGTGGTTTTTTGTCCAAACACATTCTGTTTGACGCATCGAATATCGTAAAACCCATTCGTGTTGGTTTGTTGTACCTCAAATTCTTTATCGCAGCGGAATGCCCCATGCACTGCTCGTTTGCCTTTGAAGTCACTAAATATCACATAAATCACGGGTAAATTTGTCCCACCAGTTTCTACGATGGCGTATACGCCATATTCTGTGATCGGCAATCCTGGGGGCGTTGGTTGTGGGTTGGCAACCAAATCCGGCCAGCCGACAAACAAATCATTGTCCGACTGAATAAAATCCGCCTTTGCCAGCATATTGCTAGAAACCACGACAATAAATGCGATGAGGATGGTGAGCATCCTAAGCGCCGCTGTTCGTGGACTTGATCTATCTTGTTGAGAATACTCGCTAAAGTGGTGCATGGCTAATTGGTGTCCTTTCGTAGAATCCATGTTTGGATTAAACTAGGATTTCTCTGCGATACAAATTTCATAGTTTGCGTCGGCCATTTCTTGTGTTTCGCCGTCGTTTAGATATTCTTGATAAGCTTCAGAACATGACAGGCCGTCGTAACCTACTAAAAATTTACGAATAGCAAGGTCAGTCTGTGGATTGCGCGCACAACCACTTAAGACCGCTAAGAGGATCAAGCCGAGCACTAAATTTTTTGTCATGTGATTTGTCCCAATGGTTGTTTTGTTCCTTGGCGCAAGCATCAAATGTGCCTGGCAAAAGATCAACCACGACAGATGTAGCGGTGAAGTTATAGTGACTTGGCGAGGGGGGCGCCGTGAATACCAACAAGAATGGTGCAGGATATTGCTTGAACTTAACTTACTGTTTGCGGCGCGATGCTGACATAATTTTGCACAAAAAACGCCCCGGTTGTTGCCGGGGCGGTTTAGCGTCAGTTGGAGGTCTGACAGGTAGGGTAAAACCCTAGTATTTGTATGATTTGAACGATGAGATTTCATTGTTCAAACGTTTGCCAAGCCTTGGCACGTTGCTGTCAATTGTGCGGCAACGACCATTGAAGTTCTTGTGCTTACATACGGTCACTGTGGCGTCGCCAATCACTTTGATAGATGAAATGCGGTCATTCCATTTTGGTGACAATAGGCGGCTTTTGGAACCAGCATCCACACAGGCCTTTTTGCCCTCAAAATAAGGTTTGCTAAAGAAGCAGATTTTGGCCTGGCGTGGTTGCCGCTGGGGTGTGTACCCATTGTCTGTTGAAAAACCGAATCTGAATGATGAGCCGTTTGATCCGAATTGGAACCCAAACGTGACTTCAGGGTCACTAGGTGTTGGCGAAGGTCTTGGCACCTGTTGGCCGCCAATTCTCTTCAAATATTTTGCTGCGACCCAGCCGTCTGGGCCTGAATGGGTGACATAGCACCATTTTTTTGACTTGGTACATTTGTCGACACTAACTTTTTCGCCAGTATAGAGTGCATCAACAATGTTGTAGCCAGTGCCTGGGCCGGAACGCACGTTCAGCGCCGCTGATGATTTGGCGGTAAAAGCAAACGCGGATGATGCGGTGATGATAATGCCCATTGTTGCAAGGGCTGCGATTTTGGTAAGTTTGCGAACGTCCATTTCAGATCTCCCAGTTAGGTGCTTCACTTGGTGTATGATGCTACTTAACCAAAACCTTGCTGAATGGTTACTGAATGGTAATGTTCAGTTTCAGTTCATGTTCCTGAACGATGTATTTGTTCCCTTTGTTTCAAAGCGATTATGCCGCTTAAAATGGTAAGGTGTTGACGTTTTATTGATTTCCAACAGGTTTTGGGACGCCCTCGTCATCAAGCGCCACATAAACGAACCGTCCAGCGGTGACTTTTTCGCGTTCTTGCAAGCGGCTGCGGCGGGCCCACGCCTCCATAAACACGGAGATCGAGGTGCGGCCAACGCGTTCAATCGTCGTGTAAACGCACAAAACATCACCCACCTTCACAGGTGCGATGAAAGTCATGGCTTCAACGGCGACGGTTGCAACGCGGCTTTTGGAGCGTTCAGTTGCTGTAATGCCACCTGCAATATCCATTTGGCTCAACACCCAGCCCCCAAAAATATCGCCCGATGGGTTGGTATCCCCGGGCATTGCGATCGTGCGAATGGTCAATTCGCCTTGTGGGGTATCGTCGCTCATCATTTATCCTATGGCTGAAATGGTGGGCAGATCATCTTCGTCGTCATCACCCAGGTCAAGTGCTGTTTGGTGTTCAATGTTGACGACACTGGTGGGGTTCATATGTTCTTCCCAATGTCGGCGGCATAAAGAAACGTAGACTTCTTTGCCAATACTCACCTGATCGCCTTCGCGTATTGCTTTGCCGTTCTCGTCCATGCGCACAACCATTGTTGCTTTGGAACCGCACTCACAAATCGTGCGGATTTCGCGTAAGACGTCCGCGATGGCAAGCAGCTCGGCAGACCCTTCAAATAATTTGCCTTGAAAATCGGTGCGCAGGCCAAAGCACATAACAGGGATGTGTAAGCGGTCGGCCACGCGCGCCAGTTGCCATACTTGACCGCTGGTTAAGAACTGTGCCTCATCGACGAATATGCAATTGATCTTTTGTTCGCGGTGAGCGGCTTCAACGTCGGCTAATAGGTCGAGTTCACCATCATATAGGTTGGCATCAACATCCAACCCAATACGAGAGGTGATTTTCCCAACGCCGTCTTCGACATATAATGATGATGTATAGAGCCGCGTGTTCATGCCACGCTCACGATAGTTGTGCGCTGCCTGCAAGAGGATCGTAGATTTGCCCGCATTCATTGCGGCATACGAAAAATAGAGTTTTGCCATGGCAAGGGCTCCAAAGTGGAATCGATTTGAATGGAAACAGTTTAGGCCCTTTTGGACATGGATTTGAAGCAGCCAATGCAACTTTGCGTATCCGCCCCCAAGTTTTGCTGGTTTTGATTTTACGAATTGGCATAAAAAATGGCCGCTGGCGGAGCGGCCATGGCGTGTAAGGGGATATGACACGCTTGTAGTCATCAGCTTTTGCGTTGCTTTTGGAACAAGGTGCGGGGGCATTGCGCCTTGAACAATTGACAAGTTAGCGAACGAAATAGACAGTTCCATGTCTGTTTTGTGACAAAAGGATGACATTTCACAACGTGTTGAGAAACTGTGTTTTGCGGTTTTGAGCTGTCCAAATTCGCCATTTTGAAACGACATGTTGTTGATGGCGAAAACGAAAATGTTTGATGGTGTGGGAGCAGATGAAATTATGATCGATAGCGGGTTTCGAGATTTCTTAGCGGCGTTGAAAGCCAATAATAACCGCGAATGGTTTGAGGCAAATAAACAGCACTATCAAAATGTGGTGGTAAAACCGATGATTGAGCTTGTTGGTACACTCGACGGTGCCGTTTCTCAGCTCACGCCAGCGTTGCGCGCCGACCCCAAAGTCAATGGATCGATCAGGCGGATTTATCGCGACACGCGGTTTTCCAAGGACAAAACCCCATACCACACCCACGTTCATTTGATTTTTTGGGCTGGCGGCCACCCCAATAAGTCGCCGGGGGTGCATGTGATATTTAATGCGGATAGCTACGCTTTTGGCGCTGGGCATTGGGCGCTTGATCATGATCAGTTGGACCGAATGCGGCAGCAATTATTGCTGGATGGTGGCGAAGCGATTGCGAACGCTGTCAAATCGGTCACCAAGCACGGGGTTGAATTGGACCCACCGGCGCTTGCTCGTGTGCCGCGTGGCTTTGATAAAGAAGCTGAGGGCGCCGAATGGTTGCGGTATAAAGGGTTGGTCGTGAAAAGCGAAAATGCGCCATACCCGAAAAGCCTTGAAAACCTGAATGATGCCACTAAATTCATTGTTGATATTTGTCAGAAGATGTCGCCGCTGACCGGTTATATGATGGACAAGGTTTGGACAGTTTGATTTTTTTTGGTGTTAGAGTTCATATTGCCGCCACACTCGCCGCATAACAAAAAGTGCGGGCGGCAATTGTTTTGTTTGGAGATGAAATGAACAAGTTTGCCACAATCAGCAGTGCGATTGCGCTGACCATGTCAATGAGTGTGCCGGTAATGGCTGAGACCTTAAACCCTGAGGGTTTGTGGACGCCTGGCAACAAAGAATCGCGATATGAAATTAGCTATTGCGGCAAAGGCACCGATTTGTGTGCAAAAATTTCTTGGGTAGATCCACGGTTTGTCAATGATGACAATAGAAAGCTTTTGGGGACCAATTTGTTCTCAGAGATTCCCATGCGTGGCCGTAATAAGTGGCGCGGCACCATCAACTTCCAAGGGTACAGGGTGAACGGTACTGTTAAGCAATTGTCTGGCGACAAGCTTTCAGTAAAAGCGTGTTTGTTGTTCCTTTGCGAAGAAGTCTTGTTGG
The DNA here is from genome assembly GCF_047634455.1 of Maritalea sp. GTDB lineage: Bacteria > Pseudomonadota > Alphaproteobacteria > Rhizobiales > Devosiaceae > Maritalea. The sequence continues at coordinate 32,617 of NZ_JBLIAI010000023.1, forward strand.
ACCGGGTTGCTGCACATTAATGAGCTATCGCCTAGGCTAACTAGGGGCGGCTTTATTGTGACCGGCTTTTTGAAAAAAGACGGGTCCGGCTTCGGCGAGAATTATGGCTGAAAATATCAGCACAATCCCGAAATATCCGATTGGTGATAGTCGTTCACCCAAAATGAGCGCAGCACCGAATGCCGCAAATAAGCTTTCCATGGAGAGAATAAGGGCGGCATTTGCTGTGGGGACGTGTTGTTGGCTGATTGTATGCAGCGTGAAGCCAATCGCAGTTGACAAAACGCCAGCATAAAGGATTTCCACCCAGCCCAGTTGAATGGCCTGAATGCTCACCGTTTCGGTGCCAAATGCGCCCACTGCGCAAATGCTGCCGCCGGCAAGAAAAATGATGGCTGAAACGGTAATGGGGCGTTGTGTCGTCTTGGCTGTGGAGCCAAGAAAAAACACGTAAAGCGCCCAGAAGAAAGAACTTCCAAGTACGAAATAATCACCAACAACGAAGTTTTCGATTTTGCCGCCGCTTAACATAAATAGCCCGGAAAATGCCAACACTGCAGAAACCCAAATCAATTTGTGCAATTTGGCTTTGGTGAAAACCACCAAAAAAACCGGTACAAAAAACACATAAAAGCCGGTCAGAAAACCAGTGTTGGTGACGGACGCGGTGAGAAGGCCAACTTGTTGCAACCATGAGCCAAAAAGGAAGGCGAACAGCAAGACGCCAATCATTTTCCAGCCTTTCTTGCTGAGCGGTTTGTTGATCCTGCGGGTTTCCCAGATTGCGAGCGGTAAAATGAGTATGCCGCCGAGCAAATAGCGTGCAGCCAAAAACGTAAGCGGCTCCATTGCGCCCATGGCGGATTTTTGAGCGATAAATGCCGACCCCCAAATCATGGTGGCGACAATGAGCAAGGCGGTAGCAGTGGCGCGCGTCATGAGCGACAACTTTCACATATCGACAAGGGCATGTCGCCCAATCGAGGCGACGCCGAGTTTAAACTATAGGACCTGATCGAGCGCTTTGATCAGCTGCTCGATTTCTTGTTGGCTGGTATAATGGACAAATGACATGCGCAAAACGCCATGGTCAGCACCCAAATCCAGCGCCTCGACCAATCGATAGGCATAAAAATGTCCGCCAGCAGCCATGACTTTGTGTTTTGCCAGTTCCGCAGCCAGTTCGTCGCCTCGCTTTTGGCAATGAACAGAAATTGTTGGCACGCGGTTAGCAGAAGTTGATGGACCGATGATGCGCACATCATTGCGCTCCCGCAAATAGGCAAGCAATGGCTCAATCAGGTGGGTTTCTTGCGCGCGCATTTTTTGAGAGGTCGCGCGATAAGAATTGGGCGCGCTTTTTGTGTCGGCGATTTTGGCCAAGACATCGAAATAGTCGATAATGCCGTTACAAGCCGCAATTTGAGCGTGATCAGGCCCAGCAGGTACTAATCGTTTGCGCAATATGTCTTTATTGAAAAAGTGACCTTGGTTGGGCAGCTTGTTTGCCAATTCAGGATCGATAACCATCACGCCTTGGTGCGGGCCATAAGTCTTGTAGGTCGAAAACAGATAAATATCTGCGCCCAGATCTGTGATGTCGGGCAATGTGTGGGGGGCATACGCCACCCCGTCAACCACTGTGACTGCGCCCACAGAATGGGCAAGTTCGCAGATTTTTTTGACAGGATTTATGTGCCCAACAATGTTGGAGCAGTGCGGAAATGTGACCAATTTGACTTTGTCATCAAGCAGTGCGGCAAGCGACGCGAGTTCAAGTTCCGCTGTTTGGGTGTTCACCTGCCACTCACGCACTTCAATGCCAATTTTTGCGAGCTTGCGGAACGCGCCGGTATTGGCTTCGTGGCATTGGTTGGTGACGATGATCGCGTCGCCCGCTTCAAGCATTTCGCCAAATGCATTGCCAAGCGAATAAGTATTTGCAGATGTCGACGGACCAATATGGATGGCATCAACTGACGTGTTGAGCGCTTTGGCTAGACGCACATGCGCGCGGTCCATTTCGCTGCCTGCTTCTTGTGAAGCCTGGTAGGCGCCGTAGGGCTGCAATTTGTGCGCTGTGTAATAATGGTTGTAGTGATCGATGACCTGTTGGGCCATAAATGCCCCGCCCGCATTTTCAAAAAATGCCCAACCCTCAAGTTCTTTTTGCTTGAACGCCGGGAAGTTGGCGCGAACCGCATTTGTGCTTAATGGCAATGTCATGATCATCATCCCGAAGAATTGGTTGAACCTCATTGGTACCGTGAGAATGTTTGATCGGCAAGCCAAAACAAAGCACCAATTGTTGGGGGACAATTGGTGCTTCTTTGGGGAGACAAATATTGGGAGATTCAGTCTGGCGACGGGGGCTTTGCCGCCAGACCACGCGCTAGTGCGGACTAGCCGTTTGTTGGAGCAGGTGCATTTTGCCCCTGTGGTCCGCGAGGACCCATGCCGTTTTTGCCGTGTGGACCTTTGCCATTTTCACCACGTGGGCCGTTCTTGCCATTCATTTTGTTGATTTGAGCTTTCTGATCGTCTGAAAGGGATTCATAGAAAGTTTCAAACGCTGGCAGTACAGAATTCATGCTTTCAAGCTGCAATTCCATCATCGCTGTGCGTTGGGCAAGTATTTGCGCCGCGCCTTCAGGCTTCTGGTCTTTCAACGGCCCGCAGCTTTCACCAAATTCGGTTTGTGCGGTCAAGGCTGCCGTTTTTAAATCATCAAATGCAGGGCGCTGGGCATCGGTCAAGTCGATGCGGATCGCCATTATTTCGAGCATTTTGTCCAAACGATCCGCGCCTTCTTCGGCACATACGGCACCCAAGAAACCTTGGCCACCACGTACTGGGCGGAACTGGCCTTTGCCTTTACGGTCCTGCTTTTGTTCAGCTTTTGATGTTTGGTTGCCGCTGTCTTGAGCGAATGCTGATGGCGCAAACGCACCGATAGACATTGTGCCAATAAGAGTTGCTGCAAGTGCGAGGGTTGAGAGCTTCTTCATTTTCTTTTTCCTTTGCCCGATCCGTTGGGCGCTTTGGGTTTGGCGTCTGATCGAGATTGAAGATAAGGAAGCGCACGTTGCGTAAAGTTTTCCGGCAGATGAAAAATCGGTAAGTTTGGAAAGCTTTGGAAATGGAGACAAAAAAAGACCGACGCGCGGGGGCATCGGCCGTAAAGTTTTGGGGCGCTTTCCGTTTGAATTGCTTCAGATGGAAAGCGGGTAGATTGGAGGTCGTAAATTAGTGTGCCTAGCGGCGCGCGCTACGGACGCGAATGAGTTTGGTGCGAGTGATCTGATGCCACACACCAAAAATGATTGCAGAACAAAGTGCCAGGGCGGGCAGGATAATGCTCAGCGCCAAAGTATTGGAATGGTCCACATTGGCGGCAAATGCCGGGCTGACCACAAGCAGGAGCGCGAAAATACCTGCAAAAACACCTGTGATTTTGGCGAGTTCGTTACGGCGCTTTTTGAACTTGTTCATGGGTCTGTCCTTGTTCGCTAAGTTGTTCGATGATGCCAACTTGAACGAGGGATGCGTTCACAATTGGTTCGAACTAGGGAAATTTGCGTTCAATTGTGCGGCGAGTTTGTGGCAGGGCTATCTATGGGAATTGAGACTTGCTAAACCACGCTGAACTTGTTTTGATCTAAACTGATAGGGTCCAACCAAAGAAACTTTCATCATGAATATGATTTCGGATGCGCTGCAGCGCGTGAAGCCTTCTGCCAGTATGAGCATTTCTGCCATTGCTTTAGAAAAGCGTGCGGCAGGTGTTGATATTATCCCCATGAGCGCCGGGGAGCCTGATTTTGATACACCCGAACATATTAAAGACGCAGCAAAGCGCGCGCTGGATGAAGGGAAAACCAAATACACCGTTGTGGACGGAATTCGCGAACTCAAAACCGCAATTGCGGCAAAGTTTGCGCGTGAGAACGGCATTAAGGTAGAGCCAAGCGCGTGTTTTGTGGCGACAGGCGGCAAGCAGATCATTTTTAACGCGCTGGTGGCGACGCTGAACCCGGGTGACGAGGCTTTGGTGCCTGCGCCTTTTTGGGTGTCATATCCTGAAATGGTGAACCTAACGGGCGCAACGCCGGTGATCATGCAAACAAGTGCGGCTACTGGCTTTAAGATCACGGCTGACCAGTTGGCCGCAGCGATTACGCCAAAGACAAAGTGGTTGTTGATCAATTCGCCGGGCAATCCGTCTGGCGCTGTTTACACAAAAGAAGAGTTGGAAGCATTGGCCGAAGTACTGCGTGGCCATCCTCACGTGCATATTCTGATGGACGATATTTATGAGCATCTCACATATGGCACAAAATTTTACACGATGGCGCAAATTGCGCCGGATCTGGCGGGCCGCACGCTAACGATGAATGGTGTGTCCAAGGCCTACTCCATGACGGGCTGGCGCATCGGCTATTGCACAGGGCCTGATTGGTTGCTCAAAGCCATGCGCAAGCTGCAGGGTCAATCCACATCGAACCCGTGCTCGATTGCACAATGGGCTGCGGTTGAAGCGTTGAACGGGGATCAAACATTTTTGGATGGTTGGCGCAAAGCGTTTGTTGAGCGGCGTGATTATTTGGTCAAACGGCTGAATGGCATTGAGGGTATAGAGTGTCTGACACCAGACGGTGCGTTTTATGTTTATCCTTCGTGCGCCGGATTGCTGGGCAAAACGACAAAGGCGGGGCGGAAACTAGAAACCGATGAAGATGTGGCGTTGGCGCTGCTTGAAGAAGTTGATGTGGCCACGGTGCATGGTGGCGCATATGGCCTATCGCCGCACATTCGGATTTCTTATGCCGTATCGTTGGAAGACATTTGCCGTGCTTGTGATCGGTTTGAAGCGTTTGTTGCTGGTTTAAAGTAAGGAATTGATTATGGGTTCAGGTGATCACATTGAAACCGCGTTGGGCAATCTTGCACGGATTGAATTGGCGCATTTGCCGACACCGTTGCAGCGATTGGATCGGCTAAGTGATCGATTGGGCGGACCAACAATCTATATCAAGCGCGATGATTGCACTGGGCTTGCGGGCGGTGGCAACAAAACCCGTAAGCTCGAGTTTTTGATGGCCGACGCGATAGCCAAAGGCGCGGATTGTGTGATTACAACCGGTGGCATGCAATCCAATCATTGCCGACAAACCGCTGCTGCAGCGGCGAAGTTGGGGCTTGATTGCCGACTGGCACTCATTGACAAAGTGGACTGGGCAGAACCATCCTATCGGGTTGCAGGCAATGTTACGCTTGATCATGTGCTTGGCGCAAAGGTTTCAGTTTTTGGCGCTGACGCAGATCGAGATACGGTTTGCGCGCAAATGGTTGAGCAGGCAAAGTCCGAGGGCAAGAAGCCGTATTTTGTGCCGCTCGGTGGTTCAAACGTGATTGGTGCGCTTGGATATGTTGCGGCGATTGGAGAGTTGCAGCAACAGATAGCGCAGCTAGATGTCACGCCAAAAGCGCTGTACTTTTGTACCTCAAGCGGGGGCACTCATGCAGGGTTGGTGGCAGGCGCGATGATCAATGATCGTCCTTATCCAATTATTGGCGTTCATAATGAGGAAGACCCCGCATCAATCCAGGTAACAGTTGAAGGTTTGGTTGATGTTTTGATTGAGCATTTAAGCGTAAGCGTCAGGCGCAGGTCGGATGATGTGCAAGTGCTCAGCGGTTTCGGTGAACCTTCTTATGGTATCCCCAATGCCAAAGGCAATCAGTCGATTACGCTAATGGCGCAGCACGAGGGCATTCTCCTCGACCCCGTTTACACCGGCAAGGCATTTGCGGGTTTGATCGGTGATATTGAAGCAGGAAAGCTCGCAAAGGGCGATGATGTTGTGTTTTTGCACACTGGTGGCGCGCAGGCGCTGGGTGCTTATTCGAGCTTGTTTGTTTCTTGAGATAATTGGATTTCCATTTACACAGTTGATCCCGGCTCAAGGCCGGGAATGCCAAGTATTTTTGGTTGGTCGTGACAAACGAACACATGGCTGCCCCGGACCCTAAGTGGCGTTCGCGGCACGCAGGCTGAGCCGGGGTCGCACTTCAACGTGATGCTAACCGCGTCGTGCGTCGCGGCGAGCGTCGGCTTTTTTGAGTGTTGACAGGAATGTGTCCTTCACGCCTTGGTCGTTTACCTCGAAGCAGATTTTGACTGGGCGGCCATTTTTGGCTGGGTCCGCAATGGTGTTGCCTACTTCGTCGCCTTCTAAAATGGTATTGAGCGGAGCTTCTCTGATCTCAAAAAACTCTGGGTCGGTGATTGCGATAACCGCTGCAGGGTCATGCAAGTAACATCCATTGACGCCAACATTTTCGGTATAGAATTTGATGTAATATTCGGACACTTGTTCCAAGAATTTGCCGATGTCGGGCGAATGTTTGGTGACGTCGCGGAAATCATCCATATTGCAGCTGACGGAATGGGTGACGTCTAGGCCAACCAGGGTGACGTCCCAATCTGCATCAAAAACCATTTGAGCGGCATGTGGGTCGTTCCAAATATTGGCTTCAGCAAATGGCGTGACATTGCCCGGTGCATCCACTGCGCCGCCCATGATCACGACGTTTTTGACGTTCTTCGCAATCTCAGGGTCATGCTGCAAAGCAAGCGCTAAGTTGGTCAACGGGCCGACGGCGCAGATGGTGATTTCGCCGGGGTTTTCTTTTGTGATTTCACACAAGAATTGCGCGGCTGACCGGGTATCTTTTTCGCGGCTTGGCACTTGTGGCGGGTAATCACCAAAGCCCTCAACACCGTGCACAAAGTCCGCATGCGGATTTGGGACGATGGTCAATGGCGTCGCAGCGCCTTCTGCCACTGGAATGTTGAGCCCGGCAAGGTCGGTGAGGTGAATGGCATTGCGGGTGGCTGTTTTGACCGGCACGTTGCCGAAAACAGTGGTGAGGCCAACAACGTCTAGCCGTGCGTCAGCGAATGCGTGGTGTAAGGCCATTGCGTCATCAATGCCGGGGTCTGTGTCGATAATGATTTTGTGGACGGTCATTTGCGTGTCTCCAAGAACTCATAAACTTCTGAAATGGTGGGAATGGCATCAGCTGCGCCCGGTCTTGTGACCTGAATGGCAGCGGCTGCGCTTGCGATTTTTAGGGCGGTGACCGGATCGTCGCCAAGGTCCAGCCGGGCGAGGAAAAATCCAGTGAACGTATCACCTGCGCCAGTCGTATCCACAGGCGTTACTTTGAAGGCTTCGATACCAAAACTCTCATTGCCATCGCTATAGGTTGCGCCTTTTGAACCTCGCGTAATAAGGATTTTTTTGACGGGCAAATCATTGACCGGCATGTTCATGGCATCTGCTAGTTGCGCAGCTTCAATCTCGTTTACGGCGATTAGGTCCACATGCGGGATCATTTTTGCAGCAATCGCAGCGTCAAATGGCGCAGCCGCGTAGGCAATCTTTAGTCCCTTTGATTTGGCTGCCTGGGCGGCATGCAGGATCATGTTGGTCTCGTTTTGCAACAATAGCCAGTCGTTAGGCTGCGCCGGATCAATTGCAGCACTAATTTGCTCGCGGGTAAGCTTCTCGTTGGCACCGCCATGAATGACGATAGTGTTCTCACCTTCATCATTGACATAAATCACCGCGTGGCCGGTTGCGCCCTCATCAATGACAATATGATCAATGTTGACGCCACATTCTAGCAATTTAGCTTTGGTCCAAAGCCCGTCTTCGCCAACCCGGCCCACATGGTAAACTTGGCCACCTGCTAAGGCGATGGCGATTGACTGGTTGGCGCCCTTGCCACCTAGGCCTGCACTATAGGCGCTATTGCGCAACGTTTCGCCCGCGGCAGGGAAATGGGACACGCGGTGGACATAATCAATATTGATCGATCCGATATTGATGACAGGCATTTCACACCTCGCAGCGGTTAAAGTTTCGGCCTTTTACAGATATTTTATCATATGGTCAAAAATAAAGTTGGGTGGTTTGATGTCTTGTTGCGCACTCACGGCGATTTGACAATTGCTCAGTTGCTTGTGAACGAGAAGTTTTGTCTGTTGTAATTGAAGAAAGCCATAAAGAGAGAGATCAGATGCTCATCAAAACCAAGAAAAGCTGGGAGATCGCTGAGCGGGAAGCGACGCCGGAAGGTGCCTATTTGAATAGGCGACAGATTATGGCCGGCGCAGGAGCTATTGGATTGGCAGGTGCGCTTGGCACAATTCGTGGCGCATTCGCTGCGACAGACAATGAGCGGATGGCAATGTCGGCGATCCGCAATGAAGCATTTCAGCTAGATCGTGAGCTAACGCCAGAAGACATTAATTTGAATTACAACAATTTTTACGAATTCGGCTCGCACAAAGAAATTGCAAAAGATGCGCAAGCGCTTG
>NZ_JBLIAI010000024.1:0-40640 GCF_047634455.1 Maritalea sp.
CTGAGTTTTCCTATAGCTTAAATTCTCTAAGAGGCAACGATTATTCGCAATTCGTTGCGTCCGCTTATGAGTTCAGCTTATAAGATAATTCGTTCTATTTTGGTACTGGAGTGATCAATTTGATGCGCTTATTGATAGCAGCTTTCGACGATAAGTTTAGCCGAATCATAGTTAACCACATGATGGCAAGTGGTCACCAAGTTTGGTGCGCACGAACGAACAATGACGGCATGACTTCCTTGTCCAGAGACGGTGAGTTTGTAGAACTTGCGGAAAGTGGAAGTCTTGTCGGAAGTTTCGATGGGTTTATCGAATTTTCTGGGTTAAATGGGCATAGTTTCCCTAGCGACAAATATAATGACGCTTACATGAAAATCTGCAATCATTTCAGCGTTAGTAGGTATGTTCGAATCTCCCCAAACGCATCGTTGTACCCATTGCGTGAGAGTTCCCAGTCAAGTGATGTTTCTATGATGAACTTGGAAGTGGCCCGTGTCTACTCGAGCCCTGTACCATCTGTGAAACCAAATGGGCCAGTTGAGTGGGTGCGGCGAGCATTCTGGGATCTATATAGATGCTTTAGAGTAACCACGAACGTTGTAAGTATAACTCAGGCTATCGAACAGTTTGTCGATTCAAGCGTATCCGCAAAAAAGTGTACAAATTTATACGTTACTGACGAACAGCAGAACAATGGTTTTTATTGGTTCTCGAAGAGAATCATAGACATAGCATTTGTTTTATTCGTAAGCATATTTATGTTCTGGCTGCTGTTGATTGTGGCGCTGTTGATTAAATCCACTTCTCCAGGACCGATCTTGTTTAAGCAGGCTAGGGTAGGCAAAGACGGAAAAGAGTTTATTCTGGTCAAATTCAGGACTATGCATCTCGGAACCAAAAATTTGGCAACTCATGAAGTTTCTTTGTCATCAGTTATTCCAATCGGGCACTTCATTAGAAAAATTAAAATTGATGAGTTACCGCAGATCTGGAATATTGTTCGTGGCGAGCTAAGCTTGGTGGGCCCAAGGCCGTGCCTTCCAACTCAAACCGAGTTGGTTGATGCGCGGAAAGTAAGAGGTGTGTTCGATATCTTACCTGGCATTACCGGAATTGCACAGGTAATGGGCGTTGATATGTCAAACCCCCACGCGTTAGCGAAGCTAGATGAGAAGTATTTAAAGCAACGCAGCCTTTTGGTCGATATTAAGATTTTGATTTTTACAGCGATTGGGCGCGGCAACCGCGACTGGGTGCGTTAGACTTAAAACTTACTTATTGCTTTGTTTGCAAGTTAATTTGTGTCCAAGAATGTGACATTTGGTTAGGGTTAAGAATGAAATACGACTTTATTGTAGTTGGCGCAGGCATATTGGGTTTATCTACTGCACATGCGCTAAAACGAAAACGTCCTGACGCAAACATTATCATCTTGGAAAAAGAAAAAGCACAAGCGGAACACCAGACCGGCCGAAACAGCGGCGTGATCCACGCCGGTGTCTATTACAAACCCGGAAGTCTCAAAGCGAAACTTTGCCGTGAAGGTATTTCGCAAACTATAAGGTTCTGTCGCGAACACGATATTTCTTTTGCCCAATGCGGCAAACTAGTTGTTTCTACGAGCGAACTTGAAGATGACCGCTTAGCCGCTATTTCGAAGCGTGCTGCCAAAAATGGCGTGAAACTGCGGTCGGTTTGCGGATCAGAGCTCAAAGAGCTCGAACCAAATATCCAAGGCAGTTCTGCAATCTTGGTGGAGGAAACTGGCATTGTAGATTATGGCCAGATCTGCAAGGAGTTAGTTGGTTCCCTTGTTGCGTTAGGCGTAACGATTAAGTTTGGTGTAGAGCTAAAAGGGTTGTTCGAGGGCCCATCGGAGATTGTTGCAGTCACAGATAATGCAGAAATTGAGGCGGTCGCCTTGGTTTCATGTGCGGGACTACAGTCCGACCGAGTTGCTGGGATGCTCGGACTAGCCGACGACTTTCGGATTATTCCGTTTAGGGGGGAGTATTTTAGACTTGGTGATAACTTAGACAATGTAGTAAACCATCTGATTTATCCTGTTCCAGATCCAGCGTATCCATTTTTGGGAGTTCATCTGACCAAGACAATACACGGACACACTACAGTTGGCCCCAACGCTGTATTGTCTCTCGGTAGAGAGAGCTATTTGAATAACTTTCCTGTAAACGCAGATTCGTGGAGTATGTTGAGTTTTCCAGGATTTTGGAAGATGGCGTTAGGAAACTTGCGTGCTGGGTTGCATGAGTTTGCAGGATCAGCATCGAAAATGGTTTATTTGTCTCGATGTAAGAAGTATTGCCCGAGCTTAACGCTGAGTGATCTACACCCTATGAGGACCGGCATACGGGCTCAAGCTGTCGGAGCGAATGGGAAGCTAATTGATGATTTCTTGATCAAGCGCTCGCGGCGCTCAGTGCATGTTTGCAATGCACCTTCACCGGCAGCAACATCGGCATTTCCGATCGCGGCCGCCATTTGTGCGGAGCTCTTTAAAAAACATGAATAGTAGAATACTGATTGAGATAAATGATCGATCTGCAGAACAATTTTAATTTAGGATCTTGAAAATCAACATCCAATCATCAAACATGCAAATGTTTGGAGGAGCGTTTTTAGCGGTTGTTTGGACTGCTGCCAAACATGGAAAAATGTGACTTGTGTCTATATGGATCATAAGTGCCTCATTGCAAACCTTGGTTATCTCTGTTCGAGCTTTCTCGTGTGATAGTTATTGCCATGTGAAGTCGGATGTTTATTGCGGTCAATCATAGTGACTTGGTCGTAAGTTTTGAGGTTCTGGTTCTTCGACAAGTAGTTTTTAGATGGCGTGAAATACGCCGACTGGCAACCGCCTACGCCGATGGCAGCTTCCTTTGTTGGAGTTTCGCTCTAATTCAGCTTGAAAAAGTGATCCTACCATTTTTGCGCGTACAATTGGCTAGTGGCTTAGTTGGTACTAATTCTCCGAGATTGTTTTTGAGGAGGCGTGTGCTAGTAATATGAAGACAAAGAACGGCTAACTTACCAAATTGTATGGAGCCAATCGTATACTTGTTTTTCGGAGGCAGAAAATGATCAAAGAATACTTCAATTACCTATTGCGCCTTGAGAGAGCAAGCAAACGCATTGTACAGTTAACAACAGACATTATCCTCTTGTCTTCAAGCTTTGCCTTAGCAATGTTTTTGAGACTCGACGGGTTCGCATTCGCGTCAAGCACGAAAGTTTGGGTGGCTCTGCTCGTGATTTTGCCAGCGACGTTGTTAGTGTTCATTAGACTTGGTTTTTATAGAGCAGTCATTCGTTATATTTCAACCAAAGCCGTTGAAACAATAGCTATCGGGGTAGCATTCTCTGCGCTGACACTATCAGCTGTTAGCCAAGTTTTTGAGTTACCCATTCCACGCTCGGTGCCGGCGATTTATGCGCTTTTGGCCTTTGTCAGCGTGGGCGGTGTACGGTTTGCGCTACGCGCTTTGGTTGAGCGGCAGAAATTTCGGTCCAAAGAGAATGTGATCATTTATGGTGCTGGGGAATCTGGTCGCCAACTGCTCACTGCACTTTCAAATGGGCCTGATTATGCCGTTATTGGCTTTGTGGACGATGGAATTGATGTTCAGGGCCAAGAGGTTAGCGGTGTTCCAGTTCACAAACCTAGCCAGCTCGCAACGCTTGTCAAGCAGCATGGCGTCAAGACAATTCTTTTGGCACTACCAAGTGCCAACCGTGCGGCCAAGCGGCTGATCGTTGACCGTCTGGAAAACCTGAACGTTGAGGTCCGCACAATTCCGGGCATGGCCGATCTTGTGTCTGGGAGAGCCAGTGTAAATGACTTGCAAGTGGTGTCGGTTGAGGACTTGTTGGGGCGCGATCCGGTGCCGCCGCAGGAGGATTTGCTGAACCTGGATATTGCGGGCAAGAGAGTGCTGGTTTCTGGGGCTGGTGGGTCGATTGGCAGTGAGCTTTGTCGTCAAATTCTGCGGCAACGGCCTGAAAAACTTGTGCTTTTTGACGTGTCTGAGTACGCACTTTATCAAATTGAGAGTGAATTGCTCGGTTTCTTGAAGGCACAGAAGCTTGAGATTGAAATTGTCCCCATTATTGGCTCGGTGCAAAACCCACGTCGGGTGGAAACTGTGCTTAAGCGATTGAAAGTTCAGACAGTTTATCATGCCGCTGCCTATAAACATGTGCCTTTGGTTGAGCAGAATGTAATTGAAGGTATGCGCAATAATATCTTCGGAACCAAGACAATTTCGGATGCTGCAATGGCAGCAGGCGTTGAAAATTTCATATTAATATCAACGGATAAGGCGGTGCGGCCGACAAACTTTATGGGTGCGTCGAAGCGGGTGGCGGAGTTGATATGTCAGGGGGCGGGGAAATCTCAGAACCGGACGAAATTTTCGATGGTGCGGTTTGGCAATGTGCTTGGATCGTCGGGGTCGGTGATACCTCGGTTCCGCGAGCAGATTGAAAAGGGTGGCCCTGTTACGGTGACTCACCCAGAAATCAATAGATATTTCATGACGATACCCGAAGCCGCGCAGCTGGTTATTCAAGCTGGGGCGATGGCGCGGGGCGGTGATGTCTTTGTTTTGGATATGGGCGAGCCGGTTAAAATTGTGGATTTAGCGCAACGGATGATAAAATTGCACGGTTTGCAGCCATTTTTTCCAAATGACCCGCATTTGGGCTCGATTACCGGGGATATCCCGATAACTTTTACCGGGCTGCGCAAAGGGGAAAAACTTTATGAGGAATTGCTGATCGGCAATAGCCCGGAAGGGACACGGCATCCGCGAATCATGACGGCAAATGAAAAACTCATGGAAAAACAGGCGCTTGAAGAGTTGCTTAGCAATATTTTGGCGGCTTGCATCGCCTATGACGCCAAACAAATCCGCGAATTATTGCAAAATGCGCCGATTGAATTTGAGCCGGTTGATGATGTTTCTGACCTGGTGTGGTTGGCAGCAACCCACAAGCCCGAGGATAGTCGGGTGGTGAAATTACAGCCGCGCGGCACCCCACGCGCGTTAAAAGAGTAAACACCCCTGCCCTAAACATGCAGAATGGTGCCAACCTGTCTGCAAGTGTGCCGCGATAGTCCGCAGAATGTGCCAAATCGGCGTCCCGGATTTGTTCGATTGCGCTGAACCATGCCCATTATGTTTCAAACGGGTGCCTGGCGGTGCACAATCGGACATTTGTGCGCTAGGTTTGCCCTGCCCTGCCCGCTAATATGGCGCGCCGCGATTCTTTGTTTCTTGAACAAACAGATTCGCAACTTATCCTCGTCTGGCAGGCAAATATGCCAGCCATTGCGGCAATCGGGCTTAAATCTATCCCCGGCACCCCCCTGGCAGGTAAGTTGTTTTTGGGCGAGGATGGGCGTTAAGAGGTTGGTAACCTTGTTTTCCTTTACGACTCGCGCTGACTGTGCCAAAACTTGACGGGCAAGGTGCATCATATAGCACATATGCCGTCAGAGAGGGAAAATGACGACACAAGCCGAAGACGCAAAAGCTGCAGAAGCACCAATTCAGTTTGGCGGCATTGATGCGGTCGATAAAATTGTTGAGCATGCGGGCCTGTTGTCGGGTCAGTTGCAGACCTTGCGCAAGCGCATGTATCCGCCTGAAGCGGAGAAAAGTTTGCGCTACTTCATGACCAATGAAGTGTCCAAATTGACCTCAATTCCAGAATCGACCCTGCGCACATTATCGATTGATGGCAAGGGTCCCTCCCCTGCCCGGCTCGAGAATAATCACCGGGCCTATACGCTGAAACAAATTAACGAATTACGCCGTTATTTTGCCGATCAGAAACCGGATGGCGACTTATCGTTTTTGCCCCAACGGCGCGGCAAAGAACATTTGCAAGTGTTGGCGGCCACCAACTTTAAGGGCGGTAGCGCCAAAACCACCACAACGGTTCATCTGGCCCATTATTTGGCGTTGCAAGGCTATCGGGTGTTGGCGATTGATTTGGACCCACAGGCTTCGCTTTCAGCGATGTTTGGTTTTCAGCCGGAAATGGATGTGGGCGAGAACGAAACCATTTTTGCGGCCTTGCGTTATGATGATCAGCGCAAGCCGATCAGCGAGGTGATCCGCAAAACCTATTTTAACGGCTTGGATTTGGTGCCCGGCAATATTGAGGTGATGGAATTTGAATATGAAACCCCGCGGGTTTTAAGCACCAACCAAAAGGTTGAAGGCGGGATTTTCTTTGAACGGTTGAAATTGGCGATTGAATCGGTTGAAGGTGATTATGATATTGTACTGCTCGACACCCCCCCTTCCCTTGGCTATTTGACGCTTGGCGCGCTTTATTCGGCGACATCGATGGTGATCACCATTCACCCGGCGATGTTGGACGTGGCCTCGATGAGCCAATTCCTGTTGATGCTTGGTGATCTGGCCAAAGTGATCCGCAATGCGGGTGCATCGATGCGCAATGATTTCATGCATTATTTGATCACACGGCACGACCCGAACGATCAGGCGCAAACCCAAATTGTCGCGCTGTTGCGACACTTGTTTGCCGATGATGTGATTATGCCCACCGCCTTGCAAAGCACAGCTGTTGAATTGGCCGGGTTGGGCAAGCGCTCAATCTATGAAGTTGAAGCCGGCGAAATTCCGCGCAACACGCTCAAACGGGCCCGTGAATCTATGGATGATGTCAACAAAGCGATATTGGACCAGGTGCATAAAAGCTGGGGTCGAACATGAGCCGCAAAAAATCAATCGCCTCAAGCTTTGGCGGCTTTACCCTAAGTGATGAACCGGTAAGTGGGGACGACAAACCCGCCTCCCCGGTGAACGCGCCGACGCGCGTTGCGGCTGGGGTGATCGGGGCGACACAACGCTCGCTCACCGAAATCCGCGAGGAACGGGATCGGCTGTTGGCCGAGGCGGAACGCGGCGGGCAAATTATAACGTTGGACCCCTCTGACATTGAACCGTCGCCGTTTCGCGATCGCTTGCCCGACGATAATTCAGCTGAGTTTGAGCGGTTCAAACGCGCGATTGAAAAAGAAGGCCAACGCACCCCGATCTCTGTGCGCCGCGATGCGCACAATGAGCACAAATATCAGATCGTGTTTGGCCATCGGCGTTGGCGGGCCTTGGCGGAGTTGGGGCAAAAAGTTGAAGCGCGGATTGGCGATTTTTCTGACCGGGATTTGGTGGTGGCCCAAGGCATGGAAAACGCCGAGCGCCAGGACCTGTCTTGGATTGAGCGGGCGCTATTTTGTGCAGAGATGGAAATGGCGGGCATTAAACCAAAAGACATCAAGTCCGCCTTGGGTGTCGATGACGCGCAAATGTCAAAGTTCCGCAGTGTGGCCCGGATATTGCCCAAACAGATTATTGAATTGATTGGCCGCGCGCCGAATGTGGGTCGGCCCAGATGGTTAGAGCTGGCGGCGCTTGTTGACGATGAAGCTCAGCTGGCGCTTTTGAGCAAAACCTTGTCAGCTGACAAGGTGCGGGGTCTGGCCTCTGATGATCGTTTTGTGGCCTGTTTGAGCGCTTTAATGGGGCAGGGTGCAAACAAGGATGTGGCAAAGCCTGCGCCTGCTAAACCCACTATTGCGGGTTTTGGTGGCATTGGCGAAATCTCATTTGGCAAATCGGACATGCGTATCCGCGTGGCCCGAACCCATGCGCATGCCTTTAAAAAGTTTATGGCAGAGGAGCTGCCCGAGTTGGAAGCGCGCTTTATGGCAAAGCTGGCTGACCAGCAAAGTGAATAACCTTGTCAGCTGACAAGGTTTAAACCTCGTACCCGTTGGGTGCGAAAATTAAAAATGGTTTTGTTATCTGAGGAGAGCAAGAGCGGATAAATAAAACCCCCCGAGGTGATAACCAGCGGGGGGATTGATCAAGACAAAGGAAGTCCAATTCCTTAGGCCCTGTTGAACTAGGTATAGTCTTATCAGTTCCCCGACATTTTTGGCAAGTAGAAAACACGAATTTTTGTGTGCGGATAGTTGTATTCAATTTTTGAACAGCTAAATCATGCTTTGAATTTGTGTCAGAGCAATTCTTTGTCCAAATTTTAGGTGCGTTGGCGGATCACCTCTGTTTTTATAGAGGTAGATATGAGCGCCCAAATGAGAAATCGCAGCACGCTGGCCCCCAACTATAAGGGGCTGAGTGTTGATAAATGGGATATGGGATTAATTGGCGATGATATGTTGCGCGCGCTCGAGACAGAGCACGAGCAGGCGCAGCGGCGTATCAAAGCCCGATTCAATCAATCTATTCTGGCCAAGCAGGGGTTTAACAAACCCCGCTTTGGCACCAATGCTTATCGTGAATATGTGCGCAAAGGCTACATTACCCCCGAAGAGGCCGAAGCTGACGCTATTATGCGTGAGATTAGAGCCGAGCGGGCAGGGCGTGGCGCAAAAAATGGCACACAGGGTGCGGGCAGGGGGCTTTTGAGCTCTGTGGCGGCTCCTAGAGCCTTTGAGATGTCAAAGCGGGTGCCTGTGCGGTGGGGCCGGCAGTCGCCGATCCCTTCAGATCAATATGCACCCAATATGGCCACAACGGCCGCCAGAGACGAGCGGTTGACCCCAAACGCCAAAGCCTTGTTGCAGATCATTCATGCACGCTGTGGCAAAGAGGGGATCACAGAAACCACCAAAGGGACCCTCGCCAACATTATGAACCGTTCAACGCGCACCATTCAACGCTATATCGCGGACCTAGTGCAGTTTGGCTATTTGTTCGCCCACACGAAGCGCAATGCGCGTGGGCTGTATGTTGGGCTGGTTATGCGGGTTTCAGAGCTCACAAAGCCGTTCTATGAGGATTTAAAGCGCACGAGCGATCTTGTGCGTCAGTTCTTTAGCTTAGGGGCTTCTGAAACAGACCTTCGTGTTGATTATTCAGATAAGACACAAGTGTCCTCTAAAAAGCAAATCTCACATAGATATAATAGCGACAGCCTAATAGCTGACCCTTTTGATTAGAATTTCCAGCAAAACCTGCTGAAAATTTCCCTACTGCACAGCCAAAGCATCAAAAACATCGCTTCTTCATTGCAAGCGAAACGCGAACTCGCTCCATAACTTGAGCGGTTCGCTTCTTCCGTGCCTATACCACAAACCTATCGACATGCTCGCTCCGTCAAGGGCTTCGCCCTTCTCCGCTCCGCTTCGATCCCAAGTGGGATGACTTGCGCTGCGCGTGACGATATTCTGAACGTGTCGGCTCCGGAGAAATGTCAGTCTCTCTGTCTTCCAGAGAAATTATTTAAAGAAAGCGAAAGGGTTAGTTGCATATGTAACTACTATCCCGACAACCTTCTTAGTTGACGCACTGCTCGGTGCTTTGTAGCTATACGTTTGAAATTTATAAACAATAATATTAAGGCAATTGCGTAAGGGCTTTAGTCCCACAATTTAGAACGCACTCCCACATAGCCAAGGTTTTGCCGTTTGAGCAGCGAAGGTTGGGAAAAATTGCCGCAAAGCAAAATGGGTGAGCGAATAATGGCTGAAACTTCGGGTAAAAAGAAAAAACTAGAATCCATTGATGATTTTGTGTCTGCGTCTCAGACCCAAAAGACAGCCAAAAGCGAAAAGCAGGCCACAAGTGCTGCAACAGATGTGGGCGAATTTGCTGATATTGCGGCGAATTCTTTCTTTAAGATCCTATTGAATTCGGAGTTGAGCGCCGTTGAAAAGCAAAAGGCAGTGGCCAAAGAGCTGTCGTTCGCCAAAAACAAAGAGCAAGCCAAGCAGAGCCTTGAAGAATTCAACAAGATGAAGGAATACCTTCAGCACGAACGCAAACGGATGGCGCGCGAAATCATTTCGCTGACCGACACCGAAGCCTTTTCTGAGCTGAAGGATGTTTACGAGGACATCAACACAGCCTTGATGGATTTTGAGAACCGGATTTCGCCGCTGACCAACATTGTTGATGCGGTTTATACGCTGCGGATGAACGGCGTCACTTTTGATATTTTCAACGAAATTGCCAAAGACAAAGAAGCCGAAGAACAGCGCATGATAAAATTGCGCGAGCTCGGCCAGGAACTGTTTGACTTGGAAAACAGCATCAAGGAAGCACGAATTTCCAACAATATGCTGCGCGAGGAGAAATCCTTTTTTGGGTTTGGCGGCATCAAAGAAGCAGCGCGGCAGCAAATCGCTGAAAATAATGCCAATTTGGATGATTACTATGTTCGGATGCAAAATTTGAATAATGAGATTGAGGCCCTATCGGTCGAAACTGCACGTGATAGTGAGTTTGCCGAATATGCTGAAGAAAAAGCCCGGTTGCGCGAACTTTTGGACATTTCCTCAGAAGAGCATAAATCGCGCCAAGAGGGGCTGATCGCAGCGGCAACTGGGTTTATCGACACCACAGAAACCCGAGTGGCCAGCGTTTTGACCCACTTTAACGGCATGAACAACCAAATTGAGCGGTTGGGCGACGCCAATTACACGATGCGTGAAATCTACGCGATTTTGAATGACGCAACCGACAAAGCCGGCACGGCCAACCAAGCCAAGCGCGACGAGCTGAGCACAGACGCAGATGGCGAAGGCGACATCCAAAAGATGGAGCGCGAACGCCAATTGCGCGATCTGGAAAACCACATTTCAGCGCTTGGTCAATCCAATGTGGACACCACCCAGGTGTTTGCCGAACTGACAAGCGCCGGCCATCGCATCAAGTCGATGAAAGATGGCAACGAGCAGCAGGTCAGCAAAACCCGGGCATTGCACACGTCAGGGGTGGCCGGGGTTGCGGACCAATTGAGCACCGTGCTGCAAGCCGTGTCGTCTGCGGCACTGGGCGAAAGTTCGGAAATGGCGCGCATGTCGCTTGAGCGGATGAACGAGACCACCCGCAGCTTGGGCCAAAAAGAAGTTATTCGCGTGGCTTTGGGCACCAAAGAGGTGAATTCTGAACTTAGCAAAGCCTTGGCCGACCTTGAGCAATATGGCGATGTGATCAACACCGCCACCAGCATCACCCGTGAAGGTTTGAGCGAAACAAAACGCTTGCTCGGCGAATTGGAAGAAACCGCCAATAGCGTACAAAAAGACATTAAAAAATCCACCGGCGTCGCCGCAGATGTTGCAGCGGGTGAAAGCGACATGCCAACCCCGGAAGCTGCAAAATCAACAGCACCTAATCCATTTGATTTGGCTTGATCTTAATCGCCGCCAGCGGGCGATGTCCGTTGGCATGATTTGTCAAAACGATAATTGGATATGTGATGCCATTTGATTCAAAAGATTTTCTCATTAGGGGCGAAGATTATATCGCCCGTCATCAAGGCTTTCGTCTGGTTGGCCGCACCCAAGAGCTGCGCACCCTGTCGGGCATTTTGATGCGCAAAAGCGCGCACAATGTATTGTTGGTAGGGGCAGGCGGCGTGGGCTGTTCGGCGCTGTGCATGGGGCTGCAGGCGCGCAAAACCGACCCTGATGTGCCGTTTGATATTATCAACAAACGGATTTTTTGGCTCGATAGTGACGGACTGTTTTCATCAGGCGACCATGCAGCGACCAATGAATCCTTTCAAAAACTCTTGCGGATTTTGCGTCGATCGAAAGACAGCGTTTTGATTATTGAAGATACGCGCGATTTTATTGAAGCGGCGCGCAATAATGGCTGCACAAACTTCATCAATGCGCTTATGCGCGAGCTTAAGTCAGGGCGTTTTCAGGCGATATTGGAAACCCGCGATCAGGATTTGGCAACCGTCTTAAAATGCCATTCGGACATGCATGAAATTTTTACGATGATTGATTTGCATGAACCCAACGAAGAAGCGCTGAATGAAATCGTCAGCGACGCATCACGTAACCTGTCCGCCCACCATCGGATCAATATTTCCCAGAATGCAGTTGAGACCGCGATTGATTTGACCAGCAAATATCGGGTCAGCGATATGAGCCTGTCTCGGGCACAACCCGAGCGCAGCTTGAACCTGTTGGATCGATCCCTGACCAGTTACCGGCAGCGCGCCCATGCGGAACCACCGGCCATTACAGCGCTCAAAGCGCAGTTGGCGGCGGCCCCGCATGCGGACCTTCAAGCAAAGTTGGACGCCCAAGAAGCTGAATGGTTGGCCAATAAAGACCGCTTGCGGATTTTCTATAAAAACCAGCGGGATGGTGAAGAGCTGATCAGGTCTTTGGAGGAAGACCTTGAGGCGGAGTTGGAGAATGCCCAGCAGCGCGACCAAGAACTTGCACAAGGGCAAAATAAAGCGCCTGCGCAACCCATGTCTTTTTCCGCTCAATTGCAGGGTAGCGGCTTTGAAAATCGGGTGATCACCGAAATCCGCCAACGCATAAATAACGCTGAAAAAGCGGTGACTGACAATCTCAAAAAATATGAAGAGCTGGCGGCGCAAATTAACGCCTCGCTCTTGCTCGAAACCCCAAATGTCACCGCCGAGTTTAGTGCCATTTCGGGCATAGCCGCCGAAAAGCTGAACCAGGACGAGCGGGTGAAATTGCTCAATCTGGAAAAAAGCCTGTCGGGACGGGTGTTTGGGCAAGAACATGCGGTGAGCAAATTGGCCGGGGCCATACGGGTCGCTAAATCTGGCCTTAAAGAGCCGAACAAGCCGCAAGCCGCGTTTTTATATCCCGGCCCATCTGGTGTGGGGAAAACCGAAATGGCTAAGGCGCTCACCGCCTCTTTGATGGATGATGAGCGGGCGTTGTTGCGGTTTGATATGTCCGAATATATGGAAAAGCACGCGGTGGCCAAATTGATCGGTGCGCCCCCGGGTTATGAGGGGTACGAAGCGGGCGGCATATTGACCAATTCCATGCGCGCTAACCCGCATGTGATCATTCTGTTTGATGAGATCGAAAAAGCCCATCCAGACGTGTTTAACGTGTTGTTGCAGGTGCTTGATGATGGCCGTTTGACCGACAACCGGGGCTTAACAGTGTCGTTTAGCGAAGCGATTATTCTCATGACTACTAATATTGGACAGCCGCATTTTTTAGATAAGAGCTTGGAGTTTGAAGAAGCGGTGGCAGAAACCATGCGTGAGCTGGATACGATTTATCGGCCTGAGTTTTTGAACCGCTTTAATGGCCGCGAAAATATCGTTTGTTTCAACCGACTTGAATTGCCGGTGATTGAAATGATTGCCACCCGCGAATTGGAAAAAATCAACGCGCGGATTGCCACGCAAAATGCTGATCTGAACGTGGTGATGGATGAACAAGCTGTCATTGCCCTATGCAAAGACAAATATGAGCCATCACGCGGCGCGCGGGGCATCCCGGGCTATTTCGTGTCGCGGATTTACCCGATTGTGGCCAGAACCATTCTTGAAACACCAGAAGCCAGCGGCACGTTGGAAATTACCTATCGGGCCGGGGATGGCGATGTTGGCATTGAGATGAAATCGCGGGAAGCGGCTTAATGGTCGACAAAAAACCCGACCCATCAGCGGAAGATTTGCGCAAGCGAGCCGAACGGGCGCAGCACAGTTTGAATTCTGCGCGCAAAGCAAAATCGGAAGAGAAACCTGGAACCGTAAAAGCCGCAAGCGTGATGTTTAACGAGTTTTTGGCAGGCGTTCGGGGCATGTTCGACTTACCGATTTTGCGGTTTGTGCGCCCTGTTATTGGTTTCTTGGGCCCCAAATATGCGTGGGCCTATGCAAAATTTGCCACCAACAAAGATGGAAAATCGTCCCTGTCACGCCGGGCAGGAACGGTGACGACCCTGACTGTCGGCTCCTTTGTGCTGGCCTATTTTTTGCTGACCAGTGTGATCCCCAATACGCTGCGCTTCACCTATGACGCACTGGTGATCAATATTTTTGCTTATGAAGATGTTTTGGTGTTCGGCAAGCCCGACTGGGTGGAGGGTGAGCCCGGTGTGCTCAGCGTTTTTGCCTGCCGCCGCTACCCTTGTGAAGGGCAATCAGATTCTATTGAGTTTCGCATGCGCGACAGCTTTTATCTTGATGTGGTGCGCACCGTGACCCGGTTAGAGCCGCATGATCCGGGCGAATTGGCAGGCGCGTTTCTGTCCGAAGAAAACGCCTGCAAGTTCAAAGCCTACGGCAAACGCATCAAATATCTCGGCTTTTATCCCGACCTGATCGAAGCCACCTGCCGCCCCATCAACGGCGAAAATGCTTCCAATGCGTTGGCTGAGATGGAAAAGACGATTAAGGGCAAGTGAGGGATTTGGTTGTAGCAACATAAATATGCGCCTATAATATGCGCATATTTATGTGAGGAACTGCAATGGTGACCGCTAATCGCAAACCAACAAATGTCACAATCTCTTCGAGTTTGTTAGCCGAAGCCAAGGACCTTGACGTCAATCTGTCACGGGCCGCAGAAGCGGGGATTGCCAAGGCGGTTGCTGCGGAAAAAGCCCGTTTGTGGAAACTCGAGAATGCTGAAGCGTTGGCCAGTTCAAATCAGTATGTGGCGAAAAACGGTTTGCCGCTTGAAAAGTTCCGTCAGTTCTAATGGCACAATATGATGTCTATTTGGGCGAAAACAACGCCTTGTGGCTGGATGTGCAGTCGGACCTGGTGAATGATCTCAACACACGGATCATCGTGCCGCTTTTGCCCGCAAATACTGCCCCAAAACCTGCCCGCCGCCTCAACCCGATCTTTGAAATAAAGGGGAAGTCATATGTGTGCGTCCCCCAGTTTTTATCCGCGATCCCTGTGAGCCAGTTGTCTAACGTTGTTTCCAACCTGTCGGCAAATCGGGACGACATCACCGTGGCATTGGATATGATCTTTCACGGGTTTTGATGTCGCAATAGAGCCATTTTTAGATTTGTTGCTCAGCAAATAGATCGTTTCGGATTTAGCGGGAAAACACTACGAAAGCCGAGGTTTTTTTTCGTAATTCAAATTCCTCGCGACCACGCTATTCTGCAAATGGCTATCTACAGCAATGCGCCTCAGTCGTAGTTATATTTAAACGTGTCGTCGTATTCACCGCGTGCAGCCATGGTGATGCATTCGATTACTTCTTTTGCCAAAGGTAAGGCTAAAGTTTCGACAATGCTTTCAGTTTGGCTTCCGCTAACAGCATAATAGACTTCTACCTGTAACTCTTGTGGGGTCAAAAACTCTGGCTTGAGCGTTGAAGGGTTTTCTGGATCGACAAGTTTTTTGGCGCTCTCGGCACCAATGACGAAGCGGAATTGCGCGCGTTGGGCTTGCTTTCCGGAGAAGAACCATCCGTTATGGTTCACGCGGCGCTCATCGTACCATGGGGCAACCGCAGTTGCGAACCCCGACCCGAACGGGGCCTTCATCCGCACAACAGAAGAATCGATTCGTCGCTTGCTGCTGTCCAAATTTTTCAACTCCAACAACGGGCCGGTGAAGCAGTAGGGTCCAGTTTCATTGGTGCGGTAACGACCGTGGTCTACAAGTTCGGGACTGGTATTTGTTAGCGAAAACAGTTTTGTTTTAGGTGCGAGTTCGACTGCGTTTGGGTCAGCTTGTGAAATGCGAGCAGGTGAGGCTGAAAGCTCAATTTGCAAATCGACTAATTGTCCATCAATCCTTGAAAACCGATTGGCTATATTATCTTCGGCTACCTCTAAAACTTTCACCATTTCGCCTAAACGCTGCTCGATCACCAAGGTTGATTTACTTTGCTGGCCGAGGGCATTTGCCAGTTCAACCTTGCTTGCCTGAAGTTCTGTTTGCAAGGTTTTTAGCGCAGAACCAAGCGCGGCACTGGAGTCTGCAAAGCGCCCGATTGTTGTGTTTAATTGCCGTGTTTTATTGTCAACAAACCAGTAGCCAACGCCGCCAATAATGATCGCAAATATCAGCGTGACGGCAATGTGGGCGAGGACGTGGGGAAAGCGTGGTGAATTATCCATAAAATATCTTCTAAAATTATGCTCAAATAATCTGGTGTGGAAACTAAAGTTCGCCCCGGCTTTAGTCAACAGGTGATAGTTTGTGCGCTGCCATTGAAAAGTTTAGTAAACTGTCACCGTAATTGCATTGAAAAGTTTAGTAAACTGTCACCGTAATTGTGTCACCGTAATTGCCGTAATTGCACCGTAATTGGTCACCGTAATTGCCGTAATTCTAAATATTCAATAAGTTGGTACCAGGTCGTATAACCTTCAATGGTGTATTGGCCGACTTCGGCTACATTTCCATAAAGTTTTTCGCCAAAAGAGGCGTCGTTCCAACGACCATTTGCGACGGCAAATGTGAAGTTGCCCAATTCTGTGCAGACTTTTAGTGTTTGTTCTTTTGGAAGCGGCTCGACAAAGCAATAGTAGATCTCGCTCTCATACCAATCTTGGTCGAAATCTAATGTCGTTCGGCGTTTACGTTTTTCCATCCATTCTCGATTATGGATGGAACGTAAATCATTGCCGAATAAGCGTTCTTGGTCTTGAGAAAATGCTTCATCATCAAAAGCGGTAGTATTTCCCCCTGTCGGTATTGAGTAGTTTGACATTGGAATGATCTCATCCACAAAACCTTCAACGAGCAGTTTTTGGCAAGGTTCGCCGCATTCTTCTATCGTTCGTCCGGAAAGTATCGACCTACCCCCGCCTACTGTCCTCAAATACGGACCGTAGGGATCAAGGCGCATCGTAGGAAGCCAAATGGCTCTCAGATTTCGCGTCAAAGGGATGTTGTGTTTTTCTAAAACCTCGAGCACAATTTCGTTGATCTCGGATTGAGTATAATCTGGCATTTCGTAGACGATGTAATTCCAGTAAATGTAAAATCCACCGACCACTAAAACTATGATCGCGACCAAAGAACCAATTGCCCAAAGCAGCGCTTTGAATATCCATCCGATTGCGGTGCTGAGTTTATCAAAAACAATCATGATATTTTTGTTCCGAATTTTGGCGAAGACAACGCAATTGCTGCACGAGACAAACTACGCGCAAAGGATGCATTTGGTTAGGATGACAGGTTGCTGCGGATACAGAGCCACCATTACTGGAAAACACGTAAAACTATCCTCTAAGAAACACAAAATTCAACATTTATAAATTATTAGGGATAGTTTGCGAAATGAGGGTGGGGTGTCAAGTATTTGGTTTACTTGTGTCTTTTTTAGCACCGATCGGCAACGTAACCCTCGCCATCCCCGTGCGCGACACAGTTGGCTTTGACGCCAAAGTACGCGGCCAAAGTGTCAGATCATCAATATTGATCCCGCGCTCATGCAGCGGTACGCGTTGAGGTTTGTTCATGGTGAGGCTCGTGGCGCTTTTCCGTAAATTGGTAAACTGTCACCGCAATTTAAAGTTCAGGATTTATAGCTGTTCGCTCAAAATCCCAGCCAGTCAATTTGTTATCGAGAAAAAACTGCCGGAGTTCGTCGGAACAATAGTAATAAATGCCTTGCCGGTCCGGCCCGCGCCACAGATGTTTGCCCGCGATTGCTGACTGTTTGAGCACAATTGGAAACGGACATTTTGAGGTTTGCGTGCGGGTAATAAACTTATTGCGCACGCCAGCTTCATAGCCGGTACCGCCGACAAATTGGGTTTGGTCGTAATCAAGCGCGTCAAGTTTTTGGGAGATAACGACATAATAATATCTACCAAATTCGACCTGTCGGTCCTCGCTCACCACATCTACTGGCAGGAACTCATGAGTATTAGGTTCCAGCTCTTCCATTTTTTGCTTGATCTCTCTGTTCATGAACCAAGGCCCGATACGATTGCCAAAAACGCTTGTTGGCGGCGCCTGCATGTCTTCAGCTTTGCGCCTATCCGGGCGCCCGCCATCTTTTAATGTAATTACAGTAGCTGGAAAATTTGCTCTATCAGCATCAGTGATTCCCTCCGCCAAATAAAAGGGGCGCTGCGCCGAAATCTCAGATAATGGGCCTTCAAAGGCATAGGTCATTGTTTGTTCGTTACTGGTGAGTTCAATTTTGTATGCCATCGTGCACTCGTTTGCTGCTGTTGCGCCTGATTTGTCTTTTCCATGTTCTTCACTTGAAGACAATGAACTGTCTATTGGTCGAGTCTGAGATATTTGGGGAAGCGAAGACTGCTTGTTCTGAACTGCGGATACAGAGCCGCCACAACTGGTAAACACGTAAAACTATCCTCTAAAAAACATAAAATTCAACATTTACAAATTTTGAGCAATAGTTTGCGAAATGAGGGTGGGGTGTCAAGTATTTGGTTTACTTGTCTCTTTTTTAGCACCGATCGGCAACGTAACCCTCGCCATCCCCGTGCGCGACACCGTTGGCTTCGACGCCAAAGCCCGCGGCCCAAAAATCAGCTTTAATGTTGTTGGGCAGTTTTAGAATTTTGAGGTTAGGGCTTGCCTAGGCTTGGAATTGATCAACTTCCCATTCGCCAATTTGAGTTGCAAGCCAGCTGAAAATCGAACGTTTATCGCAAACCTTTCTGCCTAATAAGCACCTCTCTTCTCAGAAACTATACAATAAACACATAAAACCTACCAGAATTCGCAATTTTGCGTTAGAAAAGTATATATCCTAGGTTTTTTAATATTGGCTGCTGTGCGGTTTACTCGTCACCTTAGATGAGCTGGTTGAGTATCGACCATCGATTTCTGGGAGGAAAATATGAAATCAATTCGTTATACCGCTTTAGGTCTCGCCTTGGGTGCGACCACTGCTTTGAGCGCTGTTGCTGGTGAGCTGACCATTGCCACTGTGAACAACGGCCACATGATTGAGATGCAAAAGCTGACGCCTGAGTTTGAGAAAACGCATCCGGGCATCACCGTGAACTGGGTAACATTGGACGAGGGCACTTTGCGCTCTCGAGTGACCACGGACATTTCCACAAAAGGTGGTCAGTTCGACATCATGACCATCGGCATGTATGAAGCGCCAATTTGGGGCGAGCGCGGCTGGCTTGAGCCACTCGAATTTGACGCAGATTACGACGTTGACGATCTTTTGCCCGCGATGCGTGATGGGTTGAGCTATGACGGCAAGCTTTATGCAGCGCCGTTCTATGGTGAAAGCTCCATGATCATGTATCGCAAAGACTTGTTGGATGCCGCTGGCATGACCATGGAAGATAATCCAAGCTGGGATTATGTGGCAGAAGCTGCCGCAGCGATGACCGACAAAGACAATGGCGTTTACGGCATTTGTTTGCGCGGCAAGCCGGGCTGGGGCGACAATATGGCGTTCCTCACCACCATGGCCAACTCGTTTGGGGCCAAATGGTTCAATGAAGATTGGACACCTGATTTGGACAGTGACGCGTGGAACAATGCTGTTACCAAATATGTTGATCTTTTGACGAAATATGGCCCTCCAGGATCAGAAGCCAATTCGTTCAACGAAATTTTGGCCCTGTTTAACGAAGGCAAATGCGGCATGTGGATTGACGCCACAATCGCGGCATCCTTTGTGACCGATCCAAGCCAGTCAAAAGTTGCGGCTGAAGTTGCTTTCGCTCAATCGCCTGTTGAAGTGACCAATAAGGGCGCGAACTGGTTGTGGGCGTGGGCATTGGCAATACCGGCTGGCACCAACCAATCTGAAGATGCGAAATCCTTCATCGAGTGGGCAACATCTAAAGAGTATATTGAACTTGTTGCCGCCACCAATGGTTGGGCATCTGTGCCAACAGGCACGCGGATGAGCACTTACGAAAACGAAGACTTCCGCAATGCGGCAGTTTTTGCGGGTGCTGAAGTGAAGGCCATTCTGTCGGCAAATCCAAATGATAGCACATTGGAGCCATCCCCCTATGTGGGTGTTCAATTTGCGGCGATCCCAGAGTTCCAAGCCATTGGTACTGTGGTTGGTCAGCAAATGACAGCGGCACTTGCGGGCGACATTACGGTTGAAGAAGCATTGGCTAATTCCCAGGCCGCTGCGGATCGTGAAATGCGCAAAGCCGGCTATTATTGAGCCAACTAGAGTGTGGGGCGGTCACGGTGTGGCGGCCCCATTTTTTTGTTTCCAACAATGGGAGTGAGCAGATGAATTCGACGCTATCCAGATGGCTGCAAGCACCAAGCGTCATCCTTTTGTTGTTATGGATGATCGTGCCGCTCAGCATGACCCTTTATTTTTCGACCATTCGCTACAATCTCTTATATCCCGAGCGCGGTGGGTTCATCGGGCTTTCGAACTACGAATATTTTTATACCGACCCCGCCTTTTGGCCCGCTTTGTTGAATACTTTGGTTCTTGTGGGTTCGATTTTAGCGATCTCAGTTGTTTTGGGCCTCGCCATTGCCCTGCTGATTGATCGCCCATTTAAGGGCCGCGGGATCGTGCGGGTGATGTTGATATCCCCGTTTTTCATCATGCCAACCGTTAATGCGTTGATCTGGAAAAACATGATGATGAACCCGATTTATGGGCTCTTCGCCGTGATTGCCCAGTTCTTCGGGCTTGAGCCATTTGACTGGTTGTCCAAAGCGCCGTTGCTCTCGATCATCATCATTGTGAGCTGGCAGTGGACGCCGTTTGCCATTCTGATTTTCATGACGTCGCTGCAAAGCCAAGATCAAGAGCAAAAGGAAGCCGCCACCCTTGATGGCGCGGGTTTTTGGGCGCAGTTCATCAATCTAACGCTGCCGCATTTGGCGCGCCCAATCGCGATTGTGATCATGATCCAGATGATTTTTCATCTGTCGATCTTTGCCGAGATTTTTGTCACCACAGGTGGCGGCCCGGGCACACAATCAACAAATCTGGCGTTCCTTATTTTCTCTCAAGCGCTTCAGGGGTTCGACATTGGTGTCGCTTCTGCTGGTGGTGTCTTTGCAATCATTCTTGCCAATATCGTTGCCTTCTTCTTGGTGCGGGTTATTGGCAAAAGCTTAACGGTGTAGAACGATGACGGATAAAGAAAAGACTATCCTTAGAGACCGGATCGCCATATTTGCCGCTTGGATTGTGGCGGCGCTGTTCTTCTTCCCGATTTTTTGGATGGTATTGACCAGCTTTAAAACCGAACTTGAAGCCATTGCGGTGCCACCGAGCCTGTTTTTTGAGCCAACGCTGGACAATTACGCCCTCATTCAAGACCGCACGGACTATTTCAAATATGCCATGAATTCGGTCATCACTTCGATTGGCGGCACCGCGCTTGCCATGTTGATTGCCATACCGTCTGCCTATGCGATGGCGTTCAGTCCGGGCAAATACACCAAAGATATTTTGCTTTGGATGTTATCCACCAAAATGCTGCCCGCCGTTGGCGTGTTGATGCCGATCTATTTGATCAGCCAAAAACTTGGTTTGCTGGACAGTAAAACTGCGTTGGTGATCATTTACGCATTGATCAATCTGCCGATTATCATGATGATCCTGTTCAACTATTTTCGTGAAATCCCGAAGGAAATTCTTGAGGCGAGCCGGATGGATGGCGCATCAACTTTTGCCGAAATCACCCAAGTGGTTATGCCGCTGGCGTGGGGCGGTTTGGCGTCCACCGCTTTGCTGTCGATTGTTTTGTGCTGGAACGAAGCTTTTTGGTCGATCAACCTAACATCGGGCAATTCTGGAACCTTGGTGGCACTGGTCGCCTCGTTCTCAAGTCCTGAAGGGCTGTTTTGGGCAAAGCTTTCCGCTGTTTCAACGCTCGCCTGCGCACCAATTGTTGTGTTTGGTTGGGTGAGCCAACGCCAGCTTGTGCAAGGTCTAACATTTGGAGCGGTCAAGTAATGTCCATCGTTCGCCCTGAAATTGAATATGTTGACCGCACCACGCGCTCCATTCGTTATTTGGAGCATGGATGGCCGACAGAGCTTTGCCGGTGGCACAGCCACGAAGAATACGAACTTCATTTGGTGGTGGCGACGCGGGGAAAAGCATTTGTTGGCGACTATATCGGTGACTTTAACCCCGGTTCGCTTTATCTGACCGGGCCAAATTTGCCGCATAATTGGATCACCGACAAAGTCTGGACCCAAGAAGTTGCGACCCGAGATATGCTGGTGCAGTTCAACCAGCAAAATATTGATGAACTTTCGGATGCATTCCCCGAATTTCAGGAAATGCAGCCGATGTTTGAGTTGGCGCGTTCTGGTATTGAGTTCGTAAATTTTGACCCAGAAGTTGCTAAATCTGCCTTTGAAGCTATTCGCGATGCCAAAGGGGCAGAGCGGATTGTGGCCTTCCTTCGGTTTTTGGTGCAAGCAAACGAACACCAAGAAAAGAAAGCCCTGTCGGTTGTCTCAATCACCCAACCCCAAGGTAACAGCAAGCAGGTGCAAATCGGCAAAGTGGTTGATTATATCGTCAAAAACTTTGCTGACGAATTGTCGGTGGAAAGTGCGGCGGCAATAGCTGGCATGAGCCCCACAGCCTTCTCGCGCAATTTTCAGGCAGTGACGGGCAATAAATTTGTCGAATTTGTGAACCGCGTGCGCATCGGACAGGCGTGCAGCATGCTCTATGCGACGGAAAATCAGATCACGTCCATTTGCTATGAATCCGGGTTTCAAAACCTGGCGAATTTTAATCGGCATTTTTTGAAAATGAAAAAAATGACCCCTTCAGCCTATCGAGAATTAGCGCGGGATGAGTTGACGCCGCAAAAAAGGGCAGCCCTGTGAGCACCAAGACCGCTGCTGAATTATATCAGACAAATTATGCGCAATCTAATTGCGAGATCGGCATCGTCCATTTGGGCTTTGGTGCATTTCATCGCGCGCATCAGGCTGTCTATATTGACGATTATATGCAAAAAAGTGGTGACCTGAACTGGGGCATTGCGGCGGTGAATTTACGTGCCGCCGAGGCAAAGGGTTTTGCGGCCTCTGCCCAAGCTAATGACGGCTATATTCTAAAAACTGTGGAGCCGAATGGCACCACTGCGCATCGGCGAGTGCGCTCGCATGTGCATTTTGCTGATTGGCATAAAGACGCCCAAATGGTTGAAGGCCTGTTGGCAAAACCATCGGTAAAACTCGTGACCATAACAGTGACCGAAAGCGGCTATTATTTAGACAAAGACGGTCGATTAGATCTGAAGATGTCGGCCATAAGCGACGAGATGGCGGGCGAGGAAAAGAGCACCATATATGCCTATCTTGCGGCGGCCCTCGCGCGCCGCGCGATAGAAATTGACGAGCCGATTACCATTGCGTGTTGCGATAATCTTCGCGGCAATGGCCACATGTTGCGACGCAACTTTTTAAACTATCTCGTGGCGGCCCAACAAACCGAGCTGGCGGATTGGGTGCAAACTAATGCAATCTTCCCCAATTCGATGGTCGACCGTATTACCCCGAGAAGGTCGCCCGAAGCGCAAGAAAGTGTGCAGGCGATTTTTGGGGCGAATATTGGCGAGGTCATTCAGTCTGAGGCCTTCTCGCAATGGGTTATTGAAGATAATTTTGCCAACAAAATGCCCGCTTTTGCTGCCGTTGGGGTGGAAGTGGTGGATGATGTTGACCCTTATGAAGAAGCAAAAATCCGAATTTTGAACGGTGGCCACACCTGCTTGACCTATTTTGCTGCGCTTAAGGGCCATGCGACATTTGATCAGGCGATGGCAGACCCCGAACTTGCAGCCCATTTTGAGGGATTTGAGAAACTTGAGGTGCTGCCCGCATTGCCTGAGAACTTGCCGCTAGACACAGCTTCCTATCTCAAAAATGTGACCTTGCGGTTTTGCAATAAGGCGATTGCGGACTCGGTGGAGCGCATTTGCGCGGACGGGTTTGCCAAATTCCCGATTTTTATTCGCCCGACAATTGAGGCGCGGCTAGAGAGCGGAAATATGCCTACCTATGCGATCCGCTCGATTGCCAGTTGGTATTGCTTTGCCCGCGCTTTCAAGGATGGGCGGGCGACAATTGATTATCTTGAGCCCAATTGGGCCTCGCTTTTGCCCCTAATCGAAGTGGGCAATGTGCAAGGTTTTTCGACCTCAACGGCTTTATGGTCGGACCTGCCCAAACGGTTCCCTGAATTTGCAAAAGTGCTATTTGAAACAATCACAGAAATGGAAAAACCATGGCCAGTGTAACCATTCGCGGTGTGCGGAAGTCTTACGGCGATATTCAAGTTATGCATGGCGTCGACTTGGACATTGGCGACGGCGAATTCGTAGTTTTTGTTGGCCCTTCGGGCTGCGGCAAGTCCACCTTGTTGCGCATGATCGCCGGGCTTGAAGACATCAGCGATGGCACGGTGTCCATCGGTGACCGCGTGGTGAATGAAGTTGCGCCCTCCAAGCGCGGCGTCGCGATGGTTTTTCAAACCTATGCGCTTTATCCCCATATGACGGTTTATAAAAATATGGCATTTGGCCTGAAGCAAGCCAAAACGCCACAAGACGAGATTGACCGTCGGGTGCGGGCGGCGGCTGAAGTGTTGCAAATCACCGATTATCTTGAGCGTTCGCCGCGCAACTTGTCAGGTGGGCAACGTCAACGGGTGGCGATTGGCCGGGCGATTGTGCGCGATCCAGAAGTGTTTTTGTTTGATGAGCCCCTTTCGAACTTGGACGCATCGCTGCGCGTGCAAACCAGACTTGAAATTGCGCGCCTGCATCGCCGCCTGAAATCTACAATGATTTATGTGACCCACGATCAAGTTGAAGCGATGACCTTGGCGGATAAAATTGTGGTGCTGCGCGACGGAAAGGTCGAGCAAGTTGGCGCGCCCATTGATCTTTATGAACGACCGGCGAACAGGTTTGTCGCCCAATTTATCGGCAGCCCAAAGATGAACTTTTTCGCGCATAAAGATGTGGCAAGTGCTTCCGCTTTGCCAAAATCAGTTTCTGTCGACACCCAAATTGGCATTCGGCCAGAACATTTGGTGGTATGTGAGCCGGGTGAAGCTTTGGTTTCCGGTCGCATTGAGCTGGTCGAACAGCTTGGCGAATATGCACTTGTCCACTTGATGACCAGCAACGGCACTGAATTCATCGCAAAGATGGAAAAACCACCAGTTGAGGGCATAGACGGGTCGCTGAGTTTTAACGTGGTTCCAGAACTTGTGCACTTTTTTGATGTGAAGACGGGTCTGCGCTTGCCCTAAATGTGTGCAATTGTTGTGCACAGCACTTGCGCCAAGCCCGCCTGCTGCAGCGTTTCTAGGGATATATTACTGATCGGATGTGTGTTGTTGCGCACGTCCAGTGACATATTGATTTCACACCAGAATTAAGATCAAACATGATATTTTATAGGGAAATTCTCCACTTATACGATCAGATATGACCCTATTTAGTATGGATGTGAATATTGTCTGGGCGAACCATAGAGAATATGCTATCTTATGTGATATGTTCTCCCGGTTTTCGCAAATAGTAACTCACATATGATATCATGAAAATAGATTATTTGACACCAGAAGCGACCATCCTCAAAGAATTGGGGCAACGCTTGGCGCGCATACGTAAACAGCAAGGCACGTCGCAAACTCAATTGGCACAAGAAGCCGGGTTGGGCGTGGCCACATTGCGCCGCATTGAGGCGGGCCGTGATAGCCAGATGGAATCATGGTTGAAGATCATGAAATGCTTGCGCATGGTGTCGGCAATTGATGCTTTGCTGCCCGAAACGTTCAATTCTCCGCGGGCTCAGGCCCTTTCAGCAGCGAAACGCGGCAGGAAAAGGACAGAAGCAAACCCCGCACCCATCAAATGGGGAGATCAGCAAACATGACAATTGCCAGTGTCAAACTGTGGGGCACAACCATCGGCTATGTGGGCATGGAGACAGGGGAGCGGTTTGCTCGATTTGAGTATGATCCAGATTTTGTGGGGTTTGGCATAGAACCCGCGCCGATCATGATGCCGGTCCGCGACCGACAAATATATCAATTTGCCGATCTGCATCCGCGCGCGTTTCACGGCATGCCGGGCATGCTGGCGGACAGTCTCCCAGATAAATATGGTCAACGGCTTATTGATGTGTGGCTGGCGCAAACCGGGCGTAACCCCGAAACCTTTAACGCTGTGGATCGCTTGTGCTACACGGGCAGGCGTGGCATGGGCGCACTGGAGTTTGAACCCTCACAACGTCCAGACATGGACCATGGTAAAATTTTGGAGGTTGAGGACCTGACAAAACTTGCCTCCATGGCCTTTGCCAACAAAGAAACGCTGGATGCAAAGTTCACACAATCAAGAGCCGGGGAGGCCTTGCTTGACATTTTAAGCGTCGGCACCTCCGCTGGCGGCGCGCGCGCCAAAGCGGTGATCGCCTTTCATCCTGAGACCAAGCAGGTCCGGTCTGGGCAGCTGGATTTGCCTAAAGGGTTTGAACATTGGCTGATCAAATTTGATGGGGTTGAGTTTAACGGCGATTGGGGCGTTGCCGACCCCTCAGGCTATGGCTTGCTGGAACATAGCTATTATCTAATGGCGAAAAAGTGCGGCATTGAGATGATGGAAAGCCGTATATTTGCAGAAAATGGCCGCAACCATTTCATGACCCGGCGCTTTGACCGCACCGACGACGGCGACAAGAAATATGCGCAAACCTTCGCGGCGCTCGCCCATTATGATTATTTCCAAAGCGGCCATTATTCATACGAGCAGCTGTTCATGCTGATGAAGCAACTCGGCTTGCCAAAGTCAGCGATGCTCGAACAATTTCGCCGGGTGGTGTTTAATATTGTTGGCTGCAACCAGGACGACCACGTTAAAAACTTTGCGTTCATGATGGACAGAAGCGGCAAGTGGGACCTGTCACCAGCCTATGATTTGTGTCACGCGGAAGGCAGCACCTTCACCCGTTTTCATCAACTCAGCATCAATGGCAAAACTTCGGATTTTACCCGCGCCGACCTTAAACATTTAGCCGAATATGCCGGGCTGCCGCAGCGCAAAGAGGTGCAGATTTTAGAGCAGGTGCAGGACGCGTTCAGCACTTGGGCAAGCACCGCTGACGAGCTCGGCATTCCTGAGGCGTTGAAGAAACATGTGTTGAGAACGCTAAGGCTGAGTTTGTGAGTGATGTGAGGACAGAGAGGTGAGGTGCCTGCATACAATTACCCAAACAAGCCCAACTAAAAATCGCATGCTGGTTTCGGTTTGTTTCTCAAGTGCACTACGGCCCTTGATGATGAGAGCGTTTCTTTTTCCTCAGAACCGAACCAGAAATGGAATGGCAAACGTTTTGCCACTTCTCAATTGAACGAGCCTTGAAACAAAGTTGCCCCGTCTCGTGATGAAAAAAAGAGAAGTGATCGCAACTTTGTTGCTCATTAAGGTCCACACGGAACGCACCCCTATGCGAGCCGAAAAAGATTAGCAAAATCAAAGAGTTAAAAGCACAAATTGAAGACTGTGGTGGCATGTTTTTTTTGACTAGTGATTTCAACGAGTTACATACTGCTGGTACCAGCAAAACAGGTGCAATTATGCCTTGGTACCAGCAATTTGTCCCGCTGGTACCAGCATTTGACAAGATTCTAGCGCTCTTTTTGTGCGGCATTTTTCTGCTTTTCTGTATCGACAACCTCGCGCTGTTGCTCTTGGTGCAAGCGAAGTTTTTCCCGAAGATCGGGCATACGAGGTGTGTCTAAACTTGTGGTTTTGGCCAAAGCAATTTGCTGTTCTTGGGACAATTGATTAAGGCGTTGAAGCGCCCGTTGAATTTCTTTTTCACCCTCGGCGCTTGAAGCTACAATCATTGACTGAATGATCCCCCAACGATCCAGAAACGAGAAATTGATAAACTTTGCCAAAAACTTGTATTCTGAAGATGAAAGGAACAAACCATGGCAACAATGAATGTATCGCTACCTGACCCGATGAAAGCGTGGGTGGAAGAACAGACCCGTGACGGAGTGTATAGCAATGCCAGCGACTATGTGCGGGATTTGATCCGCAAAGATCAAGAAAAGCGCATGGCAATCGAAGCATTACAAAGGGCCGTAACTGAAGGCATACAAAGCGGTGTGGCCCAGCCGTTTGACTCAGCTGCCTTTAAACGTGAAATGCATGCAAAATATGCCGACCGATAAACCGACACATTATCGGCTCACGCCAAAGGCTGTCGATGATCTTGAAGGCATTTGGGAATATACAGCAAAACAATGGTCTCTCGCACAAGCCGACATTTATATCGATGGGTTCCCAAAGCTTTAAAACCATCGCGTCAACGTCCTTGATTGCAAGGGAGCGGACCGAATTTGCGCCCCCCATTCATATCCACCCGCACGACCGTCATCTGATAATCTATGCCATTTTGGACGACCACATTGCCATCTTACGGCTTTTGGGTGGTCAGCAAGATTGGCAAGCCGTTTTGCAAAAGATGGACAGTTAGCGTTTTTAAGTCATCCGCTACGACCCTTGAAATCTCAGCGATTGTCATGGACATGGCAAAAGCGGCCGGTTTTGAAGTTACCGAACATCGGTTGCTTCAGGCGGCAGGGTATACGATAGTTCTCTCTCGTCGGTTCGATAGAATTCATCATGATGGTGATGATCATCGCATTCCATTCATGTGCGCCATGGCGGTCACTTTTCTCTGCGCACGCTGACGTAACGAAGGAAGCGCCACCGGTTTGAGCGGCCCGGTCGAGCGATGAGGTTCAAACTCGTTGACGAGGCGAAATGTGAATTCCCCATCCACCGTGGTTGGAGGCAGCGATGAGACAGGCCAATATGATAGTTAAATTGCAAGATGCTATCGAGCCGCAAGTGATCCGGACGATGAGAGAGCAAAACAAAATACTGGAACGTGCTATGAATCCATTTGGCTGCCATTAATGGTGTTGAGAAATAGTGGCAAAAACACCCACGAGTAGGCGCATCCTATTGATCTGGGAACAAGCCCGGCATCCATCGCCCGGCAAGTTGCGCCGGAAATGACAGTTTTAAGGGCGCTCGGGTGCTGCTGGAGGAAAGTGCGCAGATATCAAGTAAAGCCGATGTTACGCGCCGCGCCGCGCGATCACTCATTCCGAGAAGATCAACCGCTTGCGCGCGCGATAGCTCTCCTTGAAACAGGACGGCGCGCATCACAATATCAGATTTTGCTGGAAGTGTTCCGGCGCGGATTTCTTCTTCTGTCCAGATCAATATTCGATCCCGCAGGCGTTCGGGCTTCATCAAATCTTCCATGAACTGCACCTGATCTATGCAAGTCGATAAGAAGAAGCGCGCGAATTCAGCCAATGCACTTTCACTCAGATTGCCGCGCCCATCTCTGTCCCCATGTCGAGGATGGTCGCAAGCCGCTAGATGTTGCTTATAGACACTTTCGTTGCGGGCTAGACCTCTGGCGACCGACCAGAGTCCGCGCGTATCCAGTGATTTCCTGAGCATTGCATAAGACATCAACCGAGCAACACGCCCGTTGCCATCCAAGAATGGGTGCACCCATAACAAGCGATGGTGAGCATAGGCTGCGGCAAGGATGGACTCTATCCGCCCGGTGCGGGAATAAACGTGATCAAATCGTTCCAAAAACCTAGGTATCGCACCGGGGCTGATGGCCACATGACGGCCAACCTCGACATCGCGTTCGCGAAGCGCTCCGGGAACTACTGGGATTTTTTCTCCTGTGGTCTTGTTTTCGACGAATAGCAAGTCCGGTGGCAAGAGTTCACAAAACCTAAAGTGAATATCTTTGATAGCGTCTGCCGACGTAACAGATTCTGTTAGCCCGTCCTCATCAATCCATTTTTGCACAGTGATGTGGGATTTGGCTTCCAGTTGAAGGTCGCGCTTTTTAGGGTCGGTGCTGTAGTCATCCTTTAGTGCGCGTTCAATATCTATCGGGTGTGTGTTGTGCCCTTCAATTAGATTGCTGTAATAGCAGTTCATCGAACGCACGAGGTCGGCCAGGGCTGTAGCTATTGAATCTGGCAGACTGGCGCGGAATGAAGCGGTTTTTGTTGATAGATCAAGTGCCAAGTCGTTTAACTCGGCACGTGCTTTTGACCCCTCGCTTACAAGCAATGGTTCAAATAGTGATATGGTTTCGTGATCATCTCTCATTTTTTGCCTGCATTATGTCCGGTTCGATGTCCGCTTTATCGATCTGTTTAATTCATATACAGCATACACTTAAATCAAAAATAATAAAAGATTTGCCTGAAAGTGTCCGGTTTATTGTCCGCTTGGGCTGTGCGGTCTATTCAGCAAATTGGCCATTAGGCGATAGGCCCCGGGGACAAGCTGATCCAATTGATGATGCAAAATTAGGCTTGTATGCGTATGGCGACCCTTGCCAAATCTCCCTGAAAGAAGGGATCCTTTTAAAGGGGTTTCGCCCGCATCTGCCATAGAAACTAACGTTTCGTATTGGCTGTCCCATGTTGACGCAAAGTAAAGTCCACGCTCTTTGTCCCAACCTTTCCAGTCCTCTGCCGTGATCTTGTTGGGGCCATTGAGCAAGGGATGCTCTGGCAATAAAGTTTGGACTTCAGCATTTTGATCTGTCACCCGCCAACGCAAGGATGGTTTGCCAATCGTTATGGGTGCGAGTGCGGTATTTTTTGAGTCCCAATTGTCCCAAGGGCGGTGATAAAGGGTGACAAGGTTTCCCCCCGCGTGCACCCACTTGTGAATAGTGCTAATCTGTTTTGCAAACGCCGGGCGTGTGCGCAAGGCGAACACGCCGACCAAAATCGTGTCAAATTCGCTAAAATCGCCTCTTTGCAAAGTTTCATCACTTATCTCAGAAATGTTGAAACCAGCTTGATTAAGCCAATAGGCGGATCTATCGCTGCCGCCTGAAACATAGCCAATTTTACCGGTAGGCAATTGTAAATCGAGGGCCAACACGCGGACTTCAGCGGTTTGTGCATAGGTCATTGCCCCGGTATGTGGGTAAAACATGCGGTGTTGAAAAGATGTCTGTTTGTCATCAAGTTGTACAACTGCTTTGAACAGGCCAGCACCGCTATTGCTGTTCTTTGAAATACTGATCTGGTCGTGCGTGCATTCCACATCAAATGGGATGTCCGCGCTGATCGACAGAGAGGCGCTCGGCGGCGATTTTCGTTCCACACGAGCCTGGATGGTTTGGTCGGTTTGAAGGTTGAGGATGAGAGCGGTTTTATCCAACATCACTTCGTGGGAACTAACAATGTTAAGCCGTTCTTCAGCTTCTATGTCGACGCTAAACTTTTGGCCACTTTCCTCAAGGTGCATCCGTACAAACAATTGTGAATTTGAACGGTTCGGATACCACTCATCTGGAAGCGGGTCGGATGGTTCCTCGTTGTTGGGAACATCAACATTGAACGTCTGATTTGAGGTTTTGGTGATTGTCCACCCTTTAGGTGCAATCAACTCAAAATCTGGAATATCGCCTGCTGGCGCGTGAACCGTGCAGATAATTTTCTCGCCGGGGCGCACTTCGTAGGTCGACAATTCAAGGCGAAGGTTCTTATCGCCTGCCAAGA
Organism: Maritalea sp.; assembly: GCF_047634455.1. GTDB lineage: Bacteria > Pseudomonadota > Alphaproteobacteria > Rhizobiales > Devosiaceae > Maritalea. The sequence goes on from NZ_JBLIAI010000024.1 coordinate 31,361, forward strand.
ATAGCGCTTGGCTAAGTTGTTCGACTTTGGCCAGCAAACGGTGTTCGATCTCGGCTTTTGCAGGTTGAGAACAAGCGGCCAATGCGGTGCGAACATCTTTTAGCGCAAACGCGCAAGAGGCGCGAATCTCTTGATAATTGGGCCACTGGGTTAGGGCTGCATCAATGTGACTTTGTGCGGAGCTTAACATGTTTGCAAGTTCGGGCGCGCCAGCAAAGTCCGCCAAATCTGCCAGCGTGCGGGGTAGATTGTCTAAAATTGAGGCCTCGTCGACCGCGTACCCTTCTGCCGCCCAAGCTAGATTTAGCGGCCATTTGATTTGTGCGCCCGCTTCATGCCAATTGCCCATGCCTTGTGTCATGTGGAAACTGCGTGATACTTCGCCTATTTGAGAATAATCCATGCCCAAAACAGGGTCGCTTCCACTGCCATCAATTGTAACGGTTTTGGGTGGAGGCGGTAGATCATCGTCATAGGCATCGCCTGCGCCTGACCACGCTGGTAAATAGAGTTTTTTCACCTGCCAAACATCAAGCCCTGCTTCTGGATTATATGTGGGGTCGGCTGCAAGTTTTACAGCTTTAAACGCACTTTGTGTCATCGCACGGTGATGACCATGTTGCCCAGGAACATCTAAAAAGGTGACGGCAATCATGTCGGGGCGTTCTTGTCTTAGGATGTGCACAAATCGCTCGAGCGTACGTTTCTCACCCCAAATGCTCAGCGTTTCTTCCCCGCTTTTGGAAAACCCAAAGTCGCCAAGCGGGTCACTCGGTGTTTGGCAAAGCCAATATTGGGTCATGTTGAGCACTTCAGCTGCACGTTCCATCTCGCGCGTGCGCACGATGCCCAGTTTCACCTTTGTCTCAGTGCCAATAGCATTTTGACCGCCTTCGCCGCGCGTCGAACAGGCGTGAGAGAGTTTCACCCCGTCTCTAAACCCAATAGCTGCGATCATGCGTGATGTTTCGTCATCCGGGTGAGCGCCAGTATTCATAAAGGAGGCGACCGACTTTAGGGATTGAAGGGCTTTCCAAAGTTGGGTGGCTTTTGGGTGGGCATATGCCTGTTGCAAGCGCTCGCCGTCAGAAATGCTCATTTGTTGTTCGCCTAGGCTAAGGTTAAATGTGAAGGTGTAATTGTTTGATGAATGACCATAGCTGCACCACCAATGGCGGCGGTTTGTCGGCCCGAAAAGCCACGCACCAAGCGCGCAATCTGGCGATCAGCACGGTTAGAAACCGACCCAACCGGCAACTCAATTCGCTCAATAAGGGCATCAATAACTTTGTCGGGCAGTGCGCCCCCCAGAATAATTGTTTGCGGATCATACAAGTTTTCAAGCGTACCAATAACTTGCGATAGATGCCCCCCAGCTCGATCCAGCCAGTCCAGCATGTGCGGGTTTGCCTCTTGCAGCAAATTTGCAAAATCGGCACTCGTTGAAAGATCGATGCCAAACTTGTGCATATATTGGATCGCTGCAAATCTACTGGCATAGGTTTCTAAGCAACCTTTGTTGCCGCAGGCACATTGGTTGCCCTGAAACTGGGTAATGATGTGCCCAATTTCACCCGCATTGCCATATGCGCCGCGTTGGATATGCCCGTTAGAAACCACGCCAAGGCCAATGCCTGCCCCAAAATAGACAAAGCAAAAATCGTCCAACCCCTTTGCAACACCGGCAACACGTTCAGATACTGCAGCGGCGGTCGCATCGTTTTCAATCAAAGTTGGGCAGTTTAACGCTTTTTGGAAAATCTCCTGAGGGTCAAGATTGTCCCAACCCGGTAATACCGCTTCGCCCGCATTGGTAAGGGCGGTTTGCCCAAATGGCCCCGGCATTACAATACCAACCCCCAAAAGGTTACTGCGGTCGCGTTTTGTTTCATACATCGCGTCTTCCACCAACTGCAAAATCTGCGGCACAGCTGTTTCTGGATCACCAACGACGCTGGTTATTCTCTTAGAATATGACAATTCACCCGACAGGTTGAGCAATGCAACAACAATTGCATCTGGACGCAATTCAACGCCAATAGCGAACGCACCGTCCGGATTGAAGCGATATAGCAGCGCCGGTTTTCCCCGCACGCCGGTCTTGTGACCGTCCGGTTTGAGCAACCCTTGGGATTCCAAAACAGCCGTAATATTGGAAACGGCTTGAATGCTCAAACTACAGCTGCGGGCAATCTCAGCACGTCCTGCCGGCTCATTTGTGCGCACATATTCAAGCACAACGCGTTGATTGTGGTCTCGATTGCGTGCCGCATTACCGCCCACGATACCATTAGGCATATTTTTTCCGATCAAAAAATTATTTACTCAACCAACTTGAGTTAAGTATTGATTTGTTTGCCCAAATGGTCAACACTTTGTCTCAATCAGCCGGAAACCAACCTAAGAGTCTGTCAAAAAATTCAACTATATAATTGAATATTATGACTATTTCTGTGCTGAGGTGAAATCGATAAGGAGGAGATCGAAATGACTTCATGGAAGAAAAAGCTACTCGGGTTGACCACGGGCGCGGTTGTTGCCATGTCATCTGGAGCCAGTAAGGCTGTAGAAATTGAATATTGGCAGTATATTTTTGATGCGCGAATTCAAGCGATGGACATTCTCATCGAGAAATTTGAAGCGGCGAACCCTGATATCACCGTCAAGCAAACCACATTCCCTTACGCTGACTATCGCACAAAGGTCGCCGCAGCCATTCCAGCTGGCGAAGGCCCGGATGTTGTTCAACTGTTTTATGGCTGGTTGAACGATTATGTTGATGCAGAGCTTATTACGCCGCTGCCAACAGACATGTTCCCACCAGAACAAATTGAAGCTGAATATTTCCCGATGGTTCAGGCCATGAAACGGGATGGCCAATATATGGCCTTGCCGACAGCTGTTCGCTCACTCGCCTTGTTCTATAACAAACGCCTATTTGCAGAAGCGGGCATTGAAGGACCGCCAAAAACACTTGATGAGTTGGTTGAAATTGCGAAAAAACTCACCAAAAAAGACGCCTCAGGCAACTTAACCCAAGTTGGAATTACAACAGGCATGAACGCGCAGGATCATCACTGGTTCCGTGAAGTACTTGTTCGCCAGTTTGGTGGAGAGCCATATGATGCCACTAACACCACTGTAACTTATGCTGATGCTGGCGGTGCTGCTGCGCTCAAATGGTACACAGATCTTCAAACTGTACATCAAGTCACAAGTTTTGGATTTATGGATGAGCCACAAGCCGCTTTTAAGGCTGGTCGTGCTGGAATGCACATTGATGGGTCTTTCCGCATTGGTGCATTGGAAAGCACACGCGGTCTTGAATGGGGCGTTGCAGAACTTCCAGCCGGTCCGGATGGTTTGAAATCTAACTATTCAAGCTATTGGGTAAACGCACTAACTTCAAAAGCGACAGGCGAAAAAGCAGAAGCTGCGAAGAAGTTTATTGCGTTTATTACGACAGATGAAGCTATGCAGATTTGGCTTGATACAGTTGGTGAATTGCCAGCTAAGCCTTCAGCGGGCCTTACCGACGCAAACAAGATGAACCCAGTGTTTGGACCGTTTATTAGTGGTTTGGGCTACGCAAAAACAACTGTTTTTGCGGATGAATCCGGTCAGCGCCAGGTGCTGATGGATGCAACACAGCGTGTTTTCCTTGAGGGTCAATCCATAGAGGACGCAATCGCTGCGGCTGCTGCTGAAGAGCAAAAAATCCTAGACGAGTATTATAATTAAGCTTTGATCTTGGTGTCCCCCCAATTTGGGGGGGCACTTGCTCGTTTGGAGAAAATTATGAATTTCTACGGTGCGCTGACCATCAAGCAGAAACAAGTGGTTTGGGCATGGACTTTTCTAGCCCTGCCAACGATCTTTTATTGTTTGATCCGCTTTTATCCCACCCTTAACGCCATCACTCTGTCTTTTCAGGAGTGGAACCTCTTGGGCACGCGCACATGGACGGGCATCGACAATTATACAAAACTGTTTGCCGATCCTGTATTTTGGAAAGTGTTCAAAAACACTTTCATCTATTTGTTGCTTGGCACCCCAATTAGTCTCTTGATCTCGTTTGTCATTGCCTACAATCTGGACAAGGTCCGGTTTATGCATGGCACGATCAGAGCTTTGTATTTTCTACCGTTTATGACCTCAACTGTTGCGATGGCATGGTTATGGAGATGGTTCTATCAACCCGTGCCGATCGGTTTGTTCAACAATGCATTGGCCACGATTGGTATTCCACAAATTGAGTTTTTGAACTCAACCACATGGGCTTTGCCATCAATTCTGGCGCCCGCCGTTTGGGCTGGTCTAGGTTTCCAAATTATCATTTTTATGGCTGGATTAAGGGCCATACCGCAAACATATTATGAAGCAGCGCGCATTGATGGGGTAGGGTCTTGGACTATACTTTGGCGTATTACACTGCCGCTTCTTAAGCCAACAATTGTATTTCTTGTTGTGTTGTCGTCGATCGGCTTTCTGCGAATTTTCGATCAAGTCTTCAACATGACAACAAACAATCCTGGCGGTCCGCTCAACTCGACCAAGCCTTTGGTCTTGATGATCTATCAAACAGCGTTCAGCTCGTTCGATATGGGTTATGCCGCTGCGCAAACTGTTGTTCTTTTCACTGTCTTGCTGATCGTGAGCCTGACCCAACTCTATATTATGAGGGATAAGTAAGATGGCAAAATCAGCAAACATTAAAGGCTCTTCGGCCACGCTCGATGCCGCCAGAACTGTTCCCCGCAAAAAAGACATCGATGTGGGGCAGATCGTGCGATGGACCCTGTTGTTTGGCGGCGGCATTCTGATGGTTCTGCCCATCGTTTATATGCTGTCCACATCCCTGAAATGGCCGCACGAAATCTACAATCTGTCGATTATTCCAGACGAGCCAACGCTGGATAACTATGTGTATGTTTTAGAAGACGGTCGTTTTTATAGCTGGTTCTTCAACTCGCTAATCATCGCTACCGCGACGACAATTTCAGCGGTGATATTTGACTCTCTTGTCGGGTATGTGCTTTGCAAATTTGAATTCCGCGGCCGATTGATCGTTTTTGTCGCCATTCTTTCAACACTTATGATTCCAACCGAAATGTTGATTATTCCTTGGTACATGATGGCAAAAACTTTTGGCTGGTTGGATAGTTATTGGGGCATCATGTTCCCCGGTGTGATGACGGCTTTTGGCACATTCCTGATGAAGCAATTCTTTGAGACAGTGCCGGATGATTTCATCGAGGCTGCTCGAATAGATGGCTTGAACGAATTTGAAATCTGGTGGCGCGTAGCAATGCCAATGGTCACACCAGCTCTAGCCGCCCTGGCGATCTTCATTTTCCTTGGAAATTGGACCGCGTTCATCTGGCCGCTCATCGTGACCAACAGTCCAGAGCTGTACACATTGCCGGTTGGACTAACCACGTTCAGTGTCGAACAATCTGTGGAATGGGAACTGATAATGACAGGTGCGGCTTTGGCGACGATCCCAACGTTGATCGTCTTTCTGATTTTCCAAAAATACATCATTCGTGGTGTCGTTATGGCCGGTCTAAAGGGATGAAGGACAACACCAAATTTCCAAATGAGACCTACAAAGACACTGTCTTGGCGCCGCTTTTTGAAGGGGCGAAGGCGCATTTTGTGCAACCAATCCGGGCGATCAATCAAGCCCATCTGGTGATGCTCGTCGAAACAAAAATTGTCGATGCACAGACCGCTGCAAAAATCGCAAATGCATTGGTCGATATTGACCAAAATGTTGATGTGGACGGTTTGAGCTACACAGGCGAATTTGAGGACTATTTCTTTCTTGTTGAGGCAGAACTCAAGTCTCGACTTGGGCCGGACATAGCCGGCGCTTTACACACCGCCCGCAGCCGCAACGACATGGATCACACTGTGTTTAAGCTGGTGCTGCAACGGCGCACTGACGATTTGCTCGCACTGGCCCAAAACTTAGCCGATCAAATGATCACAACGGCGCAGCGGGAAAGTGGGACACTAATTGTTGCCTATACCCACGGGCAACCAGCCCAACCTAGTACGTTTGGGCATTATTTGGGCGCGGCCACTGAAGTACTGTTGCGCGACATTGAACGCTTAGAACTTGCGCGGAAATCCTTGGATAAGTGCCCGATGGGTGCCGCAGCCATTACAACTAGTGGGTTTCCGATTGATCGTCACCGCATGGCGGATCTGCTTGGGTTTAGCGCGCCGCTGGAAAACTCCTACGGGTGTATCGCGTCGGTCGATTACGTGACCGGGCTTTATTCTGCGATGAAGTTGTTATTTTTGCATCTGGGTCGCTTGGTGCAGGATTTCCAGTTTTGGAGCGCGTTTGAAGTTGGCCAGCTCTATGTGCCAAATAGCTTTGTTCAGATCAGCTCGATCATGCCGCAAAAGCGCAATCCGGTTCCAATAGAACACTTGCGCTTGCTATCGTCTTTAACTGTTGGTCGCTGTGACACGATGGTCAACAATATGCACAACACCCCCTTCACCGACATGAACGATAGTGAAGGGGAGGTTCAACAGGCCGGATATGCCGCTTTTGAGAGCGGGGGCCGCGTTTTGCAGCTTCTTGGGGCATTCATTCCAGCCCTTTCAATCAATGCAGATAAAGTGCGCCAAAACACAGATGCGTCCTGCATCACGATTACCGAGCTGGCTGATACGCTGGTGCGCATCGACGGGTTGTCCTTTCGCCAAGCGCACGAAGTGGCGGCGCAAACTGCAAAGTCAGTGATCGCAAAGAACGTTGGTTTGGCGCAAGGGCACAAGGATTTCTTGGCGCACTTTAGCGAACTTGTGGGTCAAAAATCCAGTTTAGATCTAGGGGCCTATCAACGCGCGGTCAGTGCTGAAAACTTTGTAAAAGTTCGAGATCGATTTGGCGGACCGGGCCCAAATGCGTTGCGCGCTTCGCTAAACGGATATGAAAAGCAGATAAAGCTGTTCAAGGAAAACCTCGCAGCTAACCTTAAAAAACAACAGGTGGCAGCTGACGAACGTGAAAAATCGTTCAGCCAGCTAGCTTCTAAAAGGGGAGATTGAGGTGGCAACTGTTTCACTCAAAAAACTGACGAAAAGATACGGTAAAACTGAAGTCCTTCATGGCATAGACCTCGACGTGAGTGACGGCGAGTTCATTGTTTTTGTTGGGCCTTCTGGGTGCGGTAAATCAACGACGTTGCGCATGCTGGCCGGGCTTGAAGAGGTCAGTGAAGGCGAAGTTTTGATTAACGATAAGGTGGTCAATAATCTGGAACCCAAAGAGCGCAATATTGCGATGGTGTTCCAAAATTACGCCATTTATCCGCACATGAGTGTGCGCAAAAATATCGGTTTTGGTCTGCACACGGCAAAGTTGCCTAAGGACGAAAAAGCAAAGAAGATCGAAGACGTTGCCGCCTTGTTGAGCATGACGGATCTGCTTGACCGTAAGCCCTCACAATTGTCGGGCGGCCAACGCCAAAGGGTTGCGATCGGCCGGGCAATGGTTCGCGACCCTGCAGTATTTCTATTCGATGAACCTCTTTCTAATTTGGATGCTCAGCTGCGCACGCAAATGCGTTTGGAAATCAAAAAACTGCACCAACGTGTCGGGACAACCATCATCTTTGTGACCCACGACCAAGTCGAGGCCATGACGTTGGCGGATCGAATTGTGATCATGAAAGATGGTTATATCCAACAGGTTGGAACGCCTTCGCAAGTTTTTCAAAGTCCAAAAAATATGTTTGTCGCCCAGTTTATTGGCGCGCCTTCCATGAACATGTTGCCAGGTCAGCGCACCGATAAAGGCGTGCAAATTGCTGACAATCTAACCATAGAAATACCAAGGGTTACCCAAGTTGACAGCATCACGGTTGGTATTCGGCCAAGTGCATTGGTGCCGGTCGCGGACGGGGCTCCATGTTTGATGGAGGGTACGGTATTGCTTGTTGAACCATTGGGAACCGAAACTCTACTTTATGTCCAGGTCGGCGATAATGAAGTCATAGCCAGTGCCCCCGGCCGTCAGCACCCGCAAAGAGGCGATTTCGTGCGTTTGAATGCCGCAGCCGATGAAATTCATTTCTTTGACACTCAAACTCAGAATTCAATTCTGTGAGTGCTGCTAAGTCTGGCAAGGTTCTAGCCGTGGGGCGGGTGTATTGCGATTTCGTGTTTTCCGATTTTGCGCACATGCCTGTGCTGGGTGAAGAAGTTTACGCCGATAAATTTGGTGTTCATGCGGGTGGCGGCGCTTTCATAACGGCGGCACATCTTGTGGGCTGTGGAAAACACACGGCGCTTTGTGCTGTTTTGCCAGCTGCCCCTTTTGATGCGCTAATTCACGATGATATTATTGCTGCAAACATTGATGTTGGCCCTTGTGTCATTGCATCGCCCGAATGGGGACTTCAAACCACCATTGCCATGGCGCATGATGGTGATAGAGCATTTTTGACAAGAAGGGGTGGTTTTGCGGTCCCTGCCGCCTGCCAAAATGAAATTTCAAGTGGCGAATACCGCCACCTGCATATCGCTGAGCTAGCAACGCTGATCGAATGCCCGCAGCTTTTGGATTGGGCGAACCAAGCACACCTCACAATTTCCCTGGATTGCTCATGGGATGAGGGCGCTATGCATCATCGTGACGCCATAAAACTAATTTCACGAGTGGATGTGTTTTTGCCAAATCTTGCCGAACTGCAGTTTATTATGCGGGCCGATGCGATTGTGGCTTCAGATGTCAGCGCGACATTTGGTGAAAGCTGCCTTGTGGTGGTCAAAAAAAGTGCAGATGGTGCGTCTTTAATCCAAAATGGCAATCAAATTCATTCGCCTGCAATTGCGGGCGAAGTGGTTGACACAACTGGCGCCGGTGATGCGTTTAATGCGGGTTTCATCGCTGCATGGCTTAATGGCAACAACTCATCAGATTGTTTATTGGCTGGCAACAAACGAGCCGCAATCTGTGTCGCTGGGCTTGGTGGCGCTTCATCAAAAAGCGGCAATGGCGAGCAAGAGTTTTCACAGTTGAAAACGACATCGATGTAGTCGAGAACAAATGTCGTATTTAGTTTTGCCAACTAACCCCTTGGCTCTGACGTCAGACAGTTTTTACAAGGTACGCAATATCAAAGAGTTCCATAAGATAAATTATGCGAAATTTTTGTGTAAGCGCAATTTAGTAATGTCTCACATTAGCAAGTTAGAAATGTCTCATCAAGTCGATTTATCAGTTTACGGTGAGGCATGCAAATATGGGATTGTT
>NZ_JBLIAI010000025.1:0-39047 GCF_047634455.1 Maritalea sp.
TTACATCAATCAATCATTTCAATAACCTGGGACACTTTTAGCAACCGACAGGAACGGCAACATTTGACCACTTTCCCTTCTCGTTGTCTGACGGAATATGAGGCCTAATCTCCTCTACACTTCGCTCATACAAAACTGGCGGATCTGCTGACATATTCCAGATATGAAAGTGGTAAGCGCTTCCAATTTTGTCGGCAGTGTTCCACTCATTCCTTGATAAAAAAAACCGAAGTGGAGAATTTGTTGTCGATTTCACCTCAATCATTCGATTGATTTCGTTTTCACCATCTAAGTCGTATGACAGCACATCGTATCCAGCAAAATTGTCATCTAACCCTGTCCACTCTGGTGACTTGCTTATGCCGAGTTCTTGAAGCCTAGACTTCTCCCAGTTTATTGTTAGCAACTCTGCAGCGCGGGCCTGTACCATTTTTTCATAATCAACAGCAAGTCTAGCATGGCCAACTACGTCATCCCACCAATTGACAACCGACGTGCTGGGAGGGTTTTCAAGCAAACCGGCAGCGCTAAAAACGTCTCTGTCATCACTGTCGAGTGAATGCACAAATCGCACCCGACCCTGACGCATGGATTTTGACCAAATCGGCTGATGGGTAACGACAACGGATTTAATGCACTCCTGATAAAAATGCACGCCAATTAGAGGACAATCTGGCGAAACAGATACATGAAGATGAGCTGCTGCTTCCATATCCAAACTATGGGCGTCCGCCTCTGCACTTTCAATCAGAAGCAACAGTTCTTCGATTGCAGTATCCACATGTTGAACAGCGTAAGTGCGCAAAAGTCGCAACCCTTCAAAACAGGACAGCGAAAAAAGCCGTTCAGTTGAAGGTACGCCTATCATAATGCTTCATCTGCGATATCTGGAGCTTTGTTCTCAAGCTCAGAGATCAAATCAATAATATCCTGCAATCTGACATCGTAATCTATTGGATCATCTGCTTGTTCTTCATCATACGCCAGTTTATGTAAATCAGGATCATTTAGAAGCTCCTGCATATTTCGTATCTTCTGGGTAAGACGACGACTGACAGATAGATCGATACTCCCAATTTCCGCAGGCGCCTTGGTTCTATAGACAAATATGTTTGTTTCTTGGTCGGGGCTTAATCCAAGCCTATGAATCCTATCGATGGACTGTAGATAATGTGTCGAAACGTAGCTGCGATCTACGTAGATTGCATTGTGGCAGACGGTATGCAGACTAATTCCTTCACCAGCGGCCGCAGGATTCGCGATCAACACCGAACAGTTAGGGTCTTCGTGAAAACGCCGAATTTTGCCCTCACGGGTGGTCTCATCGCTAGCGTCTCCTGAAGGCACCCCTCCGTGGATATAAACTGGATTAAGATCGGCCAATGCTGAGTCTAGACTTAGTATCGTTCCAGTGAATATTGTCCAAATGACAACTTTTTTACCCTCGTGCGCCAACTCTCGAGCATGATCCATTACTGCTTGGAGTTTTTGTGAGTGACCTTCCTCAAGCACAGAGTCAACAATTGCCGAAGACACTTCTACATCGTCATTGGCCATCGCATTTAGTGCAAGAGAAGGACTGACTGATAGCTGAAGCAGTCGCATCACCGAGCGACGGGCTTTCGCTAACTCACCGTCGCCCAAGCCCTTTGAAACACTTTTAGCGTAATTTCGCAGGAACTCATCCCGTATGATTGAGTACAATGCGAGTTGGCCGTCGCCCATGGGGACATCAATGAATCGTCGAGTGGCTTCGGGCAATCCCAATTCTTTTTTTGTTGTACGTACATAAAGATTGCCGAGTACTTCGCGCGGAGGTGTTCCGTACGAGATATCAAGCCCGAGTCCTTGGCCGGGCCATAGGAATTCTAATTGCGACTCCATGTCAGAAGCTGCTTGTGGCATTGGAGTACCGGATAGTATGTCACGCCGTACTGGCAGCGCAGCAATTCCCAGCAAAAATGAACCGCGTTGTGAAGCATAGCCAGCCTTCATTCTGTGCGACTCGTCCAAGATTAGATGCGTCGGAATAGACGCCAAGTGATTAGCAATGGTCGACTGTTGTCTAATTGCAAGGTCATATGAGATAATAAAACGACGAGCACCGGACGACAAAGACATTGACGTCTGTTCCTCTGTTCCGTCTAAAACAGTAAAGTGTTCGGCATTCACTGGTGAAATACTAGGATCGATGCAATCTTCCACAACATCTTTCCACGCTTGAAATGCCGCTTTTGGAGCAACGATCATCAAGTGTTGGTTTGGCTCCTGAAGAAGAATGTGCAAAGCAAATGTGACCGTCGTTTTGCCCGCGCCGGGTACTGAGAAATTTGCGCCGTTAGAAAGAGCGAGCAAGCGCGACAAATCTCTTAATTGAAAGTCTTTTAGCTTCCTTTTGGAAAATCCTCTGACAGTGAGTTCCGCCAATAGTTCTTCGTTGGTCTTTGCCACCGTCGGTTCTACTTTTCTCGACATACGAACCGAACGCATTTGCTCCGCAAATTCAGATAGCCTGCGTTTGGCCTCGGCAGAAGGTAAGAACCGAAAACTATAAGTTGATTGGCAGGACTTTGTGCCGAACTCTCGAACAATCGTGAGCGTATCAGGCCAAGACAACCTAATTGAGTGTCCTGTACTCTTGTGTTCAAAATTATGAGACAATATAGCCGAATTGATCAGGCTCCAGATAGACACTCCTACTTCAGTTGAAGATATTGAGATGATACCATGCCCCGAATTATCAACAGCCACTGATACCCCAGAAACGTCACTCATTTATTCCCACGCCCTCAGTCGGTTTTTTGCTAGCATCAACAGCAGCGTCTATTTCATCTTGCAGTTTGGCAACCAAGTCACCAATGGAACCCAATTGTTTGATCATCGGCACATATGTACTAATTCCGGCAGTTGATATGTCGATTGCCGCCAACTTCGAATGGATTTGGGCTAGCGATTTTAGGGCTGCATCTTTTCTTTTTTTCCCTTTTTCTCGTTCAATCGCGGTTACGCATGCCTCAATCAAAACATCAACAGAATCTTCTCGTGTTTCCTCAGATTTCAGTATGTCGACGAAAGGCTGATAATTCACTGCCAACTCGTCGTCGTCGATTGAAAAGTCAAATTCCTCACTCTCCTCATCGTTTGAGCTGGATAGGTCAATTTCTAGCTCATCAGAAACAGTGTTGATTACTTCAGGGGCAAGTTTTCCAAATGCAGAATTATATCCGTAAACTCGTCCCGACAATTTGTCTCTATTGTCAAACAGCGACCAAGCTATTGCTCGGCTTGCGTTTTGCATCATCGCCTGCTGCGTACCGATTTGTTTTGGAATATCTTTAAATAACTGCTCGCCGTCTTCGCTTACCAGGCCATACTGACCCGGCTTTCCTGTCCAATCTGATAGGTAAAGCTCCGCTTCTTCCAATGCCTGCAAAAGGTTTTTAATTTCGGCAGGTTTTCGGCGCAATTGGTGAGCAACTTGATCGAAAGTTCTATCTTTGTTCAACTGGCGGCGCACTAGTTGCGCTTCACCAATCCAATCATAGTCCAGTTTTGTTTGGGGGCGAGCTTGAAGAGCCGCTTCAATATCGTCGATATCGTCAGCAGATGATTCAGGGGGCAAGACTGCACAACGAACATATGCGAACCCTGCATGTTTATTTGGCTGGGTTCCATAAAGCTCTCGCATTGCGCTTAGACGCCTATTCCCATTAACAACGACACCTGTCGATGTAATTAGAATTGGATCTGTTTGCCCCTCTAGAGTTAAGACCTCATCAATATTTGCTATGGACGCTTTGGCGTTCTTTGTAATTCGTCGAAGAATGTTATGCTGTTCAAGTTGTGCTGACGACGATTCTTGACCTTTACCGAAAAATTCGGGAGGCAAGCTCTTTTTTGCAATCGTATTCTGTTGTTCAGAATAGGTTCGGCAATTCTCCATCCTGTAGACGGGCAATTTTATATCGAGCTTAATAACTTTTAGATCAATAGGATCACCACGAAAGTCATCAAGCCTGTACGTGTTATTCGCAGAATCTAACGCTTTAAGTATGATTGCCTGTCGCTCAGAGCGAGGCGTTGTCTTAATCTCAAAATTCATTTATTCCTCACTCAAATGCAATTACTAGAATGGGCAGTGTAATGACACTGTCAAAAAGCTTTAGCTCACGAATAACGCGCTCAGCGTAGGCAATGTTATCCCCAATTGCTTTTGCTGCGTCCTTGGTTGGCAATGCCAGTCCCGCTGCTTCAATCTTTCCAGATTTATAAAGATACTCCAGTTTAAGGAGGTCATAGGGCGCGCGACTCATATTTCCAGTTTGGAGTTGAAATGCCATGTCTTCCTTCATGGCAAAAACTTCGAGCCTCGTATCGCTATCTAGACGCACATCTAGCGCCCACCCCTCCTCGAGGAATTCTTTTTCAACATGTTCTCGAATGCGAGCCGTGCATCTAGGCGCGATTTTGATGTTAGGAACTTCAAAAATGTCAGTAACCCATTCTTTCAGCTCCCTACGCCCCCATTCTGTACCGGCTTCATGATGTTGATCATATGTGTATGCGAGCTTCATAAACCACCCTTTTTACTTGGTTCATAAACTGGTTTATTCATTGGCCGCGTTCGGAGTTCACCACGATACAACAAATCAACTCTTTCATTGGTGATATCGATGTATTCCTGCATTACGTCACACCCATATGCATTGCGACCGTTCTTAAGCGCCGCAATAGCCGATGAGCCTACCCCTAAATAAGGATCAAGAACATTTTGCCCCGAGTTCGTCAAAGAAAGCACCAACCGCTCGACCAAGCCAACGGGAAACTGACACGGGTGCTCGGTTTTCTCGACGTGATTGGATTTCACATTAGGTATATCCCAAACATCCGACGGATTTTTACCAAGGGGGTTACTGGATAACTCTCCCTTGTTTGGCCCTTTGAAGTGCTTTTTGTCCGGGTATTTGGAAGGAATCCGAACTGGATCCAGATTGAAAACGTGATCGTCAGATTTTGTAAACCAAAGTATTGTCTCGTGACGACCGGAAAACCGTTTTTGGCAATGTAAGCCATGTCCAAACGTCCACATAATTCTATTGCGTAGTTTCAAACCATGATTTTTGAACAAATCATACAGAATTATGTCGAGAGGAAAAACTTCACCGTCATCGACATGATTGCCAACCTGCCAGCATATCGAACCTTTTGGGTGGAGTAGTCGGACTGCCTCAGCAATAGTTGCAGCTTGATCTTCAATGTATATATCTAATGGACGTCTCTTCTCGTATTCTTTGCCAATATTATAAGGAGGAGATGTAACTATAAGATGCATGCTGTTCTTTCGGAGCGACCTCATATACTCCAAATTGTCCGCGCACTGTATGTTCACCTTTGTTTTAGGCTTTAACGTCTTAATAACAGGCTGTTTTTTTATCAATTTTTGCATAGTATAATATTACACTCTAGTTCAAGCCCTGCAAGTTCTTTTGCAAACTAGGTCTTTGGAAAGGCTCGGTGAATCAGCGAACAGATGACAGTCTTATGTCGCACCATAACCTTAGAGTGGAGCTTCATCCAGCACTAGATGCCAAAGTCGAGGCCGCTCCCCAAATACGCTCTTTGTTTCTCTAGAATAGTGACGTTGAAATATAGTCGATATTACCCTTGGTCTGCGGGTTTGGGGGAAGAGATGTTTCCCCAGCCTCAATGGCATTGTCCCTGAGAAGCAGTCGCGCTGAAAGCGGCTCCATGAAATGGGCTTGGGGTTTTCAGGGGAGCAGGAACGCTCCCTTGAATGGTGGTGCAGCGACTAAACGATTGCGAGTGATTAATCGGTGATACGATTTACTGGCGTGAATGACACTGGGCCAATCTCTCATTGGTACTGATGTAGTGAATGCCACAGGCCAGAGGGATACAACGGGAGAGCGCTAGCGTCTCCCTTGTCAAGTGGTGATGCTTGACCCACAGGGTTCAGACAAATGCTGTTTGTCTGACAGCACACATCTTGCGGGCTGCGGTATTTTGTTATTCTTCAACTCAAGTTGGCAGACAGAGTTGATCTCGCATCTATCAACACACGATACGCCCGAACGGGGGGCATTTGAAATTCGGTACGACATTACCCCTAGGCATGCGGCTTCACCCTAGGGAACGCCAGATCAAGGAGCTAATGGGTTTAGAGCAGTATCGACAGCCGGGGGCGACTTCGAAGGACTAGCATTTCTTGAAAATGCTGCTGTTGCGTCCGGTGCGGGTTGCGATGGTTCATAATCGGGCATATGTTGTGCAACCTCTTCTGGCATAAAGTCTTCAAGCTCCGCTGAAAGTTCGTCAAGCCGTTCTTGGGTGACACCTTCTTTACTTGCCTCATCTCGAGCGGCGTCAGTAAGTTCTTCAAACTCGTGGATTCTTTGACGCGCATCCAGGGCATTCTCTTTTTCAGTTCTCAACGATCCACGTTCTTTCAACGCATCTAAGAAGCTGTCAACGGGTCGATGGTCTGCTGCAAAATTTTCGTAAGCGTATTCATCATCGCCAACTTCACTTCCCCACTCGTCATAAGCTTGACTGCGTTCAGCGTTGAGGAAAACACGTCTACCATCATCCATGATGTTTGCATGTTCCCAGTGGGGTGCAAGCCTTCCCTCAACAGCCAGAATACGCCTTGCGATATCTTCGAGTAGAATTTGATTTTCGATCAGCGCTGCAGTCGAGGCCTCGTGATTAGTATCAAGTTTCTCATTGAATAGTTTGATTTGGTCGTGCGTTGCAATAGACACTTCAATGGCAGTTGCCAACACATCATCAGCAAGTTTACTTTCAGCATCATTGCGGTGTTTTGCTTCTTGGCGCGCTTTAACAAACCACTTCTGCTGCCGAAGCCATTCAGATTGGCTCCGCTCTTTATGCTTGAACTGGTCTATGAGTTGTATCAATTATTCTCCACATTCCTTACTTACCAAAATATACAATAGTGCTGCTGGCTGCCTTGTTGGATGTTTTGCAAAAAAAGCATCAATTAGCGGCCATCGATCAGTTTTACCGCCTAACCAACCAGTGATGCACCGAAGTCCCTCACCATCTTTATTGCCGTTTCTCCATCGCGCATATGCCAATCCATCCACTATCCCCGTCACATAGCTTACTTGTTGATCTGAGGTCATTTTGTTTAAAACAAAACCTGCATCCAAGTTTTTTGAAGCTGCCTCCTTAGTAACTCCAAGTAAACTTAAAAGTATTATTGCAGTTATTTGTTTATATTTACTTAATTTAAACCAATTCAACTTGGCCATAATGGACCGTTTTAGTCAAATTTTACTTCGGACATATTGATTTGTTATAATTATCATACAATATAGATAAATCAGTGGGTTGGTGGTGTGGCCACCGAGAATGAAACACCAGGACAAAAGGGGTCACTTATGACACATGCAAACGCATGCTCAAAATTCGACTAAGGTATTGAAATACATGAAAATAGGATATCTCCGCGTTAGCACAGAGGAACAGAATCTAAATCGACAGATTGATGCGCTGACGCCGCTTTGTGACAGGCTATATGTCGAAAAGCTGTCGGCAATAGCAAAGAAACGCCCCGTATTCGATTTCATCATGAATTCGCTTGAGTCAGGACAAACCCTAGTCGTCTGGGACTTGGACCGCGCGTTCCGTTCCACCATTGAAGCAATTCTGTGCGAAACTGAACTTCGTAAGCGCAACATTACATTTGAAATAGTCTCGCTGAAAGTCAACACAGCCGAACCTGCCGGAGAGTTTGCCTATTCCATTATGGCTGCAGCGGCCCAATATGAGCGCCGCATGATCTCAGAGCGTACAAAGCAGGGTTTGGCAGCGGCCCGCAAACGCGGTGTGATCTTGGGTCGCCCGCGTAAACTGTCAGAGCAAAACGTCGTCAGCGCGATAAAGCGCTTAGCAGTTGGTGACGTTTGTGTTCAAGAACTCGCACAGGAGCACAATGTCCATCCTCGAAGTATCCGGCGCGCTATAGATCGGCACAACAACGGTTTATGATGCCACCATTGGCGCAGATATATCCCAGCCAAACCTGCAGCAATGAACCTATGACAATCGCTATGCGCATCTATAAACAACGTTGGTGTTGTTGACTTTAACTTCGCTGTAATCCATTCCCAAATCATGGGCGATAGCATCATAATCCAGATAGAACTGAATGCGTTCGGGAATGTCTCCAAACAACCCTTCTTCAACGAACTGGTAAGCCAGGTCTTTCAAACTATCGACTTCGTAGATGTCGATTTCAACGCTGTCTGGGTCTTCACACAGGCTAGCAATGGAATAGCCACATTCCCCGACAGCAATAATGAACTTTGTTTTTTGGTCGATGTCCCATTCGTCTGCCGCTTCCATGAAAAGCTCCAGCGTGGCTTGATCTAGCCCCCAAGCCTTTGCGAGCTCACAATCAATGCGGTCACCATCGATAAATTGAATTTCAAATTCTTCGACTTTTTGGCCGCATCTGTTTCGCAAAGTAGATGCTTGGCAGTCATATTCTTCTATTGATCGAAAATAATATCCCTCGGCTGAAATGTCATAAGGTTGTGCGTAAAATAATAGGGTCATGTTGTCCTCGTTCGGTTTTGGTTTTCAAAACGAAGCTTCTTGAATTTCTTCTTTCTGCCCCGCGCATGAAACCTTGCCGAGCGGCGAGCGACCATCTTTTAGGTCACCGGGCTTCCTAAAGCCGCGTGACTTGGTCGTTCGGTCATAAGCAAAACACCCCAAAGCTTCACCGCTTGCGGCACCTCTTTGCAAGTGATCCGACAACACGGGAGGCGCACTCTTGCGCCGAATGGAGCGGGCCGGAGGATTGAGGCTATTGGATCAGGTGAGTTTGCGTTGATGTAAGCTGGTTTTGGGTTTCCATGTCCGGTGTGCCGGGCATAATACAAAGTGGCGGCAATGGTATTTGCCGCCTCAATGCTCTCGGCATTAACAACCTTATCGACAAACAACCAAAGACAGGGGCAACAGTTTACACACGGCGTGCAGCCCAGACTTGATTTGATTTGATTTGATTTGATTTGAAGTATATTACACTATCCATTTGACATATACACAAGATATATGTATATATACTTATTGTTGTTAATATTGATGGAAATTCTATTTCTAACAATATGAACAATTACTTTATAAAACTTACAGATGCTTTTATCACCAGCGGTCAACCGCTCTCGGGAAAAGCGAAGCCGATTTCAAGTGGGCCCGCATTGCTTCCGCTTCGAGACATCGTGCGAATTGAATCCAAGAGCGAGCAGAACGTAGACATCGAACGCAGCTTCCAAATTGTAATGGCTGGGGACATCTATGTTCAAACAGATGACCCCGTGGAAGAAAAGCTATCCTCAAACCCAAACGGTTTGATATTAGGCTGACGTAAAGATACGTTTCAGAACTCTTTTCCCAACAAGAATATCAATAAGATTGGGAGTGTAAGAAACGAATGAATTCACTGAATTGTCCTGGCCTAACACCCAACTAATTAAATCAAATTCAGTTGCCGCTACCCCGATCAAACTGCCCTTAAATTCGCGACCACCATCACGTGCGGAGGTCCTAAAGTTGTTCAACTCTTCAACTGAATACTCAGTGGTCAGTATTCCCAGAACGCCAAACTCTCCGACAGTATGGTCAACAAATACGTTCGAAGCCTCAAATTCAAATTTATCAGTATTCAGATCAGCTCCCAACTCCTCCGCAACCATTCGTTTCCACCAAACCGTTAAGTCGACATCCGTCGTCCCATGAGGAATATCCTCGTGATTGAGCCCCTCATTTACTGGAAGGTGTAACTTGCCATGCTGGATGCCGTTAGATGATTCATTTTTTAGACGAGTAAAACAAATCTTAGGTACACCATTTTTGGGTTTGCAAATGATGAAGCAATTTAGGCCGATCGATGGCGTTAGATGTGGAAGATGAAACTGTCTATTACCGATTTCAAGTGTTGGGTATTCTGTCATTTCATCGAGCCAATAGGGAACCTTTCGGCGAATATCTGCGTAAACTTGGGACATTATCCAGTTTGTGAAATAGTCAGTTTCATAAAGCTCAACTGTCGCTGCAGTGGTCTCATCTCGATCTATTGGGATGTATGAGGTTAAATTCCAGACCCCAAGTTTTTTCATGTTGTACGGCTTATGGGTTTTAGTCGATGCAAATTCTGCAATGACTAAATCCGAATAAATTTTGCGGTATTTTTCGATTGCGCCTTGTATATCGAACTCATCAGCAAGTGACGCACATTTAGAGAGGGGTGAATCCTCAAAATCAACACCAGTATGATTGATCTGGTATTTAATTTTTTTGGATTTTACCAAATTTACTAATTCGTCGGTAAATGGAATAAAAAATTTATTATCTCCCAGAAAGAGCCTCAACTCGTCTGAAGCGAACCCTCCATAGTTTACATTAGAAGATTTTGACGCGCCCGAGATAGGTACTGAGAACTCGTTCGTTTTAATGCGCAAGACTTGATGCCAAACATCGTTTAACGAAAAGCTCTCTGCATCAATTCGCGCAACAGCGGTTTTTCTGTTCGCATCTGAATCCTGCACTTCCAACCACGCATTGTGCAGGGCTGCTTTTGCGTCAATATCGTTCATTTCGTTCTTTTTCAGAAAGAATACATCGGCGATTTTCTTATAAGTGGCAGCATGAGGTATCTGACCTTGGCTCCTAATTTTACCTATTGCATCAGCACCAATTCCGGTCGCCTTCGCGAATGCAGCATTGGTCCATTTATCCCCTTTGTTCCCCTGCCCCGCATTTAAAAGCCGATCAAAGTGGTGACTAAAAATATTATTTTTCAATTACTTATCCTCTAAAAGACCGACTCAATGTCGAATTCAAAAACCATGTACCTATCGCCTCTCGATGGAAACAATGTCAATGTCCAGGTACTCTGGAAACCCAAATTGGGCAGAACGGAGGGAAACGATGAAGGGAAATATCATGACAAAAAATGATCCAGTCAAAGACATCTCATTGGCGCAAATAGGCGGCGCGCCTTTAACTTGGGTCGGAGAGATGGCACGAGTCACACAAATGAACATCAAAAACGGCAAGAAAAAATAGGAAGTGGGGCCACAAAGTTACAGCTTTGCGGCCCTTTCAAACAGAAACACCTCTCGAAAAGGACACTCCTGATGAACAACAATCAACTTTCACTTTTTGGCGACCTTGAGTCAATTTCTGATTTGCCAACAACGCCCGTTCCCGCCGGAAATCTTTGGCCACCGTTGCGTGGCAAAGTGAATTGCCCTGCATGCAATGGCTGGGGAACCACCTGCACCGACTTTCTCTGTGGCATGTGTCGTGGACGCGGACGCATAAAGCACTGACGTCTCAACACTGAACGACTGGCGCGGGTAGTTCGCGCCAGTCACAATCATCGAATTTTCGGAAAACAATAGAGAGCTGATCGCAGAACGTGCGATTTCGGCAAGGGGACACCTATGCGCTTTTGCAGCCCCCAAAAAGCCCGCTCTTTTAGTCCAATGGAGCACTAAACATGACAGATGAAAGAAATCAAAACGCAAATCCTCAAAGCGAAGAATATGCTTTGCACTCCGCCCTACCAAACAAACCGGGTGTCGATTTTAAAATACTACTACTTGTTTTCTTGGCAGTATTTCAGTTCTTCTTATTGTGGAGCGCCATGTCCAAAATGCTTGGTGGCAGCGACACACTCGCTCTGTTTACAAGCCTCTCGATTTCGCTCGTCGCAGTCGTATGTGGGTTCACCTTAAATCATCTCGCGGTGACACGGGGCGCTGAACTAAGCGCCTTAAACTTCAAGAGCGTGCAGCTACTCAGCATCGTTGGGATTATCGCAATTGGATTTGCTATCTCAAGCGCGACGATCACCGGCAATGTCAAAGATACAGTTGGTATAATCCAACTACAAGAACATCACGCCAGCACCGCTGAAACCGTTGCCACGAAAAACAATGGTGCAATTCAAGCCACACAAGCGGTTCCGGTTTTATTTGCCATTACGAGTGACCTAGCTGCAAAAGTAGAATGTGAAAGGCTGTCTGCTTGTTTATCCGAAAGCGGCTTACCGGGCATCGGGCCAATCACGCGGCTTTTGGTAGAAAAAAGTGCAAGAGCACAAAATATCTCTGACATTTTAGCCGATGGTGAAATCGCACGCCAAGAATCCCTGGAACGTATGAACGAGCTGATGGGCGAATATCAGGGTGCTCTTGATAATGACGAATTGAGCTTCCGCGAAAAACGCAGCGCCCTGCAAAAAATATATTCTCAAATCGTAACCGAAGGCGCAACGTTAGACAATGCAATCCCAAAAAGCTTGTTATTCGCCTACGCAAACGAACTGCAAGGAAAAGTAGAGCTCAAAGGCCGCCCTGTTGCTTCTCGAAATGTAGATGCGGTTCTTAACGGTCACGGCAAAGCATTACAGCGCGTCCTGGAGAGTATCGAAGAGGAAGCTGCTCGTTACGCACCATTTCCCAAGTCAGCCTCACTGGCTGATGTGCTGAGCTACATTGCTTATTATTGGCCCTTTGCAGCGGTTGTGTACGGCGCGGAAGTTGGATTGCCGCTAATGTTGTTTTTTGTGACCTATGCGCGCCTATATTGGGTGATTCACACAGAACATGGTGCCAACCCACCAGCAAAGCCTCGTGATGATGCTGCTGACTTTCGGAAGCTTTTGCAGTCGCAGCGCAAACCTACGTCGAAACCAAACTCGTTCGCCGTTGCTCAAAATGAGCATCCTGCACCCCGCAAAGTTGGTCGTCCGCGAAAACCCAAGTCAAATGGCGTTTCTCAAGATGGGATGAATGGCTAATGACACAGGCTCCTACACATACGGAAGCCACGAGACGACCTGCGCTATATCGCGTAGCGCAGGTCGTCTCGATCACTTCCATTTTAGCAATTGCTCTCATGATTTTTGCCAGCATCATTTTCTGGGACGCACCCCACCGTGATGCCCGCATTCGCGTTGAGCAAATCAAACACGCTTGGTTTGGTGATTGGGTCATGGATGAAGACCTTAAACCTAAAGAGAAAGAAACGCCTGCCACCGAGCAATTAGCAAATGCGTTGAGTGAAGCAAAAGACATTTCATTTTTTCAGAATGAAAATTGGTTTGGCACACATGTCATTTTAGTGATCACAACAGGCACAACGTTTGCTACGGCAAATGATCTCATCAACGGCAGAGTCAAAAACCAGTGGTGTTACACCACTTTTGATAGTGGCGGTGTTTCGACCAAAATCGATCTTGGATCGAAAACTTGGCTAAGCGCACCTGATTTTGCCGAACTTAACAATATCTCAAATGCAGGTTTGACCCAACTCGGTGTGGACACAAGTGGCCTTTCGAATATTGCGCGCACTCACTGTCGTTTCGGTAATGACCGCGCGAACACACCCTCCAAAAACAGGGAGAACTCATAATGTTTGACCCAAATAATTTGCCCATCAGCGGCGGACTCTTTTTAGTTGGGATTTTGTACGTGGTTGTCGCCATGTTTTTTACTGGCCCAACCATCGGCAGCAGAACGATTGAAAAGTCTGGATTTTTACCAAGATGCGAAAAGTCCCTAATCAAATTGGCGGCACAAGATGCGCCTGACCTCCAGACGCCCGCACCGTCAATTGACTGTAATAGAGTGATGGGCCTGTTTGCTGGCCCCGAGGCGCGCCAGTTTTGCGACGCTGCTGGGTTCCTATTTGAAAATCCTGTTACCAATCAAATCGAAATTCAGAACCAACGGCTCAAAACCCAGCACCAAGAACGTATTAGAAATGCAGCTGCAAATGCTTCGACTGCTTGCGAATGCGCAAAAAATGTTCAGCTAGAAAACCGTGTGCCTTGGGCTTTGGTCGCTGGTTCACTGCGATTTGTAGTGCCTTCTGAAATCAAAAACTTAGAATCTGAGCTTTTCGAAGCGCTGAACTCACCTACATGTGCAGGGAGGTTCCAATGATTTTGGGTTCCATTACCGTCAATCCGCGTGTCGTTAGAACACATCGAAGTAGTTATTCTGTAGCGGGCTTGAGAAAAGTCAAAACCAATCGGCCATTTTTTGCTCCTTCGTGTGCGCTAGGTATAGCCGCCTGCGGTTTCCTATTTGTATTCGCTGACATTTTATACATACACGAGATTTTCTGGGCATTGATCATCAGTGTGACAGCGACTGTCGCTGCTTCGCAGGTTGGGCTTCTCGAATTTGTTTCTCGTGACCTCAGCACCAAGCAGGGTGATGTCATTTGGGGGCACTATAAAACTCTCGATCTCTACAGAGATCAAATCATGCCGCTTATTACTGCCGCTGAAACAGGAGGTTCTCATGAGTGATCTCAATAGCTCCACAGGTCCGCTCATTCAGGCGAACATCAAGATCGCCTATGGCATCCTTTTGGCAGGCGTTGGATACCTCATTTGGCCATCAGATGTTCACTGGTACGCCTTCTATGCTTTTTCAGTCGTGATGTATCTCTCTGCCCTCATCTGCGTTGGCCAAGCGATCAAAATTTTTCACACGGTTCACTACAATGACGGTCTGCGTGACGAAATTCTTGCGCGCGGAAAACAAGCCCATAACGCCAAAATCATGGATGACAACGACCTCAAGAACGATGGGATGATGGAATGAAAAAGCTTCTCAAATCTATCCTGGGCGTTACTCCCAAAAACATCGCAAAAATCAAAAGACAGAACCGCGAAATTCGCCGCATTATCGGGTTGAGTAAAGAATCCGGCAAACCGATATTTGAACCCAACACGACCACAAGCTGGTTGATACTTGGCGGCGCTGGCTCAGGTAAGAGTACGGCAGTTACGGTTCCAGCGATTCTAAGTTTGCTGCGGGACCATTCACGCGGCCAATGGATCAACGATGTAAAGGCTGAAATCGCGCCGCAAATTGCATCGATGTGCATCAAGCATGGTCGCAAATTTGCTGTCATTGATCCAACCAATCAAATGGGCAAAGACTATCCCCATACGGTGCACGTTAATCCACTTGATCATCTCATTGAAGCTTACAAACGCAAAGACACCAATCTACTTTCAATGGTTGAGAGTTTTGCCAACATCATTATTCCCGAACCGGAAAATGATCCAAAGAATAAGTATTTCAGACAAGTTCCCCGCGAAATCGGCGAACTAGCCGCTCTTCTGATACTAGAAAACCAACCGGACAATTTAACTCTTGGGGGAATAGCTGCCTTAATATCTGACCCCGAAACGTTCAACATGGCAGTTGATGCGGCATGTCATGACGGCAATCAATTTACCAAAATCCGCGCCCGTCAATTTCAAGAAATGCGTGACAATGATCCTGAACATGCATCTCAACATAAACTCGCTATAGCGTCAGCTCTCAGGCTGTTTCAAGAAGGCGCGGCTTTCCACGAAGTGGGGTATGCAAGTGACATCACCGTCAAAAAACTGCTCGACGAAAACTACATTGTTTGCGTTGTCGGCAGTGTGGCTCATGCCCAACTTCAGGGCGCATATTATGGGCTGGTGTTTAATGCGGTGCTGCACAACCAGCTCTCTGGGAAATGCGGCAGGACGATCCTCATTTTTGATGAATGTGCGAATACACCAGCGAAGGAGATCATCGAGAAAGTTACAATTTTTCGCTCGTTCGGTCTGCAAGTTTTGTACATCGCCCAAAGTCTCGCCGATCTGCAACGCCAATATGGCGCAAAAACAATTGCCACCTTGGAAGACAACACGTTCCAACAAATCCTAAAGGTGGGAAATTACGAGGCGGCTGAACGACTTTCAAAAGCCATTGGTGATGTTGATAACGTTGGTTATAGCCTGAATGAGCAGGGTGGAAAACTCAACTTATCGCGCACCATCAATATCGGGCGCGAACGTAAATTCTCCGCAGACCAGCTGAGTAATTTGCATGCATCAGAGCAAATTATCAATGTTGGCAAAGGGTATATTCATGCCGACAAATGCTTTCAGAACTACATGTTCCCTTATGCACTGGAGCTGGAGGCGAACCCAGTTGAAGGCGGCATTCTTCCGCCCATTTGCAAAGTAACTTTGCCCACGACACCGTGGGGGCAATCATGAAGTTCTTACGTTATTTCGGTTGGACAATATTTCCGGCGGCGCTTGTTGGTGTCTACCTCACCTTCGGGCTGCCCTATCTCAATGCAACTTATGATTTCAGGAACAATGGGAAGGGTTACGATCCATGGGCCAAACGGCATTATCTACGCTGCACCTATTGGAACCCCAAAGGCGACATCACAATTTACCCGATGGATGGGAAATGCCCCCGCATCAAGTTCTTTAAAAGTGGGAGGGGCTAATGCGAACTTACAAGCTTCAGCCAAGGCGTTGGCATTCGCCAATGCAAGTTTTGAATTTGGGTCAACTCGATACGTGCAAGGTATTTAATACCCTCCAGCACAGTTGCCTGATCCACTTCGCCGTCTGCGATCTGTTGATCACAATGATCTTTAGGTTGGAGTGTCAGGCCGTAAGGCTCAATGGCAATCCAAAACCCTTCATAATCCATGGGCGCCAACCACTCTTCAACCTCATCAATATCTTTAAAAATTTTCATGCATCAAGAATAGCAAACTTGGATTCTGCGACGCAAATCCAACGTGGAATGCGAGGCTCAGTATGACCTCACGCATTTCCAACGATATCAAGCGCAGCTTCGGACTTGCCTCCCTTCAAAGGGAAGCCGCAAAAATCCTCACCGACAAAGAATGGAAAACGCTTCAAGCCATCAAACAGAAATATGCCGACCAAGTAAAATTCGAAAAGCGTGCATTCGAACTTGAGTATGACACACGTGTCGAAGTGGTTCGCAGACGCCTCATTAATCAGGCTGGCTCTAAAACTAAAGAGCTAAAACCCCGATGGGTGGGGCGGGATCGCTTTAGCAAAGCAGACACGCTTCGTCTGGCGCAACGCTATGTAGACAACCAGTTCCAGCAAACTTTAGCACACTTAGAAAAATCGGAAATCAAAGAAATAAACGCTTTGATGGAACGCTCCGAACATCGACAGGTCGCCCGCGAAAAACCCAGAAAAGACTTTGCAAAAGCTGTTAACCGCCGAGCCGGTCAAGATCGGCGCAAAACCGACAAGCAGTCAATCAAACACACGCGCAGACGTGATCGCTAATCCAACCTAAGAAGGAGCTTAAGATGAACATCGCAACAAACGAACAAGACATGCAGGGCATACAACGCGCCCTCAATAGTCCGACAGGTCGCAACCTTTCCCAAGCACAACGCCCTGACGCTTTGGCCATCGTGGATATTGTCCATCGTGAAATTCACCGGGTTGGCAAATTCACCGACAAGCTGGGTGACTATGCCAATGCGCTCGCACGATCAGAGAAGTTCGATGCAATGAAAGCCAATGTGATTGTTCGAGAGCTATATAAAGAGCGCTATGGCGAAACCATGAAAGTCACACTGGACAATCTTAAGGCGCGCGAAAAATCCCTAAATCCTGAGCAAAAAGCTCTAGCGCTTAGTCACGCCAAAGATGTTGGGGCGGCTATTGAGCATGGCGATAAAATGCCGTTCTTTCGTGCGCTTGATAATCAATCGGTCATGCTTGCAGAAGCGCTGCGCATTACCCAGTCTGGGGCCAAGCGCCAAATGGCAGAAACCTTCACCCAAAGCACAGGCAAAGACTTTTACGAGCACAACAAGGTACTCGAAAAAGAGTTCTATACGCCCCAAATTGAAGCTGAGCGTGAACAACGGACTGCATCAAGGCAGCACGAGAGCAAGCAAACACTAAAGCAATCGCAATAATGTCCTGCGCAATCAACCAACAAAGCGGCGAAATACGCAAGATTATTACGCCGTTTCTCCTTGCATAGTAGGAATATATTCCTCATACTGCTTCTTTTGCTGAACCAAAGGAAGGCGAATATTGGAAAGGATTTGAGATTTGGAACGAGAGAACAAGAGTAGTCTGGCCAGACCAGAGGACACCACAGCGCAATCCCACTTCTCGTTCCTTTCCATGGATTGGGAAGAGTTCGGGCATCATTTAGAGGATAGCGACCTTACCGACGATCAAAAGCGAGAGCTGATCGAAGCCGTCTGGAACATCATGGCAGCCTTCGTTGATCTCGGGCTTGGCATTCATCCCATACAACAAGCGGCACCTGACGACTGTGGGCAGAATTTGGATTTGTTGGCGTTTATCTCCAATAAATCGCCAGAAATGATAGAATTGGCTTCTCATGAACAGAAACAATTTGGCCAAGCAGCGGACGATAAGTCATTCGCGCCGAAAGACGGGAGATCAAAATGAACACTTCAAACTCACACGAACAACCTTTGCGCGCGTTGATCTATTGCCGAGTATCAGGCACCAAACAGGCGGTTGAGGGTCACGGATTGGAATCTCAACAAACCAGGTGTCGCCAGTATGCTCGTGATAAAGGTTATTTGGTTGAAGCCGTCTTCCCCGATGATGTTTCGGGCGGAGGAGATTTTGTGAAACGTCCTGGCATGGTTGCGTTGCTCGCCTATCTAAAGGCGCAGCCAGATAAAAACTATGTCGTCATATTTGACGATCTTAAACGCTTCGCTCGCGACACAGAGTTCCACTTTAAACTGCGCCGCATGTTTGCCGAACGTGGGGCACGTGTTGAATGCCTAAACTTCAAATTCGAAGACTCCCCAGAAGGCAAATTCATTGAGACCATCATCGCTGCACAAGGCGAATTAGAGCGTCAGCAAAACGGTCGGCAAGTCCTTCAAAAGATGAAAGCCCGCATGCAGAGCGGGTATTGGTGTTTCCATGCGCCCTTCGGATATAAGTTCGACAACATAAAGGGACACGGCAAAATCCTTATCAAAGACGAGCCGATGGCCTCTGTCATTACCGAAGCGCTTGAGGGCTATGCCTCGGGTCGATTTGCGTCGCAATCTGAAGTGAAGCGTTTTCTTGAAAGCCAACCCATCTTTCCCAAGAACAAACGTCATGAAGTTCCTCAACAACGGGTCGTCGAGATTTTTGACAGATACCTTTATGCAGGCATGATTCACCATCCTAAATGGGACATAAATTATGTGCCAGGACAACATAAAGGGCTGGTGAGTTTAGAAGTGTTTCAAAAGATACAAGAACGACGCCAGACAGCGGCATATGTTCCCGCACGAAAAGACATCTCTAGTGACTTTCCGCTTCGCGGATTTGTAGCCTGCGGTGACTGCAACAAGCCATTCACGGCCTGCTGGTCAAAGGGCAAAAACAAGAAATATCCGTACTATCTATGTGATACCAAGCATTGCGCCAGTTACCGCAAGTCCATCCCTCGTCAGCAAATAGAAGATGGATTTGTAAAAATCTTGCACGGCATGAAACCCAGTCGCGAACTGTTCAATCTGGCGAGGGCCGCATTCAAATCCATTTGGAACCAGCGCAGCAAACAAATCGAGCAAACACTGGAATCACTTAAATCCGAAGTCATCGCCACAGACAAACAAATTCAAAATCTATTGGACCGTATTATGTCGACAACCAACACAACCGTCATTACCGCGTACGAAACCAAGATCAATGATTTGGAGCTTCAAAAGTCTCTAGCGCAGGAAAGACTACGCAATAGCGCCATTCCAAAAGGCAGGTTTGAGGATTTTATCGAACACGCGCTCAATTTTCTTGCAAACCCCTGCAAACTCTGGGAATCAGGCAAACCGCACTTGCAACGCATGGTGCTTAGATTGGCGTTTTCCGAGCATTTAGCGTATTGCAGAAAAGAAGGTTATCGAACACCTAAAACATCCTTGCCATTCAGGATGTTAGGTCATATCTCAACATCAAATGTTGAAATGGTGCACCGGGGAAGATTCGAACTCCCGACCCCTTGATTCGTAGTCAAGTACTCTATCCAGCTGAGCTACCGGTGCATTTTTGACGGTAGGTAGTGGCTACCCTCGTCTGTGTGGCAAAGGCATATACCGGGCTGATTTGGATTGCAAGTGCCTGATTTATATCTTTCAAGTTTTTAGCGATCTTTTTGACCATGCATTCAAATTAGTGCGCTTTTGCAATCGGCAATTCGACCGAAAAGCTGGTGCCTTTTTCACTGTCGATATAGGCAAGATGTCCGCCGTGTGCCTCGGTAATTTCTTTGGCGATAACCAAACCAAGGCCCGTGCCGCCTGCCCGGCCGGAGCCATCGAAGGCGACGAAAAGATTTTCTTTTGCGCGCGGGGGCAACCCCGGGCCATTGTCGCTTATCAGTATCTGATAGCAGTTGGGCAGATTATTAACTTTGACTGAAACTTGTTTGGCACCGCCCGTGCCTTTGTAGACTTCAAGCGCCTCGCGGGCATTTTTCATGAGGTTCACAAAAACCCGAGAAATCTGGTCGGGATCAACATTGATCACCACGTCGTCTGGCACGCTGTTTTCAAATTCAATGGATGGATGTGAGCGCACCCCGGCGTCAATTGCGGACTCGTCAATCAGCGCCCGCAAATCCACATGCATGAATTTGGGCGGAATGGTTTTTTGACGGCCGTAGTCAAGAACCGACTGCGCGAAATTGATCGCCCTGTCGAGCGTTGTCACCAAACGCGGTGCAAGGCGCTGCACTTGCGGGTCTTCAAGCGTTGCCACTTGATCAGATAGCATTTGGGCAGCACTCAGTGTATTGCGTAAATCGTGATTGATTTTGGCGACAGCGAGCCCAAGATCGGCCAAATGCTGTTTTTGACGCAGCATGGAAAAGACATCTTGCTCCATCATCGCCAATTCGCGTTCTGCGATGCCAACTTCGTCACTGCGATTTGAAGGCACGATGATCAGATTTGCATCTTCGGGTGTTTTGCGAAAAGCAATCATATTTTCGGTCATGCGCCCAATTGGCTGAACGAGCAACCGATTAAGGAAGAAGAAAATTGCAGCGGCCGTTGCAATGGCGATCAAAAGCGAGAGCCAGAATATATTACCCGAATAGGTGAGCATTTCTGATCGAAGTTTTGCTTCACTCATCAAAACTTCAACAATAATATCGGGCGCATCCGCTGGGCTGCCAATAATCCGCATGGTGCGATTACTACCATTCACAATAACATCCAGAGCGCCAACAATAAGGCCAAGCGAATCGCGTTGTCGTGTGTCCGCGTCCACAACAGCAACTGGCATGGGCATATCGAGCCGCTCAATCAATTGGGACTTTTCGTCCATGCGGATGACCAGTGCTTCGGCTTGCGCTGATTTGAGCAAATTATTGATCATGTCCGGGGTGAGGTCCATCGCATCGGGCACGGTTTCGATAACGCGGGCGGCAACGCCTGCCACCTGCACGCGGTCATCCAGCCAGCGAATGCGGAAATTAGCCACCGATGGCAAATAAATCACCACTTCAACAACCATAATCATCGTGATGATCATGGTGATGAGTTTGATGGATAAACCGAAGCGCGCGCGCTGATATGATTGATTCTGTGAAGCGGCCATAGGAAAACTATAATCCGATGTGGTTTAGGCAAACAATCGGTTTAATGCAATTAGGCCTTTGAGCAGCGGATTGTCCAACTTGTCCTTGTAAAACTCGATGCTGATCCGCTTGGCGACTTCGAACAAAGTTGGATATGGCGACACCATTTTGGTGAAAGCGCTGATTTTCATGTCATTGGCAATTGCGAACGCATACATATTGATGAGCTCATCTGCATGTAGACCAACGACGCCTGCTCCCAAAATTTTACCCGAATTGTCGGTAAGGACTTTCAACAATCCATCCGTTTGCCGCTCGGCGCGGGCGCGATCATTCTCGTCAAAACTCCAGCGCAAAACGCGGAACTTGTCGCCATATTTTTGTCGCGCGTCTTCTTCGTTCATACCCACTTGGGCGATGGCGGGATCGGTATAGGTTGCCCATGGGATGATTTGCCTATTTTGCTTTACCGACAACCCAAACAGCGCGTTGCGAATAACAAGCCCTGCCTGATATCCGGCCACATGGGTGAATTGCAGCCCACTGGCTACGTCGCCAATGGCATAAATGCGTCGGTTCGAGGTTTTAAGCGCATCATTGATCGTAATGCCGCGTTTTGTGTGCTCGACTTTGGCAGTATCCAAATTTAGCCGTTCAATGTTGGGCACACGACCTGCAGCAATCAACAAATGGGTCCCGACAATGGTTTCAACTTCTCCATCGGGATTTTCCACGTCCACAGAAATAGCGCGGGCCTTTTTCTTGACCTCAAGCACCTTGGTGTTGGCGCGAATATCCACCCCTTCGCGCCGGATATGACGCAAAGCGATATCTGTTAGTTCGCGATCATCATTAGCCAGCGGTTCTGCCATTTCCAAAACGGTGACGCTGCACCCCAGACGTTGATGGGCTTGTGCCAGCTCCATACCGATTGGTCCGCCACCAACAATAATCAAATCCGACGGTTTTCGGCGCTGCTCGAAGATGGTTTCATTTGTCAGAAATGGCGCGTCTGCAAGACCGGGGATGGGCGGAACCATCGGCCGTGACCCAGTAGCGATGACAAATCGGCGCGCGCGAATTTGTTCATTGCCAACTTGCACGGTGCGTTTGTCAATAAACCTTGCCTCACCCTCAATAACGTTGACGCCCAACCCACGGAACCGCTCAACCGAATCGTTTGGGGCAATCCCTGCGATAACTTGTTTGATGTGATCATTGATGCGGCCAAAATTTGGTTTGGGTTCTTCCGCTTGAATGCCAAAATCTGGCGCTGTTCGCATCAATTGCGCGCGGGTGGCAGCAGCAATCAGCGCTTTAGACGGCACACAGCCTGTGTTCAAGCAATCGCCACCCATCTTGGCACGTTCGATCAAAATAACGGCCGCACCCAATTGTGCAGCCGCAGCCGCAACACTCAATCCGCCAGAACCCGCACCAATAACACAAAGGTCAGGCTTTAAATATTCGGCCATAGGTTGACGCCTTCTCGTTTAGTTGGTGGCATTATTTGCCCGAAAGCGTTTGATCACAATAGGCATTAGAGAAACAAGGCCAAGTGCTGTAAACGCAATCAAAAGTTGAGGCGTGACCAAATCCCCAGGTGCCAATGAAAACCCGCAACCGCTGCCATCAGTTGTCATACAGTTGGTGAATGCAATCGCCTGTGCTTCAACAAGCGAGGCAATTCCCACTCCGGCATAAGCGTACGCAAAGGTCCCCGGCGCAATGCCAAAAAGGGTCGTCCAAAAGAATATTTTAAAAGGCACACCCAGAATCGCGGGGACAATATTGACCAAAGTGAAAGGAAATGCCGGCACAAGGCGCAAGAAAAGCATATAATTGATTGCGTCATCTTGCATATTTTTGCGGATTTTTTGCACAAAAGGTCCAGCGCTTTCCCGCAACTGAGCGCCAAGTGATGTGCTGGTGATCCAAAACAAAATGGTTGCGCCCAGGGTGGCAGAAATGATGGTCACAAAGCCTGTGATCCACCACCCAAAGAAAATGCCACCAGAAACAGTAAGCACCCAAGCCGCAGGAAACGACAAGGCCACCGCTACGATATAGATCAGCGCGTAAAGGGCAATTGCCTGCCAAAAATTTTCCGCAATATATGATTGCAAAGCGCCGTAATTCTCAACCAGCGCGCCGAAAGACAACACTTTGTAGGCACCGGTGGCCGCAATCAGGGCAATAAGAACAGCAAACGCGGCCAAGGGCAGCCAACGGCGAAGGGTTTTGGAAAGCGGGGCGTTATCTTGTTGGTGTTGCATTTTCATCCGAATTGGTTGATCAGGTTATGCGCAACATAACGTCATTTCCTCAAAAGTCCTTATAGGTTCACTTGAATTTGACGTGACGTGAACGCTGGCTCAATTTCAGTTGATTGCGCTCGCGCCAATTTCCCGTCAAACAAGCAGATTCTTTCATGGCTTTAAGATTGACTTGAGCTCCCATTTTGCCTATACACCGCGCAACTCGGCCACATTTTGTGGTGCGGCATAGATATTGTATGGCGTGCTACATTATTATTTGATGGCAAACTGTAATTTAATTTCGAGAGGAACAGTGCCGTGAACGGCATTGTGGATGAGCAATGAAGCGTACCTTTCAGCCTAGCAATCTAGTGCGATCACGCCGTCACGGTTTCCGTGCACGTATGGCGACAAAAAATGGCCGTAAAATTTTGAACGCACGCCGCGCACGCGGTCGCAAGCGTTTGTCTGCGTAAGAATGTTCCTGTGACCCGATGGATTTGCTTTGGGTCGAAACATTTGCAGGTGATTCTATGCGCCGTTTGAAGCATCGGGCGCAGTTTTTACAAGCCGCGCGTGGACTAAAATCGGTCCGCCGCGGCTTTGTGCTGCAAGCAATTAAGTGTGACGAAGCTGAACCCGGCATTGGGTTCACCGTTACCAAGCGTGTTGGCAATTCACCAGAGCGCAACAGAATCAAGCGCCGGTTACGGGCGCTGAGCGAAAAAACTGCACAAAAGTTTCAGCCTAATTTCAACTATGTATTGATTGGGCGCAGAGAAGCGTTACATGAACCCTTTAGTCTTTTAGAAGAAGGCTTAGGGCAGGCAATTGAAAAAATGCACAATCCACGCAAACCACGCGTGGATTTACGGGAGCGGAAAGCAAAATCATGAATGGTGAAGGCCGCAATTATATTTTAGCGATCGGCTTGTCGATCCTGGTCCTTGTTGGGTGGCAGTATTTTGTTGCTGGCCCACAGTTGGAAAAAGCACAACAACAAGCCGAGGTGGCGGCGCAACTGTCCGCAGAAACCGATCCAACGGCAGGATTGCCTACTCCGGGCACAGTGGCCACTGGCACACAGACCGAGGTTTCGTCTGCTACAATCTCAGGCACGCGTGAAGATGTGATCGCTGCAACCGACCGCGTCAAAGTATCAACCGGCGCATTGGACGGTTCGATCAACTTGGTTGGGGGGCGTTTGGACGACCTCAATCTTGCTCATTACCGGGAAACTATTGAAGATGACAGCCCGGTCATCACTTTGCTTTCACCACAGGGTACACCATCACCATATTTTGTGGAGCAGGGGTGGACGGCACTCGCCGGATCAACGATCTCCCTACCAAAATCGACGACAATTTGGTCTGTCGAGGGCAATTCGACTTTGAGTGTTGGTGCACCAGTAACCTTGGTTTATGACAATGGCGAGGGCATTAACTTCAAACGCTCGTTTGAAGTTGATGAAAACTACCTTTTCACGGTCAAACAAACTGTTGAGAACAATTCCGCTGGCGATATCGCGCTTTACCCCTATTCATATGTGACGCGCCAAGAAACACCTCAAACTTCAGGTTTCTTCATTCTACATGAAGGCCCAATTGGCGTTCTTGGAGACGCCAACCTTGTTGAATTGGCGTACAAGGATCTCGTTGAAGATAGCCGTAAAAAATTCGACGCAAAATCTGGCTGGCTCGGCTTTACAGATAAATACTGGGCAGCGGCGGTTTTCCCAGAACCAAACACGATTATCAATGCGCAGTTTGACTTCAAAAAGACCGATGGGCGCGATACATATCGGGCAAGCTATGTGACGACAGAGCCAACTGCGGTTGCAGCGGGTACAACTGCGGAATATAAAAGCTATGTGTTTGCTGGCGCAAAAGTCGAAAAAATTATCGATTCGTACGAGACAGGCCTTGGCCTGGATCGTTTGGAATTGTTGATCGATTGGGGTTGGTTCCACTTCATCACCAAACCGCTATTCTATGTGATCCGCTTCTTAAACGACATTTTGGGCAATTTCGGCCTCGCCATTTTGGCGGTGACCGTAATGATCAAAATATTGTTCTTCTGGTTTGCCAACAAATCATACGCCTCAATGGCGGGTATGAAAAAAGTGCAGCCAGAAATGAAGGCCATCCAAGAGCGTCACAAAGATGATCGGGCTGCCCAACAGCAAGCCATGATGGAGTTGTATAAGCGCGAAAAAATCAACCCAATGAGTGGTTGTTGGCCAGTGCTTATTCAAATTCCAGTGTTCTTCTCATTGTACAAAGTTCTGTTCGTCACCATTGAAATGCGTCAGGCACCATTTTTTGGCTGGGTGCAAGATTTGGCGGTGCCAGATCCAACAAACTTATTCAACCTGTTTGGCTTATTGCCGGTTGACCCGACAAGCTTGCCATTAATCGGTGGATTTTTGGTGCTCGGCGCATGGCCGCTTATTATGGGCATGACCATGTTCGTACAAATGCGTTTGAACCCGCCACCTGCGGATGCAACACAGGCCGCGATCTTCGCTTGGATGCCCGTAATTTTCACGTTCATGCTGGCAGGCTTCCCTGCCGGGCTAGTAATCTATTGGGCTTGGAACAACTTCTTGTCGATTTGCCAGCAATATTTCATCATGAAACGGCACGGCGCGGATGTGGACATTATCGGCAATATTTTGGCGACGTTCAAAAAGAAAGCGCCTGATGGCGACGCTAAATAAAACTTAACGTGGTCCGCTGGACCAACATGGATACTGAGCATAAAATCGCGTCGAACCCTCGGCGCGATTTTTTTATGGTGATATATGTTCGGCCCAAGCCCTGACAATCCAACGCCCCTACCGGGGATTGATCAACTTATCTTTTTAAAGAATTTCATTACCCGACCCGATATTGAGGTTGGCGATTTTACCTATTACGACGACGAGGACGATGCCGCCGCGTTTGAGCGCCGCAATGTCTTATATCACTATGATTTCGTCGGCGATAAGCTGATCATCGGCAAGTTCTGCTCTTTGGCCAAAGACTGTACATTTTTGATGAACGGCGCAAACCACACTTTCACCGCCTTTTCCACGTTCCCATTTGCGATCTTTCAGAACGGTTGGGGCGATGGCGATGTCATGCAGCTCAAAAGTCAATCAAGAGGCGATACAGTGGTCGGCAATGATGTCTGGATCGGCATGGCGGCCACGATCATGCCCGGGGTCACGATTGGTGACGGAGCGATCATCGGTGCCCATTGTGTTGTGGCCAAAGATGTTGCGCCATATTCGATAGTTGTCGGCAACCCCGCGCGAGAAGTGCGCAAGAGGTTTGAGGCGGACATCGTCGCAACTTTGCTTAAAACCAAATGGTGGGATTGGCCAATTGAAAAAATAACTCGGAATTTGGAAGCGATCACCAATGGGGACCTAGACGGAATGCGCAATGCGGTATAGACCGCTCAAATGAGCGAATTTAGCCCCAAAGAAATAGAAGCAGGCCGCCTGCTGTTTGCACGACCTTGGCAATTTATCAAAGGATGTGTGCGTATCGACGATTTGCCGCCAGGTGATCGTTTAGAAATTGCGTTTGCTGGTCGTTCGAATGTGGGTAAGTCTTCGCTGATCAACGCTTTGACCGGGCGTGTTAATTTGGCGCGCACGTCGAATACCCCTGGACGCACGCAAGAACTCAACATCTTCGAGGCTGATGATGCGCCGCTGCGGATTGTTGATATGCCTGGCTATGGTTTTGCGAAAGCGCCGAAAAAGACCGTTGAAAAATGGACCCGGCTGATACATTCCTATCTCAAGGGGCGGGCGACGCTGCGCCGGGTGTTTGTGCTGATTGATGGACGACACGGCCCCAAACCCGCCGACGAAACTGTGATGAACGAATTGGATACCGCTGCGGTATCCTATCAGATCGTTTTGACCAAAGCGGACAAGCCAAAAGCGGACGAAATGGAACGGATACGCGTTCGCACCGCGCAGATCATCGCCAAGCATCCCGCGGCGCACCCTGAGATGATTGTCACCTCATCCGAAAAGAATGTCGGCATAGAAGAATTGCGCGCTACAATTTCACGCTTCTAATCGTTCAAAAAGTGAGCAAATTGGTAGGGTATCTAGGACGCCTTGACCTGCTTGCTGCGCTCGTTCATGAAACGAACGAAGTCTGTAGCCGACATGGGCTTCGCGTACAGATAGCCTTGCAAGGCATCAACGCCCAGATCGCGCAAAATTTGGGCTTGCTCTTCTGTTTCTACGCCTTCTGCCAAAACCTCAATATTCAAGGTCTTACCCATATCAATCATTGATTTTGTCAATCGACGCTGGTCGTCAGACGTTGCAATTGAAGCCACAAACTGGCGATCAATTTTGACGCGCTTTGGCTGCAAGTTAAGCAGTCCGACAATTGACGCGTGGCCGGTGCCAAAATCGTCGATGTCGATATCAATTCCCATTTCCCTAATCTTGGCTAAGTTACGATCAACAATTGTATCGCAATCGTCCAAGAATATGGATTCAAGCAATTCAAACGTGATCTTGCCCGGCACAATGTCCAACTCTTTCAATCGCCGTATCAGGTTTTCATCCCTCAATCGAGGTGACGAAATATTTACCGATGCCTTTTCAACATTCACGCCCTGCTCTTCCCAATATTTCATGTCGTTGAGCACCGTCGCCAATATGTCATGATCGATGTCATCGATGACATTGATGTCTTCTGCGACTTTTAAGAATTCAAATGGCCCAAGAACGCCTTTATCCGGATGATCCCAACGCGCCAATGCTTCCACACCAATGATCGCACCTGAATGTGCGTCGAATTGCGGCTGATAAAACGGGATGAACTGCCCAAGCTCAAGACCCCACAAAATCTCCTCCGAGACTTCGCGCGCCTTCAATATGCGTGCCTGCTGATCGTCGGAGAAGAATTCAAAACAGTTGCGGCCAAGTTCTTTCGCGCGATAGAGCGCTATATCGGACTTGGTCAATAGATCATTGAGATCACTTTCAGCCCTGTTTGCATAAGCGATGCCAATGCTTGCGCCAAAGCGACAGGGGTGCCCTTCATACATGAATGGAATTTTGAGGGACTCAATGATTAAATCGGCAAGCGCTGCGAGTTCTGCTTTATCAAAGTCTCGTTCCACAATGATTACAAATTCATCGCCGCCCACCCTTGCAACAAAATCATTCTCGTCCAATGAATTGCTCAAGACTCTGGCCACATGCCGCAACGTCGCGTCACCTGCGAGGTGGCCAAGCGAGTCGTTGATTTGCTTAAAGCGATCCAAATCAATCGCCAACATCGCTACGGTCTCATCACTACGATCAGAGGCCGAATAATTTTCTATTGTCTGATCAAGGAAGCGGCGGTTTGGCAATTTGGTCAGGGGGTCATGCAGCGCCAAATGTTTAATGCGGATTTGCATGCCTTCAAGTTCGACATTTTTGCTTTCCGCCAATCGCTTTGCACTCAGCAAATCGTCGCGTAAGTTGACATCCGGTGTTATGTCCCAGTTTACGCCCACCATTTTTGGGCTGCCCCCCACGGGGTGATAGTAAGCGCAACGCGATTGAAGGTGGCGCGTTTGACCTTGTGGGGTGATTATTCGAAATTCCGTATTTAACTGTGACTTGAGATCTATTGCGCGATTGAATGATGCTAAGACGTCCTCACGGTCATCCGGATGCAGGGCATCAGAAAATGTAGTTTCTGATCGCACGATTTCGTCCGGTTCCAGCCCGAATAGGATGTTTGTTCGCTGATCCCAAAAACGCTCGCCGGTTAAAATATCCACTTCCCACACGCCAATGTCAGACGATGAAAGCGCAACGTTCAGCCGCTCAGATATAAGGGCAATTCTCTCCTCGCGCGATGCGAGTTCTTCGGTTTGTTTTTGCCGCTGTCGCATCAAGTGTCCCGCATAGGCCGTGGGCGTGAAAACCAAAAGACCCGCGAGCAACATGATAATCCGCAGGGAAGTCATATCAGCTTGGTTGGCTGTCCACCCCCCTTTCGGGGCGGCCAGCATTTGCCATGACCCATTGGGCAGCCGCACATCTACCGCTACCGCTCTCTCATAGTCGCGGTCAGTGGGTCCAAAAAATACATCGCCCCGGGCACCCAGTGCATCTCTTCCCACCAAGGAGACATCAATCGGCAGGTTTTTGTCCGTCAGACCGCTATTGGCATAGAGTTTTTCAACATCAATAACGGCGGATACAATGCCCCAAAAACGTTGGCTTCCGTCTGGGTTATCTGTGAATACAGGAAACCGTCCAATGAAGCCTTGGCCGCCTTGGACCAGATTTACTGGCCCCGCCAAGATGAGATTTCCACTGTCACGTGCGCGCAACGCCGCCGCACGTTGTGCAACATTTTTGTTGTAGTCTAGCCCCACCGCTTTTTCGTTGCCTTTAAGCGGATAGATCATCGAAATTACCAGATCAGGTGCGCCAGCAATAATGGTCAATTCAGTGCGGCCATCAAAAAGATTTTTGGCGAGCCGCTCGAACTGTTCCTGTTTCATATCCGGCTGCCCGGATAACACAGAAACCAATCCTTTTGCCAACTGCAAGTTGGAATTGATGTTTCCCTCGAGCTGTGAGCGCAGCAGATTAGCCTGTGAAATCACCACTTCGCGCACAGACTGATTGTAAATCGATCGACTTTGATATTCCGAATATAGCCAGAAACAAATCGTTAAAACCAACGCGATCAACGCGGGAATATTCGTCAAGCTCCAGAAGTGTTTTTTAAATCCAAATTTCATTTTTTCCAACATACTCGCCCAACAGTTTGATCTGGGAATAACTGTTATTCGACCTTATGAACGGAATGATTAATTATTAATTTAGTTGACCCGGTTCAAAAATCGGCGAAAGTACTCTGCCATGAGCGCGTTGTCGTTGTTTTTATCTATTGATTCAATGGCTTGTTGGCCAGTTTGCTCGTCAAAAAGATCGCCGGACCTAAGCACATAAACGGCTTGCGCATAATCGTTGGCAAATTCGGGGTGCGCCTGAATGCTAATCGCCGCACCATTTTGGTATTCAAGGATCGCATTGGGGGTGAATGCGCTGCCCCCGACAACTTTACTGTTTGGCGGTGGGGAGATCACCTGATCCTGATGGATAACATTGAACTGCATCTGCGCTGGGGCATCGGCCATAAATTCAGGTCTTTGGGCAATTGAATATTGGTGTCGACCCACGCCCCAACCTTTTTGTGACTTCTCAACAACACCTCCCAACGCGTCGGCCATAATTTGATGCCCAAAACACACGCCGATCATTGGAATGCGACGCGCATAGGCTTCCCGGATAAAGTCGCGAAGCGGATCAAGCCACGGTTTTTTGTCATAAACGCCCAGCGAAGAGCCGGAAATTATGATCGCCTCAACGTTTGCGATATCGGGCAAAGGCTCGTCTTCAATCAGGCTGACGGTTTCAAATGTAAATTTGCCGCCACCGTCGCCGAGCAAGTCCGCGAACATTTTGCCGTAATTGTCGAATTTATCCCGCAAAGGTTCCGCCACAAGGCCGGTTTGAAACACTGTAATCTTCATTTTTTGCACCATATCCCCATGCCAAATTGAGTGCCAAATAATTTGATCAAATTTAGATTGGCCACATTTTTACGACCGAAGCAAGACAAGTCGAAGATTTTTGTTTATGGGTGTTAATTGTTGGTGGAACTGGGCGAGAAAACACATTGAGCATTGATAAGACAAAAGAAGCCGCGATTCTAGCACAGGCGTTGCCATATATGCTGCGCTACGATCATCGAGTGGTCGTGGTGAAATATGGCGGCCATGCCATGGGCGACCCAGAACTGGCCCGAGCATTTGCGCGTGACATTGTGCTGATACGCCAGTCCGGCGTGATGCCGATTGTTGTGCATGGCGGCGGTCCACAGATCGGCAAGATGCTTGATCGACTAAACATCACATCTGAATTCAAAGACGGATTGCGGGTGACGGACCGCGCCACGGTGGATATTGTGGAGATGGTACTGGCTGGTGCCATCAACAAACAGATTGTCACCGCCATTACACAAGAAGGCGGTCGCGCCATCGGCCTATGCGGCAAAGACGCGGGCATGGTGCAGGCGAAAAAACTTAAACGCACCAAGATGGACCCGGACAGTAACATAGAACGGATCATTGACTTGGGATTTGTTGGTGAACCCGATGAAGTTAATCCAGAGATTTTACACCGTTTGATCGGCGAAGAAATCATCCCGGTGATTGCACCAATTGCTGCGGGCAAGAATGGTGATACGTTCAACATTAACGCAGATACATTCGCAGGTGCCATTGCGTCTGCGATGGATGCCAAGCGCTTTTTGCTCTTGACCGATGTTGAAGGGGTGATGGACGCCGAGGGCAATTTGATCCCGGACATGGACACCAAAGCTGCCCAAAAACTGATCGATAATGGTGTGGCAAAGGGCGGCATGATTCCAAAACTTGAAACGGCAATCAATGCGGTTGAAAGTGGTGTGCAAGGCGTTGTGATTGTGAACGGCAAGACAAAACATGCCGTGTTGCTTGAGCTGTTTACCGAACATGGGGCTGGCACATTGATTCATCTGCCAGGCGAAATTGAGGATGATTATTGATGTCCTTGTCTGATGTGCGCCATTGGGTCTTTGATCTTGACAACACGCTCTATCCGCGAACCTGCAGATTATTTGATCAGATTGATGTATTAATCACCGCATATGTGGCCGATATTACGGGTTTGGCTCCGGTTCCGGCGCGCAAGCTGCAAAAAGAGTTTTATCGCGAGCATGGCACCACTTTGCGCGGATTGATGGCAACACGAGACGTTGATCCGCAACATTTTTTGTCAAAGGTGCATGATATTGATTATGCGTCAGTGCAACCCGATCCGGCGTTGATATCTGCGCTCAAAGCACTGCCGGGCCAAAAGCTGATCTTTACAAATGCAGACGTTGGGCACGCAGAGGCGGTCATTCACAGACTTGGTGGCAACGACGTGTTTGATGGTATTTTTGGCATTGTTGAAGCTGACTATGAACCAAAACCATTCCGTGGGCCGTATGAGAAGTTTCTATCAGACTAT
The DNA here is from genome assembly GCF_047634455.1 of Maritalea sp. GTDB lineage: Bacteria > Pseudomonadota > Alphaproteobacteria > Rhizobiales > Devosiaceae > Maritalea. The sequence continues at coordinate 32,829 of NZ_JBLIAI010000025.1, forward strand.
GGCGTTGATGCCGCGAGTGCTGCGATGTTTGAGGACATGGAAAAGAACCTTCTGACCGCACATCAGATTGGCATGCGCACGGTACACGTGATCCCAGACGCCAGCTTTGTTGATGACAGTTTGGAAGATTTTGAGCTGGAACGCAAAGACGACCACGACCACATTCATCACGTGACCGATGATTTGGCCGCATTCCTCACCCCGTTTGCGCATCAAGGCTAAGAGCTATAGCGCTTAAGATAGTCTGCCAACGCCTTGCCAGGCGATGGCAAAAACTTCTCACGCAGTAGATTTGCTTCTTGGATCCGGTCGACGCGGAAGTCGCGAAAGTCCTTCCGCGAGGTGCACCATGCCGTCAACAACCATTTCGGGCCAAAGTTTGTGAGCGCGAGCGGGTAAACTTGTCGGTGTGAGGTTTTGCCGTCAAGCGCGAGATAGGTGAACTCTAAAATCCGGTCGCCATCTATGCCCCTACGTGCGAGACGCAAATTCTTTGTTGGAATTTTGGTCCCTTCGGGCGGCACAACCATCAAATGTGGACTGTCGAGCTTGGCTTTATGTGAGTCTGGCACCGCATCTCGGATCTTATCCAACGCTTCTTTTGCAGCAGCCGAAAGGTCATCGTCTGCGATCAAAGCAAGCGTTTTTGCCCCAAGGGCTAACGCTTCCAACTGTTCAAATGTAAAGCTGAGCGGGGGCAGATCAAATTCAGCGCGCAACATGAACCCCACCCCCGGCTCGGAATCTATCGGCGCGCCAGAGCCGATCAAGTGGGCCATATCCCGGTAGATAGAGCGTTTTGATATTTCCAATTTGTCCGCAATCTTTTGGGCAGTAAGCGCACCATTTGCGGTGCGCAATATTCTTATGATCCGAAAAAGCCGTTCCGCTCGCCGCATTCATTTTGCCCTTTTTGAACATTGTGGCCACAAGGGTGGCAACAGCCTCATGCTAAATCCCTTTTTATCAAACGAAAAGGAAAACAAATGAGCAATATTTTTGAAATCGTGAGTTTCAAGGTGAAAGATGTCGAAAAGGCAAAAGAGTTACGTCGCAATGCTATGGAGCACGCGAAAAAATTCAAAGGTTTCGTCAATTATCGCGCCTTGATCAACACCGAGGACCAGAGCCACTTTACCGATCTTGTTGAGTGGGAGAGCTTAGAGGACGCCCAAGCCGCCGCGCAGCAAATCATGTCTCTACCTGAGTTTCAGGCGATGATGTCAGAGATTGAAGCCGTCGAAAGCATGAAGCATTTTTCCGTCGATAAATTCGTCGAGTAGCACAAAAGGCCCGGCAATGCCGGGCCTTATTCGTGAAGGTCAAATCGTTGTTACTATTCTGAAACGTCGTCGCAATCTTTATCGGTAATTGCCGGTAAATTGTACGCCTCGCGCACAATACACCAAGCCTCTTCTGCAGTGTCGACCGTTTTGAACAGATTGACATCTTCCGGGGAAATTGTCCCCTCTTCGGCAAGCGCTTCAAGATTAATAACGCGGTTCCAAAAATGGGAGCCGAACAAGAGCACTGGTATGCGCTCCATACGTCCAGTTTGGATGAGTGTCAGTGTTTCAAAAAACTCATCCATGGTGCCAAATCCGCCCGGAAAGACCGCGATCACTTTCGCGCGCAGCAAGAAATGAATTTTACGGGTCGCAAAATAGTGGAAATTGAAACTCAGATCAGGGGTTACATATTCGTTTGGCGCCTGTTCGTGTGGCAATACGATATTGAGACCAATCGAGGGTGCGCCAACCTCGGATGCACCTTTGTTGCCCGCCTCCATGACACCGGGTCCACCCCCCGTCACCACAACATATTCTTTGTGATCCATGGTTTCTGACGTCAATGACGCTAATCGCGCGAATTTACGGGCCTCATCATAATATTTGGAGTTCTTTTCCAAATTGGCTTTTTGCACATCATTTTTCGCCGCCCAAGCATCCTCACCCGGCGCGGGCAACCGAGCACCACCAAACAAAACCACGGTGGAATTTATCCCGCGCTCGCGAAGCCACAATTCTGGCTTTAGAATTTCGAGCTGCAAACGGATTGCACGGGTGTCCTCGGACGTCATAAACTCTTCGTCAGAAAAGGCGAGTTTGTAGGCCGCAGATTCGGTTTGTGGCGTCTTGGGGACACGCCTTGTGACGCTGATATCTTCTTGCGAGGTGCGTAACGAGGTGTGACGGCGCTTTGACATATAATTCTCCAAAAATCTACTACGCACTATTGTACCCACAATCGTGTTAACGATCGGTACTTGCAAGCAGATCGCACAATGTTCATTCTTTCGTGAATGGATTGGTTGACACGCTTCATTACGCCGCTAATGTCGCCCCAATCATATAGATCAGATGGAGTGCATAAAAACATGTCTTTTGCCGACTTGTCCCAAACCATTGATGCAGCGTTTGAAGACCGCGACAATGTGAACTTGAACACACAAGGCGCTGTGCGCGAAGCTGTAAAAGAGGCACTCGCGCTGATGGATGACGGCAAGCTGCGCGTCGCCGAACAGGATGCAAGTGGCGCATGGACAGTTAATCAGTGGGCAAAAAAAGCCGTGTTGCTTTCGTTCCGTCTCAACGACATGGAAATGATGCCTGGCGGTCCGGGTGGCGCACATTGGTGGGACAAAGTGCCGTCCAAATTTGCTGGCTGGAGCGAGAACCGTTTCCGCGAAGCAGGCTTTCGGGCAGTGCCGGGCGCAATTGTCCGTCATTCAGCACATATCGCACCGGGCGCTGTGTTGATGCCATCCTTTGTCAATCTTGGCGCCTATGTTGGCGAAAACACGATGGTCGACACATGGGCCGCGGTTGGCTCATGTGCACAAATCGGCGCGAATGTGCATCTATCAGGTGGTGTGGGCATTGGCGGCGTTCTTGAACCTCTTCAAGCGGACCCTGTAATCATTGAAGATGATTGCTTCATTGGTGCGCGTTCTGAAATTGTTGAAGGCGTGCGCGTGGGCAAAGGCTCTGTGATTTCGATGGGCGTGTTCATCGGCCAATCGACAAAAATCGTCAACCGTCACACTGGCGAAATACACATGGGCGAAGTGCCGCCCTATTCAGTTGTTGTATCTGGTTCTTTGCCGGGCAAACCATTCCCCAACGGCACGCCCGGTCCCAGCCTATATTGCGCAGTTATCGTGAAACAGGTTGATCAAAAAACACGATCAAAAACATCGATCAACGACCTGTTGCGAGATTAATATGGCTGTTGCCCTTGCCCTTGACCTGTTGCGTGATCTGATCCGATGCAATTCTGTGACGCCGGTTGATGGCGGCGCACAAGATGTGCTGGTGCGCTTTTTGGAACCGCTCGGTTTTACATGCACGCGGACCCCATTTGAGGGCGACGATAGCTATCGCGTTGAAAACTTGTTCGCAACACGTGGCTCAAGCGGGCCGCATTTGCTGTTCGCGGGCCATACCGATGTGGTGCCGGTTGGCGACGCTGAAGCATGGACGCACGATCCGTTTTCTGCCGATATAGACGAAAATGGTGTGATGTGGGGCCGCGGGGCCGTGGATATGAAAAGCGGCGTCGCCGCGTTTTGTGCGGCGCTGCCCGCCTTTATTGAAAGTGGTCAAGCAGACAAATGCACCATTTCGTTGCTCATTACTGGCGATGAAGAATCCGACGCTGTAAATGGCACGGTGAAGGTGCTGAAGTGGGCTCAAGAACAAGGCCACACATTTGACTTTGGACTTGTGGGTGAACCATCAAGCGCAGAAACTTTTGGCGATATCGTAAAAATCGGACGACGTGGATCGCTTGGGTTCACCATCAGTGTTGCGGGCGAACAGGGCCATGTGGCCTATCCAGATAAGGCTCGCAATCCGCTGCCCACTTTGGCTGGCATAGCGCATCAACTCTCCAGCGCCAAACTTGACGATGGAAATGAGAGTTTTCAGCCAACAAATCTTGAGATCACTTCGATTGATGTGGGTAACAGTGCAACCAATGTGATCCCCGCCAAAGGTCGTTTACAGGGCAATATTCGTTTCAACGACATTTGGGACGGACAAAAGCTAAAAGACTGGCTGACGACGCAAATCCAGCAAGTGCCGACAAATGGGTGCGATGTTGAACTGAACATCAATCAGCCTGTTTCACGTTCATTTGTATCTCATGACTCCAGCCATGTGGATTTGCTGCTTGAGAGTGTGTCAGCTATTGCCGGACAAGTGCCGAAACGCTCGACGGGGGGTGGCACGTCGGACGCTCGATTTATCGCAGATTATTGCCCGGTTGCCGAATTCGGCCTTGTGGGCAAGACCATGCATCAGGTTGACGAACAGGTGCCAACACAGATGGTGCTTGAACTTGAGAAGGTTTATGCCCATTTTCTAAACAGTTTTGCCAAACAAGGGTAGCTTTCGTGAATCCAAATAGCCTCATCGAGGAAATTATAGCTGCCGCACGCGGATGTTGGGGCATTTTAGCCGGTAACCGACTAGCCGCCAACAAACTTGATGGCAGCTGGTCTGGGGTGATCACCTCAATCATCGCGGCGCTGATGGCGTTAGGTGCACAATCCATGCTGCATTTGCCTTTGCCAGCAGACGTGATTGCGCCCGCACCCGTGCTGGTGCTGTTGCACTTAGTGGCCGTGAATGTCGCCGGATTTTACGGTGTGTTCTTGTTCTTGCGGACCAAGGGAAAACCCTTTGATATTGGCAGCTATATCGCGGCGCACAACTGGTCTAACTTTTTCTTTTTGGTCATCGCGTTGCTGCTGACATTTGTCTTGCCAGGCATGATGGGCAGTTTGGTCATCACCATTGCAACCGCTGTGTTTTACGTTAGAGCGGCGTCGTTTTTGCTTGGCATTAGCGGGGCGGATCTTGTTTTGATGATTGGCGCGCAATTGCTTGCAATGCTTGGCAGCATCGTTTTGTTAATGGTGATCGGGGGGATTATCCCCGGGCTTGGGTTTCAGATCATCGGCTAGGATTTGGGGGCGGTCAGAGCCCTAATAATCTACTTGCGTCAGATACAGTCCGTGTGCTGGCGCTACGGGTCCGCAGGCTTTTCTGTCTTTGGCTTCCAGCGCAATTTTGACATCTTCTGGCTGCCAACGCCCCTCGCCTACCGCCTTAAGCGATCCGACCATTGACCGGACTTGATTGTGCAAGAACGCTCGAGACGAAACATTGATGAGGATAATTTGGCCATTGCGGGTCACCTCACACCGATCTATTGATCGGATCGGTGATTTTGCTTGGCAAAATTTGGACCGAAAAGTCGAAAAATCATGCTTACCCAAAAAATGTTTGGCCGCTTTTGCCATTTCAACATGATCTAATTCAACAGGTACGTGCCAGACGCGTTTTGCATCCAATGCAGGGCGCGAACGACGACATAAAATCTGATATTCATAATGTCTGGCTGTCGCGGAAAATCGCGCCTCAAAGCTTTCGTCAACTTTTTCGACACTCAGAATCACAATTGTATTTGGTTTGAGATGGAAGTTGATCGCCTGCATCACTTTGAACGGATCATGGTCCACTTCTGTATCAAAGTGTATGACCTGCCCTAAGGCATGAACGCCCGCATCTGTTCGGCCCGCAGCTTGGGTCGGTGTTCTAACCCCGCAAAATTTCTCAATCGCGCGCTCAATTTTATTTTGAACCGCTTTGCCATTTGGTTGCACCTGCCAACCCGCATAGATTGTACCATCATATTCAATCAGTGCTTTGTAACGCGGCATCAGGCCAACACTTTTGATTTTAGCGATCCGACACCACGAATGAATGTGTCTGCGTCCATCATGCTTTTGCCTTCGCGCTGCACATGGGTGAGCGCTATTGCGCCTGCGCCCGTTGCGATAGTCAATTGATCATCGATTACGGTGCCTGGCACTCCCTGCCCAGCCGCCAACGCTGACTTGATGACTTTCACCCGGGTTTGTTTACCGTTCAAGTCGACTTCAAACCATGCGCCCGGAAAAGGCGATAGGCCGCGCACCTTATTGTGAATGTCTTGTGCGCTTGCAGACCAGTCAATCCGGGCTTCGGCCTTGTCGATTTTTTTTGCGTAGGTTACGCCATCATTCGCTTGCGGCGTAAAGTGCAAGCTATCACGCTCAAGCGCGGGTAGCGCCCGCCCGATCAGGTCGGCACCCCGGATCATCATTTGGTCGTGTAGCTCACCAGCGGTCATATTTTCAGAAATCGGAATTTCGTCGATTAGGCCGACATC
>NZ_JBLIAI010000026.1:0-34753 GCF_047634455.1 Maritalea sp.
GGTAGCGCATGCGAGGGACCTCCAATCGGCGGGGGTGCCGGGGAAGCGCTAAAGGCGCGACGGCGGCGCGTAAAATGCTCGGGGGTGCCGGGGAAGCGCTAAAGGCGCGACGGCGGCGCGTAAAATGCTCGGGGGTGCCGGGGAAGCGCCAAAGGCGCGACGGCGGCGCGTAAAATGCTCGGGGGTGCCGGGGAAGCGCCAAAGGCGCGACGGCGGCGCGTAAAATGCTCGGGGGTGCCGGGCCAGCCTGCGCGGCGTGAGCGCTAAAAGATGCCGAGCGCAGCGACCAACGGCGGCGCGAAAAAAAGGGTAGGTCCCGGATCAGGTCCGGGATGGCCAGCGGGTCGCGGGTAAGTCAAAAGTTGTTGGCACTGCACGCCTCAAGACACTCATGGCTTCCCCGGCCTTGAGCCGGGGTCAGCTATTTTTTGCGCTTAAACGCATCCCACAGGTCGGGGCGGCGGTCGCGGGTGAGTTTTTCAGATTGCTGTTGCCGCCAACGCCCAAGTTTTTTGTGGTCGCCGCCGGTCACTACGCCGGGGATTGAGGTGCCTTCGAACTCGGCGGGGCGGGTATATTGGGGATATTCGAGCAGGCCATTTTCAAAGCTCTCGTCCATCTCGCTTTCGTCAGACCCCATTACGCCGGGCAGTAGCCGCGTGGTGGCTTCAAGCAGCACCATGGCCGCAACCTCGCCGCCGCAAAGTACATAATCACCCACAGAGACCTCAATGAGGTTGCGCTGGTCGATGACGCGTTGGTCGATGCCTTCAAAACGACCGCAGATGATCACGGCGCCGGGGCCTTTAGACAAGGTGCGCGCATAGTCTTGAGTAAGTGGTTTGCCGCGCGGGCTCATCAACAGCCGTGGGCGCGGGTCGTCGGTTGGTGAAACATCGTCGATGGCAAGCGCCAAAATATCGGGTTTGAGCACAAGGCCGGGGCCACCGCCTGCTGGGGTGTCGTCGACCTTTTTGTGTTTGTCTGTCGCATAGTCGCGCAATTGGGTGGCTTTGAGGGACCAAAGACCATTGTCCATCGCGCGGCCAATAATGGATGCGCCAAGGGGGCCGGGAAACAGTTCTGGAAACAGGGTAATGACGTCCGCGCGAAACATGGGCTTGCCTATTCTGCTTCGAACGCTTCTTCCTCATCCACTTCAATCTCGGTGGGGGGTATGAAGGTCACAAAACCTTCTGCCACATTGATCTCCGGGATAATGCGCTTGGTGAACATATAGAGTTCTGATGGGCCAAGGATCGGGCGAATTTCGAGCACATCGCCTGCGCCATGGTTTTGGATGGCGGTGACAGTGCCATATTTGTCGCCGTTTTCCAGCTTCACCTCAAGCCCGATCAAATCGGCTTGGTAAAACTCGTCTTCGTTTGTTGTTTCAGGCAATTGATCGCGATTGACATAGAGTTTGACGCCATTGAGCGTTTCAGCCGTTGTGCGGTCAGCAACGCCGCTAATTGAAGCAACGATAACGGTTTTGTTTAACCGTGCTTTGTTGATCGTGATTTCTAGGCCCGGGCGATTTGTGCTGAACGGCGAGTATTTTTTCAACGCCAGCGGGTCGTCGGTGTGCGATTTAATTCGCACTTGGCCTTGGATGCCATGGGCAGCACCAATCTGGCCCATAAGAACCCGATTTTTGAATTTCTTTTCAGTGCTGTCCATGACGTATTCCTTTGCGAAGCGGTGAGAGAATTACTCTGCCGCTGCTTCTTCTACTGGTGCATCTTCTGCTGGTGCTGCTGCTTGTGCAGCGGCTTCGGCTGCAGCCGCTGCTGCATCTTCTTCAGCTTGACGTTTTTCGTCCAAACGCTCTTGAGCTTTTTTGCCTGGAAGGCCTTTGTTTGGATTGTTTTTCTCGCTACGTTTTAGCAAGCCAGCTGCGTCCAAGAAACGGTGCACGCGGTCAGTTGGCTGTGCGCCAACAGAAAGCCAGTGTTGAATGCGCTCTTGGTCCAACTTGATGCGACCTTCGTCGTCTTTTGACAACATTGGGTTATACGCACCAACACGCTCAATAAAGCGACCATCGCGCGGGGCGCGCACGTCCGCAATTACGATGTGGTAGTAAGGACGCTTTTTAGAGCCGCCACGGGCCAAACGAATTTTAATTGCCATTTTATATTCTCCTTAGATGGGTTTTGAACCGCCCGTTTGAGCGGTAATTTCTCTTGTTACTTGATAGGGGGAGCTACTTTTTGCCGCCCAATTTAGGACCCAAACCGGGAAGGCCGGGGAAGCGCGGAGCGCTGCCTTTAAGCAAATCATTGACGTTGGTGGGCAGAGCTTTTGTGGTCGATGGGGCTGTAAGGCCGCCAAGGTCAGGCATTTGCCCGCCCATTTGCTTTTCCATTTCGGCCAGCATTTGCGGATCCATTTGTGATGGATCGATATTGGGCATTGAGCCACCGCCGCCAAACATGCCGCCTAAAGCGCCTGCGATGCCGCCTTTGCCTTTGGACATTTTTTTCATCATGTCGGCCATTTGGCGATGCATTTTGATCAGCTTATTGATTTCTTGCACAGAGGTGCCAGAACCCGCAGCCACACGCTTGCGACGCGAGGCGTTCAACAGATTGGGTGTGGCGCGCTCTTTTTTGGTCATGGACTGGATGATGGCGACCTGACGATCAAAAACCTTTTCATCCACATTGGCTCCAGCAAGCTGCTTTTTCATTTTGCCCATGCCCGGCATCATGCCCATGAGGGAGCCCATGCCGCCCATTTTTTTCATTTGAAGCAGTTGGTTTTTCAAATCATCAAGATCGAAAACCCCCTTCTTCATTTTCTGGGCCATTTTCGCCGCGTCTTCAGCATTGACGGTTTCTGCGGCTTTTTCGACGAGCGAAACAATGTCGCCCATACCCAAAATCCGGTCAGCGACGCGGCTTGGGTGGAAATCTTCTAAATCTTCAAGCTTTTCACCTGTCCCCAAAAATTTGATCGGCTTACCGGTGACCGCGCGCATGGACAGCGCGGCACCGCCACGGCCATCGCCATCAATACGGGTCAGCATGATGCCGGTGATGGCCACGCGCTCATCAAACGAGCGGGCCAGGTTGACAGCATCTTGGCCGGTGAGCGCATCGGCAACCAGCAAAATCTCGTGAGGGTTTGTGGCGGCTTTAATTTCCGCCGTTTCCGCCATCAGCTCTTCATCGATATGGGTGCGGCCCGCCGTATCAAGGAACAGCACATCATAGCCGCCAAGTTTTGCGGTTTTTTGCGCGCGCTTAGCAATTTCGAGTGGGGATTGACCTGCGATAATTTCAAGCGTGTCGACGCCGATCTGGTCGCCAAGGATTTTGAGCTGTTCCATCGCCGCTGGACGTCTTGTATCCAGCGAAGCGAGCAAAACCTTTTTGTTTTGCTTTTCTTTAAGGCGCTTGGCGATTTTGCCTGTCGCGGTGGTTTTACCCGCACCTTGCAACCCAACCATCATAATCGCAACCGGTGGGGTCGATTTAAAATCGAGCGGGACAGAATCGGTGCCCAAAACCGCAACCAGTTCGTCATTTACAATTTTGACGACTTGTTGGCCTGGGGTGATCGATTTGGTGACTTCTGCGCCAATGGCGCGGTCCCGAACCTGTTCGACAAAACCACGGACAACTTCAAGGGACACATCTGCTTCAATCAGGGCCCGGCGAACTTCGCGCAGGGCTTTGTTCACGTCGTCTTTAGAAAGAGCGCCGCGGCCTGTAATTCCATCAAAAATGCCGCTTAAGCGGTCGGAGAGGCTTTGAAACATTTATCGTCCCGTCATCAAATTAAAATCCAGCTGATCGTGCTGTTTTTCTAAATGGTCATTAAACTGCCCAAATGGAAGCCCAAAAATCCATAAGCTTTTGACACCCACGGGCGCAACGCGCTGGTGGATGTTGACCCCCTGTATCGGTTAGACCGCACAAGGTAGTGGCTTAAGACTTACTCGACCAATTAAACTTATTGGGACGTGCATTAGAGGAATGGGGGCTTTGAGTCAATTACTCTTGATGTGATATGGGTAGTAATTGGCCCTAATCTGCGCCATATAGGGCGAAAGCTGGCAATAATATAGGCACTAAGATGAGCAGCGACGCGGTTTCTTATTTGAAAATGAATGGTTTGGGCAATGATTTTGTGGTCATTGACGCACGAAAGCGTGCGCTTACATTCACTGAGGATAAGGTGCGCTGGATTGCGGATCGCGAAGTTGGCGTGGGCTGTGACCAGTTGATCATCATGGAACCGCCACAAAACGAAGATGCGGACATTTTTATGCGTATCTATAATGCTGAAGGCGGCGAAGTGGATGCTTGTGGCAACGCCACCCGCTGCGTGGGTTATCTGATGGCTCAAGAACTGGGTCGGCCCGATATTACCATTCAAACCAATGCTGGTCTTTTAAAGTCAGTATTGAGCGGCGACAGCGTTACCGTTGATATGGGCGTGCCGCGCTTGCAATGGCAGTTGATCCCGCTGGCTGAAGCGTTTGAAGACACCACAGGCATTGAGTTGCAAATTGGCCCGATTGATGCACCGGTTTTACACACACCATCTGTGGTGAATGTGGGCAATCCGCATGCGATTTTTTGGGTTAAAGATTTGGATGCGCATGATTTGAGCAAGGCGGGGCCGTTGCTTGAAAATCATCCGGTGTTTCCAGAACGAGCAAATATCTCGTTGGCACAGGTTATTTCGCCCACCCATATTAAAGTTAAAGTGTGGGAACGCGGAGCGGGCCTGACCAAAGCTTGTGGCACGGCGGCTTGTGCGGTGGGAGTTGCTGCTGTGCGCAAAGGCTATGCGGCAGGCAAAATTGATGTGGAATTGCCTGGCGGCATTTTGCAAATCGAATGGCGCGAAAGCGACAAGCACATCATGATGACTGGGCCTTACGAGACCGAATTTGAGGGCGCGTTGCCCGCTGATTTATTCGAGGAAGATGCTGCATGAGTGTGCAAACGCTAACATTTGGCTGTCGGCTCAACACATTTGAATCTGAAGTAATGAAAGATCAGGCCAAACAAGCGGGTTTGGATGATGTGATCATTGTCAATTCATGTGCGGTGACCCAAGAAGCTGTGCGCCAAACCCGTCAAGGTATTCGCAAAGCGCGACGTGAAAACCCGAACGCCAAAATCATCGTCACCGGATGTGCAGCACAAACCGATGCTGAGAGTTTTGCGGCGATGGGCGAAGTTGATTTGGTGATGGGCAATGGTGAGAAGATGAAGGCTGAGACCTATCAAGGTCTCAAGTTCGGGATAGGCGGCAATTCAAAAATTCTCGTTGATGACATTATGAGCGTTAAGGAAACCGCAGGTCATCTGATTGAAGGCATGGACGGTCGGGCGCGGGCTTTTGTGCAGGTGCAAAATGGCTGCGATCACCGTTGCACCTTCTGCATTATCCCTTATGGCCGTGGACCTTCGCGCTCTGTGCCGATGGGCGTTGTGGTTGATCAGATCAAAAAGCTGGCAGACAATGGGGTTGGTGAAGTGGTGCTGACCGGGGTGGACATTACTTCTTACGGGCCAGATTTGCCGGGCAAGCCAACTTTGGGTAAATTGACCCAGCAGATTTTAACCCATGTGCCGCAGCTTAAACGTTTACGAATTTCTTCGATCGATAGTATTGAAGCGGATGAAGCTTTAATGGAGGCGCTTCGGTCTGAACAGCGTTTAATGCCGCATTTGCACCTGTCGTTGCAGTCTGGCGACAATATGATTTTGAAGCGCATGAAACGCCGCCATTTGCGCGAAGATACGATTGGCTTCGTCAATGAAGCGCGCAGCATTCGGCCTGATATGGTTTTTGGGGCGGACATTATCGCTGGGTTCCCGACGGAAACGGATGAGATGTTTTTAAACTCCATGAAGATTATTGAAGAGTGCGACCTTACTTATTTGCATGTGTTCCCCTATTCCATTCGGCCTGGCACCCCTGCGGCGAAAATGCCGCAAGTGGACAAACAGATTGCCAAAGCGCGGGCAAAGAAATTGCGGGTAGCGGGCGAAAAACAGCATGAAGCGTTCTTGGCGCGGCAAGTTGGTGAGGTTCATTCCGTGTTGATTGAGCGCGATGGCATTGGCCGGACTGAGCAATTTGCCCCGATTATGATTGGCAACACCGAGCCGGGTCAGATTTTGCCAGCAACAGTGACCGGCATCGGCAAGCATGGGCTTATTGGCGAACCAATTCAGCAAGTGGCATAAATTGCATTTTGGTCTACAAATGACGCGTTGCTGCGCTTGGGGTACTCACATATGTTGAAAATGCATTGTTCGGGTTCTCACGCCGCATAATTTTCGACTGAAAATCACAATTTAAAATACCTATGGTTCCATAGAGGCATTATGACAGAAAAAAAACCGGGCTTGTTTGGCCGCTTGTTTGGCAAAAAAGAAGCGCCTGTTGAAGATGTGCTGCCTCAGGTTGCAGATACAGCGCCTGCTAAAGACCAGCGGGAAGCAGAAACGCCAGCTGATACAAGTGTTGAAGACCCTGTTGCCGCTGAGCCAATAGTGGCACCCGCCACTCTTGAACCTGAGCCTAAAAAGGGTTGGTTGCACCGTCTGTCGTCGGGATTGAAAAAGTCCTCAGACCAGCTGACCGATAATATTGGGGCGATCTTCACCAAGAAAAAGCTTGATGCTGAAACGCTCGAGCAACTTGAGGATGTGTTGATCCAAGCGGATTTGGGGCTTGAAACAGCCATTGAGATCACCCAAAAGCTGTCGAAGGACAGGTTCGACAAAGAAATTTCGGTTGATGAAATTCGCTCTGTTTTGCGCGATGAAGTGGCCAAAGTGTTAGCGCCAGTGGCGCAACCGCTGGTGCTTAATGTTCAAAATGGCCTGCATGTAATTTTGATGGTTGGGGTAAATGGTTCGGGCAAAACGACGACCATTGGCAAACTGACGGCCAAACTGACCGCAGAAGGCAAAAAGGTAGTGCTTGCCGCGGGCGATACGTTCCGTGCCGCAGCAGTTGAACAATTGCAGGTGTGGGGTCAACGATCCGGGGTTGAGGTGATCACCCGACCAACAGGCGCTGATGCTTCGGGGCTAGCGTTTGATGCGGTGACTGAGGCCAAAGCGCAGGGCGCGGATGTGTTGATTATTGATACGGCGGGGCGGTTGCAAAACCGCGATGAATTGATGGCCGAGTTGGAAAAAATCATCCGCGTGATCAAGAAAGTTGACCCAAGCGCGCCGCATTCAACCTTGTTGACGCTGGATGCCACCACCGGACAAAACGCGCTTAGTCAGGTTGAAATATTTGGCAAAAGGGCGGGTGTTACCGGGTTGGTGATGACAAAATTGGATGGTACGGCCCGTGGCGGTATTCTGGTGGCGATTGCCAAGAGGTTTGCACTGCCAGTCCATTTCATTGGTGTTGGCGAAACTATTGGCGACTTAGCGCCTTTTGAGGCTCAAGATTTTGCCGAAGCAATCGCCGGCGCAAGTGCTGTATCATAGATGGCATGGCGCTTGCGCCAGAATATTGTGTTGAATTTTAAAAAAATGATGAAGATCGCAAGAGGGTTATAGGTACGATGAGTGAGAGCAAACAACAGCCAGATGATGTGAACTGGGACGAGGTGAAGCCGCAATTGGTTAAACTGGCGCTGGAGTTGGGGCCACTGGTGTTGTTTTTTGTCCTCAATGCACGTGCGGGCATTTTTGTGGCCACGGGTTGGTTCATGGGGGCGATGGTGGTGTCGCTGTTGCTCAGCTGGTTCCTGCTCAAACGCATCGCGGTGATGCCGCTGGTAACCGGCGTCGTTGTGCTGATATTTGGCGGCCTAACGATTTATTTGCAGGATGACACATTCATCAAGCTTAAGCCTACCATCGTCAATTTGCTGTTTGGCTCTGTGTTGCTTGGTGGGCTGTTGTTTGGCCATTCTTTGCTCAAGCATGTGTTCGGCGATGTTTATAAACTCAAGCCAGAAGGTTGGCGGATACTGACCTGGCGTTGGTGTATCTTTTTCTTCATTTTGGCCCTGATCAACGAAATCGTGTGGCGCAATTTTTCAACCGATTTTTGGGTTGCGTTTAAAGTGTGGGGTCTGATGCCCCTGACGTTGATTTTTTCGTTTGTGCTTGTGGTGCCGATATTGACAAAATACGCACCTGATGCGGAGTGAAAATTGGCCGCCCCGGACTTGATCCGAGTAAGGACGAGGGTGGCCGACGGCAGCTGAGGCAACGGGTATTTTGTCTTTTACAATTACAGCCGTCCTGTTAAGTGCTTGGGAAGGCTGCCACCGCTTTTTCAATTGCTGGGATCACACTATTTTCAAAGCTTTGTGCGCTGATCGGGCCGGTATGTTTGTAAACAATCAAGCCGTCTTGATTGACCAGATAGGTTTCTGGAATGCCGTAAACGCCCCAATCTAGGCTAACACGACGGTTGCGATCTGAGCCGATCCTGTCATAGGGGTTGCCCAATTCGGCCAAGAAAGCGCGCGCATTTTCTGGTTGGTCATTATAGTTGATGCCGTAGACCTTCAGATCGTCTCGTTTTGACATTTCCAAAATGAATTCATGTTCTTGGCGGCAAGGTACACACCAACTGGCAAAAACGTTGACCACCGTGATTTGACCGATCAAGTCCGCGGTGGAAAAGCCTGGCTGGTCATGGCCCTCAATAGGTTCCAATTCAAATTGGGGTGCAGGTTTGTTCAAAAGCGCAGAGGGCAGCAAAGTCGAATCTTTACTGATTTGGCTGGCGAAAAGCGCAAACAAACCACCGGTGATGATCAGCGGTATGAGATAAATCCAAATTCGTTTCATGATTTTTTCTCTTCTGAACGGCGACGGACGCCTTTGGCTTCGAGTTCAGCTAACCGTTTTTCTTGGGTGTGGTAGTCGCGATTGACCAAAATCACCAGTGCGCCAACAAGCACACAAGTGACGATGTACGCACCTGCGATATATTCGAAATGCTGAGAGATATCGATCATATATGTTGCTCCCGTAGCCGTTGGGCGTTTCGGCGCTCAAGGGCGCGCACCCGGCGGCGCAAAATCTCGGCGCGCATGGAAATGAAATGCAACAGCAAGAACAAAAATGAAAAGCCAAAGAACATTACAAACAAGGGCAACAGGATCGACATGGGCATGGTTGGCCCGTCGGGTCTAAACACGCTGGCGGGTTGGTGCAATGTGTTCCACCACTCAACCGAAAACTTGATAATTGGAATATTGATCGCGCCAACCAGTGTGATCACTGCGATGATGCGGCCCGCGCGGGCTTGATCTTCAAAAGTGCGCCACAAGGCGATGATGCCCAAATAGATAAACAGCATCACCAGGGTTGAGGTCATGCGGCCATCCCATTCCCAGAACGTACCCCAAGTTGGTGCGCCCCAAAGTGAGCCGGTGGCAAGGGCGACGGCGGTGAAAGTCGCGCCCAAAGGGGCCGCCGCTTTGGCGGAAACGTCGGCCAATGGGTGCCGCCACACCAGTGATCCGACGGAGGCCAACACCATCACCGCGTAGGCGAACTGAGAGAGCCAGGCGTTCGGGACGTGCACATACATAATGCGCACTGTTTCGCCCTGCTGGTAATCGGCTGGTGAGTTGAAAAAGGCCAAATACGTACCAAACAGCAGCAGCGCTAAACTGATGATGGTGAGTGGCATCAACCAATATTTTGACCAAACTAGAAAGTGGCCGGGATGGGCAAGCCGCGAGAAGAAGCCCAAGTCTTGAGGGGTTGGGTCTTGCGGGGTGGGATCAATAGATGCGTTTTTCGACATATCTTTTTCTATTCGGCTCCCATTTTTATAGCAAGCGCTGCTGCAAACGGCGTGAACACCAAGGCCAACAATGTAAATCCAGCCAAAAACAAAAGTGCAGAACTTGAGGCCGTTTCAATGGCACCGGTTGATAATGCGCTCACCCCAAAAATCAGCGTGGGGATAGATAGTGGCAGAATAAGGATCGGCGCAATTAATCCGCCGCGCTTAATTGTCACGGTCACAGCAGCCCCGATTGCTCCAAAACATACCAATGCTGGTGTGCCGACAATTAAGGTGAAAATGAGTTTGAGGGTTTGATCTGCATCAAGATTGAGCAATATGGCCAACAAAGGTGTTGCCACAATCAACGGCACTGCATTGGTGAGCCAATGGGCGAGCAATTTGGCGACAACAATCATTTCAAGCGGGATATGGGCCTGGCGCATGGCAAGCATAGACCCGTCTTCATGGTCGGTGCGGAATAGGCGATCAAGCGCCAACAACAAAGACAATAGGGCAGATATCCAAATGATGGCGGGTCCAAGCTTGGATAGCAGCACTTTATCTGGACCAATGGCAAAGGGCATGATTGCGCCAACCATCACATAGAACAGCAATACCGTCATCGCGTCGCCGCCAATCCGGGTGGCGAGCTTGATGTCACGTTTTACGACCGCCCAGAATGCCTTCATGCGGATGCTCCGTTGATCATCACGGTTTTGATCTTTTCAGTTGGGACGTTGGGGATATCCAGGTGCGTAGCGGCGATGATGATGCCGCCTTTTGCTGCATGTTGAGCGATTAAGGTACCCACCCACGCTTCGCCTTGTTTATCGAGCGCAGAAGTTGGTTCGTCTAAAATCCAAATTGGGCGATCTGCGGCCAATAGGCGCGCCAAAGCCAGGCGTCTTGTTTGCCCGGCAGAGAGAATGGATGCGTCGCTATCAGCGATGGGGTGCAGCCCGGCAGCGTCGATTGCCAAGTCAATATCAGCATCGCTGCCATACAGATCGGCCCAAAATTGCAAGTTTTCGCGCACCGTTAGTGTGGTTTTAACGCCTGGTACATGGCCGATCACATGGATAAGTTCGCGGCTTGAACGCTCCTCATCGCCATTTTCTATTTCGATCAGCCCCCCGCTTGGAGGTAATGCGCCATGCAGCGCCAGCAGACATGTGGACTTTCCCGCCCCATTTGGGCCGCGCAACAGAATCACTTCGCCGGGCAAGGCATCAAAAGAAACACCCTCAAAAATGACAAATCCGCCGCGCGAACACCTTAGTTCACGCACTTTAATCGACGTTTTTTCAACCATTTTAGCCATTTGATCCATAGTGGAGTGATATTGGAAAGCAGGGCTGTGGTCCATGAATTTTTATGCATTGTGACGGGATCAAACCCAAGCAAATATGTGCAAGAGCAGCGAAATTGATGTGAGTGTATCTATAAGCTGGTCTGATGAAGCTAGTTGCGTTGTTTAATTCTGACCCAAATGGCGCTGCCAAAACTGCCAAACCCATCTCAAAACCCCAAGAGGTGCGACTAAAGAACATTCAAAATTTCTTGCAAGTCGGTGGTGGTTAAAATATTGATGCGCGCAGGACGCTTTTGCTGGCTTCGCGCAGATTATTGTGCGGCGACATTGAAAGCAACAATAGGAATGAAAGGTCGCAAACCATGGGCTTATATACGGATTATTTAAACGAGATCGAAACTCGAAAAGCTGACGGATTGCACCCCAAACCTATTGATGATGGCGCGCTGGTTGCTGAGATCGTTGAACAGATCAAAGAGACAGGCAATGCGCACCGCAAAGAAAGTCTCAATTTCTTCATTTATAACACATTGCCGGGCACCACGAGCGCGGCGGGCGTTAAAGCCAAGTTTCTAAAAGAAATTATTCTTGGCCAGTCGAAGGTTGAAGAAATCACGCCAACATTTGCATTTGAGCTTTTGAGCCACATGAAGGGCGGCCCTTCAATTGAAGTGCTGTTGGATTTGGCGCTGGGTGATGATGCTTCAATCGCTGAACAAGCAGCTGAGGTGTTGAAAACCCAAGTGTTCCTTTATGATGCGGACACAGATCGCCTTAAAGCCGCATATGATGCTGGCAATGCGATTGCCAAAGACATTCTTGAGAGTTATGCGCAAGCTGAATTTTTCACGAAGCTTGCTGGCGTTGAAGAAGAAATCAAAGTGGTGACCTACATCGCCGGGGAAGGCGATATTTCTACAGATTTGCTGTCACCGGGCAATCAAGCACACTCACGTTCAGATCGTGAATTGCACGGCAAATGCTTCATTTCAGAAAAAGCGCAGGCCGAAATTGACGCGCTGAAACTTCAGCACCCTGATAAACGTGTGATGTTGATCGCTGAAAAAGGCACCATGGGCGTTGGCTCGTCACGGATGTCGGGCATCAACAACGCAGCGCTTTGGACGGGCAAACAAGCCAGCCCTTACGTTCCATTTGTAAACTTTGCGCCAATCGTTGCGGGCACCAACGGCGTATCGCCAATCTTTTTGACTACTGTTGGGGTTACCGGCGGTATTGGCATTGATTTGAAAAACTGGGTGAAAAAATCAGGCCCAGACGGCAAGCCGATCATCAACAATAATGGTGATGCGGTACTCGAAGAAAAATATTCGGTTGAAACCGGCACCGTGTTGACCATCAACACGAAAAAGAAAAAATTGCTGGATGAAAATGGCGAGACAGAGCATGCCGATATTTCATCTGCTTTGACCGCACAAAAGGTTGAATTTATCAAAGCGGCTGGTTCATATGCCATTGTGTTTGGCAAAAAGCTGCAAACGTTTGCCGCAAACGCGTTGGGCATCGAAGCACCACTTGTTTTCGCACCAGCCAAAGAAATTTCGCATGAAGGCCAAGGTCTGACAGCAGTTGAGAAAATCTTCAACAAAAACGCCGTGGGTGTGAAGAGCAAAACCCCATTGCACGCAGGTTCTGACGTGCGGGTTGAGGTGAATATTGTTGGTTCGCAAGACACAACCGGCTTGATGACTTCACAAGAGCTCGAGGCGATGGCGGCAACTGTGATTTCGCCAATTGTTGACGGGGCTTACCAGTCTGGTTGTCACACAGCCTCTGTTTGGGACATTAAAGCGCAAAACAACATTCCAAAGCTGATGAGCTTTATGAATAAGTTTGGCTTGATTACCGCCCGCGATCCCAAAGGCAGCTATCACGCCATGACGGACGTGATCCATAAAGTGCTAAACGATATTACCGTGGATGATTGGGCGATTATTATTGGCGGCGATTCACACACCCGTATGTCTAAAGGCGTGGCCTTTGGTGCGGATAGTGGCACCGTGGCGCTGGCGCTTGCCACCGGCGAAGCGACAATGCCTATTCCTGAATCTGTGAAGGTGACGTTTAAAGGCAAAATGGCGGATCACATGGATTTCCGTGATGTGGTGCATGCTACCCAATTGCAAATGCTGGAGCAATTTGGCGAGAACGTTTTCCAAGGTCGGATCATTGAAGTGCATATCGGGACATTGTTGGCTGACCAAGCCTTCACCTTTACCGATTGGACCGCTGAGATGAAGGCGAAGGCCTCAATCTGTATCTCGCAAGATGATACGCTGATTGAGTCGCTTGAGATTGCTAAACACCGCATCCAAGTGATGATCGATAAGGGCATGGAAAATGAAGGCAAGGTGCTTCACAACCTGATTGCCATTGCCGATAAACGGATCGCTGAGATCAAATCTGGCGAAAAACCTGCACTGCGCCCTGACGACAATGCAAAATATTCCGCTGAAGTGGTTGTCAACTTGGACCAGATCATCGAGCCAATGATTGCTGACCCTGATGTGAACAATATCGAGATTTCCAAACGTTACACCCACGATACGATCCGCCCGATCAGCTATTATGGGTCGGACAAAAAGGTTGATCTTGGCTTTGTTGGCTCATGCATGGTGCACAAAGGCGACATGAAAATCGTTGCGCAAATGTTGCGTAATCTTGAAAAAGCAAACGGCAAGGTGGAGTTTAACGCGCCGCTTGTGGTGGCCGCGCCGACCTACAACATCATCGATGAGCTTAAAGCTGAAGGCGATTGGGAAATCTTGCAAAAATATTCAGGCTTTGAGTTTGATGACCTCAAACCAAAAGCCAATGCCCGCACGGAATATGAGAACATCATGTATCTTGAGCGCCCAGGCTGCAACCTTTGCATGGGTAACCAAGAAAAAGCGGCCAAAGGTGATACGGTTTTGGCCACCTCTACGCGGCTGTTCCAAGGCCGGGTTGTGGAAGATTCAACTCAGAAAAAGGGCGAAAGCTTGCTCGCCTCTACTCCAGTTGTGGTGCTTTCAGCCATCCTTGGCCGCACCCCAAGCTTGGACGAATATAAAGACGCAGTGGTTGGCATCGACCTCACCAAGTTTTCACCGCCACAGGTTAAACCGATTGACGCAAAGTCTGTGCATTTCTAGGCATAACTCAAAGCGAAAATGCGATATTTGAGGGAGGCTTTGGCCTCCCTTTTTTGTTATTGATAAAGACTGGCAAGATAGGGTTAGTTTTACTATATTTCAATTAGACGTTGCCATGGGGACAGTGATGTTTGTTTCATGGTTTTTGACCAAAATGCGATCAGTCGCTTTTGGTCAGGGCCAGTTCGAAATTCGAATAGATAGGCGATTGACGTGACCAATACTTCATTGAATAGCTTTAATGCCAAGCAAAAACTTAGCGTTGGCGACAAAATATACACATATTATTCTCTGCCTGAAGCTGAGAAAAACGGCCTTTCAGGCATTTCAAAACTGCCCAATTCATTGAAAGTGGTTTTGGAAAACCTGTTGCGTTTTGAAGATGGTCGCACGGTCACCAAGGCGGACATTCAGGCCTGCGCTGATTGGCTTAAAACAAAATCGTCCACCCATGAAATTTCATATCGTCCAGCGCGTGTGTTGATGCAGGATTTTACCGGCGTTCCAGCGGTTGTTGATTTGGCCGCTATGCGCGATGCCACCGCAAAGCTTGGCGCGGACCCACAAAAGATTAACCCGCAGGTGCCGGTTGATTTGGTGATTGACCATTCTGTGATGGTCGATTTTTTTGGCACAGGCACAGCCTTTACCCAAAATGTGACACGTGAATATGAGCGCAACGGCGAACGTTATGAGTTTTTGCGCTGGGGCCAAGAAGCGTTTGACAATTTCCGCGTTGTGCCGCCCGGAACGGGCATTTGTCACCAAGTGAACCTTGAATATTTGGCGCAAACAGTTTGGACCAAACAAGAGGACGGCGAGACCATCGCTTATCCCGATACGCTTGTGGGGACAGACAGCCACACCACCATGATCAATGGTTTGGCCGTTTTGGGCTGGGGTGTTGGTGGTATTGAAGCGGAAGCGGCGATGCTTGGTCAACCGATTTCAATGCTGATCCCAGAAGTTGTTGGCTTTAAACTTGAAGGCAATATGCGCGAAGGCATCACGGCAACCGATTTGGTGTTGCGGGTTGTTGAAATGCTGCGTGAGAAAGGCGTTGTGGGCAAATTTGTTGAGTTCTTTGGGCCGGGCCTTGATAATTTGACATTGGAAGATCAGGCAACGATTGCCAATATGGCCCCAGAATATGGGGCCACCTGTGGATTTTTCCCGGTAGACAATGAAACATTAGCTTATTTGCACACGACGGGCCGTGACGCGGATCGGGTGGCGTTGGTTGAAGCCTATTCGAAAGCCCAAGGTATGTTCCGTGATGCATCTTCACCTGATGCTGAATACACAGATAGTCTTTATCTTGATTTGGATGCGGTTGTGCCCGCGATTTCTGGCCCTAAACGCCCACAAGATCGGGTAAACTTGGACGAGGCTAAGGTAAAATTTGCTGAGGCGCTTGCCGGCGAGTATGCGAAAACCGATATGCCTGCTTCGCCAGTTGCTGGCACAGATTATTCGATCACCCATGGCGACGTGGTGATCGCGGCGATTACGTCTTGTACCAACACCTCAAACCCGGCGGTTTTGGTGGCGGCCGGGTTGGTGGCGCGTAAAGCGCGGGCGCTTGGGCTAAAGGTTCAGCCTTGGGTCAAAACCTCTTTGGCACCGGGCTCACAAGTTGTAACCGAATATTTAACCGCTTCTGGTTTGCAAGATGATTTGGACGCGATGGGCTTTAACCTTGTGGGCTATGGTTGTACCACCTGCATCGGCAATTCGGGTCCTTTGCCCACGGAGATTTCCAAAGCGATCGCTGCCAAAGATTTAGTGGCTAGTTCTGTTTTGTCAGGCAACCGGAACTTTGAAGGTCGGGTGAACCCAGACGTGAAAGCCAACTATTTGGCCTCGCCACCTTTGGTTGTGGCCTATGCGCTTGCGGGTAAAATGAGCATCGACATTACAACTGAGCCGTTAGGCACAGGCACTGATGGTAACCCGGTTTACTTGAAAGATGTTTGGCCAACGGGCGAAGAGATTTCAACGATTGTGCGCGAGAGCGTGACCCGTGAAATGTTCATCAACCGCTATGCTGATGTGTTTAAAGGCGATGCGGGCTGGCAAGCGATTAAAGTTGAAGGGGGCGAAACATATGGCTGGAACTCAGCTTCAACCTATGTGCAGAACCCGCCCTATTTTGAAGGTTTGAGTAAAGACATCACGCCGGTCAAAGACGTGAACAGAGCGCGGATATTGAGCCTATTTGGTGACAGCATCACCACGGACCATATTTCGCCAGCTGGTTCGTTTAAATCAGACACACCAGCGGGTAAATATTTGTTGGACCGTCAAGTTGGGGTGAAAGACTTCAACTCATATGGTTCTCGTCGGGGCAATCATGACATTATGATGCGCGGCACATTTGCCAATATTCGCATCAAGAATCAAATGGTGCCAGGCATTGAAGGCGGCTTTACAAAAGGCCCGGATGGCGAAGTTGCCGCCATGTTTGATGCGGCGATGGCTTATGCTGAAACGAACACCCCATTGGTGGTGTTTGGTGGCAAGGAATATGGCACGGGTTCTTCGCGGGATTGGGCCGCAAAGGGCACAATATTGCTCGGCGTGCGCGCGGTGATTGTTGAGAGCTTTGAACGCATTCACCGGTCAAACCTTGTGGGGATGGGCGTTCTGCCACTGCAGTTCAAAGATGGTGCAAGCTGGACCTCTTTGGGCCTGACAGGCGATGAAGAAGTGTCGATTGAGGGCATTGGCGATATCACGCCACGTTGCGACGTGACGGTGTCAGTGAAGTCAGCAGATGGTTTTGTGAAGACTTTTGAAGCGCTTTGCCGGATCGATACGGAAGACGAATTGGATTATTACCGCAATGGCGGGATTTTGCATTATGTCTTGCGCAATCTCGTCTCTTAACATTTGGCGATAAACGGGCCTGAGCTTGGCTGCAATTGATGAAGTTTTGCGCTTGTGGTGCTCACGTACAAAAGTACACTGCGCGCCAGTTCTCAAACGCCACCAATTTCGCTCAAGCCAGCCCCGTTTTTTGTGATCGCGAATTCGTTAGCGTGTGTGACTGGCAGGTGAGCCACATTTCGCCTATGACAAAAGCCATGAAAAAAATGATCTTACATTATGTGCTTGCGGCCACTTTGCTCCTTTTTGGTGGTGTGGCGTCCGTTGCGATGGAATTTAAAGCACAGCCAGTGGCTGTTTTAGAATTGTTCACCTCGCAAGGATGCTCGTCCTGCCCACCAGCGGATGAGATATTGGGCGAATTGGCGAAAGACAAAACGCTGATCACGCTCGCCTATCATGTGGATTATTGGAACTATATTGGCTGGGAAGACACGTTCAGCAAAAAAGAACATTCAGACCTGCAACGTCGCTACGCGCGCCAACGTGGTGAAAAACGCATCTATACGCCGCAAATGTTGATCAATGGCACGGTGGATGTTGTTGGCTCGCGGTTGGTTGACATCAAAAAAGCGATTGCAAATGCGCGGTTGGACGTGCGCGTGAACCTAAAAGCTGATGGCGAAATGCTGACGATTGACATTCCAATGGCGAGCAGTGACATCAAAGACGCGACGATTTGGTTGGTGCCGTTCATATCAAAAGCACAAGTAAATATTGAACGTGGTGAAAACCGTGGCCAATTGATCACCTATTCGTCAATTGTGCAAAAACGCCAATTGGTGGGCATGTGGTCACCAAATAAGGGCGTGGAGTTGCGCATTCCAATTCCCCAAATGATGGATGAGGGCGTGGATGGTTTGGCCGTTCTGGTGCAGGAGCGCACAGAAAATGGTTTACCTGGACGCATGTTGGGCGCGGCCTCGCTGTTGCGCTAAACCCACCCGATCAACTTCATATATATGAATAAAAAGAACCCCCAATTTGGAGATTGGGGGTTTTGTTTTGTACTCGCTGATTTTTGGGGGGCCGGCGCCTTGGAACTGCTCTTCGATTGGGGGCTAAAACAGTCCAAGGGCCGGGGTACTGGAGGCTATGACTAAGAATATAACCATGCATTCTGGCAACAAGTTGGACGAAATGTGACGATTTAGGGGCCTTTTGCAGCTTGTCTTAACCAATCTTTGGGGCAATCATGGCAAGATGTTAGTCGGAAAAGGAGGTTTGACTTTGACAGAATGTTCTTCACCAAAATCGCCAGTCCGACTTAAACTGGTTCATTCAAGTGATCATGTTCGCTCAAGCAAACCAAAAATCATTCCCGAAACTGTGGCTTTTGACCGTAAAGAGCTCTCCACCATCCTCAATGTTTATGGCCGCCAGGTCGCCCAAGGCGAATGGAAAGATTATGCGATTGATATGCTCAATGATCGTGCGGTGTTTTCGATTTTTAAACGGGCCAGCGAAATGCCGATTTTTCGGATCGAAAAGGACCCGAAATTACGCAAAAAACAGGGCATGTATCGGGTGGTTGGGCATGCAGGGCAGGTGCTCAAGCGTGGGCATGAATTACATCAGGTGTTACCGGTTTTGGATGGCGATATCGCGGCGGTGCGCTAATCTTAAATTTCTTCGATCTTTTGGATGCGTCTTTGGTGTCGACCGCCCTCAAATGGGGTGTTAAGCCAGATTTGAATGATGCTATCTAGTTCATCTTCAGCGATCATGCGTTCCCCAAGCGACAAAACATTTGCGTCATTGTGACGGCGTGCCATTTCGGCCGATAGGGCGTTCCAACACACTGCGCAGCGAATACCTGTGATTTTGTTCGCCGCAATCGCTTCGCCATTGCCAGAACCGCCCAGTACAATGCCTTTATCGCTGCTGCCCGATGCAACGGCTCTAGCTACAGGGAATATGAAATCCGGATAATCACATGATTCGTCGTTGAACGTGCCAAAATCTTCTACTTGGTGGCCCAGTGAGGTCAAAAAGGCTTTGATCTTTTCTTTGTATTGATAGCCTGCGTGATCGGATCCGATAGCGATTTTCATGAAACGTCCAGTGTTGTTGTTCAACTTGAGAAAGTCTTATCAACAAATGGAGTGAAGCTAAACCCGGCGCTGCATAATCGTGACCCCGTGCCATTTGCCGAATTTGTGGCCGACTTCTTCCAAATAGCCAACATCTTTAAACCCAAACTTTTTGTGTAAGCCAATGGATGCCTTTGCATCGTCGGCGATCATGGCAATGGCGAGGTGAAAGTCTGGATTTACATCCAATGTGGCCAGCAAATTTTGCATCAGCGCGCCACCAATTCCTTGGCCATGGGCATTGGGTTGCACATATATCGTGACTTCGCTGGTGTGTTTATAGGCCTGTTTTGGCCGGTAAGCGCTGGCATAGGCAAAGCCAAGCACCTGGTTTAGCGCACTGAGCGCCACAAGCACGGGATATTTCCTATCTTGAAGCAGCTCCAGCTTTTCACGCATTTGGTCAATTGTGGGTGGTTCAAGATCGAACGTGATGGCGGTGGTTTTCACATAGTGTGCATAAAGGTCGGTGACCGCGCTTAGGTTTGTTAATTGGAATGGTGCGATCTGCATTTGTATTTTCCATAAAAAAGGCCCCGCACAATGTACGAGGCCAATTGTTATTTTCAAAGCCCTAATGGGCAATGCCTGCTTAGTTGCGGTTGCCGAACAAGCGAAGCAACATGATGAACAGGTTGATGAAATCAAGGTAAAGTCTTAAAGCGCCCATGAGCATTTTCTTGCCCATCGTGTCAGCGCCATCGCTTTCCAGATACATCATTTTGATTTGTTGCGTGTCGTAAGCGGTCAAGCCAACAAACACCAACACACCGATCACGGAGATGGCAAAGGCCAACATACCAGATTGGAAGAACATGTTGACGATTGAAGCGATGATGATGCCGATTAGGCCCATCATCAGGAATGAACCCATGCCGGTTAGGTCACGTTTTGTGGTGTAACCATAAAGGCTCATCGCACCGAACGTACCTGCAGTAATGAAGAATACGCGGGCGATTGATCCACCTGTATATTGTAAGAAGATCGAGGAGAGCGAGAGGCCCATTGCCACAGCAAATCCCCAAAATACAAGTTGGGCGGTGGCGAATTTCATTTTGTTGATGCCCAAGCTTAGGCCAAAGACGAAGGCCAATGGCGCAAACATAATGACATAGACAAGCGGCGCGCTGTAGAGGGTGGCGCCCAGTTGGGTAAGATACTGGCTGCCCATTTGTGCAACAGCCAATTCGGGATTGGTTGTTGTGGATAGGGATGCCAAGAAAAAAGCAACGACGCCGGTAATGCCAAGCGCAATGCTCATATAGTTATAAACACCCAGCATGTAGCTGCGTAGACCCTCATCGATTACGGCCTGAGCGCCGCCGTGAGTGGCCGATGTTTGACGATCATATTGTGCCATTGATGAAAACCTCTTTATCAAATGTAGCATTTTGCGCAGCTTTGAACGCTGGCTACGCGGTTCATTGACTAATATGGCAATGGAAAGTGGAAAATACAAGGCAGATATATGTTAAATTTGAGCAAGGTTCACTTGGAAAGATAAAATAAAACAACACGTTGGTTCGCTTGTGCTGTAATGCCACAAGTTCATGATACGAATCATGGTAGCTTCTGGCCACTGCTGCTGCATTTAAAGCGTCAAAAAGCGTGGACTTTCGTTGCAAGAAGTGAGGTTTTATGCCGCGTCTGTTTACCGGCTTAGAAATACCAGATGATGTTTCGTTTGCGCTTTCGCTCAAACGCGGCGGGCTTGGACATTCGCGCTGGATTGATCCGATCAATTATCACATCACCCTGCGCTATATTGGCGATGTGGACATTCAAATGGGCAACGCTGTGGCCAATTGCTTGGATAAATTTCATTTAGAGCCGCCATTCAAGGTCACGATCAATCATCTTGGGGTTTTCGGGGGAAGCCGGCCCCGCGCACTATATGCGGGGCTTCAACCCTGCGCTGCGCTGGATAATTTGCAGTCTGCACATGAAAGGGCGTTGCACAAATTGGGGCTGCCGTCGGATGGGCGAAAATATACGCCGCACGTCACTTTGGCCCGGCTTAAGGGGGTGAGTGCTAAAGACGTCGCTCTCCACATTGAACAGGCTGGGGCGTTCGTTTCTCTTTGTTTTACAATTGATCAGTTCGCTTTGTATTCGGCTAAAGATTCGGTGGGTGGCGGGCCGTATGTGGTTGAAGAGCGCTACGATTTGGCAGGTTGAGTCTCATAATTGATATAATTGGTCCCGGATCACGTCCGGGACGGTGCGAGAACAAAACTCGACATAGCTGATTAAATTCGCAGCGCCTTTAGTAGCCCGTCACTTGCCGCTTCGATTAAATCAAGCACGGTTTCAAAACCTTGATCTCCGCCATAATAGGGGTCTGGGACTTCTAGGGTCAAAGACGACTGGTAATTCAGAAATAAATCAATTTTGGCATTTGAGCCTTTTGGCGCCATGGCTTTAAGATCAGAGAGATTTTGTTTGTCCATGGCAAGAATGAGATCAAAATCCTCAAAATCGGATTGACTGACGGCGCGGGCACGTAAAGTTGACAGGTCGTAACCGCGTCGTTTGGCATGGGCTGTGGCCCGCTGATCGGGCGAATTGCCCACATGCCATGCACCAGTTCCTGCGCTATCAATTGTTAAATCAGTGCGCCCGGCTGCGATGGCTTTTTGGGCAAATACGGCATGTGCTGTGGGAGAGCGACAAATATTGCCAAGGCAAACAAATAGAATTGATTGGGTCAAAGCGCGTGGGTTTCCCGGTTTTGTTAGGACTTCATTCACCTTGAAGGGTGAAACAAGAGAAAAGCTTTGGCAAGCGCCAAAATGCTGCCCAATTTTGGGCTATGTTGGCATTTGTATAAAATGCTGTAAATTTTTGCAGCTTGGTAACTTCGTTGGCGGATAATGATGCGGGAAGCGGGTATTGTGGACAGGAACCCAGAGATGATGACGGCAAAAAATATGAAAAAATTCGCAATGGCGGCTGGACTTGCTGCGCTCGCAACTTTTGCAGTTGTAGGTGGCGCCGAGGCCGCGACCAAGATAGGGACTTTTAAGTTCTGGACAGCGTGGACAGACAATGATGCAACGGGCAAGATTTGCTATATTTCGGCGACACCGAAAGACAGCCAACCCACCAATGTAAATCGTGGTCCGATTCATTTTTTGGTGACCCATCGCATGGCGAACAAGCAAAAAAACGAAGTTGCGACCATGATCGGTTATCCCTACAAGGAAAATGCAGAGGCTTCAGCCACTATTGATGGTAAAGCCTATCCAATGGTCACTGATCCGAAATTGCAAGCGGGCTGGCTTTATAAAGAACATGAAAACGGCTTTGTTGACGCAATGAAGCGGGGCTCCGAAATGGTTGTTCGTGGCATATCATCTCGCGGTACACGCACCACCGACACATATTCATTGTCCGGGGTCACCGCTGCAATGAATGAGATCGATAAAGTGTGCAAATAGAAATTGATGCATAGGTGTTGGTTTTGTGGTTTAGTGCCGCGAACCAACCGTCTCCAACATAGTTTGCCTGTTTTTATGCGCCGCACAATTGTCAAAATTTTACTTTTTTTGAGCTTCGCGCTGGTCGCCCTTTTGCCCCAAGGCGCGGTTGCGCAATCTGTGCAATCGCTTGGCGAGTTCAAAGCTTGGTCTGCCTATTCGACCACAAGGTCTGCAACCCCATTTTGCTTTGTCCATTCCAAACCAATTTCGGTAGAACCAGAATTGGCGGGCGTGGAGCAAGCCTATTTCTATGTCACCCATCGCCCCAGCGAGCGGCTGTCATATGAGATGAATTTGGTTGCAGGGTTTGAGTTCGGCATTGACAGTTTGGCAACCGCGCGTATTGGGGGCAGCAGTTATTCCTTGTTCACCCAGGAAGATGCGGCATGGCTTGAAGACCCGAGCCTGTCCGGTGAAATGGCGTCTGCCATGCGGCGCGGCTCGACGATGGAAATTGAAGGCATTAACAAGCAGGGTGCGCGGGTGATATTGACATTCTCATTGTCAGGTGCCACCGCATCAATGCGCAAAATTGACAGTGCCTGCAATCAATAGATTATGCCTGTTTTTCGCAAAGATGTTGGTATTTTCACCAAGCATGTGATAGGTGGGCCAACTCAGAATTTTTAAACGCGAGTTCAGAAGAACCTATTCTGTAAAAGGAATGGGTGATCGCGTAGTTGGTGAACAAATGGCTATTACCCTTGATTTGGCCGCTGCAAAAGCTGCCGCACCCAAAAAGCAATCCCTGATTGGTATGGACCGCGCGCAATTGAGCCAAGCTTTGGCCCTGCTCGGTTTGCCCGACAAGCAAATCCGCATGCGCGTGACGCAATTGTGGAATTGGCTTTATGTGAACGGGGTTACCGATTTTGACGATATGCTCAATATTTCCAAGGGCCTACGCGAACAGCTCAAAGAACGGTTTGTTTTAAACCGACCCGAAATCGTTTCAGAACAGGTTTCAAGCGATGGCACCCGCAAGTGGTTGTTTCGGTTTACCGATCCTGAACAGCCCAACATGCCGCCGGTTGATGTGGAAACAGTATATATCCCGGAAGAAGATCGCGGCACATTGTGTGTGTCCTCGCAAGTTGGCTGCACCCTGACCTGTCCGTTTTGTCATACGGGCACGCAAAAACTGGTGCGCAATCTCACAGCTGGCGAAATTGTGAGCCAAGTGTTGATGGCGCGCGCGCGGTTGGGCGATTATGCGGGCGGTACGCGGCCAACGGATGGCGTTATTCCAAAGGAAGGCCTGCGCACGGTCACCAATGTGGTGATGATGGGCATGGGCGAGCCATTGTATAACTATGAAAACGTCAAGCAGGCGATGTTGTTGATGGCGGACGGGGAAGGAATTTCCTTGTCCAAACGCCGGATTACATTGTCGACGTCGGGCGTGGTGCCCGAAATGGCCAAAATCGGCGAAGAAGCTGGTGTAATGCTGGCGATTTCGCTGCACGCAGTGCGCGATGAATTGCGCGATATTTTGGTGCCGATCAACAAAAAGTACCCACTAGCTGAATTGCTCGACGCTTGTCGCAATTATCCGGGCGTTTCCAACGCGAGACGGATCACGTTTGAATATGTGATGCTTAAAGGGGTCAATGATTCCATCGCCGACGCGAAAGCGCTGGTGAAATTGCTTGATGGCATTCCAGCTAAAATCAATCTTATTCCGTTTAACCCTTGGCCGGGTTCAGAATATGAGTGCTCAAGCTGGTCGCAGATCGAAAAGTTTGCCGATGTGGTGAATATTGCAGGTTATGCCAGCCCGGTGCGCACGCCCCGTGGCCGGGATATTTTTGCAGCGTGTGGGCAATTAAAGTCGGAAAGCGAACGCATGACGAAAAAAGACCGTGACGCTTTGCAGGCTGCGCAGTAGTTTTTTGGAAATTGTAGCGTCCTAATTATCCAACTGGTTTTGTCGCCATTGGGTGGGGGATAATTGATGATGTTTTTGCCAAGCGCGTCGGAAATGTCGCGATGAGCCGAATCCCAAATCGCCCACCAAACGTTCGATTTGCGTGTTCTGTGCGCGCAGGGCGTTTTCGGCGATGGCAATCCGTAAACCATTGACATAGTCGGGCACCGAAAGCCCGGTTTCATTGTTGAACAGGCGGGAAAAATGTCGCTCGCTCATATGGGCTTCACGGGCGAGGGTTTTAACGTCCCAAATGGCGGTTGGGTCTTGTGCAATGAGGTCTTGCACTCTGTGCACTGTTGGGTGCAAATGGCTGCGGCCTTGCAGCCAAGGCGATAATTGGGGGTCATTGCCGCTACGTCTTGCATAGATCACCATATGTTTGGCGATGGCGGCGGCAAAGCCAATGCCCAGTTTTTGCCCCACAATATGCAACATCAAGTCTGTGCCGGATGTAATCCCTGCGCTGGTGAAGCGGTTTCTGTCTTGTGTGAACAGTCGGTTTTCCTCAACTTTGAGGCGCGGGCTGATGGAGCGTAATTCTTCGAGACAATCATGATGGGTGGTGCACTGATAACCGTCGAGCAAGCCCGCGCGCGCGGCCAAAATTGCGCCGCTGCACACGGTGAGCAACATTTGGTGTTCAGTGAATGTGGCACGTAGCCAGTTTACAATCAGCTGTTTGTCATTTGCTGTTTCGTTCGTCGTTGGTAAGTTTGCATCGCCCAAAATCTCATTGGTGCTGCCTGAAACCAACAGGATATCACCTGGTGCCAGCTCTTTCGGCACAGGGGAAATGCCCGTAAGGGGTAAACCAACTGAAGTGAGCATCTCAGTGTGCGGTGCGATGAATTCCACATCAAAATGGATTTTGTCTTGAACCCTATTGGCGCAACGCAACACTTCGGCGGGGCCGGCAAAGTCGAGCATCAGCGGCACAGGTGCCAGCAAAATATAGACCTTGATGTGTTGCGTTGCGACCATGAGTTAGGCTTTCATGTGAGCGATGGCATCATCAACAGATCGGATGGTGGCAAAACGGCCAGACAACACTGTTTCAGTGCGGTGCTTGATCAGGTTAGCTGTGAGCGTGCTGCCGTCAGGATGTTGCATATCAAAGGTCAGGGTCGCGTCGGTGACGTAGTTGACCTTATAGCCAATATCGGAGCCATGGCGGGTGGTGGTTTCGCAGCATTGCTCGGTGCGAATGCCACAGATGGTGATCTCATTGATGCCATTTTCCTTGAGCCAAATATCAAGATTTGTGCCTGCAAAAGCCGAGTGACGATGCTTTTCAATTATGGTCTTTGGGTTCAGTTTAATCGGGGCAAGGGTTTTGATGTTGCCCGAGGCTTTGGAGAACGCGCCTGTGGGTTCAATGTGAAAAATCTGCACAATCGGCACATTGGCAGAAACAGCACCATCGATCAGTTTTTGGGTGTTCTGAATAAAGTCTGGCAAGTATTTTTCTTGAAAATAGTCGCGCTTTGGAAAGCTTTCTTGTACATCAATAACAAGAAGTGCGTGTTTGGTTTGGGACATGATCGGCCTTTCACATGAGGTAAGTGTGAAGGCAATGTAGGCCCGATATCAAGAGGATTATATGCACCAAGTGGCCATACCTAGGACAATTTAGGACAAATGATGAGGGATCAATTCTTTTCGTCTTCGTTGTAAATCCAGTCGATTTCGAACTTGCCTTTGCCTTCTGGGGCGAAAATTGGCTGCAGTTCTGTAAAGATAAAGTTTAGTTCTTTTATCAGCGTAAAAGGCGGGTTGACCACGATCATGCCGGTGCCATGCAGGCTTGGGGGATTGGTGGATTTGGCGATATTAAATTCAATCCGCAGCACTTTTTTGATGCCGGTATCATAGAGCTGGGTGGCGAAGGTTTCAATTTGTGCCACGTCTTTAATTGGGTACCAAAGGGCATAAGTGCCGGTGCTGAACCGCTTATGTGCGCGGAACAGCCCGGAGGCCATGCGGGTAAATTCTTGCGGTTTTTCAAATGGTGGATCAACCAGAATGACGCCGCGTTTTTCTTTTGGCGGCATATGGGCCACCAGCGCCTGCCATCCATCCAACTCAATCGCCTTGACTTGGTGATCGCCTTCAAAATGGGCTTTGAGTTTGATTGCATCCCGTGGGTGCAATTCGGTTGCTGTTAGCCGATCCTGCTCGCGCAGCAATTTGCGGGCAAGCAAAGGCGATCCTGGATACAGCTTTAGTGTTCCAGAAGAATTCAGGCCCTCAATCACGTCCAAATATGGCTTGATGAGCGCGTTCAATTCTTTTGAACGATCTGCGTCCATTAGCGCTTGGATTCCTTGTTTCCATTCAGGCGAACGGTGGGATTCGTCGCTGGATAGGTCATAAAGGCCAGTCCCTGCGTGGGTATCCAACACCCGAAACCCTTTTTCCTTATTTTGCATGTAGCAAATGATGCGCGTTAGGATGATGTGCTTGATGACGTCAGCAAAGTTACCTGCGTGAAAGGCGTGGCGGTAGTTCATAAGAGGCTAATGTCTCGCTTGAGCGGTTAGGATAATGGCGGCAAAGCTGGCGAACACTGCGGCGAAGCCGTAATTCATTGCTCGGCCAATCCATTTGGACTTTGTCAATGCGACTGCCAACCGGTCTGCGCTATAGATCATTGCAATCAACATGGGTAGGGAAATTAAATTGAACAATATGCCCAAGCTGAACAGTTTGTAGGCTGCATTGGGGTCGGCGCTGCTGACGAACTGGGGGAGAAATGTGATGAAAAACAGCACGACTTTCGGGTTCAATAAATTGATGCCCAAACCCGTCCAATAGCTTTTTATCAGTTTTGGTGGAACCGCGTTTTTGCTGTCTGACAGTGAAAAATTGTGCCCGGCGCGGATGGCGGAAAAAGCAAGCCAAAGCAAATATAGAGCGCCGACAACTTTTAGAACCAGAAAGGCGATCGGCGCGGTTGTGATCAGAACCGAAACACCAAAAACGACAAAAGCGGTGTGGATCAAAATCCCGGTCATGGCCCCAAGCAGGGAAACCACGCCGTGAATACGGCCAAAATTAATCGCGCGCGACAAAAATAGGGCCATGTCGGGTCCCGGCGTAATCGCCAAAACAATTGCGGCCACGCCAAACGCGGCCAACATTGGCCATTCAGGCAAAAATATCGAAATCAGATCGGACATGCATGAGTTCCTTTGGGTGCGTGAAAACTGACCCGAAGTTTGGATATATGAAACAAGAATTGGACGTTTGTCTAGCAAAATGACATTGCACCTTGGCCGTGCTTTGCCATATGGTGCGAAAAATCCTTTTCAAACCTGAACAAAGACAGCGTTTTTCATGAGCAAAGACATCAATAAAGTTGTGCTCGCCTATTCGGGCGGACTTGATACCTCGATCATTTTGAAATGGCTAAAAGTCGCTTATGATTGCGAAGTGGTGACTTTTACCGCTGACCTTGGTCAGGGCGAAGAGTTGGAACCGGCCCGCAAAAAAGCCGAGCTGATGGGCATCAAAGAAATCTATATTGAAGATGTGCGCGAAGAATTTGTGCGCGACTTTGTGTTCCCCATGTTCCGGGCCAACGCGCTTTATGAAGGTGTTTACTTGCTCGGCACCTCGATTGCCCGGCCCTTGATTTCAAAACGTTTGGTCGAGATTGCGCACATGGTTGGCGCAGATGCGATTTCGCATGGTGCGACGGGCAAAGGCAATGACCAAGTGCGCTTTGAACTCAGCGCTTATGCGCTTGATCCAAGCATTAAGGTGATTGCGCCTTGGCGCGAGTGGGATTTGCAATCACGCACCAAGTTGCTTGAATTCGCCGAGCAACATCAAATTCCGGTGCCAAAAGACAAGCGCGGCGAAGCCCCGTTCTCGGTTGATGCGAACCTGTTGCACACTTCATCTGAAGGCAAGGTGCTTGAAGACCCAGCCGATATTGCGCCTGAATATGTTTATCAGCGCACCGTGAACCCAGAAGACGCGCCAGACAAGCCTGAAATCATCAGTGTTGGTTTTGAAAAGGGCGATGCGGTTTCGGTCAATGGCGAGAAAATGAGCCCGGCGACTGTTTTAACAAAGCTCAACGAGCTTGGCGGCAAGCACGGCATTGGCCGTTTGGATTTGGTCGAGAACCGCTATGTGGGTATGAAGTCACGCGGCATTTACGAAACACCGGGCGGCACGATTTTGTTGGCGGCGCACCGTGGTATCGAATCGATCACGCTGGATCGGGGCGCGGCGCATCTCAAGGATGAGCTGATGCCACGCTATGCCGAGCTGATTTATAATGGTTTTTGGTATTCGCCAGAGCGCGAAATGTTGCAAGCTTTGATCGATAATAGCCAAGAAATGGTGGCCGGTGAGGTGACCTTGAAACTTTATAAGGGGAGTGCAAATGTTATCGCACGCTCATCACCATATTCTTTGTACTCCGAAGATTTGGTGACCTTTGAAGAAGGGTCTGGCACCTACGACCACAACGATGCGCAAGGCTTTATCAAATTAAATGCGTTGCGGCTGAAGACTTTCGCCGCGCGCAAAATGATCAAGTTCTAAGCATGTTAAAGCTCGATCATATTGCGCTCGGCGCGAATGATCTGACTGCATCTAGTGAAGCGCTCAGCCAAAAGCTGGGCGTTTTGCCGTTTGGGGGTGGGGAACATGAATTGTTTGGCACCCACAATAAATTATGGCGGATCGAGGCTGCGGGCTATCCGATCTATCTGGAGCTTATCGCTGCAAACCCGG
Organism: Maritalea sp.; assembly: GCF_047634455.1. Lineage (GTDB taxonomy): Bacteria > Pseudomonadota > Alphaproteobacteria > Rhizobiales > Devosiaceae > Maritalea. The sequence goes on from NZ_JBLIAI010000026.1 coordinate 29,364, forward strand.
AAGCTGATCCAAAACGGTCACGCTGGTTCGGGTTGGACAGGCCTTTCGTTGGCGAAGATATTGAATTGCTGGGTTTTGTCGCCAGCACATCAAATATTGATCGCGCCATTCAAAAAAAGCCATTCGACCAGTTTGAAGTTATCGATGTAACACGCGGTGCGCTTTCGTGGCGATTTGGGCTGAACAGAGATGGGTCCTTGGCCGCAAATGGCGCACTGCCTTATCTGATTGAATGGCAAGGTGAGCGCCACCCGCTGGACGGTGTTTTGAGCCAACATATTGAACTGCGCTCGGTCGCAGGGCGGGAGCTAGAAACGCTGGATCTTGATTGGCCATGTCTAGTGCGCGCCGAATCTGAGCATAATTTATCGGTCGAATTTGTTTCAGCAGCGGGCAAGGCTTTGCGTTTTACCCGGCGGCCGTAAAGGTGTGTAGGTCTTGTTTTGGTCTACGCAAAAACTCTCGTAAGCCCAGGAAATCAAGGGATTGGTATCTATTTGGTTCTCTTGTCAGGGAGGGGGGAGCTGTGCAATATCGCGCCGCATCTTTGATGCATTGTGAACTCCCTTGTTGCTATGTGATGGCTTTAAGGGGAACTTGCCCCGAGGCTTTGCTTCGGGGCCCTTTTATTTCTGGGTGCTGAATTTTGAGGCAGCCAAAATGGCAATGCCTGCAATCAATCCCCAAAATGCGCCGGATATGCCAAAAAAACCAACCCCTGATGCGGTAATGAGAAATGTTACGGCTGCAGCATGGCGTTGCTTTTCATTATTTAAGGCGCCATATGCCGCCGCCGAAAAAGCACCGACAAGGGCAAGGCCTGCGACAGCTTCCACCAAGATCGTTGGGGCAAGCGCGATGAATGTGATCGCAACGCCGGCAAATATGCCGAAGATGACATAAACCACACCAGTGATGATGGCGGCCCAATAGCGTTTGTCTTTGTCTGGATGGGCATCGGGGCTGGCGCACATGGCGGCCGTGATGGCAGCCAGATTGATTGCGTGGCTGCCAAAGGGGGCAGCTAGCAAAGAGAAAAATCCGGTCATGGTGAAAAGTGGCCCGGCGGGGGTTTGATAGTGATTGGCTTTGAGCACGGCCATGCCCGGGATATTTTGTGATGCCATGGTGACGATGTATAAAGGCAAGCCCAGCGAGATAATGGCTGAGATGTCAAATATTGGGGCGGTGAACACCATTTCAGGCAAAACTGAATCTGCGAGTTGGCTCAAGGTGTCTGCCGGGAGCTCCACACCAAATATAATGACCAGCACGAAGGCCAAAAGCGCGGCTGGGACGGCCATTAATTTGTTGAAAAATCCGACGATCAGCCACGCCAGTGCAATCGGTAAGCCTAGGATTGGGTTAAAATCAATCGCTTTGATGGGCGCAAAACATAGGGGCAACAAAATACCTGCGAGCATGGCGTTGGCCAGCGACACGGGCAACCGCTCTACCGCACGGCCAAAGGGGCGCCAAACGCCAGAGATGATAATCAATGCCGCGCAAAACAAGAACGCCCCCGTCGCGGCACCAAACCCGCCGGAAAGCTGGCCTGAGCTGGCCAACAACGCCGCGCCGGGGGTGGACCAGGCGACCGAAATGGGCATCTTGCGTTGTGCGCTGAGAATGATGGCACATATGCCCATGGCGATGCACATGGCGGTTAACCCGCTGGCCGCTTGCTCTGGGCTCGCGCCCACAGCAAACAGGCCCTGCAGCACAATGGCAAATGAACTTGAAAAACCGACAAATCCAGTGATCAGCCCCATTATGAGGGCTTGAGGTGAAAAATCGCGCAGCATGGTTTGAACTCAGAAGGCAAGAATGAATGAGCAGCTTAGCCACGGCTTTTGCGATTGCAAGCCCGAAAATTAGGCAAAAGCTACGGTTTCAGCCCGTTTTGTGAATTAAAACTTGCCCTTTTGCCCGTTCGCCCTTAAAGCACCGCCAAGAGATGAAATCCCTTTTAGATTGGAACTTAATAATGGCTTTGCGCAATATCGCCATCATCGCGCACGTTGACCACGGTAAAACGACGCTTATCGACGTGTTGTTGAAGCAGTCCGGCTCATTTCGTGACAACCAACGTGTAGAAGAACGCGCGATGGACAGTAACGATTTGGAGCGTGAGCGTGGCATTACCATTTTGGCGAAGGTAACTTCGGTAAATTGGAAAGACACACAGATCAATATCGTTGACACACCGGGACATGCCGACTTTGGCGGCGAAGTTGAGCGGATCCTGAACATGGTGGATGGCGCGATCATTTTGGTTGATGCGGCTGAAGGCCCAATGCCACAGACAAAGTTCGTTCTGGGTAAAGCGCTAAAAATTGGTTTGAAGCCAATCGTGGCGATCAACAAGATTGATAAGTCTGATGAGCGCCACGAAGAAGTCTTGGACGAGATTTTCGACTTGTTTGTGTCTTTGGACGCGAACGAAGAACAGCTCGATTTTAAAGTACTTTACGGTTCTGCCAAGCAGGGTTGGATGGCTGAAGAGCCAACGGGCCCACAAGAAAGTATGACCCCGCTTTTGGATATGGTGCTTGATCATGTGGAAGAGCCGCATGTTGAACCCGGTCCGTTCCGGATGTTGGCGACAACCATTGAATCTAACCCGTTCTTGGGTCGGATTTTGACCGGCCGAGTGTTGTCAGGTTCTATTAAGCCAAATGATCCAGTGCATGCTTTGTCTAACGATGGCAAAATTATCGAACGTGGTCGTATTTCAAAGGTTCTCAGCTTTAAGGGTCTTGAGCGCGAACCGGTTGATGAAGCAAATGCTGGCGATATTGTTGCAATCTCTGGTTTGGTGACCGCAACAGTTGCGGACACAATTGCTGCACCGGGTGTAACTGAAGCGTTACAAGCGCAACCAATTGATCCACCAACATTGTCCATGGCGTTCCGTGTGAATGACGGGCCGCTGGCAGGTCAAGAAGGCGATAAAGTTCAGTCCCGTGTTATCCGCGACCGCTTGTATGCGGAAGCTGAGGGCAATGTGGCGCTCAAAGTAACTGACGGCGAAGATGGCGAAAGTTACGAAGTGGCCGGCCGTGGCGAATTGCTTTTGTCCGTTCTCATTGAGACCATGCGTCGCGAAGGCTTTGAATTGTGCCTTGGTCGCCCAAAAGTGGTTTATCGCGAAGAAAACGGTCAAAAACTTGAGCCGATCGAAGAAGTCATCATCGATGTGGACGAAGAATATTCTGGTCCCGTTGTGCAAAAACTTGCAGAACGCAAGGGTGATTTGATCGAGATGAAACCATCTGGTGGCGGGCGTACGCGGCTTGTATTCTATGTGCCAACACGCGGTTTGATCGGCTATCAGCCTGAATTGCTTTCTGACACACGCGGCACGGCGATCTTTAACCGGGTATTTCATGAATATGCACCGTTCCGGGGCAAAATGCAGGGCCGTCGCACGGGCGTTCTGATTTCGAACGGCAACGGCAAATCGGTGCCATTTGCGATGTTCAACTTAGAAGATCGTGGCCCAATGATCATTGAGCCGGGCGTTGATGTTTATGAAGGCATGATTGTTGGTGAACATTCACGCGGCAACGATTTGGAAGTCAACGTATTGAAGGGCAAACAGCTCACCAATATGCGCGCTTCTGGTAAAGACGAAGCTGTAAAACTGACCACACCAAAGAAAATGTCTTTGGAGCAGGCTTTGTCCTATATTGCTGATGATGAGTATGTGGAAGTGACGCCCAAAAGCATTCGGATCCGGAAAATTAGCTTGGGCTCGAATGATCGTAAGCGGGCATCAAGGGCTGCTGCGAAATCAGTTTGAAGCTAACCGAAATCGTTAGCAGATTATTTGGCGGCGCCGGGTGTTTCATCTGGCGCCGTTTTTTTGTTGGTGCGTAGTGGTTTTGCCAGTTCGGCTTCGAACGCCATGTGGCGCCTTAGGCTCTCAAAAAAACCGCGCAGCATATAGCCAGTGGCATCGGCGGTTTGTAGCTGCTTGCCTTGCCCGTAAGAGATCAACACATCGCGCACTTCTTCGCCAAAGCACCTATCTTCGTAATGCTCTGAACGCAATCGATCAAAATTCAGCGTGTGGTCCAATTTGCCATGGTGATATTGAGCCAAAGCTGGGTAGAGCTCTTCTTCTTCAAAACGGTGTGCTTTTTGAAGGATAGACTCGATTGCGCGTGCGGTGGTTGCACAAATCTGTCGATCAATATTATCGGGCAAACCGTCCGCGATCTCTTCTAATCGGTCGCAGAGCGCCGATTTGTCATGATGGCATTTGCGCAACTGCGCGACCAAATCGCTATTCTTGTAGTGGGCCATTTGGCACATAGCTCTTTCATTTCGCGCGTATTTGAGCCCATGTTACAGGTTCGCACTCAATTTCGCTCGCTGCTGTTCGTTTGATGTGAGACATTTGGACACAAGCGACATTGTGTAACCTTGACCTAGATCAACGAAGGTTGTTTCAAATGAAACTATATTGTAGTTTGGCCGCGAAGAGGGTTGCAACTTTACTTTTAAGGCCGACGGCGAGAATTATTGCGGGGGAAATATGAAGAATTTAGGCTGGACCATTGTATTGGGATTGGCGGCGCTGACCGCTGTCCTTGCTGCCGCTTTTGGGCAGGACCAACTTTATCGAACACATGCTTGGATTTTGGCCGGCACGATGACCATCGGTGCGATTATCATGTTGCGCCGTGTGGGTGTTGTTGGTGAGGGGCCAATCGATAAATCAGGTTATTTGGATGATCCCATTAAATATGGGGTTGTATTGACCACCTTTTGGGGGTGTGTTGGGTTTACGATTGGGGTGATCGCTGCGCTGCAGCTGGCGTTTCCCGAATTCAATATAGAACCATTTTTCAATTTTGGCCGGGTTCGGCCCGTGCACACTTCTGCGGTGGTTTTTGCCTTTGGCGGCACCGCGCTGATTACCTCAAGCCTTTATGTGGTGCAACGTACATGCCAGACGCGTCTGGTTTCGGACACGCTCACCTGGTTCGTATTTTGGGGGTACCAGCTGTTTATCGTTATGGCGGCCACCGGGTACTTGCTCGGTTCGACCCAAGGCCGTGAATATGCAGAGCCTGAATGGTATGTTGATATCTGGCTAACCATTGTGTGGGTTGGTTATCTTGTTTTGTTCATGGGCACCCTGATCAAACGAAAAGAGCCACACATTTATGTAGCAAACTGGTTCTATCTGGCCTTTATTTTCACGATTGCTTTGCTGCATGTGGTCAATAACCTTGCTGTGCCTGTGTCATTCTTAGGGTCTAAAAGTTATTCACTGTTTGCCGGTGTTCAAGATGCACTGACCCAATGGTGGTACGGCCACAATGCGGTTGGCTTCTTCCTGACCGCTGGGTTCTTGGGCATGATGTACTATTTTTTGA
>NZ_JBLIAI010000027.1:0-33165 GCF_047634455.1 Maritalea sp.
AAATCCCAACGGATTTCGTTGAAACAGTGCAAATTATTGATGACCGCGTCATTCGTTTTGAACTTGACGACCTTCGGGTTCAGGTTAAAGGCGGAAAGTTCTACGTTGTTGATGCTTTCCTAACTTATAAAATCGTTGATCCAGTTCGCTTCCGTGAATCTGTGTTTGGCCGAATTTCAACTGCTGAAGATCGTATTGATACAGCGCTTGAGAACGCCCTTCGTGACGTTTACGGCTTGCGTGACTTTAATGCAGCGCTTTCTGAGCAACGCTCAGACATGATGCGGGAAGTGCGAGATCAAGTTGAACCTGCTTTGTCGAGTATTGGTTTGGCTGTTGTTGATGTGCGCGTGACGCGGACGGATTTGACTGCACAAGTGTCACAACAAACTTATGAGCGAATGAAAGCGGAACGTTTGGCTGAGGCTGCTCGTTTGCGGGCTCGTGGTCAAGAATTGGCGCAAACATTGCGTGCGCAGGCAAACCGTCAAGCGGTTGAGCTTGTGGCGACTGCTCAGCGAGATTCAGACATCTTGCGCGGTGAAGGTGAAGGCGAGCGGAACAATATTTTTGCGCAAGCATTTGGCAAAGACGCTGAATTCTTTGAGTTCTACCGTTCAATGCAATCTTATCGTGCTGCATTACAAAGCGATGGGACGACTATGGTTCTGTCACCAGATTCGGAATTCTTCCAGTATTTCCAATCTGATACAAGACGTGTGCCGACCGAGTAGTGATGCAAGATTTATTTGTAGCACTCGCATTGGCGTTGGTTGTGGAAGGGCTGCTTTATGCAGCCTTTCCCGTTTTTATGAAGAAGATGATTGCGTCAGTTTTGCTGTCGCCTGATGCACAAATCCGCGTGATCGGGATTACAACGGCAACAATTGGCCTTATTATATTGTTTTGGCTCCGCCAAGGATGAGAGGATCATAAAGGTCCCATAATGGCGGTGCGGTTGAGGAGGAAACAATGCCGGTTTTAAAGACGCGAATGAGCGCGTGTTTGCGCATCACATTGGCGCTGGTGCTGCTCTTGGCAAGTGCGGTTGCCACGTTTGCGCGTGGCCCGGTTTCTTTCGCCCCGTTAGCAGCGGAGCTGCAAGGCGCGGTGGTCAATATCTCAACCACTTATGTAATTAGCTCAAGTGGTCGCGGATTTTCATTACCAAATGTGCCAGAAAATTCTCCATTGCGAGAGTTTTTCGACAAGTTGCAACCTGAACAGCCCCCCGAACCTGACGAGCCTATTGAGAGCCGTTCGCTTGGGTCTGGCTTTGTGATTGATCCAGACGGCACGATTGTTACGAATTTTCATGTCATTAAGGGCGCAAACCAGATTTTTGTTGCGTTCACAGACGGCACCCGCGTTGAGGCGCGCGTGGTGGGCGCAGATGAAAAAACAGACCTTGCGGTGCTTCGCGTCAATGTGGACCGCGAGCTGAACTATGTAAAAATGGGCGATTCTGACAGTGCGCTGATTGGCGACTGGGTGGTGGCAATTGGTAATCCGTTTGGCCTTGGCGGTAGTTTGAGCGCTGGCATTATTTCTGCGCGTAATCGGGATATTCGCTCCGGCCCTTATGATAATTTCATTCAAACAGATGCAGCGATCAACCAAGGGAATTCTGGTGGTCCGTTATTTGATATGGACGGCAATGTGATTGGCATTAATACGGCGATCATTTCGCAATCGGGCGGGTCGTTGGGGATCGGGTTTTCAATTCCGATCAATCTGGCAAAACCGGTGATCAATCAGCTGATTGAGTTTGGGGAAACGCGTCGCGGCTGGCTGGGTGTTGAAATACAAGAAGTCAGCGAAGATATTGCCGCTAGCCTTGGTCGAAAAGACAATGCAGGGGCGCTCGTTTCAACAGTGGTGCCTGGTGCGCCCAGTGACGGGACAATTGAAGAAGGCGACTTGATTCTGACTTTTGATGGCAAACCCATTACCAAGATGCGGGATTTGCCGCGTATTGTGGCAGAAACAGGCGTTGGCAAAGAGGTCATTGTTGGCGTGTTACGCCGGGGCGAGAATGTTGATTTGAATATTACGCTTGGTCGGCTTGAACCAGCCGATCAGTTTGCTGCGGTTGAAGAACTTCCACCCGAAGAAATTCCAGCAGACACAGATTCTATGCTCGGTCTGACCGTCTCCGCATTGACCAGCGAGATTCGTGAGGAATTTGCAATATTAAAGGATGTTGACGGGGTCGTGGTTACCGAAGTCGAAGCTGGTTCCGATGCGGATGACAAAGGGGTGCGTGTGGGACACACGGTTATGGAAGTCAATCAACAGGAAGTTTTCTCTGCCAAAGATGTAGAAACAATTGTTGGCACGGCGGCGGAATCGGGCCGTGAGGTCATTTTGTTGAAAATTGTTGATCCTTCTGGTTCACGCCGTTTCGTCGCGATACGGTTGAATAAATAGTTAGGCCGGGTTGCGCAATGAATAAAGCACATGGGGCAGCACCTTGCTGTCCCTTGGCAATTTTGGGTGATCAAAGTCGCGCAATGGGTTGTGCATGAACCCAAGTTTTTCCATCACTTTGCGCGACGGCCAATTATTGCGGTAAGTGATGGCGACGATTTCGGGGACATCGAAGTTTTTGAACGTATGAGTGATCGCAGCGCTCGCAGCTTCTCTTGCGTAGCCACGTCCCCAATATTGTTTGCCGAGCAGCCAGCCAGCTTCTACGTCGCTTTTGCCTGGCACTTCAAATTGAAAACGGCCGCAACCCGCTAGGCCGAGCAAGACGCCATCCGCTTTGCGTTCAACGGCCATCATGTGGAAACCGTTTTTCTGTAGACGTTCATTGCAGTTGGTCATCCACAATTCAGCTTGTTCGCGTGTTCGCACACTGGGATAAAACCGCATGACGTCAGGATCAGCGGTAAAGTCTGCAAAAGTGTCGGTGTCGTCGTCCCTAAATGGGCGCAGGATCAGGCGTTCAGTTTTAATCATTGGCGCACTAAATCGGCTTCCTCGAAGCCTTGTAAATACAGCAAAGCACTTAGGTCACAATGATTGAATTGATATTGTGCCTGTTCGGCAACAATGGGCTTTGCGTGAATGGCGACGCCCATGCCTGCCGCTTTGATCATCATCAAGTCGTTTGCGCCGTCGCCAATTGCCATTGTGTCCGAAAGGTGCAAACCTTTTTCGGCGGCGAGTGACTTGAGTTTTTGCAGCTTGGTGTCTTTGTCGACAATTGGGCGAGAGACAGTTCCGGTCAGTTTGTCGTCTTCAAATTCAAGCACATTTGCCGTTGCTTCATCGAAGCCGATGCGTTTGCCAAAATAGTCAGCGAACAGTGTAAAGCCGCCGGACACGAGGGCCGTATATGCGCCATAGGCCTTCATAGTTTGCACCAACACACGACCGCCTGCTGCGTAGGTGATTTGCTCGCGACGCACTTCTTTGACCTTGTCGAGCGGCAAGCCTTTGAGCAATCCAACACGTTCGTCCAAGGCTTCTTCAAAGTCCAATTCGCCGCGCATAGCGCGCGCTGTAATGTCGGCAATTTGGTCCTTGATGCCCAAGGCGGCCCCGAGTTCATCGATGCATTCTTCGTTGATCATGGTTGAATCCATATCAGCGATCAGCAGTTTTTTTCGACGCTTTTCATTGGGCACCAAATTGGCATCAACTTTGGTGTCGCCAATGATGGCTCTTGCAATTTGCAATGGGTCAGCGGCCTTTGGATTGATAAATTCAATCGCGATTGATTGGTGCAGCCAGTTGACGCTGCCGCCGATTTCAGCATGTATGGCGCGAACCAATTCTAGTTCAAGCTTTGGATTTGCTGGGTTGGTGGTGAGTACAAGAATTGGCATGTCAGTCCTTTAAGGAAAACAAAATGGTGCAGCGTGCATTGTTGATAGCGGGTCCGACCGCGAGCGGCAAGACAGCGCTGGCGATTGCCCGTTCGGCTGGTGCGAAGTCGTTGATCATCAACACCGACTCAATGCAAGTCTATGATGTGCTCAACATACTCTCCGCACGACCAAATAGCGAAGAATTAGCCCAAGCGCCGCATCGATTGTATGGTCATGTGGCCCCGACGATCCGGTATTCAACTGGTGCGTGGTTGCGCGACGTTCAAGCCTTGATTCAAGGCGAGGGCGCAAATTACGAAAAGCTGATTTTCGTTGGCGGTACAGGGCTTTACTTTGATGTGCTGATCAATGGATTCGCGCAGATACCCGAGGTTCCTCAAGCAGTGATTCAACAAGTTGAAGCAATGATTCAACCGCTAGATGCGGATGGACGGGCCGAATTGTTAGCCCAAATTGACCCTGAGATGGCGAACCGCCTGCAAGCGCCTGATCCGCAACGGGTGGTGCGGGCACTTTCTGTCAAACAAGCTACAGGTAAATCGTTAGCGACCTGGCAGGATGAGCCCAATGAACCATCTATTTTGGCGGACTTTGAAATTGAAAAAATTGTGCTCAACCCAGAGCGGGATGTGCTGCGGACCCGCATTGCACAACGGTTCAATCTGATGATGAGAGCAGGAGGAATCGAGGAAGTTGAAGCGATCAATGCGCTAGAGCTGGATGCTAGTTTGCCAGCCATGCGCGCGATCGGGGTGCCGGAAATTTCTGCCTATCTGAGAAATGAAATGACTTTGGATGAGGCAACCGAAAAATCAATCATCGCCACCCATCAATATGCCAAGCGGCAACGCACGTGGTTTCGCAATCGGATGCAGGATTGGACTTGGATTGATCCGCTAGCAAGTCGCGATCAATAATCTGCTTCGTCTCGTTCGTACAGTCCGTCAAGCGTGTAGCTGCCATTGACGGGCGGGAACGCCTGGTTGTCATAATCGGGGTCCGACACCGTGCAGTTGCGGCCGCACATCAAGATCGCCATTTCTTTGTCGACATCATTCTTCCAAATGCGACCGCCGGGCGTTGCCACATAACCGTCCACTTCTTCATCGACATCCGCTGCAAGATCGTCCGAGGATGGTGTTTCTGCATCGGCGTCGTAATCGAATGCACCGTGGGTGTGGTACGATGCTAGGATCTCAACCATCTCGTCGCTCGGCTCATCGGCTAAACAACTGTCTTCTCGGCCGCGTTTTGGTTTCGTAGCGATCAGTTCGCCGTCTTCATTTAGGCCAAAATACCCGCAATATTCGCGCTTGTTGGCGATGGATAGTTCTTGAATGGGGCCAAAAAAGTTCGCGAGATAGTTCTGCGTGATGGGTTGCGCGAAGGCGCTTGAGGTTGTCATTGAGAGGGCAATTGCCAAGGCTAAACGCATATTATCTCCAATCATTTGAAGGGAATTAAAGCACGTTGATTGATGTTGCGCCAGTTAATGAAATCAGTTCCACAGCATTTGTTTTGAACACGGAACGGGGATGACCGGCTGCGGCCCATATGTCATCCAGTACCAATAGGCTCTCATCGAGAAATATTTTGATGTCACCAATAGCACCGAGCGGGGAAACGCCGCCAATGGCAAAGCCGGTTTGTTCGCGCACAAAATCTGCATCAGCACGGCTCAGTTTTTCGCCAATTTGGCGGCCAACGCGCCGCTCATGCACCCGGTTGGCACCAGAAACCAGCAACAGATACGCGTTGCCCGTGTCAGAACCTCTGAACACCAGCGATTTAACGATTTGCGCAACGTCGATCCCAAGCGCATCGGCAGCTTGTTGAGCAGTGTGGGCCAACTCATCAAGCTTGACGATTTCTGCGTTTGAATTTGAGCGGCGCAAAACGTCGTTCACGCGCTGCTCAGATGCGGTTAGCTCGCTCACTTAACCTCGGCTAGCTTTGCTAGAATTGCTGCATGGGAGCGTATGCCGCGTTGCAGGCACGTCAATTCGTATTTTTCGTTTGGCGAGTGGATATTGTCATCGGACAGACCAAAGCCAACCATGATGCTTTCCAAACCAAGGGTTTCTTTGATTTGTCCAACAGCGGGGATTGAGCCACCCATGCCGATCAATTTGGTCGGATTATCAAACACCTGGTCCAAGCCCGCCTTGGCGGCTTGCAAATATGGGCTATCGACGGGCAATTTTGCTGCGACGCCAGTGCCATGGTTTTTGAGCGTCATGGTGAAGTCTTTTGGCAAACGTTCATTGAAGAACGCTTCAAGGTTTTTCAAAATCGCGTGAGGGTCTTGATCGCCCACCAAGCGGCAGGACAATTTCAGGCTTGCCTGCGACGCGATAACCGTTTTATGGCCCTCGCCGATATAGCCACCCCACATGCCATTTATATCGCAGGTTGGTCGGGCCCAAAGTTTTTCAAGGGTTGAAAATTCAGGCTCGCCCGCGGCGCCCGATAAGCCGATTTCGCCGAAAAATCCTTCGTCGTCATGATTAAGGGCTGCAAGTTCGGCGCGTTCCTCTGCACCAATTTCTGGCACACCGTCGTAAAAGTCGGCGATTTGCACTTTGCCGTTCTGATCGTGCAATTGTGCAACAATGGATGACAATGCATGTAACGGGTTGACCACTGCACCACCATACATGCCGGAGTGCAAATCACGGTTGGGCCCAGTGATAGAAATGGTCGCGTCAACCAAACCGCGAAGCGAATAGGTGATCGCCGGGGTATCAATGTCCCACATGCCGGTGTCGCAAACCACACAGAAATCAGCTTTCAAAAGGTCTTTGTTGGCTGCGAGGAACCCAGCCAAACTTGGGCTGCCGGTTTCTTCTTCGCCCTCGAGCATGATTTTGACATTGCAGGGCAAATCACCAGCGACTTCTATCCAAGCGCGAAACGCTTCGATGAACGTCATCACTTGGCCTTTGTCGTCTTGCGCGCCACGCGCAACGATTTTCTTGCCATATTTGCTGTCTTTAATCACAGGTTCAAATGGGGCTGTATCCCACAATTCAAATGGATCGCCCGGCTGCACATCATAGTGTCCATAATATAGGGCAGTGGGTGCATCAACGGTTTTGGATTTGCGCTCGGCATACAAAACAGGGTGGCCAGCGGTTTTGATCATTTTGACGTTAAAGCCAAGGTTTGAAAGCTGGTCGCCCATCCAATTGGCGGCGCGTAACACTTCTGCATCAAACTGAGAATCTGTGCTGACAGAAGGAATTTTGAGCCATTCGATAAGCCGATCAACCGAGTGATCAAAATTATCATCAATGTAGCTTGTGACAGCAGCAAGATTATTCAACGTCATAAATTGTTCCGGTATTTTTTTGACCATTTGGTCGGTCAGAAGAGGGAGGTTACATTTGCCATATGTGCTTTCAAATTTGGTTGGACCAGTCAAGTAAAAACGACTTGCCGAACGGATTTGGGGCATTTTGGGGCTTGACCGATAAAAATTGGCCCCTTACCAATGTTGCCCAACAAGTGAATTTTGTAAGGGAGTCCCATGCGGACCGTTCTCGTACTCGTGATTAGTGGCACCGGCGGCGCAAACATCTAAGGAAGTTTGCGAGTGTCGGTGCATGTCTAGGTCCCAAATGGGGCCTTTTTTTATGGCTTGTTCGTGTCTAAGGTAACCTTGGGTACGGCAATTGAGGAGAAGAGAGAAAGATGGCTCAGCAAATGACCGGTGCAGAAATGGTCATTCAAGCGCTAGTCGATCAGGATGTCGAACATATATTCGGCTATCCCGGCGGCGCTGTCTTGCCGATTTACGATGCAATTTTCCAGCAAGACAAAGTTCAACACATTCTGGTGCGGCACGAACAAGGTGCAACCCACGCAGCAGAAGGTTATGCGCGGTCCACCGGAAAATGTGGCGTCGTGCTCGTGACATCTGGTCCAGGGGCAACAAATGCGGTGACAGGTCTCACCGATGCGCTGCTAGATTCTATTCCAATGGTTTGTATTACGGGGCAGGTGCCAACGCCTTTGATTGGTTCGGACGCTTTCCAAGAGTGCGACACGGTTGGCATTACCCGCAATTGTACCAAGCACAATTATTTGGTGAAGTCGGTTGAAGATCTGCCTCGGGTTATGCACGAAGCGTTCTATATCGCGACCAGCGGCCGTCCCGGCCCGGTTGTGATCGACATTCCAAAGGACGTTCAATTTGCGCTGGGCAGCTACGCAAAGCCGAATAACGGCTCGCACCCAACTTATAAGCCGCAAACCGAAGGTGATCTTACAGCGATAAAGATGGCTGTTGATTTGATGCTGAAAGCACAAAAGCCCATTCTTTATACGGGCGGCGGGGTGATCAATTCGGGGCCTGAAGCATCCAAAGAATTGCGCGAGATTGCTGAACTGACCGGTTTCCCGGTTACCTCAACTTTGATGGGTTTGGGCGCGTTTCCAGCGTCATCAGATCAGTGGCTTGGCATGCTCGGGATGCACGGCACCTATGAAGCCAATATGGCGATGCATGATTGTGATTTGATGATCTGCGTTGGCGCGCGATTTGATGATCGGATAACGGGTCGTCTTGATGGGTTTTCGCCAAATTCGAAGAAGATCCACATCGATATTGATCCCTCTTCGATCAATAAAAACATCGCGGTTGATCTGCCAATTGTCGGTGATTGTGGACTTGTACTTGAAGAAATGGTTCGCCTTTGGCGGTCGCGTACAAATGCACCGCGCACAGAAGCCCTATCGGGCTGGTGGAAAGAAATTAGCGGCTGGCGCGAAGTCAAATCGTTGAACTACATCAAGTCCGACACGGTGATTAAGCCTCAGCATGCGATTGAACGTTTGTATGAGCTGACCAAAGAACGTGATGTTTACATTACCACTGAAGTTGGCCAGCACCAGATGTGGGCGGCCCAGCATTTTCATTTTAATGAACCCAATCGTTGGATGACTTCTGGCGGGCTTGGCACCATGGGATATGGGTTGCCCGCAGCGGTTGGTGTGCAAGTTGCGCACCCCAATGCTTTGGTGATCGATATTGCTGGTGAAGCCAGTGTGCAGATGACGATGCAGGAAATGTCGACGGCGGTTCAATATGGATTGCCGATCAAGATTTTCATCTTGAACAACGAGCGCATGGGCATGGTGCGGCAGTGGCAGGAGCTGTTGCATGGCGGCCGATATTCAAGCTCATATTCAGAAAGCTTGCCGGATTTTGTCAAGATGGCGGAAGCTTTTGGCGGGGTTGGTATTCGTTGTGACGACCCAGCGGAACTAGACGAAAAAATCATGCAAATGATTGATAGCGACAAGCCGGTTTTGTTTGATTGCATGGTGACCAAAGACGAAAACTGCTTGCCGATGATCCCATCGGGCAAGGCCCATAATGAAATGATTTTGCCGGACACGGCAGATATCGGCAACATTATTGATGAAAAGGGGAAGGTCCTTGTTTAAACCAAGCTGGGATATAGAGCGCAATCAACTGGTTGAGCGCCACACACTGACCGTGCTTGTCGATAACGAACCGGGCGTTTTGGCCCGTGTCGTTGGCCTGTTTTCAGCCCGCGGGTTCAACATTGACAGCCTCACGGTTTCTGAGACTGAACATGATAAACACCGTTCGCGGATCACCATTGTAACCGTGGCCACACCAAAAGTGCTGCTGCAAATCAAGTTGCAGCTAGAGCGATTGGTGCCGGTGCATCGGGTGCATGATTTGACCGCCGAAGGCAAAGCGCTCGAGCGCGAATTGGCACTGGTCAAAGTTGCAGGCAAAGGCGAGAACCGGGTCGAAACGTTGCGCCTTGCAGAAGCGTTTCGCGCCAATGTTGTTGATGCATCCATCGACAGTTTTGTGTTCGAAATCACCGGCCGCCCCAACAAAGTTGAGCAGTTCATCGCGCTGATGCAACCGCTTGGACTTGTTGAGGTTGTGCGCACCGGGTTGACCGCAATTTCGCGCGGTAAAGAGGGCATGTAGCCTGCGCATTTAATCAAAGAAAAATGGGCGGCCGTTTGGTCGCCTTTTTTGTTTCAGGCTACGGCTTCCACTTTTATCCAAAGCGTTTCCTGACGGTCTTTTAGCACATGCACCACAGCTTGAGGTTCTATCAGGTCAAGCAATTGATTATCAGTGAGCCTGAGGTATAGGCCGCGAATGACTTTTCCAATTTGCCCATTTGATCTCGCGAACGCTGGGTGGTGATGATTTTGAATAATCTCCTTGGCAGCTTGTGGCAAGAATTTGTCATCCCTTCGTCGTAGAATTTGGGTTGCGCGGTTGCCAGTTCATCCGAATTGCCCTAACGATTCCAATAGTTATTCCTTGTAAGTGTGGGGAGATATGATGACCGCACTCTCTGTCAATTTGAACAAAGTCGCATTGCTGCGCAATCAGCGTGATTTGCCATGGCCAAGTGTTGTGGGCATGGCACGCGTGGTGCTGGACGCTGGCGCTAACGGCGTGACGGTGCACCCACGGCCTGACGAACGCCATATTCGACGGTCCGATGTTTATGATCTGGCGGCTTTATTGCGCGATGAATATCCAGATAAAGAATTCAATATTGAAGGCTATCCTGATGATGGTTTTGTTGAATTGGTTTTGGAAAACAAACCGCAACAAGTGACGTTTGTGCCAGACGATCCAAATCAAGCAACGTCTGACCATGGGTGGGACATCAAAGGCTCCCATAATATTTTGGCGCAACCTATTCGTCGGATGCGGGACGCGGGAATTCGTGTATCTCTGTTTGTGGATGAAGACCCTAACATTCCGCCAGATGCTGCGGAAATTGGGGCGGATCGGATTGAGATTTATACGGGTCCGTTTGGCGGCAGCTTTGGCACACCAGAGGGCGATCATCATTTGCAACGTATGCAAGTAACCGCGCGGGCGGCAAAGGCCGCTGGGTTGGTGATCAATGCGGGGCATGACCTAACGCTAGAGAATTTGCCCGCGTTTATGGAGAACGTGCCAAATGTCGCTGAAGTTTCCATTGGCCACGGCATAACCGCTGATGCGTTGCTGATGGGCTTTGCAGAGGCGGTGCGCCGCTATCAGATAGCGTTGGGCAATCCGGTTTCAGAATAGGTTGAACTGAACGTTTTTCGCTTTCTCGAGCTGTAGCAAGAACTGCTTCTTTTCCACACCACCAGTGAAGCCGCCAATATTGTTTTTGGCGGCGATCACCCTGTGACATGGCACAATGATTGGGATGGGGTTTTGCCCATTGGCATTGCCAACCGCTTGCGCGCCTTCGGGTTGCCCAATGCGCCGTGCCAATTCGCCATAGGTGATAACGTCGCCATAAGGGATTTTGGTGAGCTCAGTCCATACGCGCTGATTAAACTCGCTGCCAATAAAATTCATTTGAATATCGAATGTCGAGCGCAAGCCGCTGAAATACTCGGTCAGCTGCGCAATTTCGTTGGCAAAGCGGTTCTGATCGTTTCTCCAGCTTGGTTGTGGGGTAGGGGCTTGTCCGTGTAGCGGAATGTCCAAATAGTTCAGGTGAGTTCCATCGCCTGCGAACATGATGGTGCCAAGGGGGCTCTCCATGGTTGCGTAAAGCAAATCGGGCATGCGGTCTTTGGATTTGGCGCTCACAGTTCTTGTGCGTCTTTCTCGACACCCAAAGGTTCCCACAATTCAATGCAATTGCCTTCTGGGTCATGAAGCTGGGCAAAATAGCCGTTTGGCTCCTTTTCGGCCCCAACACTCACCTCGATTCCAGCTTTGCGCAGCTGTATGACCATCGCGCTGAGGTCATTCACGCGGAAATTGAGCATGAAATTCTGGTTGGGTATGGTTTTAAAGTCTTCCATTGTGTGATCAAACGGCAGAAAAAGCGTCGGACCGCCTTTAGGACGCCAACCCAAAATGCCGTAATCGTCGGGCATTTGGTCAATCCCCAAATTGTTTTCATACCATTTTGCCAGCATTTCAGGGTCTTTCGCGCGAAAGAATATGCCGCCAATTCCGGTTACTTTTTCCATGAAACTCTCCTCAGCCTCCAATCTATTTAACATGCTGATTTAGATCAACGCGGCGCGTACGACAATTATGCAAGATCATGTGGGACGGGCAAGTTGGGTTTACCTTTTTTTGGAGAGACTGGCATGATCAAAGACATCTTGGTATATTTAGACGGCAGCAAAGAAGACGATATTCGACTTTCATATGCGGTGCCGATTGCCGCACAACATGAAGCGCTGCTTATGGGGCTGCTTTGTATCGAAATCCCTGATGTGGTGAGCGCTGGTGATGGGGTCTTTTCGGCCGGAAAAGTAGCGGCAGAACTGCAAGCTCAAGCAGATCA
Source organism: Maritalea sp. (assembly GCF_047634455.1). Classification (GTDB taxonomy): domain Bacteria; phylum Pseudomonadota; class Alphaproteobacteria; order Rhizobiales; family Devosiaceae; genus Maritalea. The sequence continues at coordinate 12,158 of NZ_JBLIAI010000027.1, forward strand.
GCAAGGCGACAAAGCAGAGAAAGCACTCAAAGACAAATTCGCTAAACTGGATGTGCGTTGCGAACTGCGTCGCATTGATACGGTTGGCTCACAAATGGCCGCAGCTATTTCAGACGAAGCCAGAGTTGCAGATGTGTTTGTTGCAACGCGCCCATATGGTCACTATTCAGAGCAACCAGAGTTGTTGGAAAAAATCCTGTTTAGCTCAGGTCGGGCTTGCCTGTTTGTGCCACCGGCAATTCCAGCCAAAGAACCCTTCACCGACATTGTGGTGGGGTGGCGTAACTCGCGGGAAACTGCACGTGCGGTTGCAGACGCTATTCCGTTCCTGCAAAAGGCCAACAAAGTCACGTTGGCGATGGTTCACGAGGGCGATTCAACCGAAGAGTTGCGCATCGAACCAGGTGCAGATATGGCGCGGCATTTAGATCGTCACGGTGTGAATGTGGAATTGCGCAACATTGCGGGTTGGGACAATGCTGGTGATGCATTGTTAAACGAGATTGAGCGCACGAACGCCAATATGTTTGTCATTGGTGGCTATGGTCACTCCCGTATTCGCGAATGGGTATTGGGCGGCGTTACCCGCGATGTTTTGACCAAAGCGGAAGTGCCCGTTTTGATGGCGCACTGATCGTTTCATCACGATGAAGTTATTTGGGGTCGGCGAAAGCTGGCCCCTTTTTTGTTTGCATCACCAGAAAAATCAGGTACGGGTAAAATAAATGTAGGACCAATACAAAACCAATGCGGGCTCAATCTACCCGCCGTCCTGCATCGTTGGTGCGCAGCACCTATTGAAAAATTTGTTTCTTTTAAGCGCCGTTCTGGTGCGCCAGATGGTGATGCAATGATAAATTCGAGAATGCTCAAGAATGCGCTGATTTTAGGACTGATCACCGCGATTGGACCATTTGCTATTGATATGTATCTGCCTGCGCTTCCAGCTATTGGTCTGGATTTGGGGGCGGATACTGCCGCTGTGCAAGCAAGTTTGATGACATTTTTCATTGCTTTGGGCGTCGGCCAGCTTATCTATGGCCCAATCTCAGACATTTTTGGCCGCAAGAAACCTTTATATTTTGGCATGTTGTTATTTGCTGTCAGCGGCATTGGTTGTGCACTGGCAACGGATATAAATTGGTTGATTGGTCTGCGGTTTTTCCAAGGTGTTGGCGCGTGTGCGGGCGGCGTGATTGCGCGGGCGGTGGTGCGCGATTTGCACACAGGTGCAGAGGCTGCGCAGCTTATGTCCTTGTTGATGCTCGTATTTTCGATCTCTCCAATTTTGGCGCCACTGGTTGGTTCGGGCATTGTTGCCTTTGGTGATTGGCGGACAATCTTTTGGGTCGTCACAATCGCTGGTATTCTTGGGTTCTTTTTGGTGCTGTTCTTCCTCGAAGAAAGTCACCCACCATCTGCGCGAAGTTCGGGCAATGTTCGTGCAATATTTGCGAGTTATATGCAGGTGTTGAAAGATAGGCATTTCCTGGCGATGACGTTTGTGGGCGCGTTTGGCATGGCGAGTTTTATGGTGTTTTTGGCCAACTCGTCGTTTGTCTTCATCGATCACTATGGCCTGAACCCCACCCAGTATAGTTTTGCATTTTCCATCAATGCGGTTTCATTTTTTGCAGTGTCTCAGCTCAATGGTACTTTGTCTCGGCGGTTTGGGCTGCTGCCGCTCATTCGCTTTGGCGTCATTGGGTTTTCGGCGACGATGATCACAATGTTTGTGGTGATGGCGATTGGGTTCAATGCATGGCCGGTCATGTCGTCATTCTTGTTTGTTGGCTACGGTTTCTTGGGCCTTGTGGTCCCGGTGACAGCTGTGTTGGCGCTGGAAAGCCACGGCAAAAATGCGGGAACTGCATCGGCGATGATGGGCACCCTGCAATTCATGGTTGCTGCAATCGCTATGGCCGTTTCTGGTGCGCTATATGATGGTACCGCACTGCCTATGGTCGCATCAATTGCGGTGAGTGCATTGATTGGCCTGACCATCACAATGTTTAGTTTGCGCCAAAAACGTGAGCCTGCGGCAGCTGAATAGGCGAAAATTGCAGCGAATGCGAAATCGCATTTGACAGTTGATTTTCAAACGGTTCTATTCGAGCCTCATATCGTTTCAGTCTCATCAAAAAATGTTGGATAGTATGTCTGCATATCGTCAGCTCGTTGATCGTTTTAACCAAATTTCTGCAATTCGGGGGGCGTCCGCCATGCTGGGCTGGGATGCGGAAACCATGATGCCAGATGGTGCAGCAGGGGTTCGGGGTGAGCAAATGGCGGCCCTTGCAGGTGTTGCACACGAAAAAATAACCGATATTGCTTTAAGTGACTTGCTGGAAGAAGCCAAAAGCGAGCAGCTTGAAGGTTGGGATGCAGCGAACTTGCGTGAAATGGAACGCAGCTACCAGCACGCCAACGCGTTGCCAAATGATTTGGTGGCAGCACTGACCAAAGCCACTTCGCATTGCACCCATGTTTGGCAAGCCGCACGTCCAAAAGACGATTTTGAATCCTTTGCCAAAGCGTTCGAGCCAGTTCTTAAACTGGTGCGTGAAGCATCTGTTGCCAAATCCGAGGCGCTTGGGTTGGACCCATATGATGCAATGCTCGATGAATATGATCCGGGTATGCGCTCAACCCAAATCGATCAGTATTTTGGTGAACTTCAGTCATTTTTGCCCGACTTCCTAAACGAAGCGCTGGAGCATCAGGGCCAACATCGTCAATTCAAACCTTTAGCAGGTAAAACCCCAACTGCAGCGCAAGAAAAGCTTGGCCGCAGATTTATGACGGCACTGGGGTTTGATTTCAATCACGGTCGGATTGATGTGTCAGCACACCCGTTTTGCGGCGGGGTGCCGGGCGATGTGCGTTTGACCACACGCTACAATGACGATGCGTTCAGCCAAAGCCTATACGGGGTTTTGCACGAAACCGGCCACGCCATGTATGAGCTTGGTTTGCCCGAACAGTGGCGCGGACAGCCAGTAGGGCAGGCGCGTGGTATGTCGATGCATGAAAGCCAATCTTTGTTTCTTGATATGCAATTGTGCCGGACAGACGAATTTTTGAATTATGCTTTGCCCGTGGTTCGAGAAGCTTTCGGCGTTTCTGGCGACACGTGGGAATCAGAAAACTTCAAACGCTCGTTGCTCAAGGTTGAGCGCGGTATGATCCGGGTGGATGCAGATGAAGTGACCTATCCGTTGCACGTGATGCTGCGTTATCGCCTAGAGAAAGCGCTGCTGTCTGGTGATTTGCTGATCAGAGATATGCAAGCTGCGTGGAACGATGAGATGAAGAAGTCCATTGGCGTTGCGCCTGAGGGTGTCGGCAATGGTTGCATGCAGGATATTCATTGGCCAAGTGGCGCAATTGGCTATTTCCCGACTTATACAATCGGCGCAATGATTGCAGCGCAGCTGTTTGATACGTTGAAAACGCAGGTGCCAACATGGGCAGATGATGTGCAAAAAGGCGACTTCAGCTCAGTGTTTGTCTGGTTGCGTGAGAATGTGCACCACAAGGCGTCATTGCACTCAACGCCCGAATTGATCACCCAGGCAACGGGCAAGCCATTGGATGTTGAAATCTTCAAGAAACATTTGCGCGATAGATATTTATCGCAATAATAGACCAATATTTTGAAGCTGTTTGCAGGACCATTTGAATGACTTTCAATACAAGATATTTGAAAATCTTTTTCGGTCTTGGCTCCTTGTTGGCCGTTGCAGCCTGCTCCGACCTGCAACCTGCTGGCACACCCGCGCCGCTGCCACCTGCGCCAACAACGGTTTTTTATACTGGGTATGGTGTTACGCCGACACAGTCGCAAATTGATGCCGTGCGCAATAATTCACAATTCAAGGGAATTGATGGCATAATCGGTCGCCCGGCTGAGCTGAAAAACTATGCGTTGATGGGCATAGACTACGCCCACGCCGCGGGTTTGAAAGGTAGCGGTCAAACGATAGCGGTTGTTGATAATGGTTTTGAGCGAACACATGTGCTGCTGGGTGCCAATGGCCGCACTGTAACTTTCTTTGATAATCCGGACACCGCTACCCACGGAACCGCCGTGGCTTCAGTGGCCGCAGGCAGTCAGGGTACCGCAGCGCCGATGCATGGGGTTGCGCCGCTTGCAAACCTCTTCCTTGCGGACTGGAATGGCGGCATGGCAGGAATTGCCACCAAGTTTTTGGCGGCAAAGGCGGCGGGGGCTATTGTTGTCAATAATTCTTGGGGACCGACCAGCATCTATTCGGGTGAGGAAATCACAACGGACGAAGTGCAAGCATTTATCAATGGCGGTCAAACGCTTGAGCAAGCGCTTCAATCAGCGTCTGGCTGGACAAATTGGGATCAGTTTTTAAGCGCTTCGCGTTCGTTTGGGCAGACAGGCATTGTGGTGGTTGCTGCATCTAACAATCAGGCTGGCAAGTTCAACTATTCAGCGGGGGCCAGCAAATCCGAACTGTTGAGCTCGCTGCCGTTATTGTCCGCTGATCTTGCTGATGCATGGTTGAAGGTCATTAGTTTTCAGTATGATGTTGGACTGAACGGCCAAAATCAAAATATCGTCACCAATCGATATTTGGCGTCAGAACCGTGTGGCGCTATGGCGAAAGAGTGCTTGTCGCTGCCCTCGCAATCTATCGTTGCCCCATATTCGGGGGGCTACCCCACCATTTCGGGGACATCTTTTGGCGCGCCAATGGTCTCGGGTATGATCGCGCTATTGGCAGAAGCATTCCCATCCTTGAGTGCCGTCAACTTAAAAGAGCGCTTGCTGGCCTCGGCTGACAATAGCTATTTTGCGGCGGGCGAGGTTATCGGCACCGAGACGTTTGCCAATGCTTTTGCGCATGATTATTCAGACAAATGGGGACATGGCACCCCCGATGTTGGGGCCGCGCTTCGCCCAATCGGCACCGTTTCGATTGTTAAAGGTGAAAACCTTGCGACGGCCGAACGCATTGGCGTTGAACAATCCGGTTTAGTTCTTTCGACTCCGTTTGGTGGCGAACAGACTGAGAAGTTGCGCAACACCAAAATCGCGGTATTCGATGATCTGAACGGAAACTTTGATATAAAATTGGGTGACTTGGTGGCCGACGCTGATGGGGACGCCATGACGCGCAAAGCGTTTTCTAAGCTGACCAATAGGGAATTGGGGGCTGCCAGTTTAAGCTGGAGTGCATCGGTTGGGTTTGGCAATGCGACCGCTATTGGGGTCGGATTTTCAGACGGGCTGAACGAAAATGCGCCGAATGAAATCGGACAATTTGGATTCGTACGCGGGTTTGACGGTCCTTTGTCGCTAAACGAGCAGCGTTCTCGGCCCGACGTTTTTAAAGACGCATATAGTTTGCTTGGGCTAAACGGCGAAACGGCGATGGCATTTGCCGATCAGCCGATCGGCGGCGAAACTGTGCTGCGTACATTTGGATTTATGTCGAATAGCGTTCTGGATCAAACGGACGTGAATTTTGGCGCTGGTGCTTTGTTATCGCACCAATTCAATGCGGAAACTGAGTTGCGGTTTGGCGCAACCTTGTTCTCTGAGGCGAATAGTTTTGCGGGCATCACAGGTGGCGGTGCCTTTGAAAACGATACGCAAAACCTGTTTCAGTTGGCTGAAGTTGGGTTTAAGCGTTCACTTGGCGAACGCGTGCAATTGTTTGCAAATTACGAATATGCGTGGGCGCTGGACGATGGTTTTGGTGCGCAAGGGATTGTCAGCATGTCTGGCGCGCAACTGTCGGGTTATGAATTTGGCATAACCGCAAGTGATGTGTTGCTTGGCCGCGATACGCTCACCCTTGCTGTTTCTGCGCCGTTGGCATTTTCCGCCGGCACGATGAACATGACGCTGCCGGTGGGCAGAACAGCGAACGGCGATATCTTATACGATGAGTTCGCCACGTCTCTTGGTGTCAACAACCGTCAGATTGACGTTGGTGCAACATATGTATTTGCACCCTCCGATTCATTGTCATATTCGCTTGCAGGGCAATATAGCTTTAATGCTGGGCACTTGGCCGGAAATCGCGATTTTAGGGTGATGGCGGGATTTCAATCGAACTATTAGACGTTGGCGATTGCGCATGCTGTTCTCGATAGAACACGTACAGGCCAGAGCTGAGGATTATTGCGATACCGAGCCAGGTGAGGGCGTCTGGGAAATCGCCAAACACAACATATCCGAGAATAGTCGCGGCAACAATTTCTATATATTGAAACGGCGCTAACACGCTTGCTGGTGCGCGTTTAAACGCTTCGGCGATTAACGTATAGGCGAGCACACCAATCGCGGCGGAGAGGATAAACCATCCCCAATGGGAGGCCTGAGGCCAGCTGAATTGTAAGTCCTCAAGACCGGCAAATGATCCGGCAGATATTGCGATTGCCAGAAAGCCAGTGCCAATCAAAGTTGCCCAGCCTTGGACGGCGATGCCATCTACCTTGCCTTGGAGTTGCTTGGTCACGGTAAAATATCCCGCCATGAAAATTGCGGTAAAAACTGGCATGATGGCGTACATGCCAAAGGACGCGTAATTCGGTCGAATGATGATCAATGCGCCCAAAAGACCCACACAGCAGGCTGTGATGCGCCGCCAGCCGACTTTTTCGCCAAGGAAAATTATCGAAAAGAAAACCAGGATCAACGGTTCAACAAAAAAGATCGCGACGAACGTTGCAACGGGCAGAACACTTAGCCCCAGCATCAAGGTGAGCATTGTCATGCAAATAAACCCGCCCAAAAGTGCAAGAGTTCGCCAATGTTGTATCGGAAATCTCAGCTTCTTTCGCGCACCCAAAATGGCCATGAAGAAGACTGTTTGAACCACAAACCTGAATAGGGCGATGGTGCCTGGTGACAGGAAGGCGGTGAGATATTTTCCAATTGTGTCCATGATTGGCAGCAGCAACGCCATTGAGATCATCATGATCATGCCCAAACGGGGGTTGGCATGCTGTTGGGCAAAGGTGGCTTGTTCACTCATATCGGGCGCTATCCTGGTTTGAAAAACGAACGACCGCGCCCGATACTGGATGACCAGCGTTTACAGGGGTCTGTTCGCGAATTGTGGTTTGTAGGTATTATTGAGGTTAAAATAACTTTGGTCTTGGGGCAAGTGACCTTGATCTTAAAAGCGCTGACCGATGCGCGCAAAGGTCTATGTTGTTGAACTGTTGGCAATGGGTGTTGTTGCAAAAGATGTGATGACAAAACACAATGATGGCAAAAGGTGGAGCCGGAAAGATCTTTGAATTAGATCGCGTGGTTGGCAAAAAAGACTTGCCTTTTTTCGCAATCACGTTCATAGAGTTTTCTACGTTTTCAGCCGTCTTTGGCTAACTTGATGCCTGGCTATGCCAGTTAGAATGGTTTTCCCCCTGATATTTGCGAACGTTACCCCTTTCTTGCATGTTGCAAGAAGGACAATCCGCTAGATGCGAAACGTATCTAGCACACTATAAAATAGGTTTTACCATGGCTAACGGTACAGTTAAATTCTTCAATTCCACTAAGGGCTTCGGCTTTATTTCACCAGACGATGGCGGCAAAGATGCATTCGTGCACATTTCAGCTGTTGAACGTTCAGGTCTCTCAGGTCTCGCTGACGGCCAAAAAGTGTCTTATGACCTTGAAGCTGGTCGCGACGGTCGCGAATCTGCAACAAATCTTGAAGTTTTGGACTAAGTCCATTTCGACTGCGAATTTGAAAAAGGCCACCCTCTGGGTGGCCTTTTTTGTTTGTTGACTAATCAATTTTCAAAGGTGCAGTTGCCAGCACTTCGCCTGTGCTTTTCACTTTATACCGCACCTCGTAATCACCAGCTTCTTCTGGCGCATAGATAAACAACGGGCTGCCTTGCACCGTGCCGGCATTGCCGAGCGGGGTTTCATTTGCACTTGCCCCAACCCCAACAATCTCAATTGTATCTCCTTTGGCCGCAGGCCCTGTCCAACTGACTTCGATGGCATCGCCTGCTTTGGCAACAGCTGGCGCTGATATGCTGGCGCTAGCCGGTTTGAGGACGATTTGCAGGCTCGCCAGTGTTCTGTCAGATGATCCAATGACATAGCGGATTTCAAATGTACCTAGGGCTTTTGGTAACTTGATTTTTGCTGGTGAGCCATTTTGCGTGTAGGCATAGTCGTTGTAGCTACCTTCGTCGGCACCAATTTCGACCACCGTAATGTAGTCACTTTTTGCATTTGGTCCTGTCCAGTTGACCTTAATTTCTCCGCCAGGAATGGCCGGTCCCATCAACTCTAATGTCGCTGACACTTGTGTTGTTGAAATTGGCCGCGACACGAGGGTTCGGTCGCTCGTTGCCAAAACATATCGCAGCTCAAAATTGCCGATTGCATCCGGCGCTGAGATTTTTGCGGGTGAGCCATTTTGCGCATAAGCGTAGTCTTTATAAGTGCCGTCTGGTGCGCCTATTTCGACAATTGTAATGTAATCGCTTTTGTTGGCTGGGCCGGTCCAAATAACCTCAAACTCAGAGCCCGCTGGTACGCTTTCAGGTGCCTCTAGGGTTCCTGAAACGGCCGTGACTTCAATTTTTGTTGAAGCGAGGGTACGTTTTGACGCGCCGATCACATAGCGGACCTCATATTCCCCAAGGCCGTCAGGTGCTTGAATTTTGGCTGGGTTTGCATTTTTCGCATAGGCATAGTCTTTGTACGTGCCTTCTTCAGCACCAACCTCAACAATTGTAATATAGTCGGTTTTATATGCAGGTCCTGTCCAGTCCACTTCAAATTCTGCACCAGCGGCGACCTGAGCAGGTGCTACGACCGAGCCGGTAATAGCCACAACTTCAATATCTGCAGAACCCAGCGTTTTGCGGGTTTGCCCATGCACATAGCGCACTTCATAGGCCCCCAACCCGTCGGGTGCAATAATTTTAGATGGGTTGCCATTTTGTGTGTAGGCGTAATCATTATAGACGCCTTCATCGGCACCTTTTTCGACGATGGTGACATAGTCACTTTTGTCTGCGGGGCCATCCCAAATTACCTCAAATTCAGCGCCTGCTGCCACCTCTGCTGGGGCTTCAACAGTCGCTGTTAGCCTGATGATCTCCAAAGGTATTTCAAAGTTTTGCGATTTGATGTCCGCCACTATTTCGATTGCACCGCCACCCGACGCTTCGGGGCCGGACACGCTGACCGTGAAGTTTCCAGCGTTTAGCTTTCCAGTTGCTTTGCCAAAACCAGAATCGGTCATGACTTCGTTTCCGTCAGGGTCAAGAACACTCCAAGTCAATGAAATGTCGGTGATTTTTGCACCATCTTGGTCCACTGGAACCAGAGTAACCGATGGGACAATCGCCACAACGGTCTGTTTTAGTGCTGCCGAAAGGGCGTCTGCATTGTCCGCAGAAAAATATTGGCCGCCTGTGTTTTCTGCCAAACAAGCGACTTGTGCGCCTTCTTCTTTTGATAGACCAAACCCGACCACGTGGGCGGTGAAGTTGGCGCCTTGCGCCTCAAGCTGTTGACCGAGTTCGCACACATTTGCGCTGCAGGTTTCTAAACCGTCGGTGATCAGCACAACCGTTGCTGTGTCTTCGGTATAGCGAAGTTCTTCTGCAGCCCGTTTCACGGCTGCACTTAGTGGCGTTTTGCCTAAAAACTTCATGCTGTCTGCTTTATCTGCAATGGTGCTGGCCATGCCCAGGGCAGGGGCCACGATAAGTTCAATATCGCCGCAATCGCCTTTCCTGCGGTGGCCATATGCCATGAAACCAAGTTCTGTCGTTTCGGGGACGCTGGCGAGCACGTCGCGCAAAGTGTCTCTTGCAATTTGGAGTTTTGGGACGCCGTCAATTTGCCCCCACATCGAACCAGAACCGTCCAAAACAATCATGGTGCGTTCTTGCGCGGTGGCAATGCCCATAAGGCTTGCGAATGCTATAATTGTTCCGAAAATCAGTGGTCGAATGCGCATAGTGTCCTCCCCAGAACCCGTGAATTGGTTTTCATTAATCTGCTTCAAACCGCGTTTTGCAGCAATAGCGAGAAAAACCATTCTTTTTTAGAGCTAAAGTTGGCACAAGTATTGTGCATTGCTTGATGATTATCAAGGTGATTAAGTGCCATAGGGCAAATGTGTGGAAATTGGTTCCGTTGTTCCTAAGATGCGTCAATCTGACTAGTTATTGCCCCGCTTTGTTTGCTAAATTTGGTTTAGAAAATCAAACCTCAAGGACAGACCGATGAAACTTGAATCCCTCGCGCTTCACCATGGCTATACATCTGAGGCCACCACCAAGGCAGCGGCCGTACCGATTTATCAAACAACGTCATACACTTTTGATGACACCCAGCATGGGGCTGATTTGTTTGACCTTAAGGTTGCAGGCAACATTTACACCCGCATCATGAACCCAACGACTGCTGTGCTCGAGCAACGGGTTGCGGAAATGGAAGGCGGGATTGCCGGGCTTGCTTTGGCATCTGGCATGTCAGCCATTACTTATGCCATTCAAACTATTGCAGAAGCTGGCGACAATATTGTCTCTGTGGCGCAGCTTTATGGCGGCACTTACAATCTATTTTCTCACACTTTCCCGCGCCAAGGCATTGACGTGCGCATGGTTGATGCGGGCTTTGAAGGGATCGAAAAGCTGTTTGATGCGAACACGAAGGCTGTGTTCTGCGAAAGCATCGGCAACCCGGCGGGCAACATCGTTGACATCAAAAAATTGGCAGAAATCGCCCATGCGCATGGCGTGCCACTGATCGTTGATAATACCGTTGCAACCCCCTATTTGTGCCGCCCGTTTGAATTGGGTGCAGACATTGTTGTGCATTCCTTGACCAAATATATTGGCGGTCACGGTACCTCAATCGGCGGCATAATTGTTGATAGCGGTAAGTTTGATTGGGCCGCCAACAAAGAACGTTTCCCAATGTTGAACGAGCCTGATCCATCTTACCACGGTGTTGTTTATACTGAGGCTTTGGGCGAGGCGGCCTTCATTGGCCGTGCACGCGTTGTGCCTTTGCGCAATACTGGGGCTGCGATTTCGCCAATGAATGCGTTCTTGATTTTGCAGGGGCTTGAAACACTCGGGCTTCGCATGGAGCGTCATTGTGAAAACGCGCAAAAAGTTGCTGAATATCTTGAGAGTCACGACAAAATCGCATGGGTGAATTACGCGGGCCTGACGTCGTCGCCTTACCACGAGCTTGCAAAGAAGATTTCGAGCGGCAAAGCGTCTGGCATTTTAAGCTTCGGCATCAAGGGCGACCGCGCAAATGGCGGTAAGTTTATTGATGGTCTGAACATGATCTTGCGGTTGGTCAATATTGGCGATGCGAAGTCTCTGGCTTGCCACCCAGCCTCAACAACCCACCGCCAACTCAGCGCAGACGAATTGAAATCAGCAGGGGTTTCTGAAGACCTCGTGCGGATTTCAGTCGGCATCGAGCATGTTGACGATATTATTGCTGATATTGAGCAGGCGTTGGCTGCGGTTTAGTGTATTGATCTGCGGGTCGCGCAATCAGCGCGGCCCGAATTTGAGATGAAAGAAACACTGTGTCAGACAAACTCGTCTATCTAAACGGGCATATGGATGTGCCAGCGGATCGTATTGCTAAGGTTGAGGCCGCGTTGCCGTTGCATATCGAACTCACGCGTGGCGAGCCAGGCTGTGTATCGTTTGATGTGGTGCCATCCACTCAAATTGAGGGGCGGTTTAAAGTGGCGGAATTGTTTGTCGACCAAGCCGCTTTTGATGCGCACCAGAAGCGCACCAAGGCGTCCGAATGGTTTCGGGTAACTGAAGGTATTCCGCGGGAATTTGAAATTCGGGTCGGCGAATAGCTACAACCGCTAGCGTTTGCTTGCAACAGGTTGAATTGGTTCAGATTTGATCAGACAGAGGTAACGGCAGATTTTTTCCTTGCAATTTACCGAACCGTACGGTACGGTTCCGTAATGTTTGCTTTACCATTGGAGATTTGAATTGGCTCAAGCCGTGCGATTAGGCGATGAAGAATTGACCGCCCGTCAGCAAGATGTGCTCGATATTGCGCTATCACTGTTGGTTGAGGTTGGTGACAAGCTGACCATGACGGGGGTGGCCCGGCGCGCGCGTTGTTCCAAAGAATCTCTATATAAATGGTTTGGTGATCGGGATGGTTTGCTGACAGCGATTGTGCAGTGGCAAGCCGCCAAAGTTCGGTCGGTGCCTGTGGGACCGCAACGGATGTCGAAAGAGACATTGCAGTCTCATTTGGAACAGTTTGCCTTTGATTGGCTCAAGGTTATTTCTGGCGATATTTCTGTTGCCTTGAACCGTTTGGCGATCACCCATGCGGGACCGCTGAGCAATCTGGGTACAACGGTTTTAATGAATGGTCGGTTTGCTGTTGGTCAACGCATGAAACCGTTGCTCAAAGCTGGGCGCGGGGCCGGGCTTTTACATTTCACAGATGAAGAAGAAGCTTTTCGCACATTTTTTGGTTTGGTGATCAAAGATGTGCAAATCCGACTACTGCTTGGCGAAGAACTGGTGTTAAGCGAAGTTGATGTGGTGCGTGACGCCAAGCGGGCAGTTGCGCAATTTGTGACGCTTTACGGCGTTCGATAAAACAAGGTGGGAACAATCTCACCCGAATAAAAATATAAGAGGGATGACACAATGCGTGTTTATTACGATCAAGACGCTGATCTAAATCTGATCAAAGCGAAGAAAGTAGCCATTATTGGTTATGGTAGCCAAGGCCGCGCGCATGCGTTGAACCTTAAAGATTCTGGTGCAACAAATTTGGTTGTTGCCCTGCGTGAAGGTTCTGCAACAGCGAAAAAAGTTGAAGCTGACGGCCTTAAAGTGATGAGCGTTGCTGACGCTGCGGCTTGGGCTGACGTGATGATGATGGCAACGCCTGACGAGTTGCAAGCCGACATTTATAACAATGAAATCGCACCGAACATTCGCGATGGTGCTGCAATTGCATTTGCGCACGGTTTGAACGTTCACTACGGTTTGATTGAGCCAAAAGACAGTATCGACGTGATCATGGTTGCCCCAAAAGGCCCGGGCCACACAGTGCGTGGCGAATATCAAAAAGGTGGCGGTGTGCCGTGCCTAATCGCGATCCATCATGATGCGACTGGTAATGCGAAAGACATCGGCTTGGCTTATGCATCAGGCGTTGGTGGCGGCCGTTCAGGCATCATTGAAACAACCTTTAAAGAAGAGTGCGAAACTGATTTGTTCGGTGAGCAAGCTGTTCTTTGTGGCGGTGTTGTTGAATTGATCCGCGCTGGTTTTGAAACATTGGTTGAAGCTGGCTACGCACCAGAAATGGCCTATTTCGAGTGCTTGCATGAAGTGAAACTTATTGTTGACTTGATCTATCAAGGCGGCATTGCCAACATGAACTACTCGATTTCAAACACCGCTGAGTGGGGCGAGTATGTTTCTGGTCCACGCATCATCACGTCAGAAACAAAAGCTGAAATGAAGCGTGTTTTGGATGACATTCAGTCAGGTAAATTTACCTCAGAGTGGATGCAAGAATATCGGGCAGGTGCAGCGAAGTTTAAAGCGACACGTCGCAATAATGACGCGCACCAAATCGAAGAAGTTGGTAAAAAACTTCGCGATATGATGCCTTGGATTAAAGCTGGTGCTCTTGTTGATAAAGACAAGAACTAGGGGTCAGGCCCAAGCTTTTAGATGAATAAACCCTAGCTCTCCCAGAGCTACACTTGAGGGGTGCTTTTTAGCACCCCTTTTTTTATCGCAAAATCCGGGCACTAATTTCAGGGGCTAATCGGTGGATGATGCGCAGAAGTTTTGCCTTGCCGATCCATATTTCGTTTTGTTGCTTGCCAATTCCTTTGAGGATCTCACTTGCAGCCTGGAGTGGTGAAATTTTACCAGTGCCGCGTCCCTGTGTCATTTCCGTATCAACCAATGACATGATCACTTCAATAATTTTGGCAGATGAGGTCTTGTTCTCACACTGGTAGCGCAATGCTTTCGAAAAAGCGCTGAGCGCAGTTTTTGTCGCACTATAGGTCGGAGCATCTGCTTTTGGGGACAATGCAAGTCCAGAGCTGATGTTGACAATTGCTCCGTTTGCCCGCTCGATTGGTTCCAGCAATGCATGACTGAGGATAATGGGCGTTGTTAAGTTCAGAGCAACTTCACACAATGAGTTATCGCAATTGCGTTGCCATTCTTCGAATTCAAAAAAATCCATTTCTGTTTGGCTGGCAGCATTGTTGATTAGCATATCCAGTTTGGGATATTCGCTTTTCAATTGTTCAACCAAGGCCATGACAGCGTTTAGATCACTTAGATCACAGTTTTGCCCGGTAATATTGTCTTTCCATGGCGCCTTCGTTTCAAAAAATTGTTCCGTATTTCGTCCGATAATCAGGACTTTGAACCCCTGTTCGCTGAGTAGTTTCGCTAATTGCTCGCCGATTCCACGAGTGCCGCCGGTAATGATTGCTGTCTTTGATTGAGCCGCATGCATTGGAGTGCCTGTTGATTGGTTTTTGATATCTGCTAAAATACGAGTTAACACTCACATTACAACTCGCGTTTATGACAACACAAACAATGCAAACAAAACCTAGGAAACTGCCTGTTCAGCGACGTTCAAAAGATGTTGTTGAGGCAATTCTGCTCGCGGCGGGTCGCGTTTTGGTCGAACAGGGTTACGCGTCTTTCAACACAAATCGCGTTGCTGAAGTGGCGGGGGTGAGTATCGGGTCGCTCTATCAGTATTTCCCGTCTAAAGAATCTATTCTGATGTCCATAATTGAACAAAAGCGCGAAAAACTGCTCGCCAACATGAAAAATGCAGCGGCACAATGTGTTGGCCGTGACTTACAAGGCTCCCTTGAGTTGCTTGTTGTTGTTGCGATAGAAAGCAAAGGAAGCTGGCCGCGTTTGGCAAGAGTGTTGGCACTAGCTGAGCATGACTTACCGATTGCGCAAGCCGGGTTGGATCTGAAATCGGCGATTGCAAACACGATTTCTATTGTTCTGTCGGAGCACGATATCGACCACCCTGAAACGGCTGCTCGTGATATCATGTATCTCGCAGATGCACTTATTCATGCGGCATACACATCGCGGCCAACAGACTTAAAAATATTGCGCATGAACATTCTAAATGCCGTGAAAGGATATTTGCGCATCTTTTAAACACAGCATTTCTTCCAAAAACTACGCCATTGGCACCATAAATGGTTTCAAAAACTGCCGATCATATCGGCGGATGCATTTTGTGTCTTTGGCGTATTGGAACGCGGCAATGCATTCTGGATCCTGTGCAATATCTGCGCGGTATTCTTCGTATTTTGCCAGTGAGTCGAAAGAAAACAGGGCGAGTGCAAGATCATTTGCGCTCTCGTGCGGCATAAAATAGCCATGGTGAAAGCCGCCATGCTTTTTGACCAGTGGCACCCATAGTTTTGCATAGTGCTCAAACTCAGCCAGTTTGTCCGGTTCGATTTCATATTGCACGTAACATGTGATCATATTTTTCTCCGGTATCGTTTTTCATGGCTTGAGAAGTACATGAATACCGGAAATGGTCGAATCAATGCTATTGATGCCAGCAGTGAATTTTGTGCCAAGCGTTGGAGCTTGTCACAGCTTGTATCATCGGAGGAAATCGATGGAACTGCCATACACAATTTTGGATGTCTTTACCAAAAACCGTCTGAGCGGCAATCCGCTTGCGGTTGTTTTTGACTCAGATCATTTGTTTGATGGGCGGATGCAGGAAATTGCCAAGGAGTTTAACCTTAGCGAGACTGTCTTTGTTCAATCGCCAAAAAATGAACGTCACGTAGCGACTTTGCGCATATTCACGCCGTCGGCCGAATTGCCATTTGCCGGTCACCCAACCGTTGGAACGGCAGTATTATTGGCGCTAAAACAACGTATTACGGCCGTGCGCTTGGAAGAGCAGGTGGGAACCATCGTGGCGATTACGGAGCGCACGAGCAAAGTGAGCGGGCATGCGCGTTTTAGTTTGCCGCAATTGCCTGAGCGGATTGGGGATGCACCTGCGCCTGAAGCCATCGCAACCGCCTTGGGGCTGCAAGCCGATGATATTGGTGTGGCAGGTTTAGAGCCCGCGATATACAGCGCTGGCGTGCCGTTTGTGCTTGTGCCAGTAAAAGACGAGCAGACACTTGCGTCAATCAAGTTGGAACGGCGTGGCTGGCGTTCGGTTTTCAATGGTGCCAGTCAAAAAGTTTATGCCTTTACGTTGGCACAAAATGATCGCAATGCACTGATCGCTGCCCGTGCTTTTGTCTATCAGGACGATTTGAAAGAAGACCCCGCAACGGGTTCGGCAGCTGCTGCACTGTGTGGTTTGCTGTCTGAGCATTATTTTGAAACGGATGGGTTAACTGATTTTATTGTCACACAGGGCAAGGAAATGGGCCGACCCAGTTTCATTGAGGCGCAGGTGAAGCGGGAAAATGGGTTGTTGACCCATGCTGGCATTGGTGGGCACGCCATAATTGTCGCAGAAGGAAAACTGTATGTTGATGACGAGTAGCAGATGAAAGCGCACCATCTTGCGCTGAGGGGATTGCTCGCATAATCTCACGCTTAAACGGGGGGAAGAGAGCATGGAATATTTTTCAAAAATCTTGCTGATGGTGCATTTATTTTCGATGGCTATTGGAATTGGTATTGGCATAGCCGCAGCGGTTGCATCGGCGCAGATAAGCGATGTCAAAACCGAGGCGGGTAAAGCTATATTGGGGTTTATGAAGAAGCTGCAGCTTTTGGGTAAAGTGGCCATAATTTTGCTCTGGGTTACCGGCATTTCAATGCTGTGGATTTCTTATCCGGCACCATTGGAATTGGGCCTTTCCTTCTTCACAAAAATCACCGCAGTTGTGGTGTTGACCGTTTCAATATTTGCCGCAGGACGGCTTGGCCCGGCAATCGCTGCGGGCGACGTCGCGGCGCGGGCGCAAGCGAAACGGTTGGGCATGCTCAATGGTGCAATGGCCACGTTGGCCCTTATTTTGGCGGTGCTTACATTTTCGAAATAGATGGTGCAAAGCGCAAGTTTTTTCGACATTTGGACGGCTGGGGTAAATTAAGGCGTTTGCAGTGTTAAAAAAATTTGCTATGCGTTGAAGGCATTGATTTTCTTGATGGGTGCTTTGGAGTAATTGTTGCATGATCCGCGACGCGTTTGAAATTGAAGGTCAAAAAAATGCTCGGCATGACGCCGCTGCACTTGATCTTGCGCGCGCCAGCCAAAATCTCCTTCTCGACCTCCTCCTTATCAGCCCCTGAGTACTGGCAGTTCTCGTAAAAGAGAGCGGGTGTTTAGGGGATTAAAACAAAAGCCGTATGAAAATTGAATTTTTCCGGCCCGAATTGTTTGATCTGGGGTCGGCCACATTAGGACTAAATCATGAGCGATAATTCACAATCCACCACAGACCGCGTATTTATTTTTGACACGACATTGCGCGACGGCGAGCAAGCGCCCGGCGCAACAATGACGTTCGAAGAAAAGCTTCAAGTCGCTGAATTACTTGATAATATGGGTGTCGATATTATCGAAGCTGGTTTTCCCATTGCTTCAAATGGCGACTTTGAGGCGGTGGCAGAAATTGCACGTCGGTCAAAAAACGCGGTCATTGCCGGGTTGGCACGGGCTATTCCTGCCGATATTGAACGTGCAGGTGCCGCCGTGCGTTCCGCTGCCAGAGGACGAATTCACACCTTCGTTTCCACCTCGCCACTTCACTTGAAATTTCAAATGAACAAGACCCAGGAAGAGGTTTTAGAACTTGTCACGCAATCTGTGACACAGGCAAGAAACTTGATCGACGACGTTGAATGGTCTGGCATGGATGCCACACGGACGCCGGTCGACTATTTGGCTAGGTGTGTGGAGGCCGCCATAAACGCTGGGGCAACCACCATCAATATCCCTGATACTGTTGGGTATTCAGTGCCTGAAGAATATTATGCGATGATCAAAGCATTGATTGAAACGGTGCCAAATTCCGACAAAGCAATCTTTTCGACCCATTGTCACAATGATTTGGGCATGGCCGTGGCGAACTCCATTGCGGGTGTGCAAGCGGGTGCGCGTCAGGTTGAGTGCACCATCAACGGTTTGGGCGAACGGGCTGGCAACGCCGCCCTTGAAGAAATTGTGATGGCGTTGAAAACCCGTGGCGATGCGTTTCCATTTCACACCGAAATTGATGCAACACATTTGGCGCGCGCCTCAAAAATCGTGGCGGCGGCGTGCAATACGCCCGTGCAGTTTAACAAAGCAATCGTGGGCAAAAACGCCTTTGCGCATGAAAGTGGCATTCATCAAGATGGCATGTTGAAAAACGCAGAAACGTTCGAGATTATGACCCCAGCAAGCGTTGGGATTAAAGAAACGTCACTGGTTATGGGCAAGCATTCGGGCCGCGCTGCGTTTAAGGACAAGTTGAAAGACCTTGGCTATGAGTTGGGTGACAACGCATTTCAAGAGGCGTTCGTTCGGTTTAAGGATTTGGCCGACCGTAAGAAAACCGTTTATGACGATGATCTTGTCGCTTTGGTTGATGATGAGATGGGTTCAATCGAGGACAAAATCAAGCTTGTCGCGATGAGCGTTTCATCCACTATCGGGGGCGATCATGTGTGCGACTTAACGGTGTCAGTTGAGGGTGAAGAGAAATCAGTGCACATTTCGGGCAGCGGTTCTGTGGATGCAATTTTTAACGCGATCAAAGAGGCTGTTGGTGCCAATCCACATCTTGTCCATTACGGTGTTGACGCTGTAACGGGTGGAACTGACGCACAGGCGAACGCGCATGTTCGACTTGAAATGAATGGGCGAATTGCTTCTGGTCGTACTGCAGAACCCGATACGCTGGTGGCTTCAGCGCGCGCCTACTTGAATGCCTACAACCGTTTATTGGTGGACCGTGGTGCGTCTGCACAGGGCGCAATGGCAGGTTAGTCGGCTATGTTCATTGTAATTTCTGGCGCGTCCCACAGGGCGCGCCTTTTTGATTGATGCCAATGTTGAATTGTGTGAGTGGCTAAACTGATGCTCCGGCTTGGGCCGCACTGGCCAGCGACACATAAGGTGCTATGGCCCGACCTGACGTTACAATTGAGCATTGAATTTGCGGGATTGCGCCAACACAGCCTTGACATTTGTTAAGCTGTGACGAATTTTGGCGTACGCAAAGTTTGTGTTTCGTTTGAGTTGGGACGGCGATTGTCTGAGAAAATTGAGAAAGCTATTGTTGCTGACGATCACCCCATTTTCTGTCGGGGGCTGCGCCGGATCGTTCAGAAGATTACGGGATGCACCGTGTTGGAGGCTGCTAACAAAGAGGAATTGTTGGTACTTGCGTCAAGTGAAACAGAACCCGACCTAATGCTGCTGGATTTTATCTTTCCCGGTTTTAACGGTGTCGCTTCGATTGCTGAAATGCGCCTCCGATTTCCGCGCACCATAATCATTATTGTTTCCATGTCTGATGATCAAAATCTGGTCTCTGAGATCATGAAGACGGGCGTTAACGGCTTTATATCCAAGTCGGTGCCAGCAAGCGATTTAGAAGATTCAGTCCGATCTATTTTGGAAGGCGATGTGATTGCGAGGACCGCTGTGTCTGAAATCAATGTCGACCCCGATGGTGGCCATTCGGCCAATTTGCCAAAGCGGCAGTTGGATGTGCTGTTGGGCATGGCAAAAGGGCAAAGCAATAAGGAGATTGCACGAGAGCTGGGCATTTCTCCTTACACGGTGCGCGATCATGTTTCAGCGGTTTTTCGAGCGCTGGATGTGAATAATCGCAGTGCCGCAATTTCGGCTGCGGTGGACGCTGGCATTATCTAAGGTTTGCGGCCGCCATCGTTAAAAGCACGGACCGCAGCTCCGCAGAATGTACTGGTTTGTGCAAAAACCAAAACCCGTTATTCTTCGCTATCTTTTCGGCTTCTTCATCAAGTGCTCCACTGATAATCAGGGTGGGAATATCTTGGTTTTTCATTTCGGCCAATTTTTGTGCAACCAGAATGCCATCTTCGCTGCCGTTCAGCTGAAGGTCAGTGATCAGCATTGAGAAAGACGTTGTGGTGCTCGCCAAGTTGCTCGCGTCAAGCTGAACGACATCATATCCCCACTTGCTGAGCAGTGTATGGGTGCTGCGCGCGACATGGGTATTATCGTCCAGTATGGCAACTGTCGGCAAATTTGTGTTTTCTATGGCGCTATTTGCAATGACCATTTCTTGGATTTTAGGGGCGGAAATGTGCGTGATATTTCGAACGCTAACATGTGTTCCGCGCCCTAGCTCAGACAAAAACTCAATGTGTAGTCCCAACAATTTTGCGGTTCTGGATACTATTGAAAGGCCAAGACCCATGCCTTCAATGTGTTTGGTGTGCAAGTTCTCGACGCGGACAAACTCTTGAAAAATCTCGTCTTGTTTTTCTAGGGCCACACCGCTGCCTTGATCCAGAACATGAATGGATAATGTAGGGCCAGTTCGTCGTACTCCCATGAGTATTTTGCGGCCGGGCGCGTACTTTATGGCGTTCGACAACAGGTTTTGCACAATTGAGGCGAGCAATGCCCTATCAGTTTGTACCCACAAACCAGAATGCACGAGCGCAATTGAACACTCGTTTTGTGTGGCTTGCTCTTGATATTGTCTAAGCGTTTGGGCAAGCAGGTCGGCTATGGGAAACGTCGATGGCCTGACGCTTATGGTGCCTTGATCAAGTGCAGTGATGCCCAGCAGCGATTTAAAAAGATTGGCCAAGCTATCAAGTGCGCTATCGACATTGTCCAGAATTTCGATGTTTTCCGGCTTGGTTTCTTCTTCGCGTAGGCAAGATGTCAACAGCCCAATAGCGTGAATTGGCTGCCTCAATTCGTGATTTGCCTGCGCTAGGAACAAGCTCTTGGCCCGATTAGCCTTTTCGGCTTC
>NZ_JBLIAI010000028.1:0-32628 GCF_047634455.1 Maritalea sp.
ATGCGCTGTTTTTTGTTTAAGACGAATCTGGATAACCCAAAACTAGTTGACCAAAAAGTTAAATATACTATTGGATTCTACTTACGTAAAATGGTAATGACCGTCTCCAGTTTAACAACAAGAGAACGCATTTCGCGCAACCAATTATAATTGTTTAAGAAAATCTTCAGCGCGAAATGAATCGGTAAAAATACTGAATTGACGATCGTTCATAATTTTGTTGATAATACTACGGGATGCGGAGGATTGTTTGAAGGGGTAAGAAGATGGATATGCTCAACGCGATGCAGACTTTCGTGGCAGTCGCCGAGAACAATGGCATTACTGCAGCGGCGGACAAGCTCGGATGCTCAAAGGCGATTGTCTCGCGCACCCTAAGTTTGCTTGAGGAACGCTTGGATGTCCGACTTCTAAATCGAACGACACGCAAGGTTTCGGTTACAGAAGCTGGTACGGAATATCTTGAACATTGCCGCGCCATGCTTGAACAGAACGCAGAAATTGAGAACCGCTTTGCGGAAAAAGGATTGGAGCCGCAGGGACATTTGCGCATCAGTTCGCCCATGACTTTTGGCACACAACATATAACGCCAGTATTGCCCGAATTCATGGAAAAATATCCAAAAGTCCAGGTCGATATCCAGATGACAGATAGGTATGTCGACATAGTTGAACAAGGCATGGACCTTGCAATTCGCATTGGCGCTACTGGATCAGACTCGCTGATCGTACGCAAATTTGCCGAAACACTGCATCAGGTCGTTGCAGCACCAGCCCTTATTAAAAAAATGAGCGGGCCACCAAAAACGGTCGACGATTTGAAGTCTTGGCCTTCGGTTGTGTATAGCTTGCGCGCCGCGGCACCATCCTGGCAATCCACACGGTCCAATACTGACCTAGAGCGCGCCCGCTCAAACAATGGCGAGGCTATTCTAAAACTCGCAGAAGCCGGTGTTGGCTACGCATACATCCCGTCGTTCATCGTACAAGATTCAATCAAGGCCGGGAACCTTCAAATCTTACTGCCGGGCATCGCAGAAGAAACAACACCACTCTATATCCTATACCCTCACCGGCGCAGACTAGCGCTCAAAACCCGTGTTTTCATAGACTTCATGGTCCAAAAATTCTCAAACATGTAGCTTGTAAGGTTATTTGTCCCCCAAAACCTCAGGCACATGCAAAAAAAGGTCAGCTGTCCAGAGCTGACCTTTTTCGCATCCGTCTCGACCAAGTGTGCAGTCTAATTTTCACTCAAAGAAGGTCGAGATTTCTGACAGGGGCTTTTTCTCTAGTGCGTGTTTTGGAATCGATGCATCTACCGCAGGGTAGCCAACAACAAGCAAAATATATGGCTTATCGGTTGCCGGACGGTTGCAGATCTCGGTGAGAAAACTCATCGGGTTGGGCGTGTGGGTCAGCGTTGCCAACCCCGCTTCTTGCAGCGCCAAAAGCAAAAACCCAGTAGCAATCGATACAGATTCTGGCACATAATAATTCTTGTATTTACGCCCATCTGCGCCAATCGAACGCCGCTGACCAAAAATACTGATCAGCCATGGCGCCTTTTCTAAAAAAGGTTTTTCAGGATCGGTACCAATTGGCTTTAGTGCACGCAGCCATTCTTCGCCTGCCCGCCCTGAATAGAAAGTGCGCTCTTCTTCCTCTGCGGCAAGACGTATCTTCGACTTCATCGCCGGGTTTGAAATCGCACTGAAATGCCATGGCTGGTGATTAGCACCATTTGGAGCGGTTCCCGCAGCCCTGATACATGTCTCAATAATGTCCCGAGGGACCGGTTTGGAAGAAAAGTCGCGCACCGTGTGCCGTTTCTTTGTCCGCTCATAAAATGCACGCGCACCCGCTCGCATTTCTTCTAAAGATTTTTCTTCAAAATCTGGCAGTGCTACTGGCGCAAATTCTTCACCGAATTGATGTTCCATCCCAAGACCTCAACAATATTGTCTGATTAGATTGTCAGACAATATATAAAATCATCGGTCGGTCAAGTCAAACTTTGTCTGATCAACGATAAATGGAGCAAACTTCAATTAGGGGATTTTAAGACAGGGTTTTACCCAATGTCAGCTATCGCAGGGTACTAGGGTCTGGACTGAATTGAGAAAAGGTCTGGATTGGGTGCAAAATAGACTGATTTGAGGAGAGAAACGAAAGCGATTTTCATATCGGTGAGGCTTTTCGACGCTGAAGCAGCTTGTTTTGCATGCAACCCGAAAGGCAGCATTCAATTGAGTTCAGACCCTAAAATAGTCGTCGTCCAAAGCCTGTACCAAGTCACCAGCTTTTAGGATGTGCATGACCATCGCAGCCTCAGCGCCCTTTTCATCACCACGAAGCATCTCCCGCACGATCAATTGGTGATCATCATTGGTGGTAAAGACGGCATTTTGCCCAACAAGCACACGAAATTGCAGCCAGAATATCGATGTTTCAAATCGTTTAATGGCCTGCAACAGGTAATCATTGTCGGCGGATTCGGCGATCAGACTGTGAAAGTCAGTATTTAGCCGCGAAAAAACGCTCAAGTCAGATTGGGCCACCGCGTCATCAAGCTTTGCCTGCAACTGCTGAAAACGCTCAGGATTCTGTTGTGCGAAAGGCGTCGCCAGCCTTGCGGCCAACCCCTCAAGAGTAGCCCGAACGCAATAGACATCTGTTGCTTGTTTGCGTGACAATTTACAAACTGAAACGCCTCGATGTCGTTCAAATGTAAGCAGGCCCGTCGAAATTAACCGCTGAAAGGCCTCACGAACTGTGCTTCGACTATAGCCCAACCCTTGTGTATAATCAGCTTCAACAAGCCGCGTACCCGGCACCAAACGACCGGTGCGAACCGCCTCCGTAACGATTTTTACAACTGCTTCAACGTTTGATCCAGCCACTTTCATCGCACCTTGCCACCAAAAAACATTTGGACCCTTTTAGGTTCTCAACCTATAATTTTAAAGCCCAACCTAAGTGAATCAGACCCGCCTGACAACTTTGTCGGACAAAATCGTCGATTTTTCGAAGTTTTGGGGCCGTTCGAGATCGACGGAAAAGGGGAAGTACTTGTGGCATGGATAAGAACAATAAGTTTCGTGGCCTCGTCCGGGAAACTCAGGCAGCTATATGAGCGCATAACCGGCCAAGGCAACAATGTCGACAACATCATGATGCTGCATTCGCTACGCCCAAACACCATGGAAGGGCACATGGCGCTCTACAAATTTGTGTTGCATCACACAGG
Source organism: Maritalea sp. (assembly GCF_047634455.1). Taxonomy (GTDB): domain Bacteria; phylum Pseudomonadota; class Alphaproteobacteria; order Rhizobiales; family Devosiaceae; genus Maritalea. The sequence goes on from NZ_JBLIAI010000028.1 coordinate 3,251, forward strand.
CAACACGCTGCCAAAATGGTTTCTGGAGGCGATAGGCACTTATGTCAGTTATCTCAATAAATGCGACTATTGTTTTGAGCATCACTTCGTTGGACTCATGCGCGATTTGAAAAACGACGAGCGTGCCCACGCCATTCGTGAAGCGATCACAACCGAACAAGTCGACATGGCCCCCCTAAGTATGCGGGAAATTGCTGCTTTAAAATATGCCAGAAAGCTAACGATAACACCTGCAAGAATGATTGAGAACGATGTAAAGCAATTACGCGCCGCTGGCTTCGACGACGGACAAATCCTTGAAATCAATCAGGTAACCGCCTATTTTTCCTACGCCAACCGAACCGTGTTGGGGCTTGGGTGTAATCTTGAAGGCGATATCATTGGCCTTTCGCCAAGCAATTCTGAAGACCCTGACGATTGGTCACATCAGTAGTCAAGCAAATGCACAGGGCCGTCTTTAGACCAACAATAAAGGGCAATATTGGCCTCTGCCGCCTTGTCTAAGGCAAAACCCGTTGGCGCAGAAATCGACACGACTGCCCGCACACCATGGCGCGCAGCTTTTTCAATGATTTCATAAGAACAACGGCTGCTTACGAGCATGAAGCCTTCCGATTGCATATCCATTTTTGCGCGCGCACCAAGCAGCTTATCAACTGCGTTGTGGCGGCCAATATCTTCACGCACCATTTCGATTTTGCCAGCCAACGAGACCCAAGCAGCACCATGCACAGAGTAGGTCTCCCCGTTCAGCACCTGATGCGTGGGCAATTCACCCACCGCCTTTGCAATAGCCTGATCGGATAGGACTAAACGGGTTGTGGTAACTTTGGGCAAAGGCGCCAAAAAGCTATCCGTATTTTCAAGACCACATAACCCACAGCTGGCTGACCCAACAAGGTTTCTGCGTTTCTGCCGTATATCCAAACGCTCTAAGCGAGTGGGGTCAATTTCGACTTTGACATCATACCCAACTTCAACATCTTGCACCGTGATGGACTTGATTTCGCTAGCCGAATTCACAATGCGCTCTGATATTGAGAACCCAACCGCGAAATCCTGTAAATCATCGGGTGTCGCCAGCATCACCGCGTAATTGCGTTGGTTGTAAACCAGCGCGATTGGACGCTCCTCTGCGATCTGCCACGTGGTTCTTTGCCCGCCAACCCCAACCCCCAGCTGGCGCGAATTACTAAATTTATCCAATTGCCTACCCATTACTCGGCTGGCTCAGCTGGTGCCTTGTGTGCAATCTTGCGCATGGAAGGTGTCTCGAGCGCATAATGCTCTTGCCAATCAGATTTATGATTGGCAGGTGTCACCTCAACAGCGGTCACTTTGTACTCCGGGCAGTTGGTCGCCCAATCTGAATTCTCAGTGGTGATGATGTTCGCGCCGCTCTCAGGATGATGAAACGTTGTGTAAACAACACCCGGGGCCATCCGCTCAGAAACCAATGCCCGCAACGTGGTCTCGCCCTTGCGCGACCGAATAGAAACCCAATGCCCATCACGAATGCCTTTGGCTTCCGCGTCTGAGGGATGAATTTCTAAGACATCCTCTTCCCACCAATCCACATTATCCGTGCGCCGCGTTTGAGCGCCCACATTATATTGGCTCAAAATCCGGCCAGTCGTCAGGATCAATGGGAATTTGCGATTGGTCTTCTCAGTGGTTGGTACATATTCGGTGACAATGAATGCGCCCTTACCGCGCACAAATTCATTTTCATGCATGATCGGTGTGCCATCGGGCGCATCATCATTGCACGGCCATTGCACAGACCCTTTTTCGTCAAGGCGTGTAAAACTCACGCCAGCAAAAGTCGGTGTAAGCGCTGCGATTTCGTCCATAATTTGCGAAGCGTCGGTATAGTTCATTTCGGAATAGCCCATCGCATTAGCCAACCGTTGGGTCACTTCCCACTCTTCCAAACCCGTCGCCGATTTCATCACCGGGCGTACCCGATTAATCCGGCGCTCAGCGTTGATGAAGGTGCCGTCTTTTTCAAGGAACGAAGTTCCCGGCAAGAACACATGCGCAAAGCGCGCCGTCTCGTTCAGGAACAAGTCTTGTACAATCAAAATGTCGAGCGCACGAAGTGCGGCTTCAACATGATGGGTATTCGGGTCTGACTGGGCAATGTCCTCGCCCTGCACATACATGCCCTTATATTTACCCGAAATTGCTTCGTCGAACATGTTGGGAATGCGGTAACCGGGCACCGAATCCAATGTCCGCTGCCATGCCGTTTCGAACGTGCCACGCACTTGATCATCGGCCACTGACCGATAGCCGGGAAGTTCGTGGGGGAATGACCCCATATCACACGAACCTTGCACATTGTTTTGGCCACGCAAGGGGTTCACACCTACGCCACGTCGACCAATATTGCCGGTCGCCATCGCAAGGTTGGCCATGCCCATCACCATCGTGGAACCTTGGCTGTGCTCTGTGACGCCGAGCCCGTAATAAATCGCTGCATTGCCGCCTGTCGCATAAAGCCGCGCGGCTTTGCGGATTTCTTCGGCATCAACACCACTTTCCGCAGCGATGGTTTCAGGCGCGTTGATGTCGTCCAAAATGAAATCGCGCCACTCATTAAAGCTTTGCATGTCGCAACGTTCTTGCACAAACTTTTCGTCGATCAACCCCTCTTTGGCGATCACGTGCGCCAGCGCATTTACAACGGCAACGTTGGTGCCCGGCTTCAACGCCAAATGATGGTCCGCTTCAATATGGGCAGACTTGACCAAGTCGATTTTGCGCGGATCAACTACAATCAGTTTAGCGCCCTCGCGCAAACGTCGTTTCATTTGCGAGGCAAATACCGGATGCGCATCGGTTGGGTTCGCGCCAATAACAATCATCACGTCACATTCTTCAACGCTGTCAAAGTCTTGTGTGCCAGCAGAGGTTCCAAACGTTTGATTTAGGCCATAACCGGTCGGCGAATGGCAAACCCGAGCGCATGTATCCACATTGTTGTTGCCAAACGCAGCGCGGACGGTCTTTTGCACCACCCAAACTTCCTCTGATGTACAACGTGACGAAGTTATGCCGCCAATTGCCTTTACGCCGTGATCGGCTTGTGCCTTTTTCAGCTTTTCAGCTGAAAAGGCAAAGGCCTCATCCCAAGAAACTTCGCGCCAAGGATCGGTGATGTTCTCGCGGATCATGGGCTTTGTGATGCGGTCATTATGGGTTGCATAACCCCAAGCAAAACGTCCCTTCACGCACGAATGCCCGTGGTTCGCTTTACCATCCTTGTAGGGCACCATGCGGATAACCTGATCGCCCTTCATTTCGGCCTTGAACGAACAACCAACGCCGCAATATGCGCAAGTCGTTAGAACGGATCGGTCTGGCGTTCCATGTTCAATGACAGTGTTTTCTTGCAAGGTCGCCGTTGGACAAGCTTGCACACACGCGCCACAAGAAACACATTCTGACGAGAAGAAATCTGCGCCGCCAACAGCCACTTTGCTGCCAAAACCGCGCCCATCAATCGTCAGCGCCAAAGTGCCTTGCACTTCGTCACACGCGCGTACGCAACGTGAGCACACGATACATTTTGCCGGATCAAACGTGAAATATGGATTGCTTTGGTCTTTGGTTGCATCAAAGTGGTTCGCTCCGTCATAGCCATAACGCACATCGCGCAAACCGACAGAACCCGCCATGTCTTGCAGTTCGCAATCCCCGTTGGCAGCACAGGTCAGGCAATCAAGCGGATGATCAGAAATATAGAGTTCCATCACGCCGCGACGCAGCTTTTCAAGCCGAGGCGTTTGGGTTGAAATTTTCATCCCCGCCGCAACAGGCGTGGTGCAACTGGCAGGTGTACCCTTGCGACCTTCAACTTCCACCAAACACAAGCGACACGAACCAAATGGCTCTAAACTATCTGTGGCGCAAAGTTTTGGAATATCGATACCGATTTCAGACGCCGCGCGCATAACGCTGGTGCCTTCAGGCACTGAGATTTTAAATCCGTCCACTTCAACTTCAACAGTTTTTGTGGACTTTGATTTTGGTGTTCCAAAATCGTGTTCTTTTAAGATAGGCATAATCTATCTCCTATTCTGCCGCTTCGCGGTTAACCCGCGGCGCAAAATCATCAGGGAAATGTTTAACTGCACTCATCACCGGGATCGGCGTCATGCCGCCCATGGCACAAAGCGATCCGTCCACCATCAATTCGCAAAGGTCTTCGAGCAAAACCATGTTCTGATCGTAGTCCGTACCAGCAGCGATCTTATCGATCACCTCTTCACCCCGCACCGCGCCAACGCGACATGGCGTACACTTGCCGCAACTTTCCTCAGCACAGAATTCGAAGGCGTAACGGGCTTGAGCGAGCAAATCAGCACTGTCGTCAAACACCACAATGCCGCCATGCCCAACACCAGCGCCATTTTGCGCCATCACTTCATAGTCCATTGCCAAGTCGAGCATTTGTTCGGGCAAATACGCGCCCAAAGGGCCACCAATTTGCACAGCCTTGAACGGCCGGCCAGATCGAGTGCCACCACCATATTTATTGACCAGATCACCTAGTTTAACGCCAAATGCGGTTTCAAACAAACCACCCTGCTTGATGTTGCCCGCCAGTTGGAACGCTAACGTTCCTTTTGAACGCCCCTGACCGTATTCGGCGTAGGCCGCGCCACCATTTGCCATGATCCAAGGCACTGCGCAAAGCGACAACACATTGTGCACCAGCGTTGGCTTGCCGAATAGTCCTTCGAGTGCGGGCAGTGGTGGCTTTGCGCGCACCACGCCACGTTTGCCTTCAAGACTTTCAAGCAGCGAAGTTTCTTCGCCACAAATATATGCCCCTGCGCCAATGAACACAGTAAGCTCAAACGCCTTACCGGAACCAAGTACGTCATCACCGAGCAATTTGTTTGCTTTAGCGACCTCAATGGCTTCATTTAGAATACGAGCGGCAATTGGATATTCAGAGCGCAGATAGATGTACCCTTTGGTTGCGCCAACGCCCAGCCCGGCGATCACCATGCCCTCAATCAACAGCAATGGATCGCCTTCCATGATCATGCGATCAGCGAATGTCCCGCTATCGCCTTCGTCCGCATTGCAAACGATGTATTTCTGATCGGCTTGTGCGCTTTGCACAGTGTCCCACTTGATGCCAGCGGGAAAACCAGCGCCGCCACGACCCCGAAGGCCCGATGCTTTGATTGTTTCAACAATGTCGCTTTGGCTCAGCTTGATAGCGTTCGTAACGCCTTCTAGTCCGCCATGCGCTTGATAGTCAGCAATTGAAAGCGGATCAGTTACGCCACAACGCGCAAAAGTTAGGCGATGTTGATCTGCCATGAAGGGCAGTTCCTCAACAGTTCCAACAGATTTGGCGTGAACGCCACCACTCAAGAAATCAGCCTCAAAAAGCGAGGCCACATCTGCTTTCGCAACCGGGCCATATCCAATCCGCTTGCCATCAACTTCGACCTCAACCAAGGGTTCGAGCCAATGCATGCCGCGCGATCCATTGCGCACGATCTCAATGACCAAATTGCGAGAGGTCGCTTCCTGCGAAATCGCCGCCACAACCTCATCCGCACCAAGCGCAACAGCAGCGCTGTCGAGCGGCACGTAAATGCGCAAACTGCTCATGAGCCCACCTCGTCTACAATCCGCTGAGCATCGACGCGCGCGATCAGTTCTCCATTGACCTCAGCCGCGGGCGCGCAAGAGCACAAGCCAAGGCAATAGACCGGTTCAATGGTGACAAAATCAGACGCGTCCGTTTCGCCCATTCGAACGGCAAAACGGTTCAGCAGGTCTTCTTCAATTGCGCGCGCACCAACAGATTGGCACGCCTCTGCAACGCAAAGACGAATGTGATTTTGGCCGGGCTTCTTGTCGCGAAAATCAGCGTAGAAGCTGATCACGCCACGCACTTCCGCCTGGCTTATGTTAAATAGTTCTGCCGCGATCCGAACGGTGTCGCTGGGCACGAACTGACATCTTTCCTGTACATGACGTAGGCCGATGATAAGACCACCTGTTTCTGCAACATGACCGGAAAGAGCCTCCCTAATAATCTTTTCCATACACAATCGTTCCCTCAATGTGCGTCGAAGGTCAAGTGGGTTAATTTACTTCTTTCGCCAAAGTAATTCTCAACCCTACAATTCAGCACAACATTAGGCCCAATTACAGCCTGAAATCAATATATGCTTTAAATATAAAACATTGAGGGAAGCTGCTTCATGTTTGAACCATTTCTAGTTTTCGTGCATGTTTGGTTTTAACGCCAGCAAACCAAGACTACCGCGCATGGCAAATCGCCAATTAAGAATCACAGCAACAATGGCTAAGCCGCCAGCCAGACCCAGCCAAACGCCTACTCCGCGTAGTTCTGTTTGAAAACCAAAATAGTAGGCGATCGGCAATCCCATCAGCCAATAACCAAAGATGGCAGCAAACATAGGCACTTTCGTGTCACTGAGCCCTCGCAAAGATGCCGAAGCCATCGCTTGAGCACCATCAACCAACTGAAACAGACCGGCCACCGCCAAATATGAAACGGCGAGCCCAAAAACCTGCACATTTTCTGGTTTTGAAGCGTCGATAAACAATGCAATGAAAACATGCGGAAACAAAACAAACATCGCGCAGGTAATCGCCATAAACCCGGTGCCCATCGTTATTGATGTCCAACCCGCAACACCAACACCAATCGCTGACTCTCTGCCGTATTGCAGGCCAACGCGCACGGTTGTTGCTTGGGACAATCCCAATGGTACCATGAATGAAATTGATGCCAGTTGAATTGCAATGTTATGCGCCGCGAGTTCCGTCGCGCCCAGCCAGCCCATCATGATTGCAGCAACGCTGAATAGACCAACTTCGGCTGTCAGCATTAGGCCAATAGGTGCGCCAATTTTTAGTATCTCCCAAAAACGCGGCCAATCTGGTCGCCAAAAACGGACGAGCAATTCATAGTGACGATACTTCTTGCGCAAGAGCACGTAGCTCAGCCCGAATAGAAACGTGACGGAGTGCACGATGATCGTAGAAATGCCAGCGCCTGCCAGTTCAAGTCGAGGAAACCCGAAATTGCCAAACATCAGCGCGTAGTTTCCAAGCGCGTTCACAAAGATGCCGATGATCGTCGCAACAAGTACAATTTTTGTATCTTCATGCGCCGCCAAAAATCCACGCAGAACCATGAACAGCAAAAACGGATAGAACTGGTATGCGGCGAACTTCACATAATCAGCTGCCAATACCGCAAGTTTCGGATCTTGTCTTAAGACCTCAAATATCCATTCCGTTTGCAGGATGAACGGCACCAAAATTGTCGCGAAAATTATGACAACCCAAAATCCTTGCCGGACGGTTCTGCGGGCAGACCGATAGTCCTCGCGGCCGATGGCTTGCGCCATCAATGGAGAAACAGATGTCGCTAGACCGATGCCAAACATGAGAAACAAGAACATTATGGAGGTCGCCAAGCCACCCGCCGCCAGATGATCTGGGCTGAGTTGCGTCATCATAATAACGTCGGTCGTGCCCAAACCGATTTGCGCCAGTTGTGCCAGAATCAACGGCCACGCCAGAATTAGAGTCGTTTTTGCTTCGCTGCGCCAATTGGCCTGCTCCGCCTGCACACTTGTCGTGTCAGACATCATCTCACCTCATCAAAACTAATCCCGGCAAGAGATTATTCGATGCTTCCTAGGGCAAAACATACCCTAAAAAACAACCGCAAGGTGCGATTGCCGGCGCGAAGAATTCGCGATTCTTAGGGTCAGATTTTCACCGAGGGAGTAATTTGGCAAGCAGTTCTTGGCTCAGGCTGTGTTTTGAAACAGTGGTGTGACCAATTTGCACAGTGAAATTTCAGTGCTCGTTTTGTGGCAATCCGTCGGTGATGTCGTAGTAGTCACCCTTCTCTGCCGTAAAGATGTGCTTTTCCATTTTGACGTCTGTTGGCTTGTCAAACGCGCCCATGGCCACACCCGTCCAGTCCTTAAAGATCGCATCAAAGAACAGGGTTGATCCACACATCAAGCAAAAGCCGCGGCGCACTTTTTCGGATGATTGGAACCAGCTGATATTCTCTTCACCACTGATTTTTAGCGCATCTTTGGCAACGTCTGTGGACACCAAATAATGCCCTGTTGTTTTGCGACATGCATCACAGTGGCAAGCATCCGGCGCTTTCAACTCACCTGTGACTTCAAACTCAACCGCACCGCATAAACAGCTTCCAGTGTGCATATTTCTGACCTTTTCAATAAACAAACCCGCAAGGGCATAATCTTGCGGGTTTTTAGGATTCCATCTAGTGCAAAAACACTACATATTTGGATAATTGGGGCCCTCGCCACCTTGCGGCGTTGCCCATGTAATGTTCTGTGCAGGGTCTTTGATGTCACATGTTTTACAATGCACGCAGTTCTGCGCATTGATGACAAACTTTGGACCAGACCCATCTGTTTGCTCAACCACTTCATAAACCCCGGCCGGGCAATAACGTTGCGCAGGCTCATCAAACTCAGGCAAATTTTTCGAGATCGGCAGACTAGGATCTGCCAATTTCAATTGGCAAGGCTGCTCTTCAGCGTGGTTGGTGAAACTGAACGACACGTTGGTCAAACGATCAAACGACAGGGTTCCATCCGGTTTCGGATATTCGATCTTTTGATGATTTGCCGCTGGTTCCGTCGCCATCGCATCAGACTTGCCGTGGCGCCATTTACCCAATAGCGGCGATCCGAACAGTGATGAAAACCACATATCCGCGCCTGCCAAAATCGTACCCCAAACCGCGCCCAACTTCGAGCTCATCGGCTTCACGTTACGGACTTTGTTCAATTCTTTGGCTATCTCACCAGTGCGCACTTCAGTTTCGTAATCCGCAAGTTCATCACCTTGACGACCAGCCTTTAGAGCTTTCGCCGCAGCTTCCGCTGCTGCAATGCCCGAAAGCATGGCGTTATGATTACCCTTAAGCCGCGCAAAGTTAAGCAGTCCCGCAGAACAGCCAAGCAATGCGCCACCCGGAAACACCATTTTGGGCAGTGACTGGATGCCACCACTTGCGATAACCCGCGCGCCATAAGCCGTGCGTCGACCACCTTCTAGCAGTGCAGCAACTTGTGGGTGATGCTTGAATTGCTGGAACGCCATGTATGGGAAAACATAGGGGTTTTTGTAATCAAGATGCACCGTAAAGCCCACATAGACCTGATTGTCTTCCAAATGATAGATAAAGGACCCACCACCCGCTTCACCACCAAGTGGCCAGCCCAAAGAATGTTCAACGTGGCCCAATTTGTGTTTGGCGGGGTCAATCTCCCAGATCTCTTTCATGCCCAAACCAAATTTTGGATAGTCAGCATCTTTATCAAGCTCGAAATTGGCAATAACCTGCTTGGCCAACGATCCGCGCGCGCCTTCACTCAAGAACACATATTTGCCGCGCAACTCCATACCTGATTCATAGTTTGGACCAGGTGTGCCGTCTGGGTTTAATCCAAACTCACCCGCCACAACACCAGCTAACGCGCCATTGTCGCCATAAACCAACTCTGATGCTGCAAAGCCTGGGAAAACTTCAACACCAATCGCTTCAGCTTGCTCAGCCAACCAACGGCAGACATTGCCCATTGAAACAATGTAACAGCCCTTATTTGAAAGCAGCGGCGGCATAAGAATATGCGGGATTGAAAATCCACCGGTTTTGGAAAACACGTTGAAATGATCTGTTGTCACCTCGGTGTGGAGCGGCGCGCCTTTTTCTTGCCAATCAGGAATGAGCCTATTCAAGCCAACCGGGTCCAAGATCGCACCCGAAAGAATATGAGCCCCGACTTCGGAGCCTTTTTCCAACACCACAACCGAAATGTCGTCGCCGCCAATTTGTTTCAGGCGGATCGCAGCAGACAGGCCAGCTGGCCCGGCCCCGACGATTACAACGTCATATTCCATGGATTCGCGCGCGACTTCGGTCATCCCATTTCCCTTCAAATGATCAAAAACGGCTCACAATAGCAAGCCGTTCGAATTCTTCGACGTGGATGTTTTAAACACAAAACAAAATTGTGCAAAATTAGCATTTCGCATCATACGACAAGTCCACCGCATGATAAGCACAGCCAACGCTAGATTTTGGCGGCTGTGATCATAATTTCAACATCATACTCTGACGTTGCCAACTTGCTTTCGCCACACGCGCGGGCTGGTGGATTTGCTGGGTCAATCCAGGCATCCCAAAGTTCGTTCATCGCTGCAAAGTGTGACATGTCAGAAAGCCAAATTTCGGCTTTCAAGACGTTTGATTTTGATGTGCCCGCTTGTGCCAACAAAGCATCAATTTTTGCAAGAATAGATTCAGTTTGCCCTTGAATGCTGGCGCTAGGCGTACCAACTTGGCCAGCCAAATAGACCATGTTGCCGAAAACAACAGCCTGGCTCATGCGCGGGCCTGGATTAATGCGTTGAATGCTCATTTTAGTTCCTATTGTTTAAGTGCCGCCCGATCTGGCGACAAATCGTTGATAAGTTGTGCATCCGCAAATGCGGGCAATGAATGCCCCAAAATCATGTGCGCGGCCAAAAGTGACAATGCAGGTGAGGTCTGGATGCCATAACCACCCTGCCCTGCCAACCAGAAAAATCCCTCAACCGTAGGTGCAAAACCGCACACTGGTGTTTTGTCTGGCGCGAAAACCCGCAATCCCGCCCAACTGCTGTCTACACGGCTAACATCATATGTTGTCGCTTCACAAAAGCGAAAAAGCCCCTCTGCCAAAACCATATCGTCAACAAACACGTCATGAGGTGGCACGATATCGTCATCAGCCGGGGACACCAAAAAGCTACCCGCATCAGGTTTCATGTACCAGTCCTCCGAAGCGCTCAACAGCATCGGCCATTTGTGGGACACGTCTGGGTGGGAAGATGGCAAGGTTGCAATCGTGCGGCGCTTTGCAACCAATCGAACGGGTGCAACGCGAAAGATTATCGCAATCTCATCTGCCCACGCGCCTGCGGCGTTGACAACGATTTTTGCTTTGAATTTTCCCTTTGCCGTTTCCACATGCCAGAGGCCATCCACAAATTCTGCATCGCTGACGCCCGCATCGCAGATTACCTCAGCGCCATTTTGTTTTGTCTGTTTGAGCCATCCATAGTGTAGCGCCGCAACATCGAGGTCTTTTGCTTCTCGCTCTAGGCCAGCGGTTACACAATATGACGTGTCCAGAATAGGGATAATCTCTGCCGCCTGCGCAGGCGTTAGCCGTTCAATGTCATCTGCGTTTGCCATCAACTCATCAAATTCAGGCTCAGACGCAGCACTAGCGACATGCAGCACGCCACGGTCCGTCAATACCGAGTGCGGAAAAAAATCGACTGGCAATTGATGGAACATGTCCCACGATGCTCGGTTGAGCTTTTTAATCGGGTCGTTGCCATAATTCATTGCAAACATTGCAGCAGAACGCCCCGTCGAATGATAGCCGGGCCGGGCTTCCATATCCAATATGATCACTGAATTGGTTTGCGCCAATTGTGCTGCAACACCAGCGCCGGCAATACCAGCGCCAATCACCAAAATATCAACTTGCCGAACCATCATAACAACTCTTATTGGGACTCAATAACGCAAGGTTGCACAGCATTGAAAGGCAATTGCAAGCATGAATCTCCAGTTGAAGTGCTTGATTTGGGTTTTTCGAAAGCGACCATAAGCGCCTGTTATCAAACTATCTTCCAACCGCATAGCCCTGCATAAAGCGTGCGTTTGCACCGGCGCGCAAAAACCCGCCTGTTTTGGACGCAGCTGTCATTCTACCCAATGTCCAATCGCCATCCACATGCAACTTGTGACCTCTTTTTAAAAGTTCGTCGATGGTCGCTTGCGGAAAGCGGCCCTCCACTACCAGATGCCCCGCATCAATTTCCCGTGGAAAAAAGGAGCTTGGAATATGATTTGAGTGGAACCCCGGCGCATCTATTGCTTCTTGCAAATTTTGTCCAAAATGCACATAGCGCAAGAAGTGATGCAAGGACCACTGATCTTGTTGATCGCCGCCGGGTGTGCCGAAAATCATTTCTGGTGCACCATCCTTCATCGCCATTGAAACAGACAATGTGGTGCGCGGCCTTTTGCCCGGCGCAATACATGACGGTGATCGCTCATCGAGCCAAAACATTTGTGCGCGATTGGTCAAGCAGAACCCAAGTTCTGGAATAACCGGCGAACTCTGCAACCACCCGCCGCTTGGTGTCGCGGTGACCATATTGCCCCACTGATCAATGATATCGAGGTGACACGTATCGCCTTTTGTGCGTCCGTCCGATCCTGTGGACAAATCGTCAAACCGCGCAACTGTTGGCTCGCCCATATCTTTGTTTGCACGCCCTTCACGGGTTTTGCCCTTCGGCCGATCAAGGATTGGTCCACCATGACCATCAACGTATCCGGGTCGTTGTTCCAGCGATGCCATTTCGCCAATCAGTTTGCGGCGCTGATCGTTATACTCGTTGCTCAACAAGGTCGCCATCGACACATCGACAAAGTCTGGATCACCGTAAAATGCCTCGCGGTCAGCGAACGCCAGTTTGCTCGCTTCAACAACTTGATGCACAAAGTCTGGATCAGTTGGTGAAAGCACGTCCAAATCAACCCCTTTGAGCAGAGCCAACTGCTGCAGAAAAGCTGGTCCTTGACCCCATGGTCCCGTTTTGAGCACATCATAACCCTTGTAGTGATAGCCCAGCGGCTCCTCATAACTTGCCTGCCAACGGGCCATATCATCGCCGCTCAAAAGACCCTTGTTGCGCCGCCCCGAACTATCCATCATTTCATTTTGACGGAAATAACTATCGATGGTGTCGGCCACAAAACCCTCGCGCCAAATTGAACGTGCTTTTTCAATTTGCTGTTCACGGTTTCCGCCAGCGCTTTCAGCCTCTTCAATGATCCGCAAATACGTCTTTGCAATGCCAGGATTTTTAAACCGACTACCAACAGACGGCACTTGCCCATTGGGCAAATATACGTCAGCGGAACTGTGCCAATGCTCGTTGAAAAGTCCCTTTACGTTGCCAATTGTACCCGCGATATTTGGCAATACAGGCACCCCATTTTGGGCATAGCTGATCGCATAGGACAGCACATCACGAAGGTGCAAGGTTCCATAGTCCAATAGCAACATCAACCATGCATCAAACGCCCCCGGCACTACCGCAGAAAGCAAACCACTTCCTGGCACGATATCCAGACCAAGTGATGTATATGCACCAATTGTGGCCGCTGCAGGTGCAACACCCTGCCCGCATATCACGCGCGGTGCTTCGCCATTTTTAGCGACAATCATCGGCACTTCACCGCCCGGACCATTGAGATGGGGCTCGACAATTTGCAGCGTAAAACCCGTTGCAACGGCAGCGTCAAACGCATTGCCGCCACGTTCAAGCACCGACATACCAACACCCGAACCGATCCAGTGTGTTGACGCCACAACGCCAAAATCGCCAACAATTTCTGGTCGGGTCGTAAAGTTTTGCATAAGCCCCCCTTGCGCAACAAAACACATCTTAGGCACAAATTGGCAACAATCAAGAAGTGGTTGTACCAATTTCACATTTCATCCAAAATCGCTATGCAATAGCATGTACCGCCAACCAATTCTTAGAAAACTAATTTCGGCCTAGCTATTGATTTTTGGGCTTTTTTTGCGCTTAAACTCTCAACACATCAAAATTGGTTGAGAAAAAATTGTCCCAAACACGGTCAAATGCACTCGAAAAACTGAAATCTGGAACAAAAACCACGCCGACAGTTCGTGCCTATGAATCTGTTGTTGCCAAAATTCGTTCGCTGATTGAACAGGACAAACTCGGCCCAGGCGATATCTTACCGCCAGAGCGCCAACTTTCAGAACGTTTCAAAGTTTCGCGCCACTCATTGCGTGAAGCCATTCGGGTGATGCAAGAACAGGGTGTGCTCGCTGCCCGTCAAGGCAGCGGCAACTTTATTCAAGCCACAAGCCAAGCTGATCTCGTTCGGGCGCTAGGATTCTCCAAAAAGAGCGGCAAGAGAAAACTTTTTGATCTTTTCCAATTGCGCGAAATGCTCGAACCGCAAATTGCTGGCTTGGCGGCAGAAAATGCAAATGCAGACCAACTCGCCATCATCAAAAACTTCGCGACGCTGGTCAACGAAACCGAAGATTTCCAAACCGGACAAAAACACGATCAAGAATTTCACGAGGCCATTGCGGCCGCCACCGGCAACGAACTGCTTTTCAACGTGCTCCGCGAAATCAACAAAAGCATGTTGCCAACCGCATCAACGCCTGCCGAGCGTCAGCGTCGCGACCAAGTTTCCAATGCGGGACATAGGCGGATAATTGCGGCTCTTGAGGCACACGACGCAAAAGCTGCCGAAGCGGCAATGCGCCTGCACATCGCTGAAATTCGATCAGAGGTGATTTAGCCGCCACAATATGTGAGGCGACTAATACCGAACCTAAACGACAATCCGAAGGTTTCGAAGTGGCCGACCACACACAAGATTTTGCGCCACAGAAACTATTGTATCAGCATCAATTCCGTAGTGGCTATATAGATCACCAACTGTGCCAGTCTGGCCAAAGTGCTCAACGCCTAGAGGGATGGTCTCGTGCCCTGCTACTGCGCCCAGCCAACTCAAAGTCGCGGGATGGCCATCCGTCACGGTGATGATTTTGCAATGCGGTGGCAAATCCGCCAACATCCGCTCAACATGCGACATGGCATTTCCATTACCACGACGACGCGCGCGCTGCGCAGCCGTCCAACCCGCATTCAAACGATCTGCTGACGTGCAAGCCAAAACACCAATGTCGCGGCGATCTTCGCCAATCCGACCCGCTGCATCGAGCACTTCAGGCGCAACCACCCCTTGATAGGCAATCACCACATCGCAATTGGCACCCGGCTTGCGCCACCAGTAGGCGCCATCTATTACACCTTGTTTGAAATCATCACCCTCACGCCACATCGGTTGTTCAAGCGGACGTGTAGACAGACGCATATAGATTGAGCCACCTGTTTCATCACGCAGCCAAGTCCGCTCGTCTGGATCACCCTCACCATCGCGTTGCATATAATCAAATGCCCACTGCATGATAATGGACAATTCATCCAAATATGCAGGTTCAAATGCGGCCAATCCGTCTTGACTCATGCCAATTAATTGGGAGCCGATTGACTGGTGCGCACCACCTTCTGGCGCAAGCGTGATACCGGATGGTGTGCCAACAATCATAAAGCGACTATCTTGATAACAAGCGTAGTTCAGCGCATCCAAACCACGGGCGATGAACGGATCATAAACAGTGCCAATCGGCAACAACCGTTCGCCAAAAATCGAATGCGAAAGACCTGCTGCCCCAAGCATTAGAAACAAGTTCATTTCCGCTATGCCCAGCTCAACATGCTGACCATCTGGCGAGAACTGCCACTTTTGCGCCGAAGGAATAGCTTCATCCTTAAACGTGTCTTGCAACACTTTTCGATCAAACAAGCCCTTTCGATTGACCCACCCACCAATATTGGTGGACACCGTCACGTCAGGTGACGTGGTGATGATGCGCTCGGAAAGCTTGTCATCGCGCTTGCCAATCGCATCCAATATTTTGCCAAAACCTGCCTGCGTAGATTGCATCCGGTCGGTCAACTTCACCGGTTCGCCCACAGGAACTGCATCGGCACTGAAACGGCGTGTACCCTTTAAGAAGAACGGAACCTGATCCAAAAACGCTTGCGTTTTCTTTTGATCTGCAATCGCGCCGAACTTTTCCCACTCGCTGCCAGTTTTAACCCCAACATTGTTGCGAAAGATCTCCATTTGAGCAGGTGTCATCAATCCAGCATGATTGTCTTTATGCCCCGCAAGCGGCGTGCCCCAACCTTTGATGGTGTAGGACAAGAACATGGTCGGTTTATCGTGATCAATGCTCTCGAACGCATCAACCAATGTTTCCATGCACTGACCGCCCAGATTGTTCATCAACGCCGACAATTCCTCATCAGAACGCTTCTCGATGAGAGCGGTTACATCACCCTGATCGCCAATTTGATCCAACAAGCGTTTGCGCCAAGCGGCACCGCCTTGGAAAGTCAGCGCCGAATAAAGCTGGTTCGGACAATTGTCGATCCACTCGCGCAGCTTATCACCGCCTGGCTCTGCAAATGCGGCACGCTGTAGCGAACCGTGCTTGATCCTGACCACTTCCCAACCAAAAGCTTTAAAGATCGTCTCAAGACGCTCCCAAAGTCCCTCTTTGATGACCCCATCAAGGCTTTGTCGGTTATAGTCAATGATCCACCACACATTGCGCACATCATGTTTCCAACCTTCCTGAAGACACTCAAAAATATTGCCTTCATCCATCTCCGCATCGCCAATCAACGAGATCATGCGACCCATCGGCTTGTCTTTTGCCCACTTTTTGGCCTGCAAATAATCTTGAATCATTGAGGCAAATGCGGTGATCCCTACACCTAGGCCAACCGACCCGGTGGAAAAATCAACATCGTCAATGTCCTTCGTGCGACTTGGATAGCTTTGAACTCCACCGTAGCCACGAAAGTTTTCCATTTTCTCGCGAGTTTGATTACCCATAAGATACTGGATGGCGTGAAAAATCGGCGACGCGTGGGGTTTAACCGCAATACGATCTTCAGGCTTCAATATGTGGAAATAGAGCGCGGTCATGATCGAAACAATTGACGCGCAAGAAGCTTGATGCCCCCCCACTTTCACGTCGCCATCGCCTTTTGGGCGCAAATGGTTCGCGTTGTGGATCATCCAACAGGCAAGCCAAAGAACTTGGTTTTCCAATTGCTTGAGTTGCTCAATATCTTTTTTCATGACGGTTCTCTCTTGGAGCAGTTGTGACATTCGTCAAACAAGCACGACAACGTGGCAGTCACATATAAAAGTTGTCAGACATCTTACATAACAAATATCAAAGGGCAAGCCATATATGCTCTGAAGCGTGTCCAGAAACGGCGGCGTTTTCTCAGCCATCTAGCTTGAAAGCGCCGCCACAAAGGACTTACTTAAGCGACTTTTTCTGCCGCCATGGGCAGCGCCTGCATCAAATCAGCAATAATGTCGTCTGGCTCTTCCAGGCCAACAGACATGCGGATCAAACCTTCGCTGATCAAGTGTTTTGCACGTTCTTCCGGAGTGTATGTGGAATGCGTCATGCTGGCAGGGTGCTGGATCAATGTTTCAGCATCGCCAAGGCTTACCGCACGTTTGATCATCTTCAAGTGGTTCATGGTCGCTTTACCCGCATCAATGCCGCCGATAACTTCAAAAGCAATCATGCCACCAAAGTCTTTCATTGTGCGTTTGGCAAGGTCATGCTGTGGAAAGCTCTCCAGACCGGGGAAATGCACCACAGAAACCATCGGGTGTGCTTCAAGGGCGCGCGCTACTTTCATCGCATTGGCGCAGTGACGATCCATCCGCAGCTGCAATGTTTTAATGCCCCGCAAAATCAACATCGCATTGAACGGCGCCATCACGGCCCCGGTCATATCCTTCATGCCGACCAAGCGTATTTGGGTAATATCTTCCAGCGAACCTGCAACCAAACCTGCGATAACGTCACCGTGGCCACCAAGATATTTCGTTGCTGAATGCACAACAATATCGGCACCCAATTCAATCGGCCGCATCAAATACGGCGTAGTATATGTGCTATCAACAACCACTTTCGCACCATGTTCGTGCGCGATTTCGGACACTGCAGCCACATCGACCAAACGCATATTTGGGTTTGCAACGGTCTCGAAATAGACAATTTTGGTTTTGTCGCTAATCGCTGCCCGCACATTCGCTGGGTTGGTCATATCCACATGGGTGATCTTGATGCCGAACTTGGCCAGACCGTGCGTGAAGAACGCAAACGTGCAACCATATAGAGTCTCGTCACAAATCACTTCGTCACCCGGCGACAGGAATGTCCACATCACAGATGAGATTGACCCCATACCGGATGAGTTCGCCAACGCCGCTTCAGCGCCTTCCAAAATGGCAATACGGCGCTCCAGCAAATCACAGGTGGGATTGGAAATGCGCGAATAAACATGACCCGGCTTCTCACCAGCAAAAATGTCGCCACCGTGCTCCGCACTTTCAAATGCAAATGTTGACGTGAGGTGAAGCGGCGGCGTAAGTGCTCCCTCTTCATCCAAAGGATCATAACCGTGATGAATAGCTCTTGTCGAAAACCCTAACGGGCGACCCAATGCATCATCTTTCATTTCGCAAATCTCCAAAGCTGAAACTGATGGTCGTTGCACCACCTTTGTTCACATGATACTGCTTTTTGAAGGGCATTTTCTGACTTTGTTTGCCAATCAAAGATGATTTATTGGCAGATAATTGCTCAAAGGAGACAATTTTGGACCAAACAGACCAAAAGATAATAAGGGAACTGCAAGCGAATGGTCGGTTAACCAACCAAGAGCTTGCCGAGCGTGTAAATCTCTCTGCCTCGCCCTGCCTAAGACGTCTCAAAAGCCTTGAAAAACGCGGCATAATCAAAGGCTATTGCGCTATTGTTGACCAAAAAGAGTACGGGCTGCCTGTTACTGTATTTGTGAGAATCAAACTGCAGCATCACACCGAGGATGCGGTGAAAGGTTTTGAAACCGCTATTCTGCACATTGATGAAATTCTTGAATGTCATTTAATGACTGGCGACTGGGATTACTTGATGCGTGTGGTCGTGGCCAGCTTGGAAGACTATGAGCGATTTACCCGCAAAAAAGTACACAAAATTCCTGGGGTTGCGGCAATTGAAACCAGCTTCGCCTACGGTGAGGTAAAGCGGGTCAACATCTTCCCTGCCGTATAACAATCATTTGAAAATGAACCAAAATCAAAGATCTAATGCTGGCATCTGGTCACGCGGTATGATTGCACCGGGGAATTGGATGACACACGCGGCAAGTTGCTGACCAGTTTTTGCACAGGTTTGCAACACATTGCCATTAAGGCGTGCCGCCAAAAACCCGGCGCTGAAACTATCACCGGCCGCCGTTGCATCAACAACCTTTGCAACAACATCAAACTCGATGTTCTGCGTCGTCCCATCAGCATAGACCACAATGCGGCCCGCGCCATCGGTAACCACCAACGCCGCATTTCCCAACACAGACAGCCGGTCAATTGTTTGCGAAATGCTTTGTGTGCCGAATAGAGCTTCCGCTTCGTCTTGGCCAATTTTAACAATCGTCGACAGGCCAATCACTTGCTCCATCATTTTAGGAACATCGATATCTGGCGCGTGGCTTTGCCAAAGGTTTTGACGAAAATTGACATCAAACATCACATCGCGCCCTTCAGACACAAATTGTTTGATGATGTTGAGCAGCCGATTTCGCCCCGCATCCGATAAGATCGCCAATGTTATGCCCGACAAATATAGCGCATCAAAACCCAAGAGGAACTCTTCTTCTTGATCAGCGCCCACGCCAGTAAGAACGTGCCTTACCGCCGCATCACGACGCCAGTAGGTGAACGAGCGCTCTCCTTCTGCGTCAGTACTGATTGCATAAAGGCCAGGCGTTCCGGGTTCTGATTGAGTAGTAGGCGAAAGCACAACACCTTCATCCCGCATTCCCGCTGCAAGATTATCAGAAAACGGCCCTTTCCCCAGTCTCGTCAGATAGCCGACCTTGTTTTCATTTCCGAACAAGCGCGACAAATAGATCGCTGTGTTCCCGGTATCGCCACCAAAGCCAAACCGAGCCGAGCCGTCAGGTTGGACTCCTGAAAGCTCAAGCATGATTTCGCCCACGCACACGACCGATTTCGCCATAAGTTCCGCCTCAATTACCATGCCAAACTGTTAGCGCACGCTTAGTTTGAAGTCTAGGGTCTGGACTCAACTGAGAAAAGGTCTGGATTGGGTGCAAAATAGACTGATTTGAGGAGAGAAACGAAAGCGATTTTCATATCGGTGAGGCTTTTCGACGCTGAAGCAGCCTGTTTTGCACATAACCCGAAAGGCAGCATTCAATTTTGCCAGTTTGTCGTTGAAATATCCTCATTGACAGCAAGTCAATTCGGCCCATTCGCCTAAATCTGATCAAATTTGAACTGCTGTCCAGATCATTTCTCAGTTGAGTTCAGACCCTAGTCGGCTGCATCCATTCTGGTCCAATTCAACTGAACAATTTAATCCTATGTCTGCGCGCACAACCAAACAACGTCTTCAACACCACCTAGTTTTGCAAACTGTTTTAGTTCTTTATCCAGGGCGTTCATGCGCGCATCACCCCATTTCACCTTAGGCTCCTGCCAAAACGAAATCACGTTCAACTGAGATTTCTTGCGATCAGCCTTCAATTCAATTCGGCCGACAAACCGATCATTTTGCAACAGCGGATAAACATAATATCCCCATTCTCGCTTTGCTTCGGGCACAAAAATTTCAATTGTATAGTCAAACCCAAACAAGCGCTTTAGCCGCGCCCGATCCCTGATCAACGGGTCAAAGGGGTTAATTATACGCAGCCGTGATGTTGGCTTGGTCAATTCGTCAAGTTCGCTTTCAATGTCGCCAAAGGCGAGAACTTCCGACCAACTGCCATCATTTGCTTGCACAGCGACAGGTTCAACATCAGCCGTCTCCGCCCATGCTTTTACTTCATTCGGGCTGACCGCTTCCCAGAATTTCCGAATTTCACCGGGGCTTGCAACACCCAAACGGCGCAACGCCGCTTCGCACAACCAATCAATTTGCTCCTGTTCACTCAGCTCCGTATCAAACAATTCTTTGGAAATCACCCGATCCGTCAGATCGTAATACTTACGGAACTTTTCCCGGTGCGACGTGGTCAAGACACCCGCATACCAAAGATAATCCAGCGTTTTCTTGTGCGGCGGACGCGCCCACATCTCTTTTTTGCCTTCAATTTTTGTATCAAATGCTTCAGTGGACAGCGGCCCCTCTTTCGTGATGCGATCAAGGATGAGTTGTTGCACTTTTTTACTTGTCACTTCTTTGCCAAAATAGTGCCGTTCAACACGCGCCTTCATAAGATCAAAACGCCGCTGCCACATGGGGAAAAACTCACTCGGAATCATCGAGGCATCGTGGGTAAAATGCTCGAACAAATCACCCGAACGGCCCAAATGTTCATCAATCATATCCGAACGATAAGTTTGGTTGCGACTCCACAGGATATGGTGGTGCGCGCGCGCGACATTTTGAATCGTGTCTATTTGTACAAAGCCGAGATCTTTGACAGTTTGCAAAAGATCAAACTGGCCAAGCGGCGGCTTTGCCAACAAGTTTTTGTTCAGCCAAAACCAACGCGCCTGCCTATTCTTTATCTTCAGCATTACTCATTCCAATCTAACAATTCACATAAAGACTGGAACAAATATAGAACGAGTGCAAGCGCAGATATTTACTCATTTTGCTTTATCGAGCTGGTCCAGCTGCGAAGAAACGTTTCGCGACGCAATTGATCCAAAAACACCAGCAATCCAGGGCCCATTCTGATGGGTCGAAGCACGGTGCCTGCGGCTTGCTGCTGGTCAGTAATCGGCGGCAAACCCGTCGCCACCGACAGGTCAGGATGAGCGCCCAAGCGGGCCAAAAAATCAATCATACGGCCGGCGGCTTCTGGTTGTTTTGCGCCACGTGGAATAAGCGCCGTGCGCAACATTACGCCAACAAAATCATCCAAATATACAATTTTTAACCCATCGGCACCCTGTAGCTGACTGGCCGCATAGCTACCCAATACATTGTAGGCCAACGCAAGTTTACCCGAGGCCACATCAGAGATCATAGCTCCCGAACAACAATAGAGTTGCGCATCAAGCCGCCCCATCACTTCAGTTAATCGCCAAAAACTCTCGGTATTGCGCGAATCTTGTGTCGCAAACAAATATCCAAGGCCCGACGTGCGCACATCATATGTGCCAACACGTCCCGCAAATCTGTCGGGATTGTCCCGCAAGAGTTCAATAAGTTCTTGGCGTGTCCTTGGAACATCCAAACCCTCAAAAGAAGCTTCCGAAATCACCATCACCGCAGGTTCTTGCGTGAACCCAAATACCTGATTGCGCCACGTTGCCCATTGAGGCAATGTTGATGTTGCCTCAGAAGAATAATCAAGGGCGAAACCATCATTCGCCAACTTCGTCTGCAGGTCCATGGCAGACGAAATCACCAAATCAAATTGCGCGCCCTCTTCATAGATCGCTCTCATCACCTCAGTGCTGCCGGACGTGACGTAATTGATGCCAATGTCTGGATTGGCAAGTTGAAATGCACGAATTATCGGCTCAAAAACCTCGATATCAGCCGTTGACAATATCGTCAGCGTTTGTTGCGCGCTGGCAAGCGGATAACGTTTTTGCGCTTCGATCTCAAAGGCTTGCACCGGCAAAATCAGACCGACGAAAAGCACCAACCCAACTAGGACCGTTCGAAAACCAGCATAACGCATGCACCAACACCTTCCTTATTTGCCTCGATCAGCAGGTGACCTTTATGGGCGCGTAGGACCTCATCGGCGATGGTCAAACCCAGACCAGACCCAACGATATCATCAACATTTGTACCGCGCGAAAACCGTCCTGTTAATTTGCCCAAATCTGCACCGTCAAATCCACGTCCTTGGTCAATTATTGACAGTTTCATCTCTTTCTCATTTTGTGCGACTGCGACAATTATTGTGCTCTCGGCAGGCGAATACTTTATCGCATTATCCAAGACATTCCGCACTGCATTTTGCAGTAAAATTCGGTCGCCAAAAATATTTGCACTCTGCTTCGGCAGCTCGCGAACAATCTCGATGTCCTTCAATTCTGCTGTGGGCTGCAACCGCTCGCACGTTTCCATTGCCAATGTGCGAAGGTCTATTTCATCCCGTTCGAGATGGTCAGTTCTAAACGTCACCATAGCGTGATCAAGCAACTGCCCAGCAGAGCGCGAGCTCTCGTCAACAGCTCGGATCATCTCTCTCAAAGCCTTACGATTTTCCGGCTTTTCCATTTGCCGATGCACCACTTCCGCTTGGGTGCGTACAGTAGCCAGTGGGGTGCGCACCCGATGTGCCGCTTCAGCAATAAACTCCTCAGATCGGGTCAAGGACGCACGCAACCTCATCATAAAATTATTTAGTGCATCCACCAACGGCACCAGCTCACCCGGCGTATTGGTGACGACCGGCCGCAGGTCTTTCGGGCCGCGCCGTGCAACCGATTTTGCCAGTTTGTTCAAAGGTGCAACTGCGCTTTGTGCCGCCAACAGACTAAGCGCTGTGGCCATTAGGAAAAAACCAATGGCAACTGCCATCGCTGTTGAGGTGATTTGTGAAGATATGGCCGCCAATCCGCGACGCGTTTGCGCAATAATAATGCGCACATTTGCCGCGCGTTCACCATTGCTGACAGCGCGCGCCAAGGAAACAACACGTACCTCTTCTCCTCGGTATTGATCGGTTACAAACTGCGCAATACGCTGCCTGTTATCCACTTCGGGTACCGCCAAATCGTCATAACCAGTTACTGTTTCACCGTCAGCAACAATACGATAAAACACCCTGTCCTCAGAAATTGTGCCCAACATTGACAATGCCGAATATGGCAATTCTACCCGCACCCGACCACGTTCCGAATATAGCGCGTCGGCAATTGACGTGGCGGAAGCGGCAAGAATATTGTCCTGGGTGTCAGCGGCAGCTTGTTCTGCAACAGAACGAACCGCAACAAAAAACACAATCGACAACAACGCCGCCATGACCGAAAGTTGGACAACCAATCGACGGCGGATGGAGTTTGTTACCAAAAATCTGATCATGATTGTTGGATCATCCGATAACCAAGCCCCCGCACCGTTTCTATCCGCGCTTGCGACCCTTCAAGCTTCTTGCGTAAACGCCCCACATAGACCTCGATAGCATTTTCAGAAACATCATCATCGAATGAAAACAACCGGTCCATCAGGTAAGTTTTAGAAAAAATCTGTCCAGGAGACCCAAAAAATACTTCCAGCAACCGCAATTCTCTGTTTCTAAGCGAACGTTCCTGCGCTGCTACTTTGAGACTGCCAGTCGTGGGGTCAAATACCAGATCAGCAAATTCCCGCGCGTTGTTGACGCTGCCACCTTGTCGCCGCAACACAGCACGGCAACGCGCTTCCAGTTCAGAAAAATCAAACGGTTTGGTGATATAGTCGTCCGCGCCCAGATCCAAAAGCCCTACACGATCAGACACTTCTGATCGGGCAGTGAGCACGATAACCGGCGTCCGCTCCGCTTTGCTGCGATGGGTTTTCAAAAATGAACGGCCATCGCCATCCGGCAACATAATATCCAATAATATGAGATCGTACGCCACAGTTGATGTGCTCACCATCGCATCGCTTAAGTCTTCAGCATGATCGACAACATGCCCTTCCAACGCAAAACGCTCTTTGAGCGCTTTTGCCAGTTGCATATTGTCTTCTACTAACAAAAACCGCAATGCGAACTCCTCATCAAGGTTGGAAAAACAACTCAAATTATGTCACGAATTCAAGTACTTTGTTAGAACGCTCAATTTGAGTTTGCGCTAGATGCCTTGTGTGGCACCACCGTCGCAACGAACAACAGAGCCGTTGACATAGCTCGCCCGTTCGGAAACTAAAAACGCTGCCAATTCGCCGAATTCTTCAGTTCGTCCATAGCGACCAACAGGTATTTGCGCTTCGTTTTGCGCGCGCACATCTTCAATACTGCGCCCAGTCCGTTCTGCGTTATTGCCATCGAGTTGATCCAATCGCGCGGTGTGTATACGCCCTGGCAATTGCATATTGGACGTTATGCCATCTCTCCCGACTTCATTCGCAAGCGACTTGCTCCATCCAACAAGTGACGACCTCAATGTGTTGGACATGGCCAAATTTGGAATAGGCTGCTCCACACCCGAAGATGCGATGGTCAGAACGCGTCCCCACTTGTTCGCCTGCATATCCGGCAGGCAAAGATTGGTGATCTCAATTACTCGCAAAACCATTGTGTCGAAATATGTGCGCCATGTTTGTGCATCTGGAGTGGTTGTTGTGCCCGGTGGTGGACCGCCCGTATTGTTAACAAGAATATCTATTCGACCCAACTTGGCCTTTGCCGCAGCAAAAATGTCACTCGCGGCGGACACATTGGATAAATCAGCTTCAACAAAGTCAGCCTGCCCCGGTCCCATCGCGCTCAATCGTACAGCAACTTCGGCGAGTTTTTGTGCTGAGCGACCACAAATCACAACATGAGCGCCCTCATGCACCAAAGCCGTCGCGACCGAAAGACCCAATCCTTGGCTCGATGCCAAAACCAACGCCTTCTTTCCCGTCAATCCCAAATCCATATTGCATCCTAACTACATCTGATTGCGCACCTGTTCGCCCACCATCAAACGAACACAATAAACACAAGCTAAACCTACACTTTGCACCAGTTTGTGCCAGCGCAAAGAAACATTTTTGTGAAGAAATTATGTTCTGAATAGCGAGATCGTTGCTAGCGGATCTTCGTTTCACGGGGAGAAAGATGCCAAAATCGACGATTGAACCAAATTTGAGCCTAGACGAAATAATGCAACGTTGGCCAAATTCCATTGCCGTATTTTTGAAACACAAAATGATTTGCGTCGGCTGTCCAATTTCTGGCTTCCACACAATCAAGGACGCGTGCCGCGAATATCAATTGGACCAGAACACATTTCTGGTCGAACTAAACTTCGCGCTCAGGCCCAAATGACCTCAATGTCCTTCCGCAATGATGACTAACTTATGTGCAGACAATACTTCAATTTTCTGACGACCTACAGCGACCAATCCAAGATTCGACCAGCTGCTGAAAATACGACTTACTGTGTGCAAAGTCGTTCCTGACATTTCAGCGATATCCTGACGCGATATCGGCATGTCAATCCGAATACCTTTGGCCGTTTTTTTGCCGGTTTGTTGCACCAATCGAACCACAGCCCGCGCAACACGCCGTTCCACTTGCTCGGTGGCCATTTCGACGATGCGATCTTGCGAGGCGTTCAAGCGTTCGCCCACAGCACCGTGCGCATTTTGTACAAGGCGTGGCACTTTTTTTTCAAATATGTCCCAAAATCTGTTTGGCCAGTGCAAAGCCACACAATCTGCGACGGCCAATGCAGTTGCAGGATAAGTGTCTCGCCGAAGCGCCGGCGCAATACCAAACACATCACCAGGCGCAAAATGGCGCATAATGACTTGTTCGCCATTTTCCGTTGTGCGGATCACTTGCAAAAACCCGTCAAGCAAAACAAAAAACCGTGTCGCTTTTTCACCTTCGCGGAAAAACGCCTCCCCTTTCACAAAGAGACTTGAATGAGCGTCAGATAAAACCAACTCAAGCTCATCAATATCCAAGCCGACAAATGCTTTTAGATCTTTTATTAGGGTGGGATCGATTTTCAACATATATGACTAGCCACTCAACAATTTTTGAACAGTTTGATCTTTAGCAAACATTCCTTTGCAACGACAGACTAGAAACAAGATTGAGTGCGCCCGCTTGCAACACCCACAATTGATTTGGGTTGGACGTCGGGCTGGCGCGTCCCCCTTTTGAACTTGAGGCAACATGCTACACAACAAAGTCCGCGCACGCCCCGAACACGGCCCTGCCTTCTTATCATATGGGTTTCGCCCTTTTTTCTTTCTTGGCGCTTTATATGCGGCCCTCAACATCTTGTTTTGGCTGCCATTCTACTTTGCGGAAATCGAAATCCCGATAGTTGTAGGCACCGTGGATTGGCACGTGCACGAACTCTTATTCGGTGTATTGCCCGCAGTCATTGCCGGTTTTTTACTCACCGCAATTCCCAACTGGACTGGTCGTTTACCCGTCAAAGGCACCCCGCTTTTGTTACTGGTTGTGATTTGGCTTGCTGGTCGTATCGCTTTCAATTTTTCTGCATATTTTGGCCTAACGGTTACCGCGTTTGTGGATAGCGCTTTTCTTTTGATATTTTTTGGGGCCGTCGCAATTGAAATTATCGCAGGCAAAAACTGGCGCAACGCCCGCGTATTGGCGCTGATTGGGATACTAGCCGCTGGCAATATTGCTTTCTATGTGGAGGTAAGTTTGTTCGGCGAGGCAAGCATTTCCCGCCGGGTCGGCATTACAGCCATCACACTGCTCGTGATGTTGATCGGCGGTCGGATTATCCCAAGCTTCACCCGAAACTGGCTCGCTCGCATGAAACCGGGGCGGTTGCCAACGCCATTTAGTAAACTTGATAAAGTGGCCCTTGGTTTTTCAATCATCACCCTGGCCGGTTGGTCAATTTGGCCCGAGAGCATTTTCGTAGGCTATTTGTTTTTGCTGGCCGCAGCTGCCAATTTGGTGCGCCTAAGTCGTTGGGCGGGTGATCGCATCATTGGTTGTTATCTCTTGCTAATATTACATCTCGCCTACTTATTTTTGCCCATTGGCTTTGCCCTTATCGGCGCGCACATTCTATGGCCAGGTCAAATAAGCGCAGCGGCGGGAATTCACGCGGTGGGTATGGGCGGATTTGGTTCAATGATACTTGGCGTCATGGTACGCACCACCAGGGGGCATACCGGAAACGACCTTAAAACAGACTTCGGCGCACAACTGGCATTCACAACAATTCTTCTTGCCTCATCACTACGCGTATTGGTTGCGCTTGATCTATTTGGAGATTTCAGCCAAATCCTGTTGCGCACCGCACAGTTTGGATGGAGCTTTGCGTTTTTGAGTTTTGCCGTCTTTTACGCCCCAAAATTGTGGGGCGCTCGGCGCAATAAAGCTTAGCAGACACAATTTGGGCGCCCCAATCCATTGGAGCGCCCAGAATTTTCGGTCTTGGAGTATTCGCCTTACCAGGACAGACTTTCAATCCCATCAAAATCAATCGTACTGCCATCAGACAGCTCAATTGTGCCACTGGTATCCTCACTAAAGACCATCTCCCCGTCATCGACAGATAAGATTTCGCCGCTGGTCACGGTCACGGTCCAATCGGATCCCATCACACCCAATTCTTGGCCCGATCCGGAACCGTCAGAAAGCGAGATGCTGTCTGTCCAATCTGCTCCAGTGCCGCCATGAACAACATCATTGCCGTCACCAACAGAGAACAAGAAGACGTCGTCGCCCTGACCGCCATATAGTTGATCATCACCGGCACCGCCTTGGATGATATCATTGCCAGCACCGCCACTTATATAGTCATCTCCAGCACCGCCGTCGATTATGTCATCGCCCGCGCCGCCGCTTACTCGGTCATCACCAGATCCTGCGTTAATGCGATCATCGCCTGCGCCGCCACTTACCCGGTCATCGCCAGAGCCTGCATTAATAATATCGTCGCCAGCACCGCCAGAAACAACATCGTCGCCTGATCCTGCGTTAATGCGATCATCGCCTGCGCCGCCACTTACCCGGTCATCACCTGAGCCTGCATTGATGCGATCATCACCTGCGCCACCAGAAACAACATCGTCTCCTGATCCAGCGTTAATACGGTCATCGCCTGCGCCGCCGCTTACCCGGTCATCGCCTGATCCAGAATTGATAATATCGTCGCCAGCACCGCCAGAAACAACATCGTCTCCTGATCCAGCGTTAATACGGTCATCGCCTGCGCCGCCGCTTACCCGGTCATCACCAGACCCTGCATTGATGCGATCATCACCAGCACCACCGCTTACCCGGTCATCGCCTGAGCCTGCATTGATGCGATCATCACCAGCACCACCGCTTACCCGGTCATCGCCTGAGCCTGCATTTATGCGATCATCACCTGCGCCGCCGCTTACCCGGTCATCTCCCGAACCTGCATTAATGCGATCATCACCGGCACCGCCAGAAACAACATCATCGCCAGAGCCTGCATTGATGCGATCATCGCCAGCGCCGCCACTTACCCGGTCGTCGCCTGATCCTGCATTGATAATATCGTCGCCAGCACCGCCACTTACGCGGTCATCACCAGAGCCTGCATTGATGCGGTCATCACCAGCACCACCGCTTACCCGGTCATCGCCTGAGCCTGCATTGATGCGGTCATCTCCCGCACCGCCAGAAACAATATCATCGCCTGATCCAGCATTGATGCGGTCATCGCCTGCGCCGCCACTTACCCGGTCGTCTCCTGATCCAGCGTTGATAATATCATCACCTGCACCACCGCTGACCCGGTCATCACCAGAGCCTGCATTAATACGGTCATCACCTGCGCCGCCGCTTACCCGGTCGTCACCTGATCCAGCGTTGATAATATCATCACCTGCGCCACCAGAAACAACATCGTCTCCTGATCC